>NZ_JBWHZP010000004.1:0-282524 GCF_056323165.1 Streptomyces sp. 3-6
GCGTTGACTTTTGGCACGCTGTTGAGTTCTCAAGGAACGGACGCTTCCTTCGTACTCACCCTCTCGGGCTTTCCTCCGGGCGCTTCCCTTCGGTGTTTCCGACTCTATCAGTGTTTTTCCGGCCCTTTGACCATCACCTGCGGGCATGCAGATGACGATCCCAGGAGTAGGATCTGACGAGTTGGTTTCCCCGCCGGGCAGGACGCGTGATCGCGTCACTCATTCCCAAGCAGGAGTGACGACTGTACACGGGGTCGCGGACCGCGTGCAAATCGATTAGGGTATGTGGTCTAGACCTCTGGTTCGGATCTTCCGCCCGAACCGGTACGTCCCATGACATACGCTGCTGGACAGTGCGCGGTCCGGAACAGGTTGTGACCGCCACGCCCCTATAGATCTCCACCTGGGAGGCTTCCCATGACCACCGTGACCGCCCCGCTCGAAGGACGGGCCATCGGACTGGCAGCCGTGCCCGATCCCGTCTTCTCCGGGGCCATGGTCGGCCCGGGTACCGCGATCGACCCCGTACGGGAGCCCTCCACGGCCGTCTCCCCCGTCGACGGCGTCATCGTCTCGCTGCACCCGCACGCCTTCGTCGTGGTCGACGGCAGCGGACACGGCGTGCTCACCCACCTCGGCATCGACACCGTCCAGCTCAACGGCGAGGGCTTCGAGCTCCTGGTCAACAAGGGCGACACGGTCACCCGTGGCCAGAGCATCGTGCGGTGGGACCCCGCAGCCGTCGAGGCCGCGGGCAAGTCCCCGGTGTGCCCGGTCGTGGCGCTGGAGGCCACCGCGGACGCGCTCTCCGAGCTGCGGGAGAGCGACGACGTCAAGGCCGGTGACACCCTCTTCCTCTGGAAGTGACCACCGTGCCGGTGCCGTCGCTCCTGGCGTGACCGGCGAGAAGGACAAGCAACTCGGCGGCGGGGCGCGCCGCACTATCGGAGACGGGTGAGATGGAGACAACGCTGCAGGGTGTGGGCGTGAGCCACGGTGTGGCGATCGGCGAGGTGCGGCACATGGGCACGGCCGTGCTCGAACCGCCGGCCAGGCAGATCGCCGCGGACGAGGCCGAGCGCGAGCAGGGGCGGGCCCGCAAGGCCGTGGAGGCGGTCGCCGCCGACCTGACGGCGCGCGGCAACCTGGCGGGCGGCGAAGCCCAGGCCGTGCTCGAGGCGCAGGCCATGATGGCGCAGGACCCCGAGCTGATGACGGACGTGGAGCGGCGCATCACGTCCGGGAGCACGGCGGAGCGGGCGGTGTACGACGCGTTCGCGGCGTACCGCGAGCTGCTGGCCGGTGCCGGGGAGTACATGGCCGGCCGGGTGGCCGACCTCGACGACGTGCGGAACCGCATCGTGGCCCGGTTGCTGGGCGTGCCGATGCCGGGCGTCCCGGACAGCGACGAGCCTTACGTCCTGGTGGCCCGTGACCTGGCGCCGGCGGACACGGCGCTGCTGGATCCGACGCTGGTGCTCGGCTTCGTCACCGAGGAGGGCGGGCCCACCAGCCACAGTGCCATCCTGGCCCGGGCGCTCGGTGTGCCGGCCGTGGTCGCGCTGCCGGGCGCCGGTGAGCTCGCCGAGGGCACGGTGATCGCCGTGGACGGCAGCTCCGGTGAGATCTTCGTGAATCCGAGCGAGGAGAAGAAGGCGCGGCTGGAGGCGGCCGCCGCGGAACGCAAGGCGGCGCTGGCCTCGGCGACGGGGCCCGGTGCGACCGCGGACGGCCACAAGGTGCCGCTGCTGGCCAACATCGGCGGCCCGGCCGACGTGGAGGCCGCCGTGGGGGCGGGGGCTGAGGGCGTCGGTCTCTTCCGCACCGAGTTCCTGTTCCTGGACGACAGCAAGAACGCTCCGTCGAAGGAGAAGCAGGTCGCGGCCTACCGCCAGGTGCTGGAGGCGTTTCCCGACGGCCGGGTCGTCGTGCGGGTGCTGGACGCGGGTGCGGACAAGCCGCTGGACTTCCTGACGCCGGCGGACGAGCCGAACCCCGCTCTGGGGGTGCGCGGGCTGCGGTCCCTGCTCGACCACCCGGAGGTGCTGCGGACACAGCTGTCCGCGCTGGCCGAGGCCGCCGAGGGGCTGTCGGTGTACCTGGAGGTCATGGCTCCGATGGTGGCCGACCGCGCCGATGCCAGGGCGTTCGCCGAGGCGTGCCGGGAGGCCGGCCTGCGGGCGAAGGTCGGTGCGATGGTCGAGATCCCGTCGGCGGCCCTGCGGGCCGGTTCGGTCCTGCAGGAGGTGGAGTTCCTGTCGTTGGGCACGAACGACCTCGCGCAGTACACGTTCGCCGCCGACCGGCAGGTGGGTGCGGTGTCCCGGCTGCAGGACCCGTGGCAGCCCGCGCTGCTCGACCTGGTGGCGCTGTCCGCGGAGGCGGCGCGGGCCGAGGGCAAGAGCTGCGGTGTCTGCGGCGAGGCGGCGTCGGATCCGCTGCTGGCGTGTGTGCTGACCGGTCTGGGGGTCACCTCTCTCTCGATGGGGGCGGCGTCGATTCCGTATGTGCGGGCGACGCTGGCGCAGTACACGCTGGCGCAGTGTGAGCGGGCCGCGTCCGCGGCGCGTGCCGCGGACAGCGCCGAGGAGGCGCGGGACGCGGCGCGGTCGGTGCTGTCGGGCGAGTAGTCCGACAGCACCCGGCGGACGACCGGGACGTCGTGGGCCGCGGGTGCGGTCCGGGCAGGGGCACCTCCGTGTGGGGGTGCCCCTTCGCCGTCCGGGGTGTCGCTCCGCTGCTCGTGCGGCGGTGCTCGTGGGGGTCAGTGCCCGTGGAGTGGGCCCGGTTCCGTGTCGCCGAGGTCGGGTGGGGCGCAGTAGTCGACGTTGGACTCGGGCGGGATGGGTTCTCCGGAGGTCGCGTCGGTGCAGTAGGCGTCGAAGACCTCGCCGGCGGTGAGCGGGGTGAGGCCGTAGCCGCGCAGCCGCCAGCCGTGGACGCGGTCGGGTGCGCCGGGGGTGGTGATCCGGACGACGAGTCCGCCGGGGCTGTGGGTGGCGAGGCCGACGGCCAGGACGGCGGTGAACTCGAGCGCTTCGGCCTCGTCCAGGTCGGGGCCGCCGGTGGTGCCGTCGGAGGCGGTGGGGTCCGCGTGGAGGACGGCGACGAGTGTCTCGTCGGGTCCGGCGACGCTGCACACCAGGTGCCGGTGGCCGGGTGGGGCGGTGTCCAGGATGCGGGTGAGGAGCCGGGAGGCGCGGGCGAAGGCCGCACGGCCGAGGTCCTCGCCGCAGGTGGCGCAGGCGCCGAGGCGGGCGAGGAGGGCGGCCGCGTAGTCCCAGGTGGCCCGGCGGACGGCTTCGTCGACGAGGGCGGGTACGAGGTGGGTCAGGGGCTCGCCGTCGTAGGGGACGGTCGGGCCGGTGGCGGCGAGTTCGGCGGTGAACCGGGTGCGGCTGGCGGGGCTGTCGGGGTCGAGGCCGCCGCGGGTGCAGTAGTCGGCGAACTCCTCGGGGTCGAAGAGGGCCAGGGTGGTGAAGCCGCCCTGCAGGGTGCGGGTCCTGAGGAGGGTTTCCACGTGGTGCAGGTAGGTGGTGTGGTCCTCGAAGGCGAAGGTCCGATAGCGCCGCATGGCGCGGAAGTCGTGTTCGTCGGCGAGGAGGCCGATGGTGCCCGCGATCTCGCGGCGCAGGACGCGTCGCAGGGTGCGGTGGTCGGTGGCGGTCATGTGTCCCCCGTGCATGTCGGTCCATCAATGCTCACTCACCGTAATCGGGGGCACTGACACTGGGGTCCGGGTGAGGCGGTCGCGCACCAGCCGGTGTGGAAACAGGCAGGTCGCGGCGGTGAGCGTGCCGAAGGGCGCCCCTCCGAGGGGCCCGGCGCCGATGGCGGCGGTGACCGTGAGGGAGTCGATACTGCGCTGGGCGGCCTGGGCGAGGCCGGGTGCTCCGAGGTGGCTGCCGCGCACGGCGCTGGGGGCCGGGGTGCGCCGGGCGGTGTGCGGTCCGGGTGCCCTGAGCCCCGGGGCGGTCACGTCTCCGGGGCGCGCAGGAACGGGGTGGCGGCGGTGTCGCGGGACCAGTTCGACGTGCGGGTGTCGAGTACGACCCGGCTTCGGCGGTGCCGGGGGCGCCGCCGCACTCGCTGGCGGCGCCCCCGGTCGGTCACGCGCGTTTGCGGGCCAGGTCCTCGTAGAAGGCCAGGAGGCCAAGGTCGTCGACGGAGCCGGGGTTGACGGCCTTCTCCAGGGGGGTGCCCTGGAGGAGTCGTTTGACCGGGACCTCGATGCGTTTTCCGGTGAGGGTGTGCGGCACGCCGGGGACCTCGATGACCTCGTCGGGGACGTGGCGGGGTGACAGTTCCTGGCGGATGGTCCGCTTGATACGGTCCAGCAGGGCGTCGTCGAGCACGGCACCGGGGGCGAGGTGGACGAACAGCGGCATCCAGTAGCCGCCGTCGGGCTGTTCGACGCCGATGACCAGGGACTCCTTGATCTCCGGGAGTCGTTCGACGGCCTCGTAGATGTCGGCGGACCCCATGCGCACGCCCTGGCGGTTGAGCGTGGAGTCCGAGCGGCCGTGGATGATCACCGAGCCGCGGGAGGTGACGGTGATCCAGTCGCCGTGCCGCCACACGCCGGGGTACACGTCGAAGTAGCTGTCGTGGTAGCGGCTGCCGTCCGGGTCGTTCCAGAAGTGGACGGGCATCGACGGCATGGGGTTGGTGACGACGAGCTCGCCGACCTCGTCGGTCAGGGGCCGGCCGCCGGGGTCCCAGGACTGCAGGTCGGTGCCCAGGCAGGGGGCCTGCAGCTCGCCGATGTGCACGGGCAGGGTCGGGACGGCTCCGGCGAAGCAGGAGCAGACGTCCGTGCCGCCGCTGACGGAGGCGATCCACAGGTCGTCGCGGACCTCGTCGTGCAGCCACCGGAAGCCGTCGGGCGGGAGCGGCGAGCCGGTGGTGGCGACGCACTGCACGGCGGACAGGTCGAAGTCGCGCGAGGGGTGCACGCCGGCCTTGCGGCAGGCCATCACGTAGGCGGCGGAGGTGCCGTACAGGGTGGCCCCGGTGCGTTCGGCGATCCGCCACTGGGCGGCGGTGTCCGGGAAGCCGGGGCTGCCGTCGTACAGGACGATCGTCGTGCCGGTCAGGAGGCCGGAGACGAGGAAGTTCCACATCATCCAGCCGGTCGAGGTGTACCAGAAGAACCGGTCGTCCGGTCCGAGGTCGCAGTGCAGGCCCAGTTGCTTGAGGTGTTCCAGCAGGATGCCGCCCTGGGACTGGACGATGGCCTTGGGCAGGCCGGTGGTGCCGGAGGAGTAGAGCACCCACAGCGGGTGGTCGAAGGGCACGGGGTCGAAGACGGGTGCGGTGTCCGCGGAGGTCAGGGCCGTCCACTCCAGCGCGCCGTCCGGGGCGTCGGTGCCGAGCAGCGGGATGTGCACGACGGCGCGCAGGGTGGGCAGTTCGCGGCGCAGTTCGGCGACGACGTCCCGGCGGTCGTGTTCCTTGCCGCCGTAGCGGTAACCGTCGACGGTGAACAGGACGACCGGCTCGACCTGCTGGAAGCGGTCGAGGACGCTGCGGGCGCCGAAGTCGGGCGCGCAGGAGGTCCACACGCCGCCGACGGCGGCCGTGGCGAGGAGGGCGACGACGGCCTGCGGGATGTTGGGCAGGTAGCCGCTGACGCGGTCGCCGGGGCGCACGCCCAGGGCGCGCAGCTCGGCGGCGAGGGAGCCGACCTGGCGGTCGAGCTCGGCCCAGGTGACGGCGCGCGGCTCGTGGGTCTCGTCGACGTGCAGCAGGGCGGGGGCGTCGGGGCGCTCCGCGGCGGCGCGCAGGGCGTGTTCGGCGTAGTTGAGCGTCGCCCCGGGGAACCACTGGGCGCCCGGCATGGAGCGGTCGGCGAGGACCCGGGTGGGAGGTGTCGCGAAGCGGACGTCGAACCACTGGGCGACGGCCGTCCAGAACGTCTCGAGCTCGTCCACGGACCAGCGGTGCAGGGCCGCGTACCCGCCCTCGGCGGGGGCACCGTGGTGCTGGGCGGCCCATGCCTGGAACCGGGTGATCCGCGCGCGGGCGATTCGTTCCGGATCGGGCTGCCAGAGGGGCTGGTCGTTCGCGGTCGGCATGTACGGCTCCCGGACTGTGCGCATGGTGTGCGTCCCGCGCGCACGGGCTGGGGTGTGCGCGTGACGCGGCTGACAGGGACGATGCCACGTGATCGACTTCCGCACCAGGGTGCCCCGCGCGATCCGTGGCGAGCGGGTGTGCTCCCATCGTGGGTGAACGGCAGTTGAACGGCACGGCTGCGGGGAGCGGCGAGTGGCAGGGTGAACAGCATGGACGGTCGTGACCTGGTGCGTTCGGTGAGGTCGGTCGGCTCGTCGGGGGCGGCTCAGGGGTTGCGTACCGTGCGGGCGGCGTGGCGCAGGCGGCGTGCGGACGCCGTGGGGCTGCCCGCGGGCGGTCGGGTGCGGGCGCGGGTGCCGGGCCTCGTGCGGGAGGTGGAGCCGGGTCCGGGCGGGGGCGTGGTGCGGTTCGCCCGCTCCGAGGTGCGGGTGATGGTGGCGGTGACCGGGGCGGTCTTCTGGGGCTGGGACGGGGCGGCTGCCGAACCGTCGTACGCGCTGGCCGGGGCGTGTCCGGAGCCGGATCCGCGGGCGGTGTTCGAGCCGGACACGGACGGCGGCTGGCGGGTGGTGGCCGAGCGGGTGACCGTGGCCGTGTCCCGGGAGGGCGCGGTGGAGGTGCTCACCCCGGGCGGTGTGCTGCTGCGCCGGGAGCTTCCGCCCCGCTGGTGGGAGCCGGACGGGGGTGGCCCGGGCCGCTGGGCGGTGCGTGCGGAGGTGCCGGCCGACGCCCGCTTCTTCGGGCTGGGCGGGCAGGCGTCGGGGCCCCGGCTGCGCTCCGGACGGTACCGGCTGTGGAACACCGGGCCCCGCCGCTCCCCGGGGGGCGCCGGGGTGTCCGCCGGGGGGCCCGCGCACGTGACGATGCCGGTGCAGGTGGTGGTGGCCGACGCGGGGACGCATCTGGTCTTCCACGACACCACCTGGGACGGCACGGTGACGCTGCGGGAGGGGGTGGAGGGCGACGGCTCGGGTCACGACCTGGCCGGGGCGAGTGAGCTGCGGGTGGACGGGGGGCCGCTGCGTTGCTGGGTGATGGTGGGTACGCCCGCGCGCGTGCTGCTGGCCTGGGCCTCGCTGACGGGTGCGCCCGCCGTGCCGCCCGCGTGGGCGTTCGGCCACCATCACGCGGTGGACGGGGCCGGTGGCGAGGCGGAGGTCCGCCGGGTCGTGGCCGCGCACCGCGAGCGGGGGCTGCCGCTGGACGCCGTGCACCTCGGTTCCTCCCCCCTGGACCGGCACCGGGCGTGCGTCGTCGACCGGGACCGGTTCCCCGGTCTGCCGGCCCTGGCGGAGGCGTTGCGGCAGGACGGCGTCCGGCTGGTGTCGGACGTCGCCCCCTCGGTGGGGGCGGGGCGCGGCGGTGCGGTCCATGCGGCGGGCACGGCCGCGGACGTGTTCGTGCGGGAGGCGTCGGGCGCGGTGGTGCGGGGCGTGGACGAGGTGGGGGACGCCGTCTTCCCCGACCTCACCGACCCTCGGGTGCGCGCCTGGTGGGGCGGGCTGTACGCGGAGGGCCGGGCGCGGGGGTGGGCGGGCTTCTGGCACGAGGCGGACGCTCCGGCCTCGCTCGCGGTCCTCGGCGGGGCGGCCCTGCCGCGGTCGGCGCGCCACTGCCTGGACGGCGCGGGCGGGGACCATCGCGAGGCGCACAACGTGTACGCGTTGTGCATGGCCCGGGCGGCGTACGAGGGGCTGCTGCGGTCGGTCCCCGACGAGCGGCCGTGCGTCGTCTCGCGGTCCGGGTGGGTGGGGCAGCAGCGGTACGGCGGGGTCCGGCCGGGGACGGTGCCGGCGGACTGGGCGGGGCTGCGGGCGTCGTTGGCGCTGGTCCTGGGGCTCGGTCTGTGCGGCGTTCCCGTGTCGGGTGCGGACGTCGGCGGGCCCGGTGCCGAGCTCTCCCCGGAGCTGTACGTGCGGTGGCTGCAGTTGGGGGCGCATCTGCCGCTGCTGCGCACCCGCGGGGAACCGCCGGCCGGGTGGGCGCTCGGGGGCGGGCCCGGTGCCGACGTGGCGTCCGCGGTCCGGGCGGCGCTGCTCGAACGGAGGCGTCTGCTGCCGTACGTGACGACGCTGGCCCGGCTGGCCGCGCGCACGGGTGCACCGCCGGTACGGCCGGTGTGGTGGTCGGCGCCGGAGGACCGGGTGCTGCGCGACTGCGAGGACGCCTTCCTGCTGGGGGACGCCCTGCTGGTGGCACCGGTGCTGGAGCCCGGCGCGGTCCGCCGGGTCGTGCCGCTGCCGCGCGGGCGCTGGTACGACACGGTGACGGGGCGGGCGTACGAGGGCCCGGGCCGGGTGACGGCCGAGGCGCCGCCGGAGCGGATCCCGGTGTTCGCCCGTGCCGGGGCGGTGCTGCCGGTGCGCGGGGCGCACGGCGGGCTGGAACTGGAGGTGTGGGCACCGGCCCGGGGTCGCACGGGTGGCGGCACCGTGGTGCCGGACGCCGGGGACGGGTGGAAGGAGCCGGAGCCCGAGCGGTACACGGTGCGGTGGGCGGGGCGCCGGCTCGTCGTCGAACGGGAGGGGGACCTGGGCGCCGCGGAGCCGCCCCACCCGGTACGGCTGCGGGGGGACGGACCGCGCTGACGTGCCGGGGGGCGGGGCGGGCTGGGCGGGGCTGGGCGGTACGGCGCGCGGCCGGACGGGGCGGCGGGTGCGGCTGTCGGGACCGCTGCGACGGGCGTGACGGCCGCGACCGGCGTGACGGCTGCGACGGATCAGATGTAGCGGCCCTCGAACCAGGCGCGGGCGGCGAGGGTGTGCAGGGGGAAGGCCAGTTCCTCGGCACGGCGCAGCAGGCGGCGGCCGTCGGTCTCGTTCGTGGCGGCGAACGGCGGCAGGGTCTCGGCGGAGCGTTCCGGGAGGAGGCCGAACAGCAGCAGGTGGCCGTCCGGGGAGCTCATGGCGTCGGCGAGCCGCACGTCCCGGGCGGCGGCTTCGATGCCGGTCTCCTCGCGGAGTTCGCGCACGACGGCCTGCCGCCAGTCCTCGCGGTCGTCGAGGAAGCCGCCGGGCAGTGCGACTCCGCCGCGGGCGGGAGGGACGGTGCGGGTGATGACGACCAGGCCCGTGCCCTGGGTGTCGTACACGGGCTGGAGGGCGACCGCGACGGGCAGGGGGTTGCGGTAGGCCGTGGTGCCGCAGGCCGAGCAGGTGCGGGGCCAGCCGGAGACGCCCTCCCCGTAGGGCGTGCCGCAGCTCGAACAGTGGGAGCCGGGCGCGGTGTTGGGGGCGGGTGGGTGAGTTCTGGACACGCGCGGACTGTATCCGATCATCGGACCGTCCGTTCGGTGCCGGGCGCGCCGCTCGGGTCGGGCGGGTCGCGGGGCTCGGCGTCGGGCGGGTCGCGCCGCTCGGGTCGGACGGGCCGCGGGGCTCGGCGTCGGACGGGTCGCGGGGCTCGGTGCCGCTCGGGGCGCGCCGCCGTGCCGGAGGGTGCGGCAACCGGTCCGGTCGGCGACCTTGACGGCCCCCGGGCGCCGGTGAACACTTCCCGTGTCGGTCGGCACCGCCGCTCATCCCGGCGCTTTCCCGCACGTCGCGGCTGGGGTCCCGCATGCCGGGGCCCGCTCCCCCGCGGGCGGTGCGACGGCCACGGCACGCTCGACACGGACGCCGGGCGGGGCACGGGACGTCCCCGTCCTCGGCCGATGTCGCCATGGGAAACGCATCCTGCACGTGAGGTCCGGGACGGGACGCTTCCGGGCCGGGCCGAGGAGCCGCCATGAGCAACGGAGACGTGTTCGTCGGGGAGATCATCGGAACCGCGATCCTCATCCTGTTCGGCGCCGGGGTCGTCGCGGCGGTCGTCCTGAACCACTCGAAGGCGAAGGACGCCGGCTGGGTCGTCATCGCGCTGGGCTGGGGTTTCGGTGTGATGGCGGGGGCCTACACCGCGGCGCCGCTGTCCGGCGGTCACCTGAACCCGGCGGTCACCCTGGGGATCGCCATCGACACCGGCGCGTGGGACCAGGTGCACGTGTACGTGGCCGGGCAGTTGGTGGGCGCGATGCTGGGCGCCGTGCTGTGCTGGCTGGTCTACTACGCGCAGTTCCGGGCCAACGCGGACGAGGACCTGGCCCAGCCGACGCTCGGCATCTTCTCCACGACGCCGGCGATCCGCCATCCGCTCGCCAACCTCGTCACCGAGATCATCGCGACGGTCGGTCTGGTGCTGCCGATCCTGGCCTTCGGTCTGACCGAGGGGCTCGGCGAGTCGGGTACGTCGATCCTGATCGTCTCGTTCCTGGTGGTCGGCATCGGGCTCTCGCTCGGC
Organism: Streptomyces sp. 3-6; assembly: GCF_056323165.1. Lineage (NCBI taxonomy): Bacteria > Bacillati > Actinomycetota > Actinomycetes > Kitasatosporales > Streptomycetaceae > Streptomyces > Streptomyces sp. 3-6. The sequence goes on from NZ_JBWHZP010000004.1 coordinate 10,357, forward strand.
GGTCCGACCGGGTACGCCATCAACCCGGCCCGCGACCTGGGGCCGCGCGTGGTGCACGCGCTGCTGCCGATCCCCAACAAGGGGACGTCGGACTGGGGTTACGCGTGGGTTCCCGTCGTGGGGCCCCTGATCGGTGCGGCCCTGTCCGGGGTCGTCTTCAACGCAGCCTTCTGAACGAACCGACGAAGGGGACGTCATGACGGGCACGTTCGTCGCCGCGATCGACCAGGGCACCACCTCCAGCCGCTGCATCGTCTTCGACCGGCACGGCGCGATCGTCGCCGTCGACCAGCGGGAGCACCGCCAGATCTTCCCGAAGCCCGGCTGGGTGGAGCACGACGCCACCGAGATCTGGTCCACGGTGCGGGCGGTGGTGGCCGGGGCGCTCGCTTAGGCCGGTCTGGAAGCCGGTGATCTGAGCGCGCTGGGCATCACCAACCAGCGGGAGACGACGGTGCTGTGGGACCGCGCCACGGGCAAGCCGGTGCACAACGCGGTCGTGTGGCAGGACACGCGGACGGCCGCGCTCTGTCGCCGACTGGGCGGCACCGACGGGCAGGACCGTTTCCGCGAGGCGACGGGGCTGCCGCTGGCCGCCTACTTCTCCGGGCCCAAGGTGGCCTGGCTGCTGGACCACGTGCCCGGGCTGAGAGCCCGGGCCGTCAACGGCGAGATCGCGTTCGGCACCATCGACTCCTGGCTGATCTGGAACCTCACGGGCGGCCCGGACGGCGGCCGGCACGTCACGGACGTGACCAACGCGAGCCGGACGATGCTGATGAACCTGCACACGCTCCAGTGGGACCCGTCGGTCCTGGCGGCCATGGACGTGCCGGAGGCCGTCCTGCCGGAGATCCGCTCCTCGGCGGAGGTCTACGGCACCGCCGTGGGTCAACTCGCGGGTGTTCCGGTGGCGTCGGCCCTCGGCGACCAGCAGGCGGCGGTGTTCGGGCAGGCCTGCTACGAGGTGGGCACCGCGAAGAACACCTACGGCACCGGCAGCTTCCTGCTGCTGAACACCGGGGACCGGCCGGTGCCGTCCAAGAGCGGGCTGCTGACCACGGTGGGCTACCGGATCGGCGACGAGGCGCCCGTCTACTGCCTGGAGGGGTCGATCGCGATCACCGGCGCGCTGGTCCAGTGGTTCCGCGACCAGCTCGGCATCATCCGCAACGCGGACGAGATCGAGCCGCTGGCGGCGAGCGTGGAGGACAACGGCGGCGCCTACGTCGTGCCCGCGTTCTCGGGCCTGTTCGCGCCCTACTGGCGTTCCGACGCGCGGGGCGTGGTGACCGGCCTCACCCGCTACGTCACCAAGGCGCATCTGGCGCGGGCGGTGCTGGAGGCGACGAGCTGGCAGACCCGGGAGGTGGTGGACGCCATGTACCAGGACTCCGGCGTCCGGATCAGCACCCTGAAGGTCGACGGCGGCATGACAGGGAACGACCTGCTGATGCAGCATCAGGCGGACGTGCTCGACGTGCCGGTGATCCGGCCGCGGGTGTCCGAGACGACCTGTCTGGGCGCCGCGTACGCCGCCGGGCTCGCCACGGGGGTGTGGAACGGCCTCGACGAGCTGACGGCGCACTGGCGGCAGGACGCCGCGTGGGAGCCGTCCATGGCGGCAGCGGAACGGGAGCGGGAGTACCGCAACTGGCGCAGGGCGGTGGAGCGGAGCTTCGGCTGGGTCGAGGAGGGGGACGACTGACCGGCGTCCCGGCGTGCGCGACCGGCCCGCGCGGCCCTGCCGCCGTGGCAGGCGCTTGGCGCGGTGGGAGGGCGGACCGGTCCGGGCGACGGCCGCCGTCGACGGGGCGGGGCCACGGACCGGTCCGGCCGGCGGCCGTTGCGGACGCGTCAGGTGGTGACCGCGGGGCGGCCGCGCGCCGCCTGTGTCATGGCGTGCCGGACCACGCCCACGAGGACCTCCTTGACCGACTCGCGCTCCCGTGCGTCGCACATCAGCAGAGGGACGTGGTCGTCGAGGTCGAGGGCCTGCCGGACGTCCTCGGCGGGGTAACGGTCCGCCCCCTCGAAGCAGTTGACGCCGACCACGAAGGGGATGGCGCGGCGCTCGAAGTAGTCGATGGCGGCGAAGCAGTCCTCCAGCCGCCGGGTGTCGGCGAGGACGACGGCACCGAGGGCGCCCTCGGACAGTTCGTCCCACATGAACCAGAACCGTTCCTGGCCGGGGGTGCCGAACAGGTACAGCACGAGGTCCTCGCGCAGGGTGATGCGGCCGAAGTCCATGGCCACGGTGGTGGTGTTCTTCGCCTCCACCCCGCGCAGGTCGTCGACCGGGCGGCCGGCCTCGGTGAGCAGTTCCTCGGTACGCAGCGGCCGGATCTCGCTGACCGCGCCGACGAGCGTCGTCTTCCCCACGCCGAAACCGCCGGCCACGAGGATCTTGAGCGTGACGGGCTCGACCGGGGGCTTCCCGCGCTCGGAACGGCCGAAGATCATCGGTCTTCTCTCCTGCTCGACGGGGCGGTCGGTGGGCCGTAGCCTCCGCCGCCGGGGGTTTCGATGACGAGGACGTCCCCGGGCCCGACCTCGGCCGAGTCGCTCCCGGCGAGCCGGAGGACGCTGCCGTCCGCCCGTTCGATCCGGTTGGCTCCGAGCGCCCCGGGCTCACCGCCGGCCATGCCGTAGGGCGGGACCCGGCGGTGCTGGGACAGGGTGGAGACGGTCATGGGCTCCAGGAAGCGGAGGCGGCGCACCGCGCCGTCCCCGCCGCGCCACCGGCCTGCGCCACCGCTGCCGGGGCGGACGGCGAACTCCTCGAGCCGGACCGGCAGCCGCCATTCGAGCACCTCGGGGTCGGTGAGCCGCGAGTTGGTCATGTGGGTCTGCACGACGGAGGCGCCGGGGAAGCCGTCGCCGGCGCCCGATCCGGAGGCGAGGGTCTCGTAGTACTGGTGACGGTCGTTGCCGAAGGTGACGTTGTTCATGGTGCCGGACCCCTCCGCCTGGACGCCGAGCGCGGCGTAGAGGGCCCCGGTGATGGCCTGGGAGGTCTCGACGTTGCCCGCGACGACGGCCGCCGGCGGCTCGGGCGCCAGCATGGAGCCGGGCGGCACGATGATCGTCAGGGGGCGCAGGCAGCCGTCGTTGAGGGGGATGTCGTCGGCGACGAGGGTGCGGAAGACGTACAGCACGGCCGCGTTGACGACGGCGAACGGGGCGTTGAAGTTGGTGGGCAGCTGCGCGGACGTCCCGGTGAAGTCGACGGTCGCCGAGCGCCGGGCGCGGTCCACGGTGACGCGCACCCGGATGACGGCGCCCGAGTCGGTCTCGTAGGCGTACGCGCCGTCGTCGAGGGTGTCGATGACGCGCCGGACCGCTTCCTCGGCGTTGTCCTGGACGTGCCGCATGTACGCCTGGACGACGTCGAGGCCGAAGACGCCGATCATGCGGCGGACCTCGTCGACGCCCTTCCGGTTGGCGGCGATCTGGGCCCGCAGGTCGGCGAGGTTGGTCGCCGGGTTGCGGGAGGGGTGGGGCGCCCCGGTCAGCAGGCGGAGGGTCTCCTCCTCCCGGAGGCGGCCGTCCTCGGCGAGCAGCCAGGTGTCGAAGAGGACGCCCTCCTCCTCGATGGTGCGGCTGTCGGCGGGCATGGAGCCGGGGGCGATGCCGCCGATCTCGGCGTGGTGGCCGCGGGAGGCGACGAGGAACAGCAGCTCGGGGCCGTCGTCGGTGACGGCGTCCGCCGGGGTGCCGGGTGGTGGCTCGGTGCCGGGCGGAGGCTCGGTGCCGGGCGGGGGCTCGGTGCCGGGCGGGGGCTCGGTGCCGGGCGGGGGCTCGGTGCCGGGCGGGGGCTCGGTGCCGGGCGGGGGCTCGGTGCCGGGCGGGGGCTCGGTGCCGGGTGGTGGCTCGGTGCCGGGTGGTGGCTCGGTGCTGAAGACGGGGGTGATCACGGTGACGTCCGGCAGGTGGGTGCCGCCGTGGTACGGGTCGTTGACGGCGTAGGTGTCGCCGGGGCGCATGCGGGGGCCGCGGCGCCGGAGGACCTCCTGGACGCTGGTGCCCATGGAGCCCAGGTGGACGGGGATGTGGGGGGCGTTGGCGACGAGCGCGCCGTCCGGGTCGAACAGGGCGCAGGAGAAGTCCAGGCGCTCCTTGATGTTGACGGACTGGGCGGTCGACTCCAGGCGGGCCCCCATCTGTTCGGCGATCGACATGAAGAGGTTGTTGAAGACCTCCAGCAACACCGGGTCCCTCTCCGTGACGACCTGGGAACCCTGTGTGACCGCCGTGCGTTCCATGACCAGGTGCCCGGTATCCGTCGCGGCGGCGCGCCAGCCGTCGTCGACGACGGTGGTCGAGCCGGCCTCGGTGATGATCGCGGGTCCGGTGACGGTCCCACCGGGAGGGAGTTCCTCCCGGTGGTGCAGGGGGACGTCGCGCCACGCGCCGCCGGTGTGGAGCGGGACGGTCCGCGGGGGCCCGGCGGCTCGCGCGCGGGGTGCGAGTGACGACAGATCGGGGGGTTCGGTGAGGCCGGTGGCTTCGACGGAGAGTGCTTCGACCACGAGGGGCCGGTCGAGGGTGAAGGAGTACGTGGCGCGATGACGGTCCTCGAAGGCGCGCCGCATCGTCTCGGGACGGGTCAGCTCGACGGTGAGGGTGGTGTCGGTGCCGTCGTAGCGCAGCTGGGCGCGGCGGGTGACCTCGATCCGGTCCTCGGGGACGTCCTCGGCCCGCAGTTCGGCGCGGGCGGCGGCCTCCAGGTCGTCGGCGGTCCGCTCGACGTCCGGCATCGAGGCGGGTTCCAGCGGTGCCTCGACGGACTGCTCGCGCATGGCCGTGGTGTCGGCGAGCCCGATGCCGAGCGCGGAGAGGACGCCGGCGGCGGGCGGGACGAGGACGGTGCGGATGCCGAGCGAGTCGGCCACCTTGCAGGCGTGCTGGCCGCCGGCGCCTCCGAAGGTGGTCAGGGCGTAGCGGGTGACGTCGTGGCCCCGCTGCACGGAGATCCGCTTGATGGCGGCGGCGATGTTGGCGACGGCGATCCGCAGATAGCCCTCGGCGACCTGTTCCGGTGTGCGGTCGTCGCCGGTGCGCTCCCGGATCTCACGGGCGAGGGCGGTGAAGCGGTCCCGCACGAGGGCGGTGTCGAGCGGCTGGTCGCGGTCCGGGCCGAAGACGGCCGGGAAGTGCGCCGCCTGGATGCGGCCGAGCATGACGTTGGCGTCGGTGACGGCGAGCGGGCCGCCGCCCCGGTAGCAGGCCGGTCCGGGCTCGGCGCCCGCCGAGTCGGGGCCGACCCGGTACCGGGAGCCGTCGAAGTGCAGGACGGAGCCGCCGCCGGCGGCGACGGTGTGGATGTCCAGCATGGGCGCGCGCAACCGGACCCCGGCGATCTGCGTGGTGAAGACGCGTTCGTACGCGCCGGCGAAATGGGAGACGTCGGTGGAGGTGCCGCCCATGTCGAAGCCGATGACCCGGTCGAATCCGGCGAGCTGCGACATGCGCGCCATCCCGACGATGCCGCCGGCGGGGCCGGAGAGGATGGCGTCCTTGCCGCGGAACTGCCCGGCCTCGGTGAGCCCGCCGTTGGACTGCATGAACATCAGGCGCGCTCCGCCGAGCGCGTCGGCGACGCGCCGGACATGGCGGCGCAGCCCGGGCGAGAGGTAGGCGTCGACGACGGCGGTGTCTCCCCGGGGCACCAGTTTCATCAGGGGGCTGACCTCGCTGGAGAGCGAGATCTGCGGGAAGCCGATACGGGCGGCGAGGTCTCCGACGGCCCGCTCGTGGGCGGGGTGGAGGTGGCTGTGCAGGCAGACCACGGCCACGGCCCGGATGCCGTCGTCGTACGCCTGCCGCAGCGGCCCGGCCAGCGCGTCGAGGTCGGGGGGCCGCAGCACGGTGCCGTCGGCGGCGATCCGTTCGTCGACCTCGACGACCCGCTCGTGGAGCATCTCGGGCAGGTCGATGCGGCGGGCGAAGATGTGCGGGCGGTTCTGGTAGGCGATCCGCAGGGCGTCGCGGAAGCCCCGGGTGATGACGAGCAGGGTGCGTTCGCCGGTGTGTTCGAGGAGGGCGTTGGTGGCGACGGTGGTGCCCATGCGGACCGCCTCGACCGGCTCCCGGGAGTCCCCGAGCAGCTGCCGGATGCCGGTGACCGCCGCGTCGGGCACCGCCGCCGGACCGGTGCCGGCGGCCGGGGTGTCCGAGAGCACCTTGTGGGTGAGCAGCCGGCCGTCGGGCCGGCGCGCGACGATGTCGGTGAACGTGCCGCCCCGGTCGACCCAGAACTGCCAGCCGGTCATGTCAGTACCCCGCTTCCGTGCGGCTCACAACGCCCGGAGGCCGTCGATCACGTCGCGGAGAATACTCTCGTCCGGCAGTTCGGCAGGCGGAACCGGACGGTTCACGTGGACGAAGCCGGTGTCGACGAGGTCGCCGACCAGCACGCGGACCACACCGACCGGCAGGTCCAGCCCGGCGGCGAGTTCGGCGACCGTCTGGGGTGTGTCCCGGCACAGCCCGACGATGTCCACGTGCTCCGGGGCGAGTGTCGGGTCGGTTTCCGGGTCGTCGGAGTGGGGCTCGGTGACGACCACCGCGATCAGGTCGAGGCGGTGCTGGCCCGTGCTCGTGGTCCGGCCGCGGGTCATGGCGTAGGGGCGGACCACCGGTCCGGCCTCGTCGTCGAACCAGTGGCTGCTTCCCTGCCCGTCGAAGCTCATGTCATCCCACTACCCGCCGGAGGGCAGATCGGTGCGTGGAGCGGAGGCCAGATGCGCGCCGACCCGCTTGACCAGGAGCGTCATCTCGTAGGCGACCTGTCCGACGTCGGAGTCGGCGTCGGCGAGGACGGCCAGGCAGCTGCCGTCACCGGCGGCCGTGACGAACAGGAACGCCTCGTCGAGTTCCACGACGGTCTGCCGGACGCTGCCCGCCTCGAAGTGCCGGCCCACCCCCTTGGCGAGGCTGTGGAAGCCGGAGGCGACGGCCGCCAGGTGCTCGCCGTCCTCCCGGGTCAGCTCCCGGGAGGACCCGGTGGCCAGGCCGTCCCCGGAGAGGACGAGGGCCTGGCGAACGCCGGCGACGCGTTCCACCAGGTCGTCGAGGAGCCAGTTCAGCTGCCCCGCGTCGGTCGCGTCGTGGCCGGTCGTGTGCGGTGCGGTCATCGACCGTCCCCCTCAGTCGTCGCGTCTGGTGCTGTGCCGCCGTGGTCCTGGCCGTCGGCGGCGTTCTCGGCGCGGCCTCGCTGCCAGCCACGCTGGAGCGATGCCATGCGGCTGCGGACGTCGTCCGCGTCCCGCTCGGCGAGTGGTGCCGGGCCCCCCGCGTTCCCTGTGCTTCCGGCATTCCCGGCGGTCCGTTCCGCCTCGCGCTTGAGCTGCGGGGCGAGGCTGGCCTGCCGGACCCGGCGGGGCAGCGCCCCGCCAGGGGCCGCGGTGTCTCGGGGCGACCTGGTTCCGGGCCCTGCGGTGTCTTGGCGCGGAGCGGTTCCGGGTCGTGCGGTGTCGTCTTGGGGCGGGGCGGTTCCGGGTCCTGCGGTCTCCGAGGGTGCTGCGGGTACCCCGGGGGTCGCGGGGGCTTCGGGTGCTCGGGGGGTCCCGGATCCGGCGGGGTCCGCGGGGGCCTCGCCGCCCGGCTGCGGGCGGGTCTCCGACGGGGCAGGGCGCGGAGTCCCCGCACGGGGACCGGTACCGCGGGTGCGCCGGGGAAGTTCCGTGGGCGTGCCGGCGCCGTCGTCGTGGCCCGGCGGCGTGCGGGGCGGGAGGTCGCCCTGCCGGGCGTCCCGTTCCCGGCCGGAGTCATCGGCGGCGGCCGGGGCGGAGTCGCCGCGGCGCCGGGCGGGCAGGGGCGCCAGCGGGGACCGCTCGGCGTCGCCCGGCCCGGCGCTGCCCCGCGCGGTGCCGCTCCGTCCGGTGCCGCGCCGCCCGGTGCCGTCCGGCCCGGTGTCGCTTCGTGCGGTGTCACTCGGCCCGGTGTCGCTCCGTGCGGTGTCGCTCCGTGCGGTGTCACTCGGTCCGGTGCCGTCGGGTCCGGTGTCGCCCGGTCCGGGAGCGCTCGCTGTGGTCTTCCGCGGTCCTTCGGCGCGCGTCCCGATGGCGGGTCGCGCGGTGCGGCGCCGGCTCGGCAGCGGGGTGGCGGGAGCGGGCTCCGGGTACGGCCGGCCGGAGGCGGGCCCGGCCGTGTCGCCACGGCGTCGCTCCGCGAGCGAGGGGAGCCCGTCCCCCTCCGGGCGGGAGGACGGCACCGTGCCGCCGTCGCCCGCCCGGTCCCGGCGGGCACGCTGGTCACCGACCGGCCGGCCGTGCGAACGCACCAGCTTGGGGGTGGTCCGCCGCATCAGCGGGACGGGGGCGCTCACCCGGTGGTGGTCCTCGGCGTCCTCGGGGATCTCGATGTCCCCCGGGTGCTCCGGACGCGGATCGTGCCGGCCTCCGGAGCGCTCGCCCCCGGTGCGGCCCGGGGAGCGGCGGGGCCGGAACAGCCCTCCGTGCTCACCGTCCTCGTCGTCCAGCGCTCCGGGGAAGCCATCGAGGGGGCCCAGCGTTCCGGCGGCCTCGGGTCCGACGGGCGCCTCCAGTTCGACCGGGCCGTCGAGCAGACCGGCGGGAAGACCGGGAAGGGCCACGGGCCTCTGGGAAAGGGCGGCACGACGGCTCCTGACGCCCTCGTCGTCCCGGGCCTCCCGGCCGTCCCGCGCGTCCTTGGGCCGCTGCGGGCGGTCGAGCCGGAAGCCGACGCCGTTGGTGTCGGGGACGTCGTCCGTGAGCAGCGCGTCGGGGATGAAGACGACGGCGGTGGTGCCGCCGTACGGGGAGGGCTGCAGGGAGACCCGGACGTTCTGCCGCTGGGCGAGGCGGCTGACCACGAACAGGCCGAGCCGGTCGGTGTCGGACAGCTCGAACTCGGGGGTCTCGGCGAGCCGCAGATTGGCGTCCAGCAGGGCCTCGGCGGTCATCCCCAGGCCGCGGTCGTGGATCTCCAGCGTGAAGCCGTTGGCGACGCGCTCGCCGAGGACCTGCACCGCGGTGTGCGGTGGCGAGAACACCGTGGCGTTCTCCATGAGTTCGGCCACGAGGTGGGTGAGGTCGGTGACGGCCGGACCGGTGACCGCGACGCGCGGCAGCCGGCGCACCTCGATGCGCTCGTAGTCCTCCACCTCGGCCACGGCGGCCCGCACGATGTCCATGAGCTGGACCGGCTTGCGCCACTGCCGGGAGGGTGCCGCACCGGAGAGGATCACCAGCCCCTCGGCGTGCCGGCGCATCCGGGTCGTGAGGTGGTCCAGGCGGAACAGGTCGGCCAGTTCGTCGGCGTCCTCGGTCCTGCGCTCCATGGTGTCCAGCAGGGTGAGCTGCTTGTGCAGCAGGACCTGGCTGCGCCGGGCGAGGTTGACGAAGACCTCGGAGACACCGGCGCGCAGTTCGGCCTGCTTCACGGCGGCCTCGACGGCGGCACGGTGGAGGGTGTTGAGCGCCTGGCCGACCTCGCCGATCTCGTTCCTGGCGTACTCCAGGCGCGGCACCTCGGTCTCGACGTCGATCTGTTCGCCCGCGGAGAGCCGGCGCATCACCCCGGGCAGCCGTACCCCTGACGCCTCGTGGGCCTCCAGCCGGAGTTGCCGCAGGTCACGGACGAGGCCGCGGCCGATACGCACGGAGAGGAACAGGGACAGCAGCAGAGCGAGCAGACCCAGCACACCGGCGATCACGGCCTGGGTGATCACGCCCATCGCGACGGGCCGGACGCGGTCCTGATAGCGGTCGGTGGCCTGGTCGTTGAGGGAGCCGAGCTCCTTCAGCACGGTACCGGCCGCGGTGTCCCAGCTCTTGGCGGTGATCCCGCGGGGCGGACCGGCTCCGGAGGCGACGGCGGCCTCCTCGCCGACGCGCAGCGGGGCGGACGAGGCGTTCTGCCAGAAGCTCTCGTACCGGTCGCGTTCGGCGGTCGGCAGTTGGGGCAGGCTCGCGTCGTACAGCAGCGTGCGCTGGGCGACGAGGTCGGAGACCTCCCGCACCTCGGTGCGGGAGAGCCGGCCCACGACGAGGGCGGAGCCGAGCAGGGCGTCCTGCCGGGAGAGCAGTTCGCGGGCCCGGGCCAGATTCACCAGGGCCCGGTACTGCTTGTCGAGGTTGACGTCCTCGACGACGTGGAGGTTGGCGAGCAGGACGTAGCAGGGGTCGACGAGGCCGTTGTACAGGTCGAGTGCCTGGGAACGGTCGACGGTGCCGTCCTCGACGCTGCGCCGCAGCGACTCGATGCCGTCGAAGGAGTCGAGGACCGCGCCCAGGTTCTCGGCGTCCTCCCCCATCGCCTCGCGCACTTCGGGTTTCGCCGCGTTGGCGCGCACCTGGCTGACGGCCCGGTCGGTGGCCGCGCGGCTCCTGCGGAGGGCGGCGAGCCCGTCCGAGGCGCGGGGGTCGGCGAGGTGGACGAGCGTCTGGCGGCGCTCCTGTTGGAGCACGCGCACGGTGTCCTCGACGGGGTAGCCGACTTCCTCCATCACCGAGGAGACGTCGAAGAGGCGGCTCGCCTCCCGCCCGGTGAGCACGGTGGCGAAGGCCCAGATGGTGGTCAGGGACAACAGCGGCACGAGGAGCAGCGCCACGATCTTCCGGCGGATGGACTTCCCGCGAAAGCGCATGGCCTCCCCCAGCTCGGCCCCCGTCCGGACCGGGGGCGCACAGGTGCGTCAACAAACGGCGCGAGCCTACTACCGAGGCACGGTCAACTCGAAGACCCGTCCGGGGGACGAACGTCCGAAGTGTCGGCGCGCGGCGGGGAGGTGTCCGGGCATTGCGGGCGATTACCACCCCGGCCTTCCGGCGCCTGCGGGAGACGGCCGTCCGGGATCCGGCGGGTGCCCGTGAGCGGCGGTCGTTCCGGATCGTCCGGGTGCGCGGGCAGATGTCTCCCGCCTCCTTCGGGTGTGCGAGGTGGGCGGTCACCCGGGGCCGTGGGGCGGCGGCGGTCACCCGGTCCTTCCGGGTGCGTGCGGAGGTGGCCGCCGCATACGGGAGGAGGGGGCCGCCGCCCGGCGTCGCGGGTGGGCGGCCATGTGGCGCCCCGCCCGGGGCGTTCCGCTGTCCCGGGTGTGTCATCCGGGACCGGTCGCACAGGAGTTGGCCTGAATTCCGCCTCGCCGGGAATCTTTGTGACGTTCCGTTCGTCTTCTCAGTGGGACATGGGGGCGGAAGCGGCCACAGGAGCCGCGTCCCGCACCTGGGGGCGTAAAACAGCGCAAGCCGGGCAGTCACGGGAAGTACGGGTCCGCGGATCCGGGCAGCGGACTGGCGGCGGTGGGGAGTGACGACGGTGATGGGCACGGCTGAGCGGCGCGAGGCGCCGGAGGAGGGCGGGACGGTCCAGGTGATGACCCGTGCGGAGGCGGACGGGGACGCGGCCGGGCAGGGCACGCACGGGGAAACGCGGATACCGGTCGGCGGGACCGGCCGGCCGGCCACGCAGCGCCCGGGCGCGTCGACCTCCGAGCAGGTGCGGAACGGACGGGGGGTCAGCGAGCCGGACCGGGACACGGTGACGGAGGCGGCTCCCGCAGCCGCGGAGTCCGAACCGGCCAGGTTCTCGCGGCCTCTGTGGGTCGAGGAGCCCGCGCGGCGTCGCCGGCTGCCGGATCCGGTCCGGACGGCGGCCGTCCGGGCGGTGCTGGTCATCGCGGTGACCCTGATCCAGGCCATAATCGCCTTCCTGTGCACCCTGGCCGGCTCGTGGCTGGCGTTCCCCATGGTCATCAGCAGCGTGGTCAGCACGATCCTGGCCACCTGGGGAGTCCTCGACGTCTGGGTCACCCGCCAGGTCTGGAACCAGCGGCACGGTGTGGTGTCCGTGCCCAGCAGCACCGCGCGGGCGCTGCGCCGTGAGCGCCGCCGGGCCCGGCGCGAGGCGCGGTCCGCGGAGCGGGCTCAGGCGCGAATACGCCGCCGGGGCGGCACCGGGCAGCTGTCCCACCCCTGAGCGGCCACCCCCGAGGGTCGGTGAACGGGCGTCCACGGGCAGGTCTGACGGGCCGGGCCTGCGGGCACCCGCCGGTCCTGCCAGGGGCGGTACGCCAGGGCACCCCGTCACCACTCGTCCGATAATCTGCTGGTTCGCATCGCGCGCGCCGCTCGTGCGCCGTGCGCAACGACAACCCGGTGGATCGGGGCGCGAACTCTGCGGAACGGGGCGGGAGAGTGATCTCGTGCCGTGCGGCCGCCCTCACCGGGCCGGCCGACGGCAGGAGTTCTCAGCCATGATCCCGACACGTGCACGGGGCTCTCGGGACGAGCCGCACGAGCACGGCGCGCCGTCCGCAGCGCAGGCCCCGGACGGCGCGACCCCCTCGATCGGCTCGGCCGAGCCGACCGGCTCGGCCCCGTCGGTGGGCTCGGCCGCGCCGGGCGGTTCGGCAGCCTCGACCCCGTCGGCCGGTTCGGCCTGGCCTGGAGGTTCGACCCCGTCGACCGGCTCGGCAGGTTCAGCCGGTTGGTCCGGTTGGGCAGGTCCGACCGGTTCGGCCGGCTCGGCAGGTCCGACCGGCTCAGCAGGTTCGGTGCAGTCGGTGGACCGGGCGGTGACCGTGCTCGAGATCCTCGCGCGGCACGGTGAGGCGGGCGTGACCGAGATCGCCGCCGAGGTCGGGGTGCACAAGTCCACGGTGTCCCGGCTGCTCGCTGTCCTGGAGAACCGCGGCCTGGTGGCCCAGAGCCACGGCCGGGGCAAGTACCGCCTGGGGGCCGGTGTGCTGCGTCTCGCGGGAGCGGCGGCCGTCCGGATGGACATCTCACAGGAAGGCGTTCCGGTGTGCCGGGAGCTGGCCGACGAGCTGTGCGAGACGGTGAACCTCGCGGTGCTGGACGACGACGCCGCCGTCAACATCATGCAGGCGCGCGGCACGGCGGCCGTGACCGCGCAGAACTGGCTCGGCCGGCCCACCCCGCTGCACGCCACGTCCAGCGGCAAGGTGCTGCTCGCCCACCTTCCGCCCACCCTGCGGGAAGGTCTGCTGGCCCGCCCCCTGCAACGATTCACGGAGCGCACGGTCACCGGGGCGGTCGCCCTGCGGGGCGAGTTGGACACGGTGGTGGAGCAGGGCTACGGCTCCACGCTCGACGAGTTGGAGGTCGGTCTCGCTGCCGTGGCGGCGCCGGTCCGGTCGCACGAGGGCAAGGTGATCGCCGCGTTGAGCGTCTCCGGACCGGTGTACCGGTTCACCCCCGAGCGCCTGCCCGCGCTGGGGCGGCGGACCGCTGCGGCGGCGGCCGACCTGTCACGGCGGATGGGGTACGACTTCTGACGTACCGTCACCAATGGGGCGGGTGTCAGCAGGTCGCCGTCATGGTGGGGCGGGCGGTGGCGGGAGAGGCGGTGGCGGCGCTAGCGGTGTTGGGAGAGGGGATGGCAGCGCGGGCGGTGTCCGGCCCGCCGCACCGGGAAGTCCCGGTCGCCTTCGGCTCGGTCCCGACCGCACCGGCCCCCACGACGCCGCTACGAGCGACGCCGGTCCCCACCACGCCGGCACGAGCGACGCCGGTCCCAACGACGCCGGTACGGACGATGTTGCACCTGACGACGCCGATACGGTCGTCGCGCGGGACCGGCGCGGTCCACCGGCCACCAGCCGCCGGCCGGCGGCCCCGCTGCCTCGTCCCCGGGCGCTCCGGTGGTCCGTTACCGCCGACGGATCACCCCTCGGTCCGGAGCGCAGCCGGGGCCTGGCCCTGGCGAGGCTCCCCGACTCGGCCTCTCCCGCCCGATGTCTCTCGTCCGTCCTGAGCCCCACCCGGTCCCCCACCCCGTCCCCCGACCGGCCCCCCTCCGGGTCCCTGGTCCAGCCCGGTCTCCGGCTGCTCGTCCCGCCCCCGGCCGGGGTCACCGTCCTGAGCAGGCGAGGGAGCATGCTCGGGAGCCGGACGGCGAGTGGTGTCGGGAACCGGGTCGTGGTCCCGGCCCGGTGCCGCCGTGGGGCGCTTGAACATGCGGGTCGCGGTGATCTCGCTGTGCACCGCCTCCTGCCCCGGGTCCTGCTGGGGAAGACCGGGCCGCAGGTGCTCCTCGACGCTGATGTACTTCAGGCCGGCCCGGAGGTCGGCGTCGTTGCGCAGCCGGATGACCAGCGGGAACTCGGCCAGCGCCGTGGTGTCGAACAGGCCGGTGGTGTAGAGGAGCTGCACGCCCAGCGCGTCCGCGACGGCCCGCTGGAGTTCGAGCAGGTAGGTCGCGTTGGCCCGGCCGATGGGGTTGTCCAGGAACAGGGTGCCCGCGTGCCGGTGCCGGTCCCGGCCCCGGTCGTTGGAGCGCAGGGCGGCCATCGTGCAGTACAGGGCGATGGCCGCGGTGAGCAGCTGGCCGCCGGAGAAGACGTCGCCCATCTGTCCGACGGGGACGCGCTCGGCGCGCAGCACGGCGTCGGGCTTGAGGATCTCGACGGAGACGCCCTTCGGCCGGAGTGCTGCCGCGACTCCGCGCAGCAGCAGGGACATGCCGTCGCGCCGCAGGTCGGAGTTCTTGCGCACGGCGGCGCTGGTGGCCTCGTCGATGACCTCGCCCAGCCGCTCGGTGAGGGTGGCCTGGTCGGGCTCCTCGAAGCGGATGCGCAGGAACTCCTGTCCCGACCACTCACCGAGCCCTTCGGGGAGCCGGGACAGCCGCTGGGCCGACCGCAGGGTGGCGAGAGCCGATTCGACCAGGCCGCGCAGCCGGTCCACGATCGAGTCGCGGTTGCGCTCCAGTTGTTCGAGCTCGTCGGTGAGGACGCGCAGCCGGGGAGCGAAGGCGTCCGCCCACTTCTGGGCGTGCTCGGGCAGCGCGGAGGCGGGCAGTTCGCGGATCTGCTGCCGTGCGGGGGTGCGGACCTGTTCGTAGCGGGTGGAGTTGGCGTGCCGGACGAGGATGTCGCTCGCCTCGCGGACGGCCGCCTCGGCGGCGGTCAGGTCGGCGGCGCAGCCGCGCAGGGAGCGGCGCGCCTCGGCGGCGGCCTGCCGCGCCTCCTCGGGGCTGCCCGGGTAGGGCTCGGGCTGGTCGGCTTCGTCGTCGGAGGTGTGCTCACGCAGCAGGTCGCGGAGCAGGGCGGCGATCTCGTCGAAGCCGCCGGCCGCGTCCTCGGCGGCGCGGTGGGCGTCGAGGAGTTCGGCGTGAGCCTCCCGGGCCTGGTCCAACGCCCCGGTGCGTGCGGCGAGTTCGGTGGTGGCGGTGCGCAGCAGGGTCTGGGCGTGCTCGGCGTCGGAGGGCTGGGTGTCCTCGGGGAGCGCGGTGTGTTCCCCACCGTCGTCGGGGGCGAGCCGTTCGGCCTCGCCGCGCAGCCGCCCGAGTTGCTCGCTCGCGGCCGACATGCGGGTCTCCAGGAGCTGCACGAGTTCCTCGGCGCGGGCGGCGGCGGCCTGCCGGCTGGGGCCGTCGGAGCCGTCGGGCGACTGGAGCAGGAGCTCGGCGCGGTTGCGGACCTTGTTGCTGAGGCGGTCGAGTTCCGCGCGGGCAGCGCTCTCGTCGCTCTCCGCCCGTGCCTGTTCGGCGCGCAGGTCGGCGCCGACGCCGACCTTCTCGTACACCTGGGAGGCGGCCCGGTACGCCTCGCGCAGTGCGGGCAGGGACGCCTGCGGTGGCGTGTTCCGGGGGCTCCGGGAGGCACGGTCGTCCGGGGCGCCGTCGGAGGCCGGGCCGTCGGGGCCGTCGGCCGTCCCGTCGGGCGTGTCGTCGGACACGTCGTCGGACACGTCGTCGGGCGCGCCGGCGATCTCGGAGCGTTCGGCGCGCAGGGCGCGCGCCGTGCGCCGGGCGTCGTCCGCGGCCCGCTGTGCCGCGCGCCGGTCCTCGTCGGCGGCCCGGGCGCGCTCCAGGCAGGCCTGGGCACGGGCCTCCGCCTCGGCGGCGTCGTCGGCCAGTTCCCTCAGTTTCGCCTGCCAGCCGGCCCGTTCACGCAGCCGGAAGGCGAGTCCGGCGAGGGCGTCGGCGGCGCGGCGGGCCTTCTGCGCCGCTTCCTGCCGTTCGTCGCGCACCCGGGCGGCCTCGGTGGCGGCCTCCTCGGCCTCCGCGCGCACGGTGCGCGCCTCCGCCAGTTCCGCCTCGGTCTCCGCGGCGAACGTCCGGGCCTCCTCGGCTGCCCGGGCGAGTTCGGCTAGCCGGCCGGCCGGGCAGCCGGTCCGCCAGGAGGCGAGGCGGGCCGCGAGCTCGCGGTCCTTGGCGAGCCGTGCGGCGAGGGCGCGGATCTCCTCGTCGCGTTCGGTGGCCCGGGCGCGCAGTGCGTGCCGTTCCTCGTCGGCGGCGTGCTCGTCGTGCATGGCCGGGTTGGGCGGCACGAGGAAGACGTCGCCGGTGTCCGCTCCGGATGCCGGGGCCGGGGCGAGCAGGGCGGCTGCCGTACCGACGGCGACGGCGGAGCGCGGCAGCAGGGCGGCGTCGCCGAGCACCTCGCGGGCGCGGGCGTGGGAGCCGGGGTCGGTGATGACGACGCCGTCCACCAGCTCGGGCCGGGCCGCCAGGACGCGGGCGTGGTCGGTGGGGTCG
This sequence comes from Streptomyces sp. 3-6, assembly GCF_056323165.1. Classification (NCBI taxonomy): domain Bacteria; kingdom Bacillati; phylum Actinomycetota; class Actinomycetes; order Kitasatosporales; family Streptomycetaceae; genus Streptomyces; species Streptomyces sp. 3-6. Next base: position 26,830 of record NZ_JBWHZP010000004.1, read on the forward strand.
ACGGCCTGGGCGAGGTAGCGCCAGCCGGGCAGGGCGGGGATGCCGTGCTCACCGAGGAACTCCACGGTGGCCAGGACGTCCGGGCCCGGCGGCAGGAGGCCGCCGTCGCCGAGGGCGCCGAGGATCCGGGCGTCGTCGGCGGCGGCGGTCCGCAGCTCGAACAGCTGCCGCTCGGCGGAGGAGACGGTGTCGTCGAGCAGGGTGCGCAGCTCGTCGGCGAAGCGGTCCAGTTCCTCGGCGGTGAGCGCGCCCTCGGCCGGGACAGCGGCTTCGGCGGTCTCGGTGCCGTGCCGGGGGCGTGGGACCGGGGGCCGGGCGGTGGTGCCGCCGGCGAGGCCCAGCAGTTCGGCGGCCCGTTCCTCGGCGGCGAGGGCGGCGGCGGTGCGGCGTTCGGCCTCGTGGGCCCGCTCGGCCGCGGCGGCGGCGTCGGCGGCGCGGGCGGCGGTGAGTTCGGCGCGGGACTCGGCGGCGGCGGCCTCCCTGGCGTGTTCGCCGGCCCTGCGGGCGGCCTCGCGGGCGGTGTCCCAGGCGTCGACGGCGGTCTTCTCGGCGTCGCTGGCCGCGAGGGCCGCCCGGGCGGGGTCGGCGTCGGGGGCGCTGTCATCGAGCCAGCCCGCCCGGACGGCCTCGGCGGTCTCCTGCTCGACCTCGGCCAGGCGCTGCTTGAGGTGTCCGATCTCGCTGCGGGCGCGTTGCGCCTCGGTGGCGGCGGCGGTGGAGTCGCGGTGGGCGGTGTCGCCGGCCTCCTGGAGCGCGGCGGACCGCTCGTCGCCCTCGTTGGCGAGCTGTTCGGCGTCGCGCGCGGCCGCGTGCAGGGCGCGGACGAGGTCCCCGGCGGCGCGGGTGCGCGCGGCGAGGGCCGGGGCGGCGTCCCGCTCGGCCTCCTGGATCGCGGCGGACACCCTGGCCACCCGGTCGGCCGCGGCGCGGTGCCTGAGCACGGCCTCGGCGGCCTGCCAGGCGGCGTGCAGGGTGCGTGCGTCGGCGAGTTCGCGTTTCTGCGCGGCGGCCGACTTCTCGGCGGCGGCGAGTGCCAGGGAGGCGTGCCGGTAGGCGAGTTCGGCGGCGATCAGCGCACTGCGGTCCCGGGCCGCGACGGCTTCGGTGACGGTGTGGGCGGCGGCGGTGACCTGGTGGGCCAGCTCGGCGGCTCGCAGGCGTTCGCGGGTGCCGCGGGCGGAGAGGCGGCGGGCCAGGGTACGGGTGCGGCGTTCGGCGGCGGTGTGGATCTCGCGGGCGCGGGCGCGCGCGTCGGCGGCCTCGACGATCCGGCCGAGCAGGTCGACGGAGCCCGCGGTGAAGTCCCGTTCGGCGATGAGTTCGGCGCGTCGGCCCAGCTTGTTGCCGAACCCGCTGACGAGGTCGGCGAGCCCGTCGGTGTCCCGGGTGTCCGTGACGGCGCGCAACAGCAGGTCCGTGAAGTCGGAGTCCTTCTTGACCGCGAAGAGTCCGGCGGCCTCGCCCTCGTCGGCGTTCATCTCCCGCTGGTAGCGGAAGAGTTCGGGGTCGAGGCCGAGGTCGCCGAGGTGTTCGGTCCAGCGTTCGTGGATCTCCTCCCAGTGCACCTCCAGGTGCGGGTAGGTCTTGCCGGCCTCGGTGAGGGCGTCCCGGAAGCCCTTCATGGTGCGGCGCCGGCCGCGCGCGCCCGACTGCCCCTCGACGGGCGGCCGTACGGTGGTGGCTTCGGCGACGGGCAGGTTGTCGAGGCTCAGTCCGGGGCCGGGCCGGAAGGAGTACCAGGCTTCGGCGAACTTGCGCGGGTCGTTGGAGACCTGGCGGCCCCGCCATTCACTGACCTTGCCGACGACCACGCACTCGCCGGTCTGCACGTGCTGCCATTCCAGGGCCACGTGGCCGCAGTCGTCGGCCAGCAGGAACTTGCGCAGCACACCGGAGCTGGCGCCGCCGAGGGTGTTGCGGTGGCCGGGGAGCATCACCGAGAAGATCAGCTTGAGCAGGACGGACTTGCCGCCGCCGTTCTCCAGGAACAGCACCCCGGCGGGCGCGGGACGGCGGGGCGGGCCGACGGGCTCGTCCTGGAAGAACTCCGCCTGCATGGGGGCGGGGTCGGGCACGGTCCCGCCGACACCGCGCAGGTCAAGCACGGTGTCGGCGTAGCGCGCACCGGCGGGCCCGATGGAGTAGAGGCGGACCCGGGACAGCTCGTACATGGCGGACTCTCGTGAGGCGTCGTGAGTGGGGGGCGGGGATCGGACGGACGTCAGGCGGTCGGGCGGGGGTCGGTCAGGCGGTCAGGCGGTCAGGCGGTCAGGCGGAGTGGAACGGCAGGCCGGCGTCGGCGACGAGGTGCAGGTCGTCCCCGTCCTCGGCGGGCAGCAGGGTGGGGGTGCCGTCGGTGACCGGGACGACGCCCAGGTCCAGCAGTTCGGCGAGGGCGGCGCTGCCGGCCATGTCGCGCACCTGGAGCTGGTAGCGGGCCGTGGTGCGGTAGGTGCCGCCGCCGTCGTCGCCGGTGCGCTGCAGGAAGCCGGAGTCGGTGAGGAAGGTGACGGCCTTGGCGACGATGCCGGTGGTGGAGCCGGAGAGCCGGCGGGCGTCCTTGGTGGCACCGGTCGCGCTGCGCCGGGCCCACACCCGCCAGGCGGCCTCCAGGCCGGGCGCGTCGCTCGCCGGGTCGGTGATCTCGCCCTGTTCGGCGGCCCGTTCCTCCAGCCGGTGGCAGGCCTGGCGGACGAAGGCGTCCACGCCGTTGACCGTGACCCGCCCGATGTATCCGTCGTCGGCGAGGTCCTCGGGGCGGGGGAAGGCGAGGGCGGCGACGGCGAGGTGGGCGAGTCCGTGCAGGAAGCGGTCGCCGCCGTCGGCGGAGGTGCGGCGCGCGTAGTCGCCCATGCGGACGGCGAACACCGAGTCCTCGGCCGCGGTCACGGCCATGCCCGCGCGGGGCGACACCTCCAGCACGACCAGTCCTAGGCCGGTGGCCACGGCGTCGGCGAGCCGCGCGAACGGCGGGTCCTCGCGGTAACGGCGCAACAGGTCCGCGTACTCCTGGTCGCGGGCGGGCTGCAGCTTGGGCTGGAGGCCGAAGGCGACGAGCCGTGCCGCGTCGGCGGCGTCGGCGGGTGTGACGGCGCCGCCGGCGGGCACCGCACCGGTCTCGGTGTCACTCCACTCGGCATGCTCGGTCACGGTCGGGGCTCCTCGGTGTGGGTGTGGGGGTCGGCGCGGTGGGGCGAGCCGACGCGGCCGGCGCGCCCGACGGGGACGCGGCCGGTTCGCGACGGCCCGGAGGAAGACGGCAGCGGGGGGACCGGCGACGACAGCGGGCGGGCCTGCCCGGGAGGCGGCAGCAGTCGGGCGTGCCCGGGAGGCGGCAGCCGGAGGCGGGCCGGCCCCCACAGCGGCGGGACGGACCGGAGCTGTCCGGGGGAGGACGGCACGGACCTGAGCTGCCCAGGGCACGGCTGCACGGACCGAAGCTCCTCAAGGGACTGCTGCACGGACCGGGATTGCCCGGCAGGCAAAGACGACAGTGGCCGGGGCAGCGGCGAAGGGCGGTTCACGCGGCCTCCGTCCGGTCCGCCGCCATGCCCGCCGCGTCCAGCAGTGCGGTACCGACGATGAGGTCGGCGCCACCGAACTCGGGGTCGTCGAGTTCGGTGCCGTCGTCGACGGCGAACAGCAGGGTCCGCTCGCCCTGGCGGTAGGCGGTCCCGACCGGAGGGCTGGCGGCGTGCACGGCCAGCAGCGCGACCAGATAGGGCAGTTCGGGGTCCTGGCGGCGGGCGTCGGCGAGCAGCCCGGAGAGTCTGCGGGGCGCGTCGGCGGGCAGGTCCAGCAGCGCGGTCGCGGCGGCCAGCTGTTCCTCGCTGAAGCGGCTGTCGTCCGGGGTGGCGATCAGGTCGGGCTCGGGCATCTCGGCGCCGAGGTGCTCCCGTTCGACGGGCGGGGTCAGCAGGAGGTCGACGAGGTCGACGAGGCGCACCGACACGGGGGTGCGCAGTCCGGTGCCGTGGGCGAAGAAGGCGTCGGTGACCCGGACCGCCCGCTCCACGGGCAGCGGGAGCAGCGGGGAGAGCAGGTGTCCGTACAGGTCGGTGCCGGAGGTGGCGGTGGGCGTGGCGAAGGCCTGCCGGTCCTGTTCGGCACGGAAGAGGGGGCCGGCCTCCAGCAGCCGGGACTGCAGCTGGGTGTGGCGCCGGATGCAGTCCTTGACGATGTCGACCAGTTCGGCGGCGCGCCGCTTGTGCTCGGGGTCCTCCGACTCGTCGCGGGCCTTGCGGATGTTGGTGAGGATGGCGTTCTCGTGGCGGTACCGGTCCGCCACGTGGTCGAGGGCCTCCGCGATCATGTCCGGCACGGCGCTCAGCCAGTCGACCGCGCGGACGTTGCGCCGGGTGGCGTCCAGCGCCCTGCGCAGGGACTCGCTGTACTGCACGGTCCGGTAACGGGCCTGCTCGGCGGCCAGTTGGGCGTCGGCCAGCCGGCCCCGGCTGATCAGCACCTCCAGTTTGACCTCGGCGGCGATCTGGGCGCTGGTGACGTCGGTGTCCAGGGCGCCGACGAGGACGTTCACCGCCTCGTCGGTGGTCCGCAGGTAGACGGTGCCGCCCGGGCCGGGCACCTCCTCGATCAGCTTGAAGTCGTAGTCCCGGCGGACGTAGGTGCCGTCCGCCCCGAACACGCCGTACACCGCGCGGAAGCCCCGGTCGACGCTGCCGACGTTGATCAGGTTCTCCAAAACCCAGCACGCCACCCGCTCGTGTTCGGCGGCGGGCCGCCGCGGGGCCTGGGCGGCGATGCGCGGGATCAGCCGGGCCACTATCTGGTCGTGGTCGGCGCCCGTGTCGAAGTCCATGTTCAGGGTGACCAGGTCGATGGCGGCGAGGGCGATCTCCGCCATGCCGTACACCGAGTACTCGCCGGCCAGGTTGGCCTTGCGGGCGTCGAGGTCGTGCAGTGGGGCGGTGCACGCGAGCGCGCGCAGCCGCCGCGCCAGCCCTTCGTCGGCGGCCGGGCCCGGCGCGGGCCGCGGCCCCGCGCTGAGCTGGGGCGGAACGCTGTCCGTCGATGCTGGCGAAGTCACGGTGCACAGACTAGATCCTCGGTCTGACAAGGACCCAAACGAGGCAGATGCGCCCCGCCGTCACGGTTGTCGCACGGCCGGTCGCGCACCCGGTTCCCTCTCGGGTCGCGCGCCGCGCGAGACCCCGGCTTCCCGGCCGCGCCGCCGCGGGCCACCGGCCGCCGACCCCCGCTGCTCCCGGCCCCGGCGGCCCCGGACCCACACCTCCGCGCGGGCCCGATCCGTCCACCCGAGCCGCCCCGGGCCCCTCGCCCCGGGGCCACCCCGCCCCGGACTGCCACGGCCCGCCGCTCTCGGCCCTGCCCGCGCCCCTCTGCCCGGCTCAGTCGGTACGGACGGCGGGACTCCCCGGCTCAGTCCGCCGCCCGGCCGCCAGACCGACCGACCCGACTCCGTCCGCCAGCCCGCCGTCCCCCGAGCGGCCCGGCCGTCGTCCCCGAAGCGGCTCAGCCCGCCCGGCCGTCACCCTCGACCCGGCTCAAGCCCGCCCGTCGTCCCCGACCCGGCGTCGGTAGACCTCCACCACCCGTTCCAGCGAGTCGTCGAGGTACCCGGCCAGCAACTCCTCGGCGCGCCGGGTCTCCCCTGCTCGCAAAGCCTGGAGTATCGCGACATTGCGGGCGATGTACGGTTCGTGCAGTCGCCGCGGCTCGTCCACCACATGGAAGGCCAGCCGGAGTTCGGCGAAGACGCTGCGCATCAGCTCGTCGGTGCGCTCGCTGCCGGCCAGGGCCACCAGCTCGCTGTGGAAGTGGATATTGGCCGTACCCACTGCTTTCCAGTCACCTTCGTGGGCCGCCGCACGCCCCTCCTCCACCGCCGCGGCGAGCGCGTCGAGCGGGTGGGGCGGGTCGCCGAGGCCACGCACGACGGCACACTCGACGAGCCGCCGGGTGCGGTAGATGTCCTCGACGTCCTCGACCGCCAGCACGCGCACGAACACGCCCCGGTTCAACTCGTGGACGAGCAGCCTCTCGTGCGTGAGCAGCCGGAACGCCTCGCGCAGTGTGTTGCGGGACACACCGAGCGCACCGCCGATGCTGTCCTCCGAGAGCCGCGTCCCGGGCGGGAAGTAGCCGTCGGCGATCCGGCTCCTGAGGATGTCCGACACCCGCTCCGCGGTACTGGTCCGGCCCAGCAGGGCACGGTCGTCGGCCAGTCCGCTCAGCTGCTCCGCCATGCCCGGAATTCAATCGTATGAGGGACGGCGAGACAACGGGGGTATTGAAGGATCGTTCAACGATCCTCTACTTTGCTCCGCAGCGTCACCGCACACCGTCACCACCCGACGTCACCACCCGGCGGCACCCGCACGAAGCCGCCCCGCACATCGTCGTCCCGCACGAAGCCGTCCCGCGCCGGGACGGCGCACCCGTGGCACCCACGGCACCCACGGCTGCCGCACGCGCACGTTCCGCCCGACCCGCTCATCACCACCCTCCGCACGTCCTCCTCACCCTGCGAGGTGCTCATGAGCACGACCCCTCCGCCCCGGACCCTCACCGGCAAGCCGCACCCCGCCCCGGCCGAACCCGCCCCCGACGACGGGCCGTTCGGCTGGCTGCGGGCCCTGGGACCGCGCGGCCGGCGCGCCTTCGGCGGCGCGTTCGGCGGCTACGCCCTCGACTCCTACGACTACTTCACGCTGCCGCTGACGATGGTCGCGCTGTCCGCCTACTTCGGTCTGACCAGCTCCCAGACGGGGTTGCTCACCACCGTGACCCTGGTGGTCTCCGCCGTGGGCGGCGCCCTCGCCGGGGTCCTGGCGGACCGGATCGGCCGGGTCAAGGCCCTCCTGCTGACCGTGATCACGTACGCGGTGTTCACCGTCGCCTGCGGATTCGCCCCCAACTACGAGACCCTGCTGGTCTTCCGCGCACTCCAGGGCCTGGGCTTCGGCGGTGAGTGGGCGGTCGGCGCGATCCTGGTCGCCGAGTACGCGAGCGCCAAGCACCGGGGACGCACGCTGGGCGCGATCCAGAGCTCCTGGGCCGTCGGCTGGGCCCTGTCCGTGGTGGTGTACACGGTCATCTTCTCGCTGCTCGACCACGACCTGGCCTGGCGGGTCATGTTCTGGACCGGCGCCCTGCCCGCCCTGCTCGTGGTGTGGGTCCGGCGCAGCGTGCAGGACGCGCCGGAGGCGGCCGCCGCGCGCGAACGGAGCCCGCAGAGGGGCTCGTTCGCGGTGATCCTCCGTCCCGGCCGGCCGGGGGCCCCGGGGCTGCTGCGCACCACCGTCTTCGCCGTGCTGCTCTCCACGGGCGTCCAGGGCGGGTACTACACCCTGGCGACCTGGGTGCCGACGTACCTGAAGACCGAGCGGGACCTGTCGGTCGTCGGTACCGGCGGCTACCTGACGTTCCTGATCTCGGGCGCGTTCCTCGGGTACCTGACCGGCGGGTATCTGACGGACCGGCTCGGGCGGCGGCGCAACATATGGCTGTTCGCCCTGCTGTCGGCCGTCTGCATCCTGGCGTACGCGAACCTGCCGAGCGGCGCGGACACCCTCGTCCTGGTGCTCGGCTTCCCCCTCGGGTTCTGCATGTCGGCGATCTTCAGCGGTTTCGGCTCCTACCTCAGCGAGCTGTACCCGACGGCGGTGCGCGGCACCGGGCAGGGCTTCACCTACAACACCGGGCGCGCGGTGGGCGCGGTGTTCCCGACGACGGTCGGCTTCCTCGCCGACAGCTGGGGCGTGGGCGGCGCGCTGGTCTTCGGCGCGATCGGTTACGGCCTCGCGGCGCTGGCGCTGCTGGGACTGCCGGAGACGCGCGGGAAGGAGCTGGTGTGAACCGCACCGGGAAGCGGCCGGACACGGCCACCGCGCCCCGGTCCACCGGGCGGCCGGCTGACGGCCGCCCGGCGGTCCGCCGGGGCGAGGGCATCACGACCGCCGCGGACGACCGTCCGGTGGTCCTGGCCGACGAGCAGGCGCGCGGCTGGAGCCCGGCGGCGGCCCGCGCCCGGATGCGGGACGGTCTGGTGGGCGCGACCGCCGGGGTCGCCGAGGGCCACACCCAGGCGAACCTGATCTCGGTGCCGGCGGACTGGGCGTACGACATGCTGCTGTTCTGCCAGCGCAACCCCCAGCCGTGTCCGGTGCTGGACGTGACCGACGCCGGGGCCGTCACCACCGTCCTCGCGGACGGCGCGGACCTGCGGACCGACCTGCCCCGCTACCGGGTGTGGGAGCACGGCGAGCTGGTCGACGAGCCGACCGACGTGCGCGCGTACTGGCGCGGCGACCTGGTCTCGTTCCTCATCGGGTGCAGCTTCACCTTCGAGTGGGCCCTGACGGCGGCGGGTGTGCCCGTCCGGCACGTGGAGCAGGGGCGCAACGTGCCCATGTACGTGACCGACCGGCAGTGCCGCCCGGCCGGCCGGCTGAGCGGTCCGCTGGTGGTCTCGATGCGGCCGGTGCCGCCCCGCCACCTCGCGGCGGCGATCCGGGAGAGCAGCCTCCTGCCGGCCGCGCACGGCGGGCCCGTGCACTGCGGTGACCCCGCGGGCCTGGGCATCGTCGACCTGAACCGCCCGGACTTCGGCGAGGCGGTGGACGCCGAGGCCGACGACATCCCGGTGTTCTGGGCCTGCGGGGTGACCCCGCAGGCCGCGTTGACGGCCTCCCGGCCGCCGTTCGCCCTCACGCACGCGCCGGGCCACATGTTCGTCACGGACGCCCGCGACGACCGGTACCGGGTGATATGACCCGCCGCCCGGCGCGCCACCGAGCAACGGCGGGGCAGTGGACCCGGGGCCCCCGAGCCCCGGCGGGGCGGCGGGCGCGGGCCATCGAGCCGTGGTCGGAACGGCGGGCGGGGGCCACCGACCACGCCCCGGGTGAGCCCGCCCGCCGCACCCCCGCCCCGGGCCCCGCCTCGTCCCGACCGCCGGACCCATCTCCCGCCACCTCCCCCGCCCCGCCCCGCCCCGCCCCGTCCCGTCCCGAAGGAAGAACGAAGAACCCATGACCTTGATCGATCTCAACGCCGACCTCGGCGAAGGCTTCGGCCGCTGGCACCTCACCGACGACGACCGGCTGTTGTCGGTGGTCACCAGCGCCAACGTGGCCTGCGGCTTCCACGCCGGGGACCCCGCCACCATGCGCCGGGTGTGCGACCTCGCCGCCGAGCGGGGGGTGCGGATCGGCGCCCAGGTCGCCTACCGCGACCTGGCCGGCTTCGGGCGGCGCGCGATGGACGTGCCGCCCGCCGAACTGGCGGCCGAGGTCGCCTACCAGATCGGCGCCCTGGAGGTCTTCGCCCGCGCGGCCGGCAGCCGCGTGTCCTACGTCAAGCCGCACGGCGCGCTCTACAACCGGGTCGTGCACGACGAGGACCAGGCCGGTGCCGTCGTCGACGGCGTCCTGCTGGCGGACGCCACGCTGCCCGTGCTCGGTCTGCCCGGCTCCCGGCTGCTGGAGGTGGCGGCCAAGGCGGGCCTGCCCACGGTCCCGGAGGCGTTCGCCGACCGCGCCTACACCGACGAGGGCACACTCGTCCCGCGCGGGGAGAGCGGCGCCCTGGTCACCGAGCCGGCGGCCGTGGCGGCCCGCTCCGTGGAACTCGCCCGCTCGGGGCGGGTGGAGACGCTGTCGGGGCGGCGGATCGAGGTACGGGCGCGCTCCCTGTGCCTGCACGGCGACACGGCCGGGGCGGTGGAACTGGCGCGGCTGGTGCGGGAGCGGCTGGAGGGGGCCGGGGTGCGGCTGGAGGCGTTCGCGTGAACGTGCTGCCGGTGGGTACGGACGCCCTGCTCGTCGAGGTCTCCACGGGCGAGGAGGCCCAGGCGCTGCACGCCGAACTGCTGCGCCGTCGGGCGGACGGCACGCTGACGGTCCGTGAGATCGTGCCGGCCGCCCGTACGGTCCTGCTGGACGGCCTGACCGACCCGGCCGGGCTGGCCGCCGAACTGGCCCGCGCCCGGCCCTCCCCCGTGGCGCCTCCCGCGCGGCGCACGGTCGAGGTCCCGGTGCGCTACGACGGCCCGGATCTCGCCGAGGTCGCGGCGCACTGGGGGGTGTCGCCCCGGGAGGCGGCCCGGATCCACGCGGGCTGCACGTTCCGGGTGGCCTTCTGCGGCTTCGCGCCCGGCTTCGGATACCTCACGGGACTGCCCGCGCGGTACGACACCCCGCGCCGGGCGACCCCGCGCACGGCGGTACCGGCGGGGTCGGTGGCGCTGGCGGGGCCGTACACGGGCGTGTACCCGAGGACGTCGCCGGGCGGCTGGCAGCTGATCGGCACGACGGACCTGCCGCTGTGGGACCCGGAGCGCGAGCCCGCCGCGCTGCTGACCCCGGGCACCCGGGTGCGCTTCGTCCCGGTCGACGCGGAAGCCCCCGCACCGGAGCGTCCCGACGGGGACGGGGAGACCCGAGACCCGGCGGACGCGCCGAACGAGCCGGACGCGCCGGAGGCGCCCGGCGCCACAGACACGGCACGCACCGCACGCACCGCAGACACGCCACGCACCGCAGCCACCGCAGGCACGACCGCCACCGCAGGCAACGCCGCCCCGGCAGGTGCCGCATGACGGACCGTGCGCTCGCCGTGGTGCGGGCCGGGGCGCTCACCACGGTGCAGGACCGCGGCCGGCCCGGCCACGCCCACCTCGGCGTGCCGCGCTCGGGGGCGCTGGACGCGCCCGCCGCGGCGCTGGTCAACCGGCTGGTCGGCAACCCCGGGGACGCGGCGGTGCTGGAGAGCACCGTCACCGGCTGCGCGCTGCGCCCGCGGTCGACCGTGACCGTGGCGGTGGCCGGCGCGCCCTGCGCGGTCACCGTCGACGGCCGCCCGGCCGCGTGGGGGGCGCCGGTCCGGGTGCGGGCCGGGGAGGTGCTGGAGGTGGGCCCCGCCCGCGCCGGGGTGCGCTCCTACGTGGGCGTCTCCGGCGGGATCGCCGTCGATCCGGTGCTCGGCAGCCGTTCGACGGACCTGCTCTCCGGGCTCGGCCCGGCGCCCCTGTCGGACGGTGCGGTGCTGCCGCTGGGCTCCCCGGCGGCGCCCGCCGCGCGCGTGGACGTCGCCCCGCTGCCCGCGCCCCCCGGCGAACTGGTGCTGCGGGTGACACCCGGCCCCCGGGACGACTGGTTCACCCCGGAGGCGGTGCGGACCTTCACGTCCCGGACGTACCGGGTCTCGTCCGCGAGCAACCGGATCGGGCTGCGCACGACCGGGCCGGCGCTGGAGCGGGCCCGCACGGAGGAGTTGCCGAGCGAGGGGATGGTGCTGGGGGCGGTGCAGGTGCCGCCCGACGGGACGCCGGTGGTGTTCCTGGCCGACCATCCGACGACCGGGGGCTACCCGGTGATCGCGGTGGTGCGTCCGGCCGACCTCCCGGCCGCCGCCCAGGCGGCACCCGGGACGCCGGTCCGGTTCGTCGCGGTGCGCCGCCGCCCCTGACCCCGCAGGGCAGCCGCGAGGGGCGCGCCCGTCACACGGCGGGCTCCTCGGGTCCGATGCGGCTGCGGACCGCGGTCTGCACCTCGGCCTCCTCGGCCGGATCGGCCGCCAGGCGGCGCAGGCGCTCGACGACGCGGGTGTCACCGGTCCCGGCGTGGCGGGCGGCGATCTCGCGGGTGGACTCCTCGCAGTCCCAGAGGCACTCGACGGCGAGGCCGGCGGCGAAGGAGGGGTCGGTGGCGGCCAGGGCGCGGGCGGTCCGGCCGCGCAGATGGGACGAGGCGGTCTCGCGGTAGACGTGGCGCAGCACGGGGGCCGCGCAGGTGATGCCGAGGCGGCCGGCGCCGTCGACGAGGGTGAGCAGGGAGGTCGCGTCGGGGCCTTCGCCGCGGACCGCCTCGCGGAGCGCGGCCAGGACCTGGTCGCGGTCGTGGACGCCGCCCCGGCAGGCGAGGACGCGTCCGGCGGCGGCGCCGAGCCGGTCGGGCCGGCCGGCCCAGCGGCGGGCCCGGTCGACGGCGGCGAGGCTCCGCATGCGTTCGAAGGCGTCGACCGCGGCGTCGGCGACGACCGCCGGGCCGGTGGCGACGGCGCGCTCGATCAGGGTGAGCGCGTCGGGGTCGTGGTGGTCGGCGAGGTACCTCAGGGCGGTGCACCGGGCGCCGTCGGTGCCGTCGTCGGCGGCCCGGAGGATGTCGGGCCGGTCGTCGGGGCCCGCGACGGCGGCCAGGCAGCGGGCGGCGGGGACGTCGAGGGCGGCGCCGCGCTGCAGGCCCTCCTCGGCCCAGTCGAACACCGCGCGGACGCTCCAGCCGGGGCGGGGTCCGGTGGGGCGCATCTGCCGCTGCCAGCGGTCGAAGCACCCCGCCTCCTGGGCGGCGCGCACCCGGCCGGAGACCGCGGGGCGGGGGTCGTCGGCCCACAGGCGCCAGGGCCGGGGTTCGAAGGCGTCCCGGACGGTGGAGGCGAGTTCCGCCTCCCCCTCGGGGTCGGTGCCGAACCGGTCGAGCACGGGCTGGGCGAGGGCGCGCAGCCCGGCGTCGTCGTCGCGCAGGGCGAGTTCGTCCAGGGCCCAGGCCCAGTTGGAGCCGTGGGCGGCGTACCTGCGCAGCAGGTGGAGGGCGTCCGGCCTGCCGTAGGAGGCGAGGTGGCCGAGGACGGCGAGGGCGAGCCCGGTGCGGGTCTCGTCGGTGTCCAGGACGTCCTCGGGGCCGAAGAGGTGGGCCTCGACGGCGTCCAGGTCGGCGCGCAGGTCGAGGCAGAGGCGGGCGTAGTAGAGGGAGCGGTTCTCGAGCTGCCAGTCGTGGCGCGGGTCGTTGAGCACGCAGTGGTTGAGGGCCGCGAGCGCTTCGGGGCGCGGCGCGGTGAGCGCGTGGAGCGTGCCGTCGCCGCGACCTCGCTGGAGCAGGCCGAGCAGCGTACCGCTGGGCGCTATGTCCGGATCGAACATGGGAAACAGCCTCACATCAAGCGTCGACGCAACCGGGGGACGTGCTTTACCTGGCCGCGTGACAACACGTCGGGGCGCCCGCCGTTTCCTGCTTGCTGTAGACCATGTTCCTCTGCCTCTCGTCGGTGGCCCATACGGGCCGCGTCACGGCCCGCGCGGTGCGGCAGGACCTGCCCGGCCATCGCGTCCGTGAATCACGTCGTCATGATGACCCGGCGGTCACATCCGCCGCGACCGAAATACCGGCGGCCCCGTACCGCCTCCCCCGTCGTCCTCGTGCGTCCCGTCCGGCGCGCCCGTCTCAGCGCGCGCCGAACCGCTCCAGCAGTTCCGTCCGTTCGAACATCCGGGCCGTGTCCACGGCCGAGGGGGTGCCGAGCGTGGGATCGGCGCCGGCCTCCAGGAGGGCGTCGATCACTTCGGTCTCCCCCTTGAAGACCGCTCCGGCGAGGGGCGTCTGGCCCCGGTCGTTGACGCGGTCTGCGTCGGCGCCCCGCTCCAGGAGCACGCGCACCGCCTCGGGGTGGCCGTGGTAGGCGGCGAGCATCACGAGCGAGTCGCCCCGGTCGTTGGTGAGGTTGGCCGGAACGCCGGCGTCCACGTAGGCCGCGAGGTCGTCGGCCCGCCCGCTCCGGGCAAGCTGGAAGATCTTGGTCGCCAGCTCCACGACCCCTGGGTCGAAGGCTTCGGTCATCGGCCGGACCGCCTCTCACTGCGGATCACGTCGTACGGGTGGGACAGGGCGTACGGCTGCGAGGGGTGCGGTCGTACGGGTGAATCGCCAGGGTACTGGCTCACGCGGCACATGGGCCGGGGTGCCCGAGATAAAGATCACCGGGGACGGGGCCACGCGCACCCGGACCCGCGCGGGTGCCTCCCGGACACTCGGCCCGATGGGCGAAAAAGCCCGTAAATCACCCACTTGCACCTTTAATCGTATAGATACATTCTGTGATCCTGGAAGTACTCATGGTGACTGTCCCCGCAAACCAGGAGAACTCACATGATCCTCTCGATCTCCGGCGTCGTCCTGCTCGGCATCGTCCTGTTCATCTTCTGCCGCAAGGACGGACTGAAGCCGGTGCACGCCATCGTGGCGATGCTCTTCGGCTTCTACCTGGCCAGTACGGCCATCGCGCCGAGCATCAAGGCCGGCGGCGAGAGCCTCGCCAGCCTGCTCGGCGGCATCAAGTTCTGAGCCGCCCCACCCCCGCCCCGCCCGTACGCACCCCCTGGAGACAGCAGTGGCCCGGCGCCCCCTCCCCCGCATCCTGAGCAACGGCAGCGCACAGCTCGCCCGGAGCCGGGAGCTGGCCCGGACGGCGGCCGACAGCGCCACCGACGTCCTCCACCCGCTGATCACGATCACGCGCGGTCTGCGCCGGCTGGCCTCGGCCGGACGGCGCAGATGGGCCGACACCCCCAAGGACAAGCGCGGCGCGCTGCTCTTCCTGGTGGCGTCACTGATCCTGGTGGTGGCCCTGGTGCCGTACGGCCCGCTCCTCGCGGGCATCACCCTGATGGCGGCGGCGGCCTGGCAGGGCCGGGACCGCACCCCACAGGCTCCCGAGGGCCCCGACCCGTCACAGGTCCAGCGACTGAAGTCCCTCTACGAGGCCCTCGTGCCCTGCTTCTCGGCCGCCGACGACCCGGAGCCGCTCTACCTGCACGGCGGGCCGTGGGAGAGCGCCTTCCCGGAGTACGAGTTCGACGGCACCGGCCGGATCTCCCATCTGGTGATCGCCTACCCCGCCTACTTCCCCGACGGCGAACCGGAGGCGCGGGCCCGGATCGAGCACCTGCTCGCCGCCAAGTCGGGGCGCTGCCGCGAGTACCACTTCGACTGGGACGAGGAGGGCAACCGGCTCACCGTGCGCGTCCTGGACCCGCTGCCCACCGATGTGGCCGCGCAGCGTTTCGTCACGGCACCGGGCGAGACGGTGCTGGGCCTGACCGACCCCAGCCGGGTCCGGCGCACACTGCCGCTGGCCCACGGTGCCGAGCAGCGCGACGTGCCCCCCGTCGTGTGGCGCACCGGCATCCGCTCCACCGAGCCGCACCTGCTGGCGGCCGGCCAGCCGGGCAGCGGCACCTCCACGCTGCTGCGCTCCATCGCCCTGCAGGCCCTCCGGCACGGCGACGTGGTGATCATCGACGGCGGCGGCACCGGCGAGTACGCCTGCCTGACCGGACGGGACGGCGTGCTGGCCGTCGAGTGCGGCCCCGCCGGCGCGCGCACCTCGCTGGAGTGGGCGGCGCGGGAGACCGAGCGGCGGCTGATCGCCGCGAACCGGGCGCACGAGGCGGGCGACCCGCCGCCCGAGGACACCCGCCGGCCCCTGTGGCTGCTGCTCGACCGCCCCAGCACCTTCACGCACCTGGCGGCGGCCGACGGCGAGCCGGACCCGCAGTCCCTGCTCCAGGTCCCGCTGCGGCACGGCCGGCCGGCGAACGTCACCGTGGTGGTCGCCGAACAGCTCGACTGCCTGCACCACCTCGGCGACGCGGTGCGGCAGCACACCCGCGCGCGCGTGGTCCTCGGCCCGGCGACGGCGGAGCAGCTCGCCGCCGCGCTCGGCGCGCCCCCGCCCACCAGCACCGTCGACGAGGTCCCGCCCGGCCGCGGCTACGCCCGGCTGGGCACCGGGCCGGTGCTGCGCCTGCAGGTGCCGGCCACGCCGAACCCGTACGACGACGCGACCGCCGAGTCCCACCGGCAGGCGGTGCTGGAGCTGCTGCCGCCGCGGTCGGTGCCCGCCGACGCGGGACCGGAGCCGCGGGAAGCGGGTGGGGCGGACCACGAACCGCCCGGCCCGGCCCCGACCGTCGTGGGCGAGGAGCTGAAGATCTCCATGGAGAAGCCGACCCCCGGCGAGCCGCGCCCCCCGGCCGTCACGGCCGGGCAGGCGCCGGAGCCGGCCGGGGAGGACCGGGCGTCCGCCGGGAAGGTGCCCGCGGACGCCGTGGCCGCCGAGGCGGGCATCACCGAGTCGTCCTGAACGACGCGTGCCCGGGGCGCCGGGCTCGTTCGCTACGCCACGAACGAGCGCGGCGCCTCGGCGCCGGTCGTCCCGCCGCTCTCCACGATCCGGGCCGCCGCGGCGAGCCGCGCCGCGGCCTCCTCCGCCACCGCGCCGCCCACCGTGAACGGCAGGCGCACGTACCCCTCGAAGGCGCCGTCGACCCCGAAGCGCGGCCCGGACGGCACCCGGACGCCGACCCGCTCCCCCGCCTCGGCGATCCGCGAGCCGGACAGCCCGGCGGTGCGCACCCACAGCGTCAGGCCCCCATCCGGCACCTCGAACTCCCAGTCGGGCAGCTCCCGCCGCACCGCCGCCACCAGGGCGTCGCGGTTGTCGCGGGCCTGGGCCCGGCGCAGCTCGACGGCCCGCTCCCAGCCGTCGGTGCCGAACAGCCAGTTCACCGCCAGCTGCTCCAGCACGGGCGTCCCCATGTCGGCGTAGGCACGGGCCGCGACCAGGCTGCGGATCACGTCGGGGGCCGCCCGCACCCAGCCGATGCGCATACCCGCCCAGAAGGCCTTGCTGGCGGAACCGACCGTGACGACCGTGGAGCCGGCCGGGTCGAAGGCGCAGACCGGGCGCGGCATGCGCACGTCGGGGTCCAGCCACAGCTCGCTCATGGTCTCGTCGGCGACCACCACCGTGCCCGCCGACCGTGCCGCGTCCACCAGACGGCGCCGCTGGTCCTCGTCGGCGAGCGCGCCGGTCGGGTTGTGGAAGTCCGCGACGACGTAGGCGATCCGGGGGGCCGCCTCCCGCAGCACCTGGCGCCAGCGGTCCATGTCCCAGCCGCGCAGTCCCTGCGCCATGGCCACGGGTACGAGGCGGGCGCCGGCCTCCCGCATCAACTGGAGGATGTTGGCGTAGGAGGGGGACTCGACGGCGATGCGCTCGCCACGGCCGCCGAAGAGGTGGCAGATGGCGTCGATGGCGCCCATGGCGCCGGTCGTCACCATGATCTGCTCGGGCATGGTGGGGATGCCCCGGGCGGTGTAGCGGTCGGCGATCATCGAGCGGAGCGCGGGCAGCCCGGCGGGGTAGTCGCCGTGGGTGTGCGCGTACGGCGGCAGCTCCTCCAGGGCTCCCTGGACGGCGCGGGTCAGCCAGGGTTCGGGCGCGGCCAGCGCGGCGCAGCCGAGGTCGATCATGGCGCCGAGGGCCTCGGGCGGCAGCGGTTCGAGGCCGCGGGCCGGCACCGGGTTGCCGGCCGGGACCGAGGTCCAGCTGCCGGCCCCGCGCCGGGACTCCAGGAAGCCCTCGCCGCGCAGCGCCTCGTAGGCGGCGGCCACGGTCGTGCGGCTGACGGAGAGGGACAGGGCCAGCTCCCGCTCGGCGGGCAGCCGGGCGGCCACCGGGACGCGGCCCTCCAGGACGAGCAGCCGGATGCCGTCGGCCAGGGCGCGGTAGGCCGGCGGACGCCGGGTGCCGGGGCCCGCCGGGCGGTCCTGCTGGGACTGGAGCAGCCGGGACAGTTGTGCGGCTCCCACCGCCGACGTCCACTGTGCCATCGAAATCAGTCCACCTTCCGCCGATTGGCCATGGATGATGTATCCATCCACGCCACAGGGTGTCATGCGTCGGTCCACTTCCACCACAGGGGGCATCCTTGTCCAGCCACCCGTCCCACACCGGACAGCTCGCGCGGCGGCTGTTCCAGCTGTACGCGGGCCTCGCCCTGTACGGCGCCAGTTCCGCGCTGCTCGTCCGCTCCGGGCTGGGCATGGAACCGTGGAACGTGCTGCACCAGGGCCTCGCCGAGCGGACCGGGCTGTCGATCGGGGTGGTGCTGATCATCGTGGGCGCGCTCGTGCTGCTGCTGTGGATCCCGCTGCGCCAGCGGCCGGGGCTGGGCACCGTCTCCAACGTGCTGGTGATCGGCATCGCGATGGACGCCACACTGGCGCTGGTGCCGGACGCGCACGCCCTGGTCGTGCGGGTGCCGCTGATGGTGGCGGGGGTCGTGCTGAACGGGGCCGCGACGGGGCTGTACATCGCCGCACGTTTCGGGCCGGGCCCGCGGGACGGCCTGATGACCGGGCTGCACCAGCGCACCGGGCTCTCGGTCCGGGTGGTGCGCACGGCACTGGAGGTCACCGTGGTCGCCACCGGCTTCGTCCTCGGCGGCACCGTGGGCGTCGGCACCCTGCTGTACGCGCTGGCCATCGGCCCGCTCGCGCAGCTGTTCCTCCGGCTGTTCGACGTCCCATTGTCACCGGCCGGGAGCCGGGCCGTCGCCGGCGGCCGGCCGCGGCGCGCGATACTGCGACGGTGACCGCGCCGATACGCCACCCCTACCTCGACCACCCCGGCCCGCTCCCCTTCGCCCATCGGGGCGGAGCGGCCGACGGGCTGGAGAACACCGTCCGGCAGTTCCGGGCCGCCGTCGAGGCGGGCTACCGGTACCTGGAGACCGACGTCCACGTCACCCGTGACGGGCGGCTGGTCGCCTTCCACGACGCCACGCTGGACCGGGTGACGGACGGAGCCGGGCGGATCGCCGACCTGCCCTGGCGGGACGTGGCGCAGGCCCGGGTCGGGGGCGCGGAGCCGGTGCCGCTGTTCGAGGAACTGCTGCAGACCTTCCCCGAGGCGCGGTGGAACGTCGACGTCAAGGCCGAGGCGGCGCTGCTGCCGTTCCTGGATCTGGTCGGGCGCGCGAACGCCTGGGACCGCGTCTGCCTCGGCTCGTTCTCCGAGGCCCGGGTGGTGCGGGCCCAGCGGCTGGCCGGGCCGCGCCTGGCCACCTCGTACGGCACCCGGGGAGTGCTGGGCCTGCGGCTGCGCTCCTGGGGGCTGCCGGCCGGGGTGCGCCGGTCGGCGGTGGCGGCCCAGGTGCCCGAGGCCCAGTCGGGTGTCCCGGTGGTGGACCGCCGCTTCGTGCGGGCCGCCCACGCCCTCGGGCTCCAGGTGCACGTCTGGACAGTCAACGAACCGGAACGGATGCACCGGCTCCTGGACCTGGGAGTGGATGGCATCATGACCGATCACATCGACACACTGCGCAAGGTCCTGGAGGACCGCGGCCTCTGGGCCTGAGTCCCCTCCCCCGGCCCTGGCGCGACCGCGGGGAAGCGAGGGGGCGCGGGTGGGCACCGACACCGTGCGATCACCGGTACCGGACGGGGCGGCCGGCCGACGGCGCGAGCAGCACGGCTGGTACGTCTACGACTGGGCCTGCTCGGTCTACTCCACCAGCGTGGTCACGGTGTTCCTGGGGCCGTACCTGACGTCGGTCGCCGAGGCCGCGGCGGACGCCGAGGGGTTCGTGCACCCGCTGGGGATCCCGGTGCGCGCCGGCTCCTTCTTCGCCTACGCGGTGTCCCTGTCGGTGATCCTGGCGGTCCTGCTGATGCCGCTGGCGGGTGCCGCGGCCGACCGGACGGGCCGGAAGAAGCCGCTGCTGGCCGCCGCCGCGTACACGGGGGCGGCAGCCACCGCCGGGATGTTCTTCCTCGGCGGCGAGCGGTACCTGCTGGGCGGGCTGCTGCTCGTCGTCGCGAACGCGGCGCAGTCCGTGGCGATGATGCTCTACAACTCCTACCTGCCGCAGATCGCCACGCCCGAGGAACGCGACGCCGTGTCCTCGCGGGGCTGGGCCTTCGGCTACGCGGCGGGCGCCCTGGTGCTGGTCGCCAACCTGATCCTCTACTCCGCGCACGACACCTTCGGGCTGTCGGAGGGCATGGCGGTCCGCATCTGCCTGGCCTCGGCCGGGCTGTGGTGGGGCGCCTTCACCCTGGTGCCGCTGCGCCGGCTGCGCGACCGCCGGGTCCCGGCAGCGGCGTCGGGCGGCGCCCGGTCGGGGTTCCGGCAGCTCGCGGCGACGCTGCGCGACATGCGCCGCCACCCGCTGACGCTCGCCTTCCTGCTGGCCTACCTGGTCTACAACGACGGCATCCAGACGGTGATCACCCAGGCGTCCCTCTACGGCTCCAGGGAGCTGGGGCTCGGGCAGTCGACGCTGATCACGGCGGTCCTGCTGGTCCAGGTGCTGGCGGTGGCGGGCGCCCTCGCGCTGGGCCGGCTGGCCCGCACCTACGGCGCCAAGCGCACCGTCCTCGGTTCCCTGGTCGCCTGGACGCTCACCCTGGCGGCCGGGTACTTCCTGCCCGCGAACGCGCCGGTGTGGTTCTTCGTGCTGGCCGCGGGCATCGGGCTGGTGCTGGGCGGCAGCCAGGCCCTGTCCCGGTCGCTGTTCTCCCACATGGTCCCGCCCGGCAAGGAGGCGGAGTACTTCGCCGCGTACGAGCTGAGCGACCGCGGGATGAGCTGGCTCGGCCCGCTGCTGTTCGGCCTCACGTACCAGCTGACCGGCAGCTACCGCGACGCGATCATCTCGCTGGTGGGCTTCTTCGTCCTGGGGTTCGTGCTGCTCGCCCGGGTCCGGGTGCGGCGGGCCATCGCCGACGCGGGCAACCCGGTTCCCGAGCGGATTTAGCGCCGGGCACGAAAGGGCGGTAGTGTACGCGTTTGGCCTGCCAGGCGTACCGTTACTGCGCGTCAAAGATACCGAAACGCTGGGTCACATCTAGCAATAGAGGTGACAAAGCGGACGTCGGGGGGTACTGCACTGGTTGACAAAGGCTGCGGCTACGACGGCGACGCATGACCCGGATCGGATCTCGGAACGGGGAATCTTTACCGCCGCCCGGACGTTGACCGGATGACGACGACAGCGACACCTGTCCTGTGGGCGACCAGCCCGGGAGGCACGATTCATGAGTGAGCGAGCTCTTCGCGGCACGCGCCTCGTGGTGACCAGCTACGAGACGGACCGCGGCATCGACCTGGCCCCGCGCCAGGCCGTGGAGTACGCATGCGAGAAGGGGCACCGCTTCGAGATGCCCTTCTCGGTCGAGGCGGAGATCCCGCCGGAGTGGGAGTGCAAGGTCTGCGGTGCGCAGGCACTCCTGGTGGACGGCGACGGCCCTGAGGAGAAGAAGGCCAAGCCCGCGCGTACGCACTGGGACATGCTGATGGAGCGGCGGACCCGAGAGGAACTCGAAGAGGTCCTCGAGGAGCGTCTGGCCGTGCTGCGTTCCGGTGCGATGAACATCGCGGTTCATCCGCGGGACAGCCGGAAGTCGGCCTGATCCCAGCGCGGTTCGGACGATCCGCAGCACCCCGCACGTGAGTACGTGAGTACAGGACCGCGGGCGAACCACCTCCGGGTGGAGCGCCCGCGGTCCTGTGTGCGTTCGGGCAGGGGCGTTCGGGCAGGCGCGATCGGGCGTACGGGACGCTGCACGGCGGACCCGGCACAACGGCCTACCCCGCCCTCGAAACGCCGGATGCCAGGGGGCCGTCATCCGCGTCGACGCGGGTGACGGCCCCCCTGCCGTTGGGCCTGGGCGTGGGTCGTCCCTGTCGGTCGGCCGGGGGGTGCGTCGGCTCCCGTCAGCGGGTGAGCGGAGGCCGCGGTTCCTGCGGTGAGCCGCCGGCGTCCGGCCCGGGCTCGTCCCGGATCACCTCGCCCTGCACCACCTTGCCGTCGGGCCGGTGGATGCGCACCTGCTGGAAGGCGCCGCCCAGGGAACCCTGCGCGGCTTCGCGCAGCTTGCGTTCGACGGTGCGCTCGGCGGCCCGGCCGACGGCCTTCTGGACCGGGGGAACGAGCAGGAGCAGGCCCAGCACGTCCGAGGCCAGGCCGGGCAGGATCAGCAGCAGGCCGCCCAGCATCATCAGGCCGTTGCCCTCGCTGTTCGGCCGCCGTTCGGAGACGGCGCCGCCCTGCTGCTGTTGCAGGGTCTCGGTCAGGTTCTTCAGGGCCCGTCGGCCCGCTCGCTTGACGACCATCGAGCCGAGCAGCAGGCCGGCCACCAGCACGAGCAGCACCACCAGGCCGTTCGTCGCGCCGCCGAGCAGGGTCAGCAGCCAGATCTCCAGCACGAGCCATGCGGCGACGGCCAGCGGCAGCACGGTGCGGAGCCGGGAGCGCCGGGGCCGGGCGGGATGCGGGGTCGGAGCGCCTGTCGTCATGCTTCCAGTGTGCCTGGGCCCGGCTCAGTGCGGGATAAGGGGCTGATCAGGTGTCCTGCGGCGCCGCGTCCCGCCGGTCGCTCCCGCCGGCCCCGGAGCCGCCCTCGTCGGGCCGGACGCCCGCGTCCGGCCGGGCCTCCGCGTCCGGCCGGGCGTCCGCGGTCGCAGGGGGCCGGTTCGCCTCCGCGGCCCCGGAGTCCCCACCGCTCGCGACGGCCCCGTCGCCCTCGCTTCCGTCGGCCACGGCCCCGTCGGCGGCGGGTCCGTCGCCCGCCGGAGCCCTGCCCGCCGGTCCATCGGCCGCCGAAGCCCCGGCCGCCGGTCCGTTGTCCGCCGGTGCGCCGGCCGCCGGTCCGTCGGCCGTGGCCCCGCCGTCCCCGGCCGGCCCGCCGCCTCCGGGCTTCGGATCCCCGGCCCTGCCGTCCGTGCGCCCGAGGACCTTGCCGACCCGCTCGCCGACGCCCCAGGCGGTCACCCGCCACAGCGCCTCGACGAGGATGTCGCGGCTCATCTTGGAGTCGCCCAGTTCCCGCTCCACGAAGGTGATGGGCACCTCGACCACGTGGTAACCCGCCTTCACCGCGCGGCGCGCCAGGTCGACCTGGAAGCAGTAGCCCTGGGAGGCGACGTCGTCGAGGCCGAGGCCCTTGAGGGTCTCGGTGCGGAAGGCGCGGAAACCGCCGGTGATGTCCCGCAGGGGCAGGTCGAGCGCGACGCGGGAGTACAGGCTCCCGCCGCGGGAGATGATCTCGCGGGACCTGGGCCAGTTGACCACCCGGCCGCCGGGCACCCAGCGCGAGCCGAGCACGAGGTCGGCCCCCTTCAGGGCGGTGAGCAGGCGGGGCAGTTCCTCGGGCTGGTGGGAGCCGTCGGCGTCCATCTCGATCAGGACGCCGTAGCCGTGCTCCATGCCCCAGCGGAAGCCCGCGAGGTAGGCCGCGCCCAGCCCTTCCTTGCCGGTCCGGTGCAGGACCTGGACCAGGTCGTCCTCGGCCGCCAGTTCGTCGGCCAGCTTGCCGGTGCCGTCGGGGCTGTTGTCGTCGGCCACCAGGACGTGCGCCTCGGGAACGGCGGCGCGCACCCGGCGCACGATCGCCTTGATGTTGTCCGCCTCGTTGTAGGTCGGGATGATCACCAAGGCCGTGCCGAGCGGGCCGAAAGTCCTCGCCTGGGCTCCTGCCGCGAGGATCCCGTCGCCGTCGTTCACTGCTGCCCCTTCATCTCCTGTGCGCAGGGTCCCACCATAATGGCCGCGGCCTGCGCCGACATGACAGGTCGTGCGCACAGCGGTGTCACTTTCGGATGATCGGGCAGGAGACCCGGCCGTCCGTCGGCAGCGGTCCGCTCGCGGGGCGGTGTGCGGGGCGGCCGACCCGTGCGCGACGGGGGCGCGGTGGGCCGGAGGCGGGCCCGGGGCAGGTGGCGGGGTGCGGCGGATGGGGGCCCGGCGCTCTTCGGGCCGGCCCGGGACCCGCCGGCTGCGGATCGACCTGAGCCGTTGTCTACTGAGCGCCCGGCCCCACCCGGGTCGCACCTCCCCGACCGCCGGAACGTTCCCCCCGGGCTGCGCGGGCGCTGTGCCTGGCTCCCAGCGACGGTGTTCCGGTGCAGCACACCGTCCCTGACCCAGCGGCGCCGCCACGAGTGGCCGGAAGTTCCCCGGTCGGGCGTCCGGTGGTGGACCCGGCCGAACCTACCGGTGACCGACGGCTGCCTGTCAACAGCCGTCCGACCTGGGCCTCTTCCGCGAAACCCCTGGTCAGCGGGGAGGACGCGCAGGTCGGGCGACCGTGCCGCGGGGCATGATCGTCACCGCTCCGGCCGCGCGGATCACTCGCCCGGCCGTACGTGGACGGTGCGCCCGCCGACCACGGTGCGCAGACACACCGGCAGGTCACGGCCCGGGGTGAGGTCGGGCAGGCCCGGGGTGCCGGAGCGGGGGTCGGTGGACCACCGCGCCACCCGGTCGTCGGGGGCCTGGACGACCAGCTCGCCGGTGCGCCACACCGCGTAGTCCGCGGGCGCGCCGGGCACCAGGACGCCCGCGTCGTCCCGCCCGACGGCCCGCCAGCCGCCCCGCGTGTGGGCGGTGAACGCGGCCCGCACCGAGACCCGGTGCTCCGGGGTGCGGTGGAACGCGGCGGCCCGGACGGTCCCCCACGGGTCGAGCGGCGTGACCGGGCTGTCGGACCCGAAGGCGAGGGGCACCCCGGCGCGCAGCAGGGCCGCGTAGGGGTTCAGGGTGCGGGCCCGCTCCGCGCCCAGACGCCGGGCGTACATGCCGTCCTCGCCGCCCCACAGGGCGTCGAAGGCGGGCTGGACGGACGCGGTGAGCCCCAGCTCGGCGAAGGCGGCGACGGTGTCGGGGGTGAGCATCTCGGCGTGCTCGACGCGGTGCCGGGCGGCCCGGATCCGGGCGAGGCCCAGCTTCTCGGCGGCGGCCCGCATCCCGTCGGTCACGGCGCCGATCGCCGCGTCGCCGATGGCGTGGAACCCGGCCTGGAGCCCTGCCTCGGTGCAGTCGACGACGTGGGCGGCGACGGCGGCGGCGTCCAGGTGGGCGGTGCCGGTGTGGGCGGCGTCGGCGTAGGGCTCGTGCAGGCAGGCGGTGTGCGAGCCGAGGGCGCCGTCGGCGAACAGGTCCCCGGCCGCGCCCAGGGCACCCAGCTCCCGTGCCTTGGCGACGTCCCGCTCGGCCCAGTAGCCGACGACGCGCGGCACGTCCTCCTCGGCGGCGAGCTGCAGCAGGCCGGTGAAGTCGTCCTCGGAGGAGATCTCCGGGCCGCCGCACTCGTGGACGGTGCCGATGCCCAGCGAGGCGGCGTGGGCGAGGGCGGCGCGCTGGGCCTCGGTGCGCTGCGCGGGGGTGACGGCGCCGAGCGCGGTGGCGCGCACCGCGTGGTGGTCGTCGCCGGTGAGCGGGGCGTCCCGGCGGCCGACCGGGCCCGGGACGAGGTCGAGCAGCGCGGTGGTGACGACCGCGGAGTGCACGTCGATCCGGCTGAGGTAGAGGGGGCGTCCGCCGGTGGCGGCGTCGAGTTCGGCCCGGGTCGGCGGCCGGCCGCCGGGCCAGCGGGCGGCGTCCCAGCCGTGACCGAGCAGCACCCGGTCGTGGGGGCGTGCCGCGGCGAAGTCGCGCACGCGCGCCAGCGCGGCCTCCAGGGTGGGGGCGTCGGACAGGTCGAGGCCGGTGAGCGCGAGGCCGGTGGCGGTGGTGTGGACGTGCGCGTCGGTGAAGGCCGGGGTGACCAGCGCGCCGTCGAGGTCGACCACCTCGTCCACGCCGTCGGCGAAGGCGTCGGCGGCGCCCTCGGAGCCGACCCACGCCACCTGGCCGCGCTCGACGACCATCGCGGTGGCGAACGGGTCGGCGGGGCTGTGGACCTCTCCGCGGCGGAGCAGGACGGTACGGCTCGGGACGGTGCGTTCGCTCATGCCCCCAGTCTCGCCCCTCGGACGTGCGGGCCCGCAGCCAGGTCCGGTGCGGCCCGGCGCCGGGTCCGGCCGCGGCGTCAGATGCGGGGCGGGCGGGCCTCGTAGGGGGTGGAGAGGACGACCGTCGTGCGGGTCGAGACGCCGGCCAGGGTGCGCACCCGGGCGAGCAGCTCCTCCAGTTCGTGCGGCGTGGCCACGCGCACCTTGAGGATGTAGTTCTCGTCGCCCGCGACACTGTGGCACGCCTCGATCTCGGGGACCTCGGAGAGGCGGTCCGCGATGTCGTCGGGGGCGCTGGGGTCGAAGGGTTTGACCGAGATGAAGGCGGTGATGGGCAGACCGACGGCCTCCGGGTCGACGACCGCGGCGTATCCGCGCAGCACGCCGCGCTGTTCCAGCCGGCGCACCCGCTGGTGCACGGCCGAGGTGGACAGGCCCGTGGCCCTGCCCAGGTCGGTGTAGCTCATCCGCCCGTCCTTGACGAGCAGCTGCACGATCTGTCGGTCCAGCTCCTCCATGGCGGAGAACCTACAGCGTGCGTGATCGCTCCGGATACCTGAGCGGCCGGGTCATGTCCGGTGCGGCCCGCGCCGGACGGACGGTGCGGTGCGCACCGGGGGACAAAGACCCGCGCAGGGGGCACCTGCGACCGGCATGTGACGAACGCCACACCGTTCGAACGCTCTCCGTGATGTTCTCGTGATTACCCCCCAGGGGGGACGGGAAGTGCTTGCTGTGGTCGAGGCCGCAATGCCGTCACGGCCCAGCCCGAGGGGGAGAACGCATGCACAGTGTGAAGCGCCGTACCGCGTCCAAGCGGCAGCAGCCGGTCGTGGAGCTGCACCCGGAGGGCGTCGAACCCGACGCCCTGGACGACGAGTCGGACACCTACGACACCTTCGAGATGTACCGGGTGATCTGCCCGGACTGCGCGCAGCCCATCGCGCTGCTGGCGGACGAGGAGGTGCTGCCGGAGCACGCGCTGTGCGCCTCGCCGTGGAACCCGTTCGGACTCACGGTCTGCGCCGGCACCGGACGCCGGGCCTCCGACGCGCACCCCGCGGACGCCTCGGTGACGCCGCAGGAGCAGGACACCGCCCTGCTGCTGACGCTGCCGCAGGGGCTCGACTGGCGCACGCAGCCCTTCTCGCACGTGGGCGGGCCGGGCTCGCGCCCGATCCGGGTCCCCGACATGCGCCGCAGCGCCGCCTGACGGCGGTTCCGGCCCGGGGCGGCGGCCCGCGCCCCGCCCCTCACCCGTAAGCGTGAAGACGACGCACGCCGGAGCACCGCACCTCGGTGCTCCGCGAGGCGGCCCACGCTCCACGGGAACCCTCAACGACGCCGCCGGATACGGCACTTGCCCCCCGGCCGTCCGGCCGGGGCCCGGGTGCCGCGGTACGCGGCGGGCGGGGGCGAACGCACGGCCTATTCCGTCCCGGGGTGACGTGCCCGGTCGCTCCCGCGTTGCCCGGGTATGACGACCCCCACGTACTCGACGACCGGGCGTCAGCGCCGTCTCTACGTCCCGCCGCCCGCCCCGGCACCCCCGCGGCTGCCCGATCCGCCGATCTACCGCGATCTGCTGCGCGCCTGGGCCGACCGCGGCCGCACCCTGCCGGGGCAGCACGACCCCGAGTGGGCCCGGCTGGCGGCGCCCTTCCGGGGGCTGGGGCAGTTCAGCGGGTCTCCGGACCCGCGAGATGACGTGCGATGACCATGCGCTGGATCTGGTTGGTGCCCTCGACGATCTGCAGCACCTTGGCCTCGCGCAGGTAGCGCTCGGCCGGGAAGTCCGCGGTGTAGCCGTAGCCGCCGAGGATCTGCACGGCGTCGGTGGTGACCCGCATCGCCGTGTCGGTGCAGTGCAGCTTCGCCATGGCCGCCTGCTTCGCGAACGGGCGCCCGGCGTCCCGCAGCCGGGCCGCCGCGAGGTACAGGGCACGCCCGGCCTCGATCTGGGTCGCCATGTCGGCGAGCATGAAGCGCAGCCCCTGGAAGTCCGCGATCGGCCGGCCGAACTGCCGGCGCTCCGCCGCGTACCGCAGGGCCTCGTCGAGCGCCGCCTGGGCCACGCCGACGGCGCAGGCCGCGATGCCGAGGCGCCCGCCGTCCAGCGCGGACAGGGCGATGGCGAAGCCCTGGCCCTCCTCGCCGATGCGCCGGTCGTCGCCGACCCGGACGCCGTCGAGGTGGACCTGGGCGGTGGGCGAGCCCCGCATGCCCATCTTCTTCTCGGGCGCCGCCCCGCTCAGCCCCTCGGCGTCGCCGGGCACCAGGAACGCGGAGATGCCACGCGGGCCGTCCTCGCCGGTGCGCGCCATGACCGTGTAGAAGTCGGCGATGCCGCCGTGGGTGATCCACGCCTTGGTGCCGGTGATCACCCAGTCGTCGCCGTCGCGCACCGCCTTGGTGCGCAGCGAGGCGGCGTCGGAGCCGGAGGCGGGCTCGGAGAGGCAGTAGCCGCCCAGCAGGCCGCCGCCGAGCATGGCGGGCAGGTGTTCGGCCCGCTGCTCCTTGGTCCCGTAGGCGGCGAGCGCGTAGGACGCCAGGGTGTGCACGCTGACGCCGAGGCCGACGGTGAGGCGGGCGGCGGCGAGTTCCTCCAGGACCTGGAGGTAGACCTCGTACGGCTGGTCGCCGCCCCCGTACTCGGAGTCGTAGGGGAGGCCTAGGAGGCCGGACTCGGACAGGAGGGTGAACAGCTCGCGCGGGAAGTGGCCGGCGTCCTCCTCCTCGGCCGCCCGGGGCGCGATCTCGCGCTGCGCGATGTCCCGGACGAGCGAGAGCAGGTCCCGGGCCTCGTCCGTGGGCAGTTGCCGGTCCACCGGCTGCGGGGCGTGGTCGGGCATGGCGACGCTCTCCTCCCTGTCGGGCACATCGGCGGGCGTGCGCCTTGGGTGGGGGCGGCTCCGCCGGGTCATTGCGGTGCGTTGCCGATGCTCGCGCTCCGGGTCTCGGAAGCTGCTGATCAGCGGCTTGCGCTGTGAGTATGCCCGATCGGCGGCGGCGCGTCACCAGTTAACGACCGCTTACTCGGGGAAACCCGCGACGGCCCCCGATTGGTCCGCACCATTGACCAAGGTGGTCTAGTCCTCCTAGTGTTTCGCTTCCCACCGGGTCACCGCGTTCATGCCAAACGACCCGGGCTCCCCTCCCCCACGAGGAGACACCGGATGCCATCCCCCCACCGCCCCCGCACCCTGCGGGCGCTCCTGTCCACCGCCTGTGCCGCCGTCCTCGGCGCCGGACTGCTGGCCGGCGCGAGCACCCCGGCCGCGACCGCGGCGACCTCGGCTCAGGAGGCCGCCGCCGGCTCGAAGGTCATCGGCTACTTCACCGAATGGGGCACCTACGACCGCGGCTATCTCGTCAAGAACATCGACACCTCCGGCTCCGCGGAGAAGCTCACCCACATCAACTACGCCTTCGGCAACGTGACCGGCGGCGCGTGCGCCCTGGGCGACTCCTACGCGGCCACCGAACGCACGTACACCGCCCAGGAGTCCGTCGACGGCGTCGCCGACACCTGGGACCAGCCGCTGCGCGGCACCTTCAACCAGCTGCGCGAACTGAAGGCGAAGCACCCCGGGCTGAAGGTCCTGTGGTCCTTCGGCGGCTGGACCTGGTCCGGCGGGTTCGGCGAGGCCGCGAAGGATCCGGAGGCGTTCGCCCGGTCCTGCCACGACCTGGTCGAGGACCCCCGCTGGGCCGACGTCTTCGACGGCATCGACATCGACTGGGAGTACCCGAACGCCTGCGGCGCCACCTGCGACACCAGCGGCCGGGAGGCGTTCGGCGACCTGATGGCCGCGCTGCGCGGCCGGTTCGGCTCCGACAGCCTGGTCACCGCGGCGATCCCGGCCGACCCCACGCCGGGCGGCAAGATCGACGCGGCCGACTACGCGGGCGCCGCCCAGTACGTCGACTGGTACAACCCGATGACGTACGACTTCTTCGGCGCCTGGGACGCCACCGGTCCCACCGCCCCGCACTCGGCGCTGACCTCGTACGACGGCATCCCGAAGGCGGACTTCCACAGCGCGGCCACCATCGACAAGCTCAAGGGCCTCGGCATCCCGCCGTCCAAGCTGCTGCTCGGCATCGGCTTCTACGGCCGCGGCTGGACCGGCGTCACGCAGTCGGCGCCCGGCGGTTCGGCCACCGGACCCGCCCCCGGCACCTACGAGCCCGGCATCGACGACTACAAGGTGCTGAAGGAGAAGTGCCCGGCCACCGGCACCGTCGGCGGCACCGCCTACGCCACGTGCGGCGACCAGTGGTGGAGTTACGACACCCCGGCGACCGTCGCGGACAAGATGGACTACAAGGACCGCGAGGGCCTGGCGGGCACGTTCTTCTGGGAGTTGAGCGGCGACACCGCCGACGGTGAACTGATCCGCGCGATCCGCTGACCGCACGGCTCCGGTCCGCGCGGGACACCGGGGCGGGGGTTTCCACGGGGGGACCTCCGCCCCGCCCGCGCCCTCGGGCCGCCCCCGGCCCGCGTCACGGCCGGGGTGCCGGGGAGTCGCGCCGGGCGCGGGTCCACCCCTCCCGGCGGGCGGTCACGGGTCCCGGCGGGCCGGTGCCGGGGCCGGGTGGGCCGGGTCCAGTTCCTCGATGGCCCGCAGGGCGCCGCCGAGTGTCTTGACCAGCAGCTCGGTCATCACGTCGCGGGGGAGTTCCGGGCGCTCGATCCAGGCGAGGGTGGCGCCCTCGACGCTGCACACCCAGGACAGCAGGCCCATCCGGGCCACCGGGCCGATCGCGTCGCCGTCGCCGGGCCCGTAGGCGCCCTCGGCGATCGTCGACACGATCGCCTCGCGCACCCCGTCGCGGACGGCCTGCACCTCGGTGTCGAACCCGACGCCGCCGCTGACGATCGTGCGGTAGGAGGCCTGGTTGTGCTCGGCGTAGCGCAGGTAGCCGTCGATGGTGCGGTGCACCCGGTCCACCGGCGGCCGGTCCGTCCCGCTCGCCGCGAAGGTCACCAGGTCGGCGACCGAGTCCTCGATGATCGCCAGGTAGTAGCCCCGCTTGGAGTGGAAGTAGTAGTAGATCAGCCCCTTCGCGACGTTCGCCTGGCGCGCGATGTCGTCCATGGAGAGCGCGTCGTAGGACGTGTCGGCGAACAGGCGCCGCCCGATGGCGATGAGCTCGGCCCGGCGCGTCAAGGAGCGCTCGGTGCCGCGCACTCGGGGCCGCGGGGCCGGTGGCCGGCTGACACTCAAGGTGACCCTTGTCTTCTGCGGGGGGCGGGACCCCCGCAGTATGGCAGGTCGGTCCGAGACGGGTCAGAGGAGTCCGAGCTGGGTGACGAGCATCGCCAGGACGACGACGAGGGTCCATCCCATGACGTGCTCGAGGATCTTCGGGCCGTCCTCCTGAGGACCCCCGGTGCGGACGCGGGTGGCGGTGACGGTGGCTGCGCTGGCGGTCATGGCATCTCGCTGGTCTCGGTGGTGCGGTGGATCCCCCGTGCGGAGTTGTCCACTTTGCCACCGGTAACGGCGGGTGCGGCCGAGACGTTGGTCACACCGGTGACTGACGTCGGCGTCACGGGGTACGGACCGCGCGGTCCGTCACGGCTCCGGGCCCGTGCTCGGGTGGGGCCGCGTCCGGTTCCTACCGCCCCGGGCCCGTGCTCGGGGGCCGCGCTCCGTCCGTCCGGCGCGCGGCCCCCCGCCTCGGCACTCCCCCGGCTCAGCGCACGCCCACCGCCGCCAGCGCCCTGCGCTGCCGTGCTCCGGGGCGGGCCGGGAAGTACAGGTAGCAGACGCCGCCGGTGCCGGAGACGACCTTGCCGGAGGCGTTGTACCGCTTGGTCCGCAGCCAGACGTTCTCGAACTCGCGCCGGCGGTAGACGCGCCGCACCGCCTCGTTGTCCGGCGAGGCCGGGTCGTTGGCGATCACGTCGCCGTCGGCGGTGAAGCCGATGACGGTCATCAGGTGGCCGGCGGTGCCGTACCCGGCGCCGGTCAGCTCCTCCTGGAGGAAGGACTGGGAGGTGATCGCCGGGATGCCCGCCGCGATCAGGGTCTCCAGGTCGGTCAGCGAGGAGAGCCGGGTGACCACGCCCCGGATGCCCTCGAACCCGGCCGCGTAGGCCGCGTTGAAGGGCCAGTTGCCGCAGCCCGCGTAGGCGTGGTCGTAGGTGTGGCGGGCCGCGTGGCACACCTGCGGGTCGTCGTAGGACGGGTCGACCCAGGCGAGTTGCTCCTCGGTCAGCCGCCCGCCCCAGTACTCGACGATCATCTGCGAGGAGGTGGGGCTGCACCACGCCTCGCCCCCGTTGTCGTACTCCGGGTACCGGCCCCGGTGGATCTCCTGGGAGTAGCGCGGGACGGCGAGTTCCCGGGCCACCCGGGGCGTGGAGGCGGGGACGGTGAAGCGGTCGGGGACGTCGGAGCCCATCGCGCCGAGCCGCCACACGGTGGGGGTGAGCCGGGTGCCGGGGCGGCGGTACAGGGTGAGCCGCAGCCGGAGGGCGGTCAGCCGCAGGCCGGAGGCCGGGTCGTCGACGGCCAGGGTGTCGGTCCAGACGGTGCTCCGGCCGTCACCCTGGCCCTCCACCGAGGTCCGCCGGATGTCCTGGTCGCCGGACGCCCAGCGGCCCATCACGTACCAGGGGGTGTGCGTGCCGTCGTCGTAGGTGCCGCGCAGTTCGATCCCCAGCCAGGTGCCCTCCGGGGTGTGCGCGTTCCAGGAGGCGATCGCCTCGGTCGCGGGGACGGCGAGCCGGTGGACGGGCGAGGTCCAGGTCGCGTACTCCCAGGCGTCGGTGCGGCCGGTGTGGGGGTCGGTGTACTCGGTGGTCCCGGCGGGGCGGGCGATCACCAGCCCGGGGTGGGGACCCGCGACCGCCCGGGTGCCGCGCGCGGTGCCGGCCCGCCAGTCGGCGGGAGAGGTCCAGGCCCGGTTGTCGACGTGACGCCCGGCGGCCCGGCGGCCGTCGGGGGGAAGGGCGCCGGGCGGGCCCGGGGCGGCGGACGCCGGGCTCGCGCCGCTGACGACGGCGACGGCGACGGCGGCCGTCAACAGGGTCCTGCGCGACGGCTGTTCGGCTCTGCTCATGGGTTTTTGGCCCCCAGGGGTCCGAGTCGTTTCAGGTCCGGTGCGGGGCCGGTCGGACCGTGTGCGTCGACCGGCGGGTGAGGCTGTGCGCCCACTATGGACGCAGCCGCGCCGGTCCGGCCAGCACCCGGGACCGTGCCGCGCCGGGCGCCAGAGGACCGGACCAGTGGCGGCCGGCCGGCGGAGGGAAGGGCCGCCGCTCACGGCCGCGGCGGGGTCGCCGGCCAGTGCAGGCCCCGGGGACCGCCTACAGTGCTGACGTCATGTCCACCGCACCCCCTCCCCCGCCGCGGGAGCCCGGCGTCCCGGCTCTCGCCTCCCGCATCCGCCGCCTCCCGCCCTCCTGCGGCCCGGCCCGGCTCGTCGGCGTCGACGGGCACGCGGGCTCCGGGAAGTCCACGTTCGCCGACCGGCTGGCCACGGCCCTCGGCGGTGCCCCGGTGCTGCGGCTCGACGACATCGCCAGCCACGAGGAGCTGTTCGGCTGGACCGGGCGGCTGTTGGCCCAGGTCGTCGAACCGCTCGGCCGGGGCGAGACCGCGCGCTACCGTCCCTACGACTGGCACGCCCGCCGCTTCGGCGCCCTCCGGCCGCTGCCGCCCGCGCCGGTGATCCTCGTGGAGGGTGTCGGGGCCGGGCGCCTGGCGCTGCGCCCGCACCTGGCGCTGCTGGCGTGGATGGACCTGCCGGCAGCGACGGCGTGGAGGCGGGGCCGGGCCCGGGACGGCGCGGAGCAACGGGAGTTCTGGGACGGGTGGGTGCCGGCGGAGCGACGCCACTTCGCCGAGGACCCGTCCCGGCCGTTCGCGGATGTGCTGGTGCGGCAGCGCGAGGAGGGGTACGAGGTGCTCGCGGGACCTGCCGGGACGGAGTGAACACGCGTGCCGCTCACCCTCGGTGACGGGCCGCCGGCAGTGCCGCGCGGGCACACCGCCACGGTGTGGACGGTCGTGTGGAAATGACGGTGGAGCAGCAACAGGAGCTCGCCGCGCGGGACAACGGGGGACCGTACGGGGAGAAACGACACGGGGAGAACGACCGGGCGCAGCGCTACGGCCGGGACTTCGCCCGTCAACTGGACCAGGCAGGGAACGCGATCCGCTGATGCAGTCCTCGAAGTCCTCGCCCACCGGAGACGGGCAGAAGACCGGTCACTCCGGACACCCGAGGGACGACCGCCCGCACCACCCCGACGACGACCGCCGCCTGCTCCGCGTGATCCTCGCCGTGCCGGTGGTGCTGCTGACCGTGGTGTCGGCGTTCTTCCTCTGGCTGGCGATCAACACCCGTCCGGACGGTGACGGGGACCAGGCCGCGTACGGCGGGATCGAGTTGGGCAGTGCCTTGGCCGTCGTCTCGGCGGGCGCGGTGGGATCCCTGTGGCTGTCGCCCTCGGTACGGCGGGTGATGCGGTGGCCGTGGGCGGTACCGGCCGTGGTGCTGGGAGTGGCGGCGGTGGCACGGTGGGCGTCCAGCGGGGCGTGAAGGCCCACTGCCCCGCGCGATCGACCTCCTGGTCGCTCTGTCGCCCGCACAGCCGACCGTTGGCCGAAGTCGCCCGCACAGCCGGTCCTTGGCCGATGTCGTCCGCACCGCGATGACGAGGTGTGCCGCTCCTGGAGGGCACGTTCGGACGATCCCTCGACGGGACTCCCCGGGCTCGGCGATGCTCCCGGGCCGCGCGCAGTGGCTCATCGGGTCCGGACCGGCCCAGGCATCGAGGGCGTCCGCGTCGGTGGAGTCCAGGGCCCGTGCCAGTGAGCGCGGTTCACCGGCGCGTGGGGCGCGTGCGGGGTCTCGCACCGCGTCGTCCAGGTGACGCTCCGTCACCACCGTTCCAGATGTGTCTCCGTGGTCGTTCCTCACCCTCGGTGAACGTGTGAAAACACCTCGTCGGACGCCTCGCGACGGGACCCCGACTCGGCTTGACCTGCGGGCCGTGCAGGTCTTACGTTCTCCGTGTGCGGCCCTTCGGGAGCCGCTCGCGGACACGAAGCCCCCGGTTGTTCCCCCGTGATCGGGGGCTTCGTTCTGCCCGCTCCGGCTCGTCCCGGCCGTCGAGCCTCCCTCACGATCACCCTGTGTCACCGCTCGGCTTCCCCGCGTACCGTCGACCCGCGGGTCGACGGTCCGGCGGCACTCTACGGACGGGGCCCCGCCGCGGGTACGATGCACCTCGGTGCGACCGGGGGCGCTGCTTCGCACACCTGCAACTCCGGCCCGCGGCGCAGTGGTTCGACCTTCGGGAGCCGACGGACGAGGGCCGGCCGGCACACGACGGGGGCACGGTTCGTGGGGGACGCGATGGACTTCGGCACGCAGGGCCCGCAGGCCCCCGCCGACCTGGCCTGGCTGCGCGGCGTGGACGCCTACACCATGGGCGCGTATCCGCAGGCGGAGGAGGAGTTCCGGAACGCGGTGCGGATCGACCCCGCGATGGCCGACGGCTGGCTCGGGCTGCACGCGCTGCGGGTCGACACGACGACCGCTCTGCTGCGCATGTTCCGGCACCGGGACCGCTTCGGCGAACAGCGCACCCGGCACCGGCGCACGCTCAACTCCTGGTACTGGCTGGGGTGGTGGGTGCAGCCGGTGCTGGAGAGCCCGCGCGACCTGCTGCTGGCGCACGCCTCCCACTGGCTCGACGGCCGCCACGTCCCCGAACTGGACCGGGCGCTCGCCGGACTGCCTCCGGTGGACACCGAGCCCCAGATCCGTTTCCTGCACGCCTGCCGGGCCTATCTGGTCAAGGACTGGGAGCAGTTGGTCCGGCACACCGATCCGCTGCTCGCCGACCCCGTGCTCGGCATCGAAGCGGGCCTGTTCGGCGGCATGGCCCGGGTCCGGCTGGAGATGTACGGGCAGGCCGAACCCCTGCTGTCCGCGGCCCTGATGCGCTGCCGCAGTGAGCAGCCGCAGCGCAAGGAACTGCGCTACTGGCTGGCCCGGGCGCACGAGGGGACCGGCCGCAGCGCCGCCGCGCTCCCCCTGTACCGGGCGGTGCACCGGGTCGACCCGGCGTTCATGGACACCTCGGCACGGCTCGCGGCGATCTCCGAGGGGGACGGTTACGACGACGCCGGCCTGGCCGCCGTCACCCTCGCCGGCGCGGGACAGGACGCGATGGACCTGCCCGACACCCTCGACCCGCTGTTCGGCGCGGAGGGCCGGGACCTGCGGCTGTCCGACCCGGAGCCGCCGCCCGCCCCGCTGCCCCCGCTGTCCGGCCCGCCGGTGCGGGAGCGGGCCGGGGCGCCGTCCGTACCGCTGCCCACGGGGCCCACCGACCCGGTGTTACTGGAGGAGGCTCTCGCCGAACTGGAGCGCATGGTCGGCCTGGAGCCGGTCAAGCGCCAGGTCAAGGCGTTGTCGGCGCAGCTGAACATGGCACGGCTGCGGGCCGGGCAGGGGTTGCCGGTGCAGCCGCCCAAACGGCACTTCGTCTTCTCCGGCCCGTCCGGCACCGGCAAGACCACGGTGGCCCGCATCCTGGGCCGGGTCTTCTACGCCCTCGGGCTGCTCGGCGGCGACCACCTCGTGGAGGCGCAGCGCGCCGATCTGGTCGGCGAGTACCTCGGGCAGACGGCGGTGAAGGCCAACGAGCTGATCGACTCCGCGCTCGGCGGCGTCCTGTTCGTCGACGAGGCGTACGCGCTGTCCAACTCCGGGTACGGCAAGGGCGACGCGTACGGCGACGAGGCCCTCCAGGTGCTGCTCAAGCGCGCCGAGGACAACCGCGACCACCTGGTGGTGATCCTGGCCGGTTATCCGGAGGGCATGGACCGGCTGCTGTCCGCCAACCCGGGGCTGTCCTCCCGCTTCACCACCCGGGTCGACTTCCCGTCGTACCGGCCGCTGGAGCTCACCGAGATCGGCAAGGTGCTCGCCGCCGACAACGGGGACGTGTGGGACGAGGAGGCGCTGGAGGAACTGCGGTCCATCGCCGGTCACGTGGTCGACCAGCAGTGGATCGACGAGCTGGGCAACGGGCGTTTCCTGCGCACGCTGTACGAGAAGAGCTGCGCCTACCGCGACCTGCGGCTGTCCACCGTGCCGGGCACGCTGACCCGCGACGACCTGGCGACGCTCAGGCTGCCGGACCTGATGCAGGCGTACGGGGAGGTCCTGTCGGGCCGCAGCCCGCAGGACCCCCCGGGGCGGTGACGCCCCGGGGCGGTGCCGCCTCGCATCGGTCCCCACGGGGCCGGTGACCGCTCGGGCCGATGGCGCCCCGCGCCGGTATCGGTCCCCACGGTGCTGGTGCCCCTTCGGGCCGGTGGCCCCGCGCCGGTACCGGTCCGCACGGGGCCGGTGCCCCCTCGGGCCGGTGGCGCCCCGCCGACAGCCGCGGCCGCCCCCGGCCGCGCTCCCGCTACGTCGCCAGGGCCTGTTCCGGTGCACCGCCGACGCGCGGCTCGGTCAGCCGCACCTCGGGCAGCGACCGGTGGGCGGGGTCGTGGACCTCTCCGACCAGCACCTCCAGGACGTCCTCCAGGGCGACCAGGCCCAGCACCCGGCCGGAGGCGTCGGCGACCTGGGCCAGGTGGGTGGCGGCGCGGCGCATCACCGTGAGGGCGTCGTCCAGCGGCACGTCGCAGCGCAGGGTGGTCATGGGCCGCCACAGCCGGCGCGGCACCGGGTGCTCGTCGTCCTCCAGGTCGAGGACGTCCTTGACGTGCAGGTAGCCCAGGAAGGCGCTCCCGTCCTCGGCGGCGACGGGGAAGCGGGAGTAGCCGGTGCGGGCGGTGAGGTCGACCACGCGGGCCGGGGTGACGGCCGGGGGCACGGTCACCAGCGAGGCGGACTCCAGCAGGACGTCCGTCACCGGGCGGGAGCCCAGTCGCAGGGCGTCCTCCAGGCGTTCGGCCGCCTCCGGGTCGAGCAGGCCGGCCCGGCCGGAGTGCTCCACCAGCCGGTTGAGCTGCTCGCTGGTGAAGACGGCCTCGACCTCGTCCTTCGGCTCGACGCGGAACAGCCGCAGCACGGCCGCCGAGCAGGCGCCGAGCGCGGCCGTGACGGGCCCGCACAGACGGGCGAACCGGACCAGTCCGGGGCCGAGCCACAGTGCGGCCTTCTCGGGGGCCGCCAGGGCGAGGTTCTTCGGCAGCATCTCCCCGACGACCAGGTGGAAGAAGACCACCACGGCGAGCGCGATGACGTAGCCGAGCGGGTGCACCAGGCCGTCCGGCAGGTGGATCCAGGTGAAGACGGGCTCCAGCAGGCGGGCCACCGTGGGTTCGGCGATCGCGCCGAGCGTCAGGGAGCAGACGGTGATGCCGAACTGGGCCGCCGCCATCATCTGCGGCAGGTGTTCCAGGCCGTGCAGGACCCGGCGGGCGCGGGCCGTGCCGAGCGGTTCGATCTGGCTGCGCCGTACGGAGACGAGGGCGAACTCGGCGCCGACGAAGAAGCCGTTGGCGAGCACGAGCAGGGCGGCGAACAGGAGGTGGAGGGTACTCATCCCACGGCCTCCACCAGCGGCAGGGGCGCGGTTCTGACCAGGCGGACGCGGTCGGCGCGGTAGTGGCCGACCCGGCGCACCGACAGCCGCCACCCGGGCAGGTCGACGTGGTCCCCGACGGCGGGGATGCGGCCGAGCCGGTCGGCCACCAGCCCGGCGACGGTCTCGTAGGGCCCGTCGGGGGTCTCCAGGCCGATGCGCCGCAGCAGGTCGACGCGGACGCCGCCGTCGACGTCCCAGGCGGGGTTGCCGTCCTGCGGCGGGGCCGCGGTGAGCTGGGGGGCGTCCGGATCGTCGTGCTCGTCGCGGACCTCGCCGACGATCTCCTCGACGATGTCCTCCAGGGTGACGACCCCGGCGGTGCCGCCGTACTCGTCGACGACCACGGCGATGGGCTGCTCGCTGCGCAGCCGGGCGAGCAGGGCCGGCACGGGCAGGGTCTCGGGGACGAGCAGCGGGGGCCGGGCGAGGGTGTCGACGGGGGTGCGGAGCCGGTCGCGGGCGGGCACGGCCAGCGCGTCCTTGAGGTGGACCAGGCCGGTCACCTCGTCGATCCGCTCGCGGTAGACGGGGAAGCGGGACAGACCGGTGGCCCGGGTGAGGTTGACGACGTCCTGGGCGGTGGCCGAGGACTGCAGGGCGCTCACCTTCACGCGGGGCGTCATCACGTGCTGAGCGGTCAGCTCGGCCAGGGACAGGGTGCGGACGAAGAGGTCGGCGGTGTCCTCCTCCAGGGCGCCGGCCCGGGCGGAGTGCCGCGCCAGGGAGACCAGTTCGCCCGGGGAACGCGCGGACGCAAGCTCCTGAGCCGGCTCGATGCCGAAGAGACGCACCAGGCGGTTGGCCACGGCGTTCAGCCCGGCGATGACCGGACGCAGGACGCGGGCGAAGACGTACTGCGGGCCGGCGACGAAGCGGGCGACCTGCAGCGGGCGGGAGACGGCCCAGTTCTTGGGCACGAGTTCACCGATCACCATCTGCACGGCGGAGGCCAGCAGCACGCCGACGATCACGCAGATGCCGGGCACCGCGCCGGCGGGGACGCCGAGGGCGGTGACCGGGCCGTGCAGCAGCCGCGCGAGGGCGGGTTCGGCGAGCATGCCGACGACCAGGGAGGTGAGGGTGATGCCGAGCTGGGTGCCGGAGAGCTGGAAGGACAGCTCCTTCAACGAGGCGACGACCCGGCGGGCGCGCCGGTCGCCGGTCGCCGCGGCCCGTTCGGCGTCGGGGCGCTCGACGGTGACGAGGCCGAACTCGGCGGCCACGAAGAAGCCGTTGGCGAGGATGAGCAGGAGGGCGGCTGCCAGGAGCAGCAGGGGGGTGGTCACGATGCCACCGCCTCCCGTGGGACGCGGACCGGGCGGAGCCGGCCGGCGCTATGTCGGGAGGGGGCGGCGCAGGTACTGCAGGACGATCCGTCCATCGCCGGAGGGAGTCACTCCTCGGGTCGCGGGAAGCCCCTGGCGCGCCGGGCGGGCGGCAGGGGCGCGGGCGTGGTCGTCACGCCCGCGTCCACCAGATTAATCGGGACCGGGGCCGCGGCGGCAGGGTGAGGGACCCGGACGGGTCCCTGATGTGCGGACGGCCCGCCCCGGAGGGGTGCAGGCGTCGGGAACCCGGACGGGTCCCTCAGGTGCGGGCGGACCGGCCCGGAGGGGTGCCGGGACGGGCCGGGGCGCGGGTGCGCCGGCGGTGGGCGCGGTCCCGTGCCCGCGGGTGTGGGGCACCGGATCTGCCGCGGGTGTCGGGCACGGAACTGCGCGACGCCCGCGGGCAGTGCGGTGGGAGCCCTGGTCAGCCCCGGGGCGCGTCCGGGCCGGCCGTGGAGTGGGCCGCGGCCAGGGCGCGCAGCGCGCGGGCGTCGGCGATGGCGTGCTGCTTGGCGATGCCCGGCTGGATGCCGAGCGCGGGCAGGCTGGTGCCGTCGCTGAGGTCGAGGAAGACCCAGGGGTCGCCGGGGCGGAGGTGGACCTGGATGATCTCCGGCCACTCCAGGCGGCGGCGGGTGACGATGTTGACGACGGTGACGCCCGTCTCGTCGCACTCCACCCGCGGGCGGGCCAGAAGGTACAGCACGCCGCCCAGCAGGGCGCCGGTGAACACGAAGCTGAGGCGTTCGCCCGGCCCCAGCTGGGTGAGCAGGACGCCGATCAGGCTGACGGCGACGAAGATCGCGACGCCCATCGTGAGCAGCACCGCGCGGGTACGGCCGGGGCGGAAGGTGACGGGCAGGGTGGGCGTCCCGGACGGGGTGGCAGTCGACATGGTCTCGCTCCCGGCCCGGTCAGAGGCGGCAGGCGTGGATGGCCGTGGTGAGGATGGCCCGCGCCCCGATGTCGTAGAGGTCGTCCATGATGCGCTGGGCCTCCTTGGAGGGGACCATGGCGCGGACGGCGACCCAGCCCTCGTTGTGCAGTGGGGACACCGTCGGGGACTCCAGTCCCGGGGTGAGGGCGACGGCCTTCTCCAGCTGTTCGACCCGGCAGTCGTAGTCCATCATCACGTAGGTCCGGGCCACCAGGACGCCCTGGAGGCGGCGCAGGAACTGCTGCACCTTGGACTCGACGCTGTCGTCGGGCTCGTCGGCCGCCCCGGAACGGCGGATGACGACCGCCTCGGACGTCATGATGGGCTCGCCGATGACCTGCAGGCCCGCGTTGCGCAGCGAGGTGCCGGTCTCCACGACGTCGGCGATGACCTCCGCGACACCGAGTTCGATGGCGGTCTCCACGGCGCCGTCGAGGTGGACGACGGAGGCGTCGATGCCCCGCTCCTCGAGGTGCCGGGCGACGATGCCCTCGTAGGAGGTGGCGATGGTCATGCCGGTCAGGTCGGTGACGCCGTTGGCGGTGCCGGGGCGGGTGGCGAAGCGGAACGTGGAGCGGGCGAACCCGAGGGGCAGGATCTCCTCGGCGCGGGCGCCGGAGTCGACCAGCAGGTCCCGGCCGGTGATGCCGATGTCGAGGCGGCCGGAGGAGACGTAGATGGCGATGTCGCGCGGGCGGAGGTAGAAGAACTCCACCTCGTTCGTCGGGTCGACGACCCGCAGTTCCTTGGTCTCGCGGCGCTGCTGGTAGCCGGCCTCATGCAGCATCTCCGCCGCAGGGCCGGACAGTGAACCCTTGTTGGGGAGGGCGATGCGCAGCATGAGGTCGGCTTCCTTCGCGGTGTCGGGTGGTGGGGGCGTGCGGGCGGGTCAGAGGTGGGCGTAGACGTCGTCGAGGGAGATGCCGCGGGCGACCATCATCACCTGGACGTGGTACAGCAGCTGGGAGATCTCCTCGGCTGCCGCTTCCTTGCCCTCGTACTCGGCGGCCATCCAGACCTCGGCGGCCTCTTCGACGATCTTCTTGCCGATGGCATGGACGCCCTTGTCCACCAGTTCGGCCGTGCGGGAGGTGGCGGGGTCGCCGTGGGCGGCCTTGTGCTGGAGCTCGGTGAAGAGCTCCTCGAACGTCTTCTTGGACATGGTGGTCCTTACCCTACGCGCTGTCGGGCCCTGCTCACCGCCAGGGTTCGGATACCGAACGCAGGCAGGCGGCGGTCGCCACGGCGGCGGTGACGGCCTCGTGGCCCTTGTCCTCGCTGGAGCCGGGCAGCCCGGCCCGGTCCAGGGCCTGCTCCTCGGTGTCGCAGGTGAGGACGCCGAAACCGACGGGCACGCCGGTGTCGACGGAGACCTGGGTGAGGCCCTGGGTGACGCCCTGGCACACGTAGTCGAAGTGGGGCGTGCCGCCCCGGACGACGACGCCGAGGGCGACGACCGCGTCGTAGCCGCGTCCGGCGAGCACCTTGGCGACGACCGGGAGTTCCCAGCTGCCGGGGACCCGCAGCAGGGTGGGCTCGTCGATGCCGAGGTCGTGCAGGGCGCGCAGGGCGCCGTCGACCAGTCCGTCCATCACCTTCTCGTGCCACTGCGCGGCGATGACGGCGACCCGCAGGTCGCCCACGTCGCGTACGGACAGTTCCGGTGCACCCTTGCCGCTCACGTCTCTCCTCGGTGGTTCGTCTGCTGGTTGCCGCTACTGGTTGCCGCAGGCCGGCACGGTCGGTGCGTCCAGCCAGGGCAGGTCGTGGCCCATCCGGTCCCGCTTGGTGCGCAGGTAGCGGAGGTTGTGC
The DNA here is from genome assembly GCF_056323165.1 of Streptomyces sp. 3-6. NCBI lineage: Bacteria > Bacillati > Actinomycetota > Actinomycetes > Kitasatosporales > Streptomycetaceae > Streptomyces > Streptomyces sp. 3-6. The sequence continues at coordinate 68,825 of NZ_JBWHZP010000004.1, forward strand.
TCGCTCGCGGTGACGGGCATCGGCTCACGGGCGGTGACGGCGATGCCGTGGCGCACGAGCGCGTCGGACTTGTCGGGGTTGTTGGTCATCAGGCGGACCCGGCGCACGCCGAGGTCGGCGAGGATCTGGGCGCCGGCGCCGTAGTCGCGGGCGTCGGCGGGCAGGCCGAGTTCGAGGTTGGCGTCGAGGGTGTCCCGGCCGCGTTCCTGGAGTTCGTAGGCGCGCAGCTTGGACATCAGGCCGATGCCGCGGCCCTCGTGTCCGCGCAGGTAGACCACGACGCCGCGGCCCTCGGCCTGGATGCGCGCCAGGGAGGCGTCCAGCTGGGGGCCGCAGTCGCAGCGCTGGGAGCCGAAGACGTCGCCGGTGAGGCATTCGGAGTGGATCCGCACCAGGACGTCCTCGCCGTCGCCGAGGTCGCCGTGGACCAGGGCGACGTGCTCGACGCCGTCGGCGGTGGAGCGGTAGCCGTGGGCGGTGAAGGTGCCGTGCGCGGTGGGCAGGCGGACCTCGGCCTCCCGGCGGACGACGGGTTCGGCGCTGCGGCGGTAGGCGATGAGGTCCTCGATGGAGATGATCGTCAGGCCGTGCTTGCGGGCGAAGGGGACCAGTTCGGGCAGCCGCAGCATGCTGCCGTCCTCGCCGGCGATCTCGACGATCGCGCCGGCCGGGCGCAGTCCGGCGAGGCGGGCGAGGTCGACGGCGGCCTCGGTGTGGCCGTCGCGGACCAGGACGCCGCCGGGCCGGGCGCGCAGCGGGAAGATGTGCCCGGGGCGGACCAGGTCGGACGGTTCTGCGGTGCCGCTCGCCAGCAGGCGGAGGGTGGTGGCGCGGTCGCCGGCGGAGATGCCGGTGGTGACGCCGTGCGCGGCGGAGGCGTCGACGGAGACGGTGAAGGCGGTCTTCATCGACTCGGTGTTGTCGTCCACCATCTGCGGCAGCCGCAGGCGGTCCAGTTCGTCACCCTCCATGGGGGCGCAGATCAGGCCGCGGCACTCGCTCATCATGAACGCGATGATCTCGGGGGTGGCCATCTCGGCGGCGATGACGAGGTCGCCCTCGTTCTCGCGGTCCTCGTCGTCGACGACGACGACCGGGCGGCCGGCCGCGATGTCGGCGACGGCCTGCTCGACCGGGTCGAGGGCGAGGTCCTCGGCGTCGTCGAGGACCGGGGGGACGACGGGGCGGGACAACGGCCGGCTCCGCTGCGGCGGGGCGGCCTCGTCGAGGGCGGTGACGCGTGACGGGACAGCGCTCATGCCGGCGCTCCTTCCAGGGCGGGCCGCACGTCCTCGCGGGAGCGCAGCCACCAGTCGCGCAGGCCCCACAGGACCAGCGCGCCGTAGATGACGTAGACGAAACCGGAGAAGGCGAAGCCGTTGGCGAAGTTCAGCGGGACGCCGACGAGGTCGACCAGCAGCCAGGCGAACCAGAACTCGACCATGCCGCGGGCCTGCGCGTACATGGCGACGATGGTGCCGACGAAGATGTAGGCGTCGGGCCAGGGGTCCCAGGACAGGGACGGGTAGAGCGTGAACAGCCCGCCGACGGCCAGGGTGCCGGCGGTCGCGGCGCCCGCCAGGAGGAGCCGTTCGCGGCCGGTGGCGAAGCGGACGGCGATGGAGCCGTCCTGGGCCTGCTGCCGGCCCCGGTTCCACTGGGCGAAGCCCCAGGCGGCGACGAGCATGACGACGATCTGCTTGCCGGCGCTGCCGGAGAGGTGGGCGGTGGCGAAGGCGGCGAAGAGGATCAGGCCGGAGAGGAACTGGGCGGGCCAGGTCCACAGGGAGCGCCGCCAGCCGAGGGCGAGGGCCAGCAGGCCGATCACGTTGCCGATCATGTCGGACCACTTGATGTGCTGGCCGAGGACGGTGAACGCCTCCGCGTTGAGCCAGTTCACCGCGCGTTCCCCCCGCCGAGGGCCCGGTCGCCGATCATGCGCTCGACGTACTTGGCGATGACGTCCACCTCCAGGTTGACCGGGTCGCCGGGCTGCTTGAGGCCGAGCGTGGTCAGGTCGAGGGTGGTGGGGATGAGGCTGACGGTGAAGAAGTCGGGTCCGGCGTCGACGACGGTGAGGCTGATGCCGTCGACCGTGATGGAGCCCTTCTCGACGACGTAGCGGGAGAGGTCGGCGGGCAGCGAGATCCGGACCAGTTCCCAGTGCTCGGAGGGCTTCCGGTCGAGGATCTCGCCGGTGCCGTCGACGTGGCCCTGCACGATGTGTCCGCCGAGGCGGGCGCCGAGGGCCATGGGGCGTTCGAGGTTCACCCGGGAGCCGACGGCGAGGGCGCCGAGGCTGGAGCGGTTCAGGGTCTCGGCCATCACGTCGGCGGTGAACTCGTCGCCGTCGTGCTCGACCACGGTGAGGCAGACGCCGTTGACGGCGATGGAGTCCCCGTGCTTCGCGTCCTGGGTCACGACGGGGCCGCGCAGCCGGAAGCGGCAGGCGTCGTCGAGGGTCTCGACGGCGGTGACCTCGCCCAGCTCTTCGACGATTCCGGTGAACACTTCCCGGGTCCTCCTGCCTCTTCGGGCACGGACTCCGGGGCTGTCGACGACGACAGATCGTACGGGCGAGGACACCGGGGGCGACGCCGGACGGAATCCGCCCCGAGGACGGACCGGTACGGCGGCGCGCATGGATGCCCGCCCGCCGCGCACTGCCTCCCATCCGGACTTTAACCGTCGGTCCAGGAATTTCACCTGGTCAACCGGCCGCTGGAGGCGACCGGGTCGCGGACTGTAACCGCCGGTTCGGACTTTCACCGACCCCGGAGTGCGCTGCTACTGGTACAGGGCCAGTGTGCCATGACCCTCCGGGGTCCAGACAGGCGGTCGGTGTGGAGTGACTCACAGACGCCGGGCCCCGGGGGTGCGCGACCGGTCCGCGAACCGCACACCGCCCCCGGCCGCGGACCTCACACCGCCCCCCGGCCGCGAACCCCGCGCCATCCACGGCCGCGGACCGCGCGGGAGGCGAACTCCGCCCCGGGGTGTCCGGCCTGACGCGCCGTCGAATTGGTCCATACCTATTGACGCTTTGGTCTAGTCCTTTTAGATTCTGCGCCACCTTCAGTGGAGAGGAACCGACTGTGCCGTCCCCCTCACGTCCCGGGGCGAGACCTGCCCTGCTCGCCTCCGCGGCCGCCGTCGCGGGCCTGCTGCTCGCCGCCCTTCCCGCCACCGTCTCGCACGCCGCCGACCAGGAGTCCTGTCGCCCCGACGGGCTGTACCGGACGCCCGGGGTCGACGTCCCCTACTGCTCGGTCTACGACTCGGCCGGGCGGGAACGCATGGGCGACGACCACCAGCGCCGGGTGATCGGCTACTTCACCGGCTGGCGCACCGGCAAGGACGGGAAGCCCGCCTACCTGGCCTCCGACATCCCGTGGGAGAAGATCACCCACATCAACTACGCCTTCGCCCACGTCGACAAGGGCAACAAGCTCTCCGTCGGCCCGGACAGTGCCACCAACCCGGCGACCGGGATGACCTGGCCGGGCGTGTCCGGCGCGGAGATGGACCCGGCGCTGCCCTACAAGGGCCACTTCAACCTGCTGACGAAGTTCAAGAAGCAGCACCCCGACGTCAAGACGCTGATCTCGGTGGGCGGTTGGGCCGAGACCGGCGGCTACTTCGACGCCGACGGCGACCGGGTGGACTCCGGCGGCTTCTACTCCATGGCCACCAACGCCGACGGCTCGGTCAACCACGCCGGCATCGACACCTTCGCCGACTCGGCGGTCGACTTCCTGCGCACCTACGGCTTCAACGGCCTCGACATCGACTACGAGTACCCGACCACGATGAAGGACGCGGGCAACCCGCTCGACTGGTCCTTCGCCAACGCCCGCCGGGCCGGCCTGGTCAAGGGCTACGCGGAACTGATGAAGACCCTGCGCGAGAAGCTGGACCGCGCGGGCGAGGAGGACGGCAGGCACTACCTGCTGACGGTGGCGGCCCCCTCCTCCGGCTACCTGCTGCGCGGCATGGAGACCTTCCAGGTCCAGAAGTACCTGGACTACGTCAACATCATGTCCTACGACCTGCACGGCGCCTGGAACGAGTACGTCGGCCCGAACGCCTCGCTCTTCGACGACGGCAAGGACGCCGAGCTGGCCGCCTCGGGCGTCTACACGACCTCCCAGTACGGCGGGATCGGCTACCTCAACACCGACTGGGCCTACCACTACTTCCGGGGCTCGATGCCGGCCGGCCGCATCAACATCGGCCTGCCGTACTACACGCGCGGCTTCAAGAACGTCACCGGCGGCACCGACGGCCTGTGGGGCAAGGCCCCCTCGACCGACTGCCCCGCCGGATCCGGGCTCACCAAGTGCGGTGACGGCGCCACCGGCATCGACAACCTCTGGCACGACCTGGACGACAACGGCGAGGAGTCGCCCGCCGGGTCCAACCCGATGTGGCACGCCAAGAACCTGGAGAAGGGCGTCGTCGGGGACTACCTCACCGACTACGGCTTCCCCACCGACACGCAGCTGACCGGGACCTACGCCCGCAAGTACGACTCCACCCTGGTCGCGCCCTGGCTGTGGAACGCCGAGAAGAAGGTCTTCCTGTCCACCGAGGACGAGCAGTCGGTGAAGGCCAAGGCCGACTACGTCGTCGACCGCGGCATCGGCGGCACGATGGTGTGGGAGCTGGCCGGCGACTACGACTGGAACGCGGCCACGGGCCAGTACGAGCCGGGCTCCACGCTGACCACCGCGATGTACGAGAAGTTCCGGTCCGCCGCCCCCTACGGCGCGACCCGGGCCACCACCGAGATGCCGTCGGACGCCCTGGACATCGACGTCGACTTCGGTCAGTTCCCGCTCGGCGACTCCAACTACCCGATCAGCCCGAAGCTGAAGATCACCAACAACACCTCGACGGCCCTGCCCGGCGGCACGGAGTTCCAGTTCGACTACGCCACCTCCGCGCCGGGCAACGCCAAGGACCAGTCCGGCTGGGGCACGACGGTGATCCGCTCGGACCACACCGGGGACAACGTGGGCGGCCTGAAGGGCGACCACCACCGGGTGTCGCTGAAGCTGCCGGCCTGGCAGTCGCTGGCTCCCGGGGACTCGGTGGAGCTGGACTTCGTCTACTACCTCCCGGTGTCCACGCCGTCGAACTGGACGGTGACCTTCGGCGGGAAGACCTACGCCCTGGCCGGTGACCTGGCCCGCGGCACCACCGTCGTCGAACCGGGCGGCGGCACACCCACCGACCCGCCCACGACCCCGCCCGGCGAGCCCGGCGAGCCCGGCGACTGCACCGACCCGGCCTGGAACTCCTCCACGGCGTACGGCGGCGGCAGCGTGGTCGCGCACGACGGGCGCGTCTGGAAGGCGCAGTGGTGGACGCAGGGCGAGGAGCCCGGCACCACCGGCGAGTGGGGCGCGTGGCGGGACCAGGGAGCCTGCTGACCGCCCACCGGACCGGCCCGGCGGCGGTGACGACGGCCCTTGCCCGCCGCCGGGTCTCACCACGGCACGCCCCGGGGCGTGGTGCGAGAGGAACGTCGTCCGCCCGGAGGGCGGGCCCGGCGGCGTCCGGAGCGTGCGACCGCACGGCGGAGGGCCGTCCCGGCACCGGTGTGTCCGGACGACCCCGGCAGCGCCGCGAGCGTGCGTGCCGGGCGTCGCCGGGCAGGCGGCGCTCTCGCGACACACCCGGGGCGCCACCGCACCCCGCCGCGCGGCGCACCCCATGGTGCCGCGCGGCGGGCGCGTTCCGGCCGGCCGCGTGTGCGGCTCCGGCCCCGGTCCCTCAAGCTGGACTCGGTACCCCGCCGGGCGGTGTCACCTTCCGCGGGCACCCGCTCGTCCTCCCGGTGAGGGTGCCCCGCAGGGGGGCGCCCGGTCTGCGAAGGGACTGAACAGCATGACCACGATCCTGGTGACCGGAGGGACCGGAACGCTCGGCCGGCCCGTGACCGAGCGGCTGCGCGCGCAGGGGCACGACGTACGGGTGCTCAGCCGGCACGCCGTGCCCTACTCCGTCGACCTGCGCCGGGGCGGCAGTTCCCTGGACGCGGCGGTCGCGGGAGTGGAGACGGTCGTCCACTGCGCCACCTCCCCGCGCGGCGGGGACGAACAGGCCGCCCGGAACCTGATCACGGCGGCCCGGCGGGCGGGCGTGGCACACCTCGTCCACATCTCGATCGTGGGCGTGGACCGGGTGCCGTTCGCTTACTACCGGTCGAAGCTGGCGGTGGAACGGCTCCTCGAGGACTCCGGCACCGGCTGGACGGTACTGCGGGCCACCCAGTTCCACGACCTGCTGCTCACGGTCTTCCAGGGGATGTCCCGGCTGCCGGTCGTGCCGCTCCCGGCCCGGGTGAAGGACCAGCCGGTCGAGGTCACCGAGGTCGCGGACCGGCTGTGCGAGCTGGCCCAGGGGGCGCCGGCGGGGCGGGTGGCCGACCTGGGCGGCCCGGAGATCCGGACGATGGACTCGCTCCTGCGCTCCTACCTCCGCGCCGCGGGCCGCCGCCGCGCGGTGGTGAAGGTGCCGCTCCGGGGCGCCTCCTACCGGGCGTTCCGCGCGGGCGGACACCTGGCGCCGGACCACGCGGTGGGCACGCGCACCTTCGAGGAGTTCCTGGCCGCCCGGCGCGAGGGAGCGACGGCCCGGGCGCACAACTGAGGGGTCGTCAACTCACCTACTGACTGACACACTTGACGGGGCGTGGCATCCGGGCCGGCCGGAACACGGGACGTCGTGACCGCCGGGCCACCGGGCCACCGGGGCGCGGGGCACGGCACCGCGAGAGCCGTCCGGGGCCGTCGCGGGCCGCCCACAGGGCCGCGGTCCGCCGGGGACGGCATCCGCCTCCGGGGGCGGCGTCGTCGTCACCCCCGGCGTGAGGCCCCCGGCGTGAGGCCGCCCTCGGCGGACGGGTCCGCACTCCCCCGCCGCCTACCCCTGCCGCCCGCCGAACAGTTCGTCCTGGGCGTGGTCGCGCGCCGTCAGCAGGGCACCCTGGAGCACGGCCTCGCCGCCCAGCGTTCCGGGGCGCACCTCGGTCGGCAGCGGTGACATCCGGGCCAGGCGGTCCCGCACCCGGGCGGCCAGCGGCTCGCCGCCCGCCTGCCCGATCTCGCCGCCCAGCACCACGCAGCCAGGGTCCAGCACCGCCACGGTGGACGCCACGCCCACCACCACGCGGTCGGCCAGGGCGTCCAGGAAGGGGCCGGCCCCCGGCACCGGGGCGGGGTGACCGGTCTCCTCCAGGGACCGCACGGCCGCCCGCACCGCTCGGGCCGCGGCCGGTTCGGCGCCCGGCTCCGCGGGCACGCCGTGCTCCGCGGCGAGGGCCGCCACCGCCGACGCCCCGGCCAGGGAGTGGAAGCCGCCCGCGCAGTCGGTCGCCGAGGGCAGGCCGTCGGTGCCCGGGACCGGCAGGAAGCCGATCTCCCCCGTGCCGCCGGAGGCGCCCCGGCGCAGTACGCCGTCGAGGATCACGGCGGCGCCGGTGCCGTGCCCGAGCCACAGCAGGACGAAGGTGTCCCGGTCCCGGGCGGCCCCCTCGCGCTGTTCGGCCAGGGCGGCGAGGTTGGTCTCGTTGCCGACGCTGACCCGGGTGCCGGGGTGGCGTTCCTGGAGGGCGGCGACCAGCCGGCGGTGCCAGGCGGGCAGGCCGGTGCTGTCGCGCAGTTCGCCGGTCGCGGGGTCGATGAGGCCGGGGGCGCCGATGCCCACGGTGTGCAGCCGGTCGGCGCCCGCCTCCTTCACGGTCCGCTCGACCAGCGTCACCGCCTGCTCCACGGCCGGCCCGGTCGCGGTGTCGCCGGTGATCGGGGCGGCGGCCCGGGCCAGGACCCGCCCGACGAGGTCGGAGACGACCACGGCGACGCCCTCGGTGCGCACGTCGAGCGCGGCCAGGTGCGCTCGGCCGGCGACGATCCCGTAGAGCTTGGCCTTCGGCCCGCGCCGCTGCTCGCCGGCCTCCCCGGTGACCGTGATCAGCCCGGCGGCGGTGAGGCGTTCGACGAGGTCGGCGACGGTGGGGCGGGAGAGCCCGGTGAGTTCCTTCAGCCGGCCCGCGGTCAGCGGGCCCTCGCGCTGGAGCAGGCGCAGGGCGAGCCGGTCGTTGATGGCGCGAGCGGTGCTCGGTGATGCGGCCATGCCGGGATCCTCCCAGATCGGCGGGGGGCGGCCGGGCCACGGGACGGCGGCCGTGCCGGAAACCCGCTTATCTATCAGGCAGGGTTCCTGATAATTTACCTCGGCGCGCAGACGGCGCGGGCAGGCCGAAGGGGCGGGACATGGGTCCAGGGGTGCACGGACGGCACGAACAGCAGGAACAGCATGAACGGCACGGACGACAGGGGCTGAGGAGGGCCCGGTACGCCGTGGCCGCGGTGTTCGCGGTGCACGGCGCGGTCACGGGCTCGTTCGCCACCCGCGTGCCGTGGATCCAGGACCATGCCGGGGTGAGCGCCGGGCAGTTGGGGCTGGCGCTGGCCTTCCCCGCGCTCGGCGCCTCGCTCGCGATGCCGGTCGCCGGGCGCGTCAGCCACCGCTTCGGCGCCCGTGCCGCGCTGCGCGGGCTGCTCGCCCTGTGGACGGCCTCGCTCGTGCTGCCGTCCCTCGCCCCGGACATGGTGACGCTCTGCCTGGCGCTGTTCGTCTACGGTGCCACGGCCGGGATGTCCGACGTGGCGATGAACGCGCTCGGCGTGGAGGTGGAGAACCGGCTGGACCGGTCGATCATGTCGGGGCTGCACGGGATGTGGAGTGCCGGGGCCCTCATCGGCTCGGCCGCCGGGGCGCTCGCCGCCCACCTCGGGGCGGACGCCCGGCTGCACCACCTGCTGGCCGCAGCCGTCCTGACCGCGATCGGCGTCGCCGCCTGCCGCTGGGTGCTCGACCTGCAGCCGGCCGCGGACGAGGACCCGCCCCCGCGGTTCGCGCTGCCGCCCCGCTCGGCCCTGCTGATCGGCGCGATCGGCTTCTGCGCGGTGTTCGCGGAGGGCGCGAGCCTGGACTGGTCGGCGGTCTACCTGCGCGACCGGATGGACGCCTCGGCGGGTCTGGCCGCCGCCTGCACCACGGGATTCACGCTCACCATGGCGATCGCGCGGATCGCCGGGGACCGGGTGGTGGACCGCTTCGGCGCGGTGCGCACGGTCCGGGCGAGCGGGACCCTCGCGGTGCTCGGCGGCCTGCTGATCGTCCTGGCGGACCGTCCCGCCACGGCGATGGCGGGCTTCGCGCTGACCGGTCTGGGCATCGCGGTCGTGGTCCCGCTGTGCTTCGCCGCCGCGGGCCGCAGCGGCAGCAACCCGAGCCTGGCCATCGCGGGTGTCGCGACCATCACCTACACCTCGGGCCTGGTCGCCCCCAGCGCGATCGGCCTGGTGGCCCAGGCGACCAGCCTGATGGTGTCGTTCGCGGTGGTCACGGTCCTGTCCTGCGGTGTCGCGGGGCTGGCCGGCGTACTGCGGGCGGGCGACCGCACGAAGGTCACGCCCGGGGCGGCAGCAGTTCCCGGGCCGCGGCCCTGAAGTCCCCGGTCCACGGCGTCGGGCGCAGCGTCGCCGCGTCCAGCCGGACCAGCACGCGGCTGCCGCGCGCGTAGGTGACCGTGCCGTCCGCCGAGCAGACGCGGAAGCCGTAGGTCAGTCCGGTCCGGCCCAGCCGCTCCAGCCACAGGTGGACGGCGTAGGTGCCGGCCCGGGCCACCGGCGCCTCGTAGGTGATCCGCAGTTCCTTGACCGCGTTGCAGGCGTCGCCGGCCTCCGTCCAGTCACCGGCGAAGCGGATGCCGTGCCGCTCCCAGTAGGCCGACCAGGCCCGCTCGACCAGCAGCGGGTAGCGGGAGTTGTGCATCAGGCCCAGCGCGTCGAGGTCGTCGAAGTGGACGGTGGCGGGCATCAGCAGCCCGTAGGGGACGGCGGTGGGGGCGGGCGGGGCTTCGACGGTCACAGTGGTGCTCCTGGGGCGTGCGGGATCAATGCCGCATACAGCGATAGGCGGCACGGGCCCATCCTAAGCAGACGCTCAGCCCTGCCGCGGGAACCCCGCCGCGCCGTCCTGAGCACTCCTTTCCGGCCCTCACAATGGTCCGGACACGCTGCACGTACGAACGAAAGCGACACCCCATGGATTTCGGCGTCCGCTGGAGACTGCACGGTGACGGGCGCACCCCCGCACCCGGTGCGGTGGTCCGCCCCGACGAACGGCTCTCCTGGCCCCGCACCGCCGGACTCGGCGCCCAGCACGTCGTCGCGATGTTCGGGGCGTCGTTCGTCGCTCCGGTCCTCATGGGGCTGGACCCGAACCTGGCCATCATGATGTCCGGGGTCGCGACGATGGTATTCCTGCTGGCCACCCGCGGACGGGTGCCCAGCTACCTGGGGTGCTCGCTGTCCTTCGTCGGCGTCGCCGCGGTGATCCGGACGCAGGGCGGCTCCAGTGCCACCGTCACGGGCGCCGTCTTCGTCGTGGGTGCCGCGCTGTTCCTGGTCGGGCTCGCCGTGCGGCGTTTCGGGGCGCGGATCATCCACGCGGCGATGCCGCCCGTCGTCACCGGCGCGGTGGTGATGCTGATCGGCTTCAACCTGGCGCCGGTCACCGCGTCCACCTACTGGCCGCAGGACCAGTGGACGGCCCTGTTCGTCATGCTGTTCACCGGGCTCGCGGTGGTGTGCCTGCGCGGCTTCTGGTCCCGGATCGCGATCTTCCTCGGGCTGGTCTTCGGCTACGTCCTGTCCTGGGCGCTGGACCGCGTCTTCGGGCGGATCCACTCGGCCGACGGGAGCGGCGAGGTCACCGACCACTGGCGGCTGGACCTGTCCGGGGTCGGCCAGGCCGACTGGATCGGACTGCCCACCCTGCACGCCCCGTCCTTCGAGTGGTCCGCGATCCTGGTCGCGCTGCCGGTGGTGATCGCCCTGATCGCGGAGAACGCCGGGCACGTCAAGGCGGTCGGCGAGATGACCGGCGACGACCTCGACGACAAGCTGGGCACCGCGATCTCCGCCGACGGCGTCGGCTCGATGCTGTCCACCGCGGCCGGCGGCCCGCCGACCACCACCTACTCCGAGAACATCGGCGTGATGGCCGCGACCCGCGTCTACTCCACCGCCGCCTACTGGGCCGCCGCCCTGTTCGCCCTGCTGTTCGGGCTCTGCCCGAAGTTCGGCGCGGTCGTGGCGGCGATCCCGGGCGGGGTGCTCGGCGGCATCACCGTCATCCTGTACGGCATGATCGGTCTGCTCGGGGCCCAGATCTGGATCAACGCCAAGGTGGACCTGCGCAACCCGCTGAACCTGGTCCCGGCCGCCGCGGGCATCATCATCGGCGTCGGCAACGTGACGATGGAGTTCACCGACACCTTCTCGCTGAGCGGCATCGCGCTGGGCACCGTCGTCGTCATCACCGGCTACCACGCGCTGCGCGCCTTCGCCCCGCCGCACCTGAAGACGCAGGAGCCGCTGCTCGACGAGGGCACGTCCTCCTACACGGACACCGCCGACCGCGCGGAGACCGCCGACGGCGGGGCCGGGGACGACGGGGCCGGGGAGAACGGGGCCGGGGACGACCCGGACGCCGGGGGCGGGACCGCTCAGCGCGCCAGGTCGTAGGCGTACGACGCGGTGAACGTGCCCGGCGCCCCCCGGCACCCGTCGGACTCCCCCGGCAGCTTCACCCAGAGGTAGGCGTCGATCCCGGCCTCGCCGGTGTCGAGGGTGGGGGCCCGGCCGAGCTTGCGCCCGGCCGGGTCGCACCACTCGCCGTCGGCGGGGGCCCCGGCGCCGTTGCGGCTGGTGTCGATGACCGCGCCGAGCCCCGACCCGCCGAGCGCGTCGAGCACCCGGCGGTCGTAGGCGATCTCGTCGGCGGTGCTGTGGAAGTTGGAGACGTTGCTGAAGATGCCGTCGGAGGAGGCGGCCGAGGCGGCACCGGCCTGCCGCAGCCAGGCGGCCTGCCGGGCCGGCGGGTGCCAGCCCGAGTGCCCCGCGTCGAAGTAGACCCGGGCCCGGGGGTTGGCCTGCTTCATCACGCGTCCCGCCCTCGCCAGCGAGGCGAAGCGGTCGGCCCGTGCCCCCGCCGACAGGCACGCGGCCTGCGCCACCGAGTCCGGCTCCAGGACGACGACGACCTCGCCGCCGCCCAGCCCGGCCGCGAACCGGTCGATCCAGCGGTCGTAGGCGTCGAGGTCGGGGGCGCCGCCCTGCGAGTGCCCGCCGCAGTCCCGGTCGGGTATCGCGTACGGCACCAGCACGGGCACCCGTCCCCGGGCGGCTGCGCCGGAGGTGACCGACCGCACCCGTGCGGTGACGGTGTCCGGGGAGTGCTCGGCGAACCACACCGCCGCCGGCTGCCCGGCGATCCGGGACTCGATGACCGCGCGCCGCGGATCGCCCGGGTTGGCCCGCACCCAGTCCAGCACCCGGGACTCCGGGTGGCGGTACAGCCGGGCGGACACCGGCGCCGCCCGCCGCTTCCGCGCCGTGGGCGAGGGCGACGTCTTCGTTCTCGGCTTCTGCGCCGGGGTGGCGGAGGGCGAGGCGGACGTGGGCGAGGGGGAGGCGGACGGCACGGCGGGCAGCGGGTGCAGCCGGGGAGTGCCGGTCACCTCCGGCCGCGCCGTGTCGGAGCCGCGGCCGCCACCGGCCGCGGAGAGCAGGCCGGCCGCGGTGCCGAGGGCGACCACGGCGGAGGCGGCGGCGACCATGACCCCGCGCCGGGCGGCACGGCGCCGCTCGGCCCGCCGGCCGGCCAGGCGCCGGGCGCGTGAGCCGGACATGTGGTGTCCCCCTCCCCCACGGCGGGCGCGTTCCCCCGTTCCGGGGAAGCGTCGGGCCCGCCGCCACTGCGCCCACCCTAAACGTGCGACTCTGCGCGCATGTCGCAGTGCGAACACGTCCTGACGCCGGTGGACACCGTCATCGCCCGGATGCGTGCCGTCGACGCCGCCCTGCCCCCGGGGGACGGGGTGGGGGTCTTCAACCGCGTCTACCTCGCCGTCACCGAGTCGGTGGACCGGCACCTCGACGCGGGCCGCTTCGCCGACGCCCCGGCCGCGACGACCCTGGACGTGCGGTTCGCGGAGCGTTATCTGGCGGCGCTCGACGCGGTGTTCGAGGACCGCCGTCCGCCGGCCTGCTGGCGCCCGCTGTTCCAGTTCCGCCGCCATCCCGGCGTACGCCCGCTGCAGTTCGCGCTGGCGGGCATCAACGCGCACATCGGCCACGATCTGGCGCTCGCCGTGCTGGACACCTGCCGTACGCTCGACTGCGAACCGGCGCGTCTGGAGGACGACTTCGACCGCGTGGGCGACCTGCTCGTCTCGCTGGAGGAGCAGATCCGCGAAGAGCTGATGCCGGGCCCCGACCTGCTGGAGCTCGCGGACCCGCTGACCCATCTGCTGGGTGCCTGGAGCCTGGAGCGGGCCCGCGACGCGGCGTGGACCGCGGCCCGTGCCCTGTGGGCGCTGCGCGGGCTGCCGGAGGTCGCGGCCGATCTCACCGCCCGGCTGGACACGGCGGTGGGCTTCGCGGGGCGGATGCTGCTCACACCGCTGCCCGGCGGGCCGGAGGGGAGGGCCGGCCGGCCGGGCAGGGGGTGTCAGTCCTCGGGGAGTTCCACCGGCGCGATCTCGTCGTAGACGTCGCCGGGGCCGGGGTTGGTCGGGTCGGTCTCCCCGCCGAGGTGGTGCATGACGCCCCAGACGGCGTTGAGCGCGGTCTGCACGGCGCCCTCCGCCCAGCCGGCCGTCCAGGAGATGTCGTCGCCGGCGAGAAAGATGCCCCGCTTGTGCTCGGGCAGCCGGTCCTGCATGAAGTGGGTGAACAGGCGCCGCTGGTAGCGGTAGTGGCCCGGCAGGTTGGCCTTGAACGCGCCCATGAAGTAGGGCTCGTTCTCCCAGGAGACGGTGACCGGGTTGCCGATGATGTGCTTGCGGATGTCGACCTTCGGGTAGATCTCGCCGAGCGACTTCAGCATGACCTCCATCCGCTCGTTCGCGGACAGCGGCAGCCACTTCAGGCTGTCGTCGCACCAGGTGTAGGAGAGGCAGATGACGGCGGGCCGGTCCGGGCCGTCGTCCAGCAGGTAGGTGCCGCGGGTCATCCGGTCGGTGAGCGTCATCGACATGACGTCCCGGCCCGTCTCCTCGTCCTTGTCCAGCCAGAAGGGCCGGTCGACGGGCACGAACAGCTTGGAGCTCTCCATGTAGTGGGTGCGCTCGATCGCGGTCCAGTGGTCGATGGGGAACAGCGCGTCGTCGCAGGCCACCTTGGACAGCAGCATCCAGGACTGGGCGGTGAAGATCGCCGCCCGGTAGGTGCGGATGTCGCCGTCGGCGTCGGTCACCGTGATGCGGTTGCCCGCGGTGCGGTGCAGCCGGGTGACCGCCGGGCGGGGCTCGCCGGCCGCGTGCAGGGACTTCAGCGAGGTGCCGTGGGGCCAGTGGACGATCTTCTGCGGTTCCCGCTCCCACAGGCGCAGCGGCAGCTGCTGGGAGCCGCCGACGATGCCGCGGTGGTGGTCGTCGGCCTCGGTGTAGACGACGCGGAGGATCTCCAGGATGGAGTTGGGGAAGTCGGTGTCCCAGCCGCCGGTGCCGAAGCCGACCTGGCCGAAGATCTCGCGGTGCCGGAAGGACCGGAAGGCCTCGGACTCGCAGAGGAAGCCGTAGAACGTCTGGTGATCCAGCTTCTCCACCAGCCGGGACCAGATCTCCCGGATGCGCGGGACGTCCCGCTCGCGCAGCGCGCGGTTCATGTCGGAGAAGTCGGCGCCCTCCTCCAGGCACCTCGCCCAGGCGTCGGCCACGTCCCGGTAGACCTGGGGCAGGTCGTCGAGGGTCTCGGCGTAGTGGGACTCGCCCTTGAGGTCGACGACGGTCGACGGGGTGGCCTCGGCGAGCGGGTTGGGGAACGGGCGGGTCTCCAGTCCCACGAGGTCGATGTAGTGCTGGAGCGCCGTGGAGGAGGGCGGGAAGCGCATGGCGCCCATCTCCGCGGTGAGGGAGGGGTCGCACCCGTCGAAGCCGACGGTGCGCAGCCGTCCGCCGATCCGGTCGGCCTCGTGGACGACCGGCTTGAGGCCCATCTTCATCAGCTCGTACGCGGCGACGATGCCGGACAGGCCGCCGCCGATGACGGCGACCTCGGTGCCGTGCTCGGTCGCGGGCACCTGCCCGAGACCGGCCGGGTGGGCGAGGAAGTCGTCGTAGGCGTACGGGAAGTCCGGGCCGAACATGGTGATCGGCGGCAGGTTGTCGTCGGCGTGCTCGACGGCGTTGGGCACCGTGGACGTCATGGGGTGCGGACTCCTTGCACGGGTGGGACCGGGGTACGGCGGGTGGGGGGCGGCCGGGGTGCGGCCGGGAGGGGACGGGCGGCGGCGGTTCAGGCGGGCGGCGGCTCGTAGAGCTCCGGGCGGCGGTCGCTCAGGTAGGGGTTGGCCTCGCGGGAGGCGGCCAGGAACTCCGGGTCGGCGTCGGCCCAGACGAGTTCCTCGCCGCGGCCCGCCCGGGCGCGGGCGACTCCGTCGGGGCCGGCCAGCACGGACAGGCCGGCGAACTCGAACTCGCCTTCCGTGCCGACCCGGTTGGCGTAGGCGATGTACATCTGGTTCTCGAAGGCGCGGACCGGCACGACCGACTCGGCGACGAACTGGTACGGGTGCATCACGGCGGTGGGCACCAGCAGCAGGTCCGTGCCGGCCAGGGCGTGGGCCCGGACGTACTCCGGGAACTCGACGTCGTAGCAGATCACCAGGCCGACGGTGAGGCCGTCGAGTTCGGCCTGCACGACGGGGCGGTCGCCCGGGGTGAAGTGCTCCCGCTCGAAGCAGCCGTAGAGGTGCGTCTTGCGGTAGTTCGCCAGGCGGGTCCCGTCGGCGCGGATGAGCTGGACGGAGTTGTGCACCACGTCGCCGGCGCGCTCGGGGTAGGAGTACGCGATGGCCAGGCCGTGCCGGACGGCGGTCTCCGCGACGGCGTCGGCGGCGTCGCCGTCGGCCGGCTCGGCCAGCCGCGCGATGTCGTCGCCGATGGCGTAGCCGGTGAGGAACATCTCCGAGGTCACGAGCAGCCCGGCTCCCGCGGCGGCGGCACGGCCGGCGGCCTCGTCGAGGACCTTGAGGTTCCCGGCGACGGATCCGGGCCGTCCGGAGCTCTGGAGCAGGGCGGTGCGCATGCGTGTTCCTCACCGGTACGCGGGTGTCAGGGGGTCAGCTAGACCGTACGGTCGCGCCGCTCACCCGGACAAGGCGGAGCCGTTGCGCGCCGGTGAGCGGTTCGTTGCGTGTCGGGGGCGGTCCGCGGTGATTCGTTGCACGGGCCGCCGACGGGCCGCCCGGGGGGCGGATCCGCAGGTCAGGGCGGGGGTACCGGCGGGTACGGGATCGGGGCGGTCCGCCGGGGCGGACGGGCGGCCACCGATACCCCGGCCCGCCCCGCCCGGCGGCGCGGCGCGGTGCGGTCCGGGGCGGTCACCGGCCGTCGGCGTCCCCGGCGGCGGCTGTCGTGGCCCTCTCCCGGTGCCGGCCGGGGCCTCGACGGCGCGGCCCCGGGAGGAGCAGGAGCAGGGCCGTCGCCAGGTACGGCACCGCGAGGACCGCGAAGACGGTGCCGTGCGGGGCGTGGGCGGCGAGCAGGGCGTAGCCGCCGAAGACGGCGACCGTGGCCAGCTCGGTGCCCAGTCCCGCCACCGAGGTCAGGGTGGCCCGCCCGCTGCTGCCGATGCGGTGCTGGAGCCGGGCGTCGGCCAGGACCGTGGCCGCCTGGAAGCAGCCGAAGGCGACGGCCACGAGGAGCAGGGCGGCCGGGGTCCCGGTGGCGGAGCCGACGGCCAGGGCGAGTCCGCCGCCCGCCAGCAGCAGGGCGAGGCCGGGGGTGCCGAGGCGTTCGCCCTCCCCGGCCAGCAGGCTCCCGGCGGTGGCTCCGGCCCAGATCAGCACGAGCAGGAGGGGCACGGTGCCGTCCGCCACGCCGGTGTCGCGGACCAGCAGCGGGGTGTACTCGTCCAGGGCGCCCCAGACCGCGCCGACCGCCGGGACCAGCAGCAGGGCACCCCGCACCGACCGGTCGGCCCGCGCCTCGGCGAGCCCGGTGCGCAGGGCCGTGGTCCAGCCGGTGCGGTCGGGGGCCGGGGTGCGGTGTTCGGGGAACCGGGTGGCCGTGGCCGAGGCCAGCAGGCACGCCAGGACGCTGGCCGCGCCGACCGCGGCGTGGCCGCCCAGGGTGAGGACCGGGCCGGCGAGCAGCATCGCCGTCACCACGGCGGCCAGCCCGGCCGCCCGGGCCCGGCCCATGACGCGGGCGTAGTTCCCGGCGGCGCCGAGGTGGTCCAGCTCGTCGTGGACCAGCGCCTCCAGGGCGCCGGAGACCAGCGCCCCGCCGACGCCCCACAGCACGAAGCCGGCCGCGAACGCCCCGTAGGAGGGGAGGAGGGTCCACAGGGCGAACCCGGCGGCCGTGAACAGCGGGCCGGTCCACAGCAGCAGGCGGCGGGAGACGGTGTCGGCCCAGGCGCCGGACGGGATCTCCAGCAGGATGCCGGTGATCGACCAGAGGGCGAACAGGGACGAGATCTGGGCGACGGAGAGGCCGGTGTCGCTGAACAGCAGGGCGTACACCGGGTAGAGCAGGACGCATTCCTCGAGGAACGCGTAGCCGTACAGCGTGCGGGTCAGCCGGCGGACGGGGCCGCGGGGCGCACGCGTGGACGTGGAGGTCATGGGGCCTTCCCGTGGGGGCGATGCGGACACCGGACGTGGAGGACGTACGGCGCCCGCGGCGGCCCTCGGGAGGCGCGGCGGGTGGATCAATGTCGCCAGGTCATGAGACCGATGGTAGTCGGCCGGGCCCGGTCCCGTCCGGGCGTTTCCCCGGACGGAGGCGGCGCGCCCGGCGTCCGGCGCTCCCCGGGTCTCAGGTGGGCGACCCGGAGGAGAAGCGGCGCAGCAGCGGGGACAGCACCAGCACGGACTTGGTCCGCTCGACGAAGGGCTCCCCGGCGATGCGTTCCAGCACCCGTTCGAAGTGGCGCATGTCGGAGGCGAAGACCTGGGCGACCGCGTCCGCCTCCCCGGTGACGGTGGAGGCGGACACGACCTCCTGGTAGCGCTCCAGTCCGCGCTGGATGGTCTCCGGGGAGGTGTTGCCGCGGCAGTAGATCTCGACGAACCCCTCGGTCTCCCAGCCGAGGGCGGCCGGGTCGACCCGGACGGTGAATCCGGTGATGGCCCCGGTGGCGCGCAGCCGGTCCACGCGCCGCTTCACGGCGGGTGCGGACAGGCCGACGAGCTGGCCGATGTCCGCGTAGGACCGGCGGGCGTCCTCGGCGAGGGCGTGCACGATGCGTTCGTCGAGATCGTTCAGCACTGCGGGTGGTTCACTTTGCTTCCGAGAGGTCCGATGCGGCGAGCCGGGAGCGGCGGTAGCCGTACCCGAAGTAGAACACGAGTCCGGCGGCCATCCAGACACCGAAGACCACCCAGGTGACGGTGGACAGGCTGCCCATCATCCACAGGCAGAAGCCGAGGCCGACGGCGGGCAGCACCGGCGACAGCGGCACCCGGAAGGTGCGGGGCATGTCGGGGCGGGTCCGGCGCAGCACCACGACGGCCACGTTGACCAGGGCGAACGCGAACAGGGTACCGATGCTGGTGGCGTCGGCGAGCTGGCCGAGCGGGACGGCGGCGGCGAGCACGCCGCAGAACAGGGAGACGATCAGGGTGTTGCGGCGGGGCGTGCCGGTCTGCCGGCTGACCTTGCCGAACACCTTGGGCACGAGCCCGTCGCGGGACATGGCGAACAGGATGCGGGTCTGGCCGTAGAGCACGGTGAGGACGACGCTGGCGATGGCGATGACGGCGCAGAACGCCAGCAGGGTGCCCCAGAAGGTCTGGCCGGTGACCTCGCTCATGATCTGCGCGAGGTCGGCCTCCGACTCGGTGAACTTCTGCCAGGGCTTGGCGCCCACCGCGACGGCGGCGACCAGCACGTACAGCGCGGTGATGATGGCGAGCGACAGCAGGATGGCGCGGGGCAGGTCGCGCTGGGCGTTCCTGGCCTCCTCGCCGGCCGTGGAGGCGGCGTCGAAGCCGATGTAGGAGAAGAACAGCGTCGCTCCGGCGGCGCTGACGCCGGCCATGCCGAGCGGCATGAAGTTGTCGTAGTTGCCGGACCGGAAGCCCTGGACGCCGATGGCGCAGAACAGGACGAGGGCGCCGACCTTCACCACGACCATGATCGTGTTGGCCCGTGCGGACTCGCGGGCGCCGCCCATCAGGAAGGCCATGGCGAGCAGGACGACGATCAGCGCCGGCAGGTTGAAGATGCCGCCGTCGCCGGGGGGCGCCGACAGCGCGGCGGGGAGGGTGACGCCGATGGTGCCGTCGAGCAGTTCGTTGAGGTACTCGCCCCAGCCGACGGCGACGGCGGCGACCGAGACGCCGTACTCCAGCATCAGGCACCAGCCGCAGACCCAGGCGACGAGTTCGCCCATCGTTGCGTACGCGTACGAGTAGGAGGAGCCGGAGACCGGGATGGTGCCCGCCAGTTCCGCGTAGGAGAGGGCGGAGAACAGGGCGGTGAATCCCGCGATCACGAAGGACAGGGTGACGGCCGGGCCGGCCTTGGGGACGGCCTCGCCGAGCACCACGAAGATGCCGGTGCCGAGGGTGGCACCGATGCTGATCATGGTGAGCTGCCACAGCCCCAGGGAGCGGCGCAGTGACCCGCCCTCCCCCTGACCGCCCTCCGCGACCAGGCGTTCCACCGGCTTGCGGCGCATCAGGCGCGCGCCGACGCCCCGGCCGGGCGGGGTCGGGGAAGGCGGGTTGAGCGGGGGTGCGCCTTGGTCGAGCACGCGCTGACTCCTTCGTCACTGCCGGTCTGCCGCGCCAGGGACCGACGGCTCCGGCGGCAGCCGGGGACCCGTCGAGCGGGTCCCTGCCGCACCACGTACAGCGCGTAACCCTACGAGTTCACACGTTGCCTTCGAAATGCAGCAATCTTGCGCACCTCCGCAAGATCATTGCGTTGACCGGAGCGGGACGGATGTTCGTTGCGCGCCGCCGTTCGCCGGCCGGTTCCGCGCGTGTGAAGGGGCTTCCCGGCGGCTCGGGGCGCCCGATGGGGCTCCGCCGGCCGGGTTCCGGGCGCGCCAGGAGTTCCCGGACGGTTCCGGGCCCGCCAAGGGGACCGCCGGCCGGTTCCGGGACCGCCCCAGGGATCCCCGGACGCTTCCCGGCACACCGACGTGATCCCCGGACGGTTCCGGGGGTCCGGGCGCGCCGATGAGATCCCCGGCCGGTTCCGGGCACGCCAAGGGGCTCCTCCGGCCCGTGGGGCGGGACGGAGGAGCCGGCGGACGGGGGTGGGGGGCCGGTCAGGTCCAGCTGGCGTGCAGCGGCTTGCCCTCGGCGTAGCCGGCGGCGCTCTGGACGCCGATCACGGCCCGCTCCGCGAACTCCTGCAGCGAGCCGGCGCCGGCGTAGGTGCAGGAGGAGCGGACGCCCGCGATGATCGAGTCGATGAGGTCCTCGACGCCGGGGCGGTCGGGGTCCAGGAACATCCGGGAGGTGGAGATGCCCTCCTCGAACAGCGCCTTGCGGGCGCGGTCGTAGGCCGACTCCTCCGAGGTGCGGTTGCGCACGGCGCGCGCGGAGGCCATGCCGAAGGACTCCTTGTACGGCCGGCCGTTCGCGTCGTGCTGGAGGTCGCCCGGGGACTCGTAGGTCCCGGCGAACCAGGAGCCGACCATCACGTTGGACGCGCCGGCCGCGAGGGCCATCGCCACGTCGCGCGGGTGGCGGATGCCGCCGTCGGCCCAGACGTGCTTGCCGTGCTTCGCCGCCTCCGCGGCGCACTCCAGCACGGCGGAGAACTGCGGCCGGCCGACGCCGGTCATCATGCGGGTGGTGCACATGGCGCCGGGGCCGACCCCGACCTTGACGATGTCCGCGCCGGCCTCGATCAGGTCGCGCACCCCGGCCGCGGCGACGACGTTGCCCGCGACGACCGGGACCTGCGGGTCGAGGTCGCGCACCAGCTTCAGCGCGTTGATCATCGACTCCTGGTGGCCGTGCGCGGTGTCGATGACGAGGGTGTCGACGCCCGCCTCCAGCAGCTGCCGGGCCCTGCCCGCCACGTCGCCGTTGATGCCGACGGCGGCGGCGATGCGCAGCCGCCCCCGGGCGTCGGTGGCCGGCGTGTACAGCGTGGCGCGCAGGGCGCCCTTGCGGGTCAGGATGCCCGCGAGGCGCCCGCCGGAGTCGACGGCCGGGGCGTAGCGCCGGTTGGCGCCGTCGAGGGTGTTGAAGGCCTCCCGGGGGTCCATGGCGGCGTCGATGAGCAGCAGGTCCCGGGACATGACCTCGGCGAGCTGGGTGAAGCGGTCCACGCCGGACAGGTCCCGGTCGGTGACGACGCCGACCGGGCGCCCCTCGTCGTCCACCACGACACCGGCGTCGTGCGCCCGCTTGGGCAGCAGGGACAGGGCGTCGGCCACGGTCTGGTGCGGGGCGAGCACGATGGGGGTGTCGAGCACCAGGTGGCGGCTCTTGACCCAGGCCACGACCTCGGTGACGACCTCGATCGGGATGTCCTGCGGGATGACCACCAGCCCGCCGCGGCGGGCCACGGTCTCGGCCATGCGGCGCCCGGCGATCGCGGTCATGTTGGCGACGACGAGCGGGATGGTGGTGCCCGTGCCGTCCGGGGAGCTGAGGTCCACGCCCTGCCGCGAGCCGACCGCGGAGCGGCTCGGCACCATGAAGACGTCGTCGTACGTCAGGTCGTACGGGGGCTGGATGTCGTTGAGGAAACGCACGTGCTGCACATCCCAGTCGATCAGAGGTGGCCCCCGGACAGGTCTGCCAGGGGGAAAGAGCACGTACTTCATTCTCGCACGCCCGGCGCCCGCACCCACCTGGTCGCATCGTCCAGCCCGCCCGGCACCGTCTTGGAGGAACCGCCGACGGTCACGGGAACGCCCGGGCGCGGCGGGTCCGGTGGGGACCCGCCGCGCCCGGGTGACGAGGTGTCAGATGCCGTCCGGATCCGTCCGGTTGAGGGCCGGCTTCGGCGCCGGACCGGCCGCCAGCAGGTGATCGGCGGCCGAGGTGTCGGTCACCAGGCTGGTGACGAGGCCGGAGCGGAGCACCGCGTCGATCGCCGGGCCCTTGCGCTGCCCGCCCGCGATGGCGACCACCTCGGGGATGCGGCGGAGCTGGTCCGCCTTGACCGTGATGCACCGCTCCCCCAGGTCGCGCCCGACCCGGCGGCCCGCGGAGTCGAAGAGGTGGGCGGACATCTCGGCGGCGACGCCGAGGGAGGCGTAGTGCGCCCGCTCCTCGTCGCTGAGCATGTCGTGCACCGTGGAGATCCCCGGCTCCCAGGAGCCGATGGACACGCACGCCACGGTGACCTTGTCGAAGTACTCGAAGGCCCGCGCGATGCCGGTCTGGTGCCGCAGCGCCTGGGCGGTGGCCGCGTCCGGGAGCAGCATCGGCGCGTAAATGGGGTGGGCGTCGCCGCCGGACACCTGGGCGGCCCGGCGCACGGCCTCCACGGAGCCGCGTTCGGCGGTCCCGGCGTCGTACACGCCGGTCAGCTGCACCACGGTGCACGGGGGCAGCCGGTCCAGAGCCGCGGCCATGTGGATGGTGGAACGGCCCCAGGCGAGGCCCAGCACGTCCCCCTCGTCGACCAGTTCGCCGAGCAGGTCGGCGGCCACCTCTCCCAGGTTCTCGGGGTCGGGCGTCTCCTCGGCGTCGGCCGGGGACTCGACCACCACGGCGTGCCTGAGGCCGTAGCGGGCCCGCAGCGCGTCCGAGCGGTCCGCGTCCAGTTCGGCCGGTACCCGGATCTCGATGCGCACCAGATCCCGTTCGAGGGCGGTCTCCAGGACACGGGCCACCTTGAAGCGGCTGACGCCGAACTCCTCGGCGATCTGGATCTTGGACTTGCCCTCGAGGTAGAAGCGGCGGGCCATGGCCGCCGCCTGCACCAGCTCAGCGGGTCCCATCCGCATGGCTGACCGGCCCGCCGACATACCCGACACGGCGATCTCCTCACTGCTTGTTCACACTCTGGGTTCGCCGTTCATCCTTGCAGATGCGGCGCTGTCGATCAGCCCTGCGGGGCGCCGTTCACGTTCCCGACGCTCAGTGGTCGCACGCCCAGGACGCCTTGGCCGTGGCGGCCTCCGCCCGGCCGCGCAGGGCACGGACCGCCTCGGCCGGGTCCTCGGCCCCGTACACGGCGGAACCGGCCACGAAGACGTCGGCGCCCGCGTCCGCGCACTGCTCGATGGTGGACGCCGAGACCCCGCCGTCGACCTGCAGCCACAGCTCCAGACCGTGCTTGCGGATCAGCTCCCGGGTCCGGCGGATCTTCGGCAGCATGATGTCGAGGAACGCCTGCCCGCCGAAGCCCGGCTCGACCGTCATGATCAGGAGCATGTCCAGCTCGGGGAGCAGGTCCTCGTACGGCTCGACCGGCGTGGCCGGCTTGAGCGCCATCGAGGCGCGGGCGCCCTTGGCCCGGATCTCGCGGGCGAGGCGGACCGGGGCGGCGGCGGCCTCGACGTGGAAGGTGACCGACCCGGCCCCCGCCTCCACGTACTGGGGCGCCCACCGGTCGGGGGCCTCGATCATCAGGTGGCAGTCCAGCGGGGTGTCCGTCGCGCGGGCGAGCGACTCCACGACCGGCACGCCGAGCGTGAGGTTCGGGACGAAGTGGTTGTCCATGACGTCGACGTGGAGCCAGTCGGCTCCCTCGACCGCCCTCGCCTCGTCCGCGAGGCGGGCGAAATCGGCGGACAGGATACTGGGGTTGATCTGCGCGGCCATGCACCAAGACTGCCATGCCCGGCGCCGCCGCCCCGCGCCGGTCCAGACCTCTGCCGTTCCGCAGGGCGTTCCGGTCGCCCGCCGGGGGCCCCGCGAACGGAGAGCGGGCGGGTGTCACCCGGTCCGGCGGATCAGCGCCAGGTACATGGCGTCCGTCCCGTGCAGGTGCGGCCAGAGCTGGATGTCGGGGCCCTCACCCAGGTCCGGCACGTCCGGCAGCAGCGGCCGGGCGTCGATCAGCTCGGTGTCCGGGAACTGCTTGAGCAGGTCGGCGACCACGGCCCGGGTCTCGGCCAGGTGCGGCGAGCAGGTGGCGTAGCCGACCACTCCGCCGACCCGCACGGACTCCAGGGCGGTGCGCAGCAGCCCGCGCTGCAGGGGCGCGAACCCGTCCAGGTCGTCCGGGCGGCGCCGCCAGCGCGCCTCGGGGCGGCGGCGCAGGGCGCCGAGCCCGGTGCACGGCACGTCGACCAGGACCCGGTCGAAGCTGCCCGGCCGCCACGGCGGACGGGTCCCGTCGGCGGTGATCACCTGGTACGGCCCGGGGTTCCCGGCCAGCGCCCGGGCGACCAGCCCGGCCCGGTGCGGCTGCTTCTCGGAGGCGAGCAGCACGGCTCCGCGTTCCGCGGCGAGCGCGCCCAGCAGCGCGGCCTTGCCGCCGGGGCCCGCGCAGCCGTCCAGCCAGAGCCGGTCGGGGCCGTCCAGGGGGGCGGCGGCGAGCGCGAGGGCGACCAGCTGGCTGCCCTCGTCCTGCACGCCCGCCCGGCCCTCCGCGACGGCCGGCACGGCGCCGGGTTCGCCGCCCTCGGACAGGCGCACCGCGTACGGGGACCAGCGTCCCGGCACGGCGGCCTGCTCGTCGAGCAGCTCGGCGGGGGTGGCGCGGCCGGGCCGGGCCACCAGGGTCACCTCGGGGCGCTCGTTGTCGGCGCGCAGCAGGTCCTCGATGCCGTCCCGTCCGCCGCCGAGGGAGTCCCACAGCGCCGAGACGATCCAGCGCGGGTGCGCGTGGACGACGGCGAGGTGGTCCTCGGGATCCTCGTCGTAGGGCGGCGCGACCTGCTCCAGCCAGGCGTCGAGGTCCTGCCGGGCGACCTTGCGCAGCACGGCGTTGACGAACTTGGCCCGCCCGTCGCCGAGCACCACCCGGGCCAGCTCGACGGACGCGGACACGGCGGCGTGCGCCGGGATCCGGGTGCCGAGCAACTGGTGCGCGCCGAGCGTCAGCACGTCCAGCACCGGCGGGTCGACCTCGCGCAGCGGCCGGTCGACGCAGGCCGCGACGACGGCGTCGTAGGTGCCCTGGCGGCGCAGCGTGCCGTACACCAGCTCGGTGGCGAGGGCCGCGTCCCGGGCGTCCAGCTCCCCCTTCTCGCGCGCGGCGCGCAGCAGCGGCGGCAGCACCAGGTTGGCGTAGGCGTCCCGCTCGTCCACGGCCCGCAGGGCCTCGAAGGCGAGGACGCGGACGGGGTCCTTCTGGGGCCGACGGTACGGCTTGCCGGTCCGGCGGGGCCGACGGGGCTGGTCGCTCACGAAAAGGTGCTCCGGGTGTGGGATGACGTGCGCGTTCCAGCGTACGTCGTGGCGGCCGGCGGGCGGTCCGCGCGGGTCGGGCGGGGGGCTCCCGCGAGGGGCTGCGCCGTCGCGGGACGGGGCGGGTCGGTGGGTTCGGAGGGTCGGACGGGGCTCCCCCGGCGGCCCACCCTCGCGTTGCGCTACGGGGACGGTCCGCGCGGGTCCGGCGAGGGCCTCCCCCGGCGGCCGCCTTCACCGTCGCGCTCCGGGGCCGGCCCGCACGGGCCGGGCAGGGCTCCCCCGGTGGCCCCACGCCGTCGCGGTACGGGGGCGGCGGTGCGGGCGGGTCAGGCGCCGAGGGTCTCCCCCGGGCCGATGCGCACGCCGCGCGCCCAGTCGGCCGCCCGCATCGGCTTCTTGCCCTGGGCCTGCACCCACAGCAGCTCCACGGCGTGCGAACCGGTGCCGACGTGCACGTCGTTCTTGCCCGCGGAGAGCTCGCCCGGCGCGAGGCCGGTGCGGCCGGGAACCGGTGCGACCTGGACCAGCTTGAGCCGCTCGCCGCGGAAGACGGTCCAGGCGCCGGGGGCCGGCGTGCAGCCGCGCACCACCCGGTCGACGCGCAGGGCCGGGGCGCGCCAGTCGACCCGGGCGTCCTCCACGGTCACCTTGGGGGCGTGGGTGACGCCGTCGGCGGGCTGCGGCACCGCCTGCAGGGTGCCGTCCTCGATGCCGTCCATGGTGGCGGCGAGCAGCCCGGACCCGGCGAACGCCAGCCGGGTCAGCAGGTCCCCGCTGGTGTCGGTGGGGCGGATCTCCTCGGTGACCGTGCCGTACACCGGCCCCGAGTCGAGACCCTCCTCGATGAGGAAGGTCGAGGCGCCCGTGATCTCGTCGCCCGCCATGATGGCGTGCTGCACGGGCGCGGCACCGCGCCAGGCGGGCAGCAGCGAGAAGTGCAGGTTGACCCAGCCCCGGGCGGGGATGTCGAGGGCGGCGCGGGGCAGCAGAGCGCCGTAGGCGACGACGGGGCAGCAGTCGGGGGCGATCGCGGCGAGCCGGTCCAGGAAGTCCGGGTCCTTCGGCCGGGCGGGCTTCAGCACCTCGATCCCCGCGTCGGCCGCCCGTTCGGCGACGGGTGAGGCGACGAGCCTGCGCCCCCGCCCCGCCGGCGCGTCGGGCCGGGTGACGACGGCGGCCACCTCGTGCCGTCCGGAGGCGAGGAGGGCGTCCAGGGCGGGAACGGCGACCTCGGGGGTGCCGGCGAAGACCAGCTTCATGGGGTGGTTCGGGCCTCTCGGGCGGGGACGGTGCGGGCAGCGCACCAGTGTAGGGCGGCAGCGGTCCGCGCCCCTCACCGAGACGAGTGAACCGGACCGGGAGAAACCCCGGCAGAAGGGCGCGCCCCGCGGCTCCGGGGGCAGGGCGGACGGGACGCGGGCCCAGGCGTGCGCGGGCCACGGCGGGGCAGCGGCGGGACGGCTGCGGGACACGGGCGGGCAAAATTTCCCGGGCCGAAGGCAGGGCCCCCGTGACCCGCGGACCGGATCGGCGTTGGTCAAGAGAGAGTTGACCCCCCACCGGGCCCGAGGCGGGCCCCTCCCTTTCAACGCCGGTTCGAGAGGCTTGTTCATGGCCGACCACGCAACCCACGACGCCCAGGCTCGGGCCAGCCTGCACTTGCTGGTGCGGGACATCGAGCGGGTCCGCCGGCAGGTGGACGCACTGCGCACCCTCACCGCCCAGCTGGGCAACGTCTACCGCCCGCGCCGCCCCGGTCCCTCCACGGGCTTCGTCGTCTACGGACGCGCGCCCGCCCCCACCGTCCGGCTCGCCCAGGAACTGCGGGACAGCGTCGAGACGCTGGTGACGGCGGCCGTCGACTTCGACCGCTCCCTGGGCTTCTCGTGGGACGCGGTCGGCTCCGCCCTCGGCGTCACCAAGCAGGCGGTGCACCGCCGTTACGGCGCCCGCAGGACCCCGGCGCAGGCCCCGGCCGCCGAGCCCACCGAGCGCGGCGCGGAGCCGTCCGGCACCCGGACGGTCAACGTGGGCACCGCCGTGCCCTCCGTCCCCGCCGCCCGCTCCATGCCGACCCAGCCCACGGCGGGCAGCCCGTCGCTGCGGGACGAGCCCCGCCCGACCGCCTTCCCCGGCCCCCGCAACGGCTGACGCCGCCTCCCAACACACCGCCCTCCCCGCCTCCAGCGCCGGGAGGGCGGCGGCGCGTCGCGGGTGCGCCGCTCTGGACGACGCCGAGGAGCCGGACGGGCCGGCGGCCCCGGAGAGGTGACCGCCCCGTCCCGCGGTGGAACCGCCCCGAACCGGTCGTGTCCACGGAGCCGCATGCCTCGTTGCCCGAGCATGAACAGGATCCTCAGCCGGGCGCTCGGCGCCGCCGCCGTCGCCGGAGTCGCCGCCCTCGCGGGGGCCGCCCCCGCCTGCGCCGACCCCGCCCCGAGCGGCCTCGTCGGGAGCGAGCTCGGCGTCATCGGGCTCGTCGGCCAGAACAGCGCCGTGCACCACGGGAACACAGCGGGAAGCGCCGGCCACTCGGCGAACAGCCAGAACGCGGCCCAGCAGGTCGTCACCGATGCCCAGTCCGTCGACGTCCTCAAGAACGCCGAGGTGCTGGAGAAGCCGCTCGTCCTCGTCTGAGACCGGGACGGGCCGCTCCCGTGCGGCGGGCTCGCGCCCGGCCGGGGCGGTTTCGCGCCCGGCCGGGGCGGTTTCGCGCCCGGCCGGGGCGGTTTCGCGCCCGGCCGGGGCGGGGGCGGTCCGGAAGCGGGCAAGCAGCCGTCGGCGGATCCCAGCCGTCCCCCAGGGGCGACGCACCGGCGCGTCGGGGCACAACGGCCTGCCCGTGCCCCGGCCCCCGCGCCGCCGTCCGCGTCCACCCCTCGTGCACCCGCGCCGCAATGAGGCGGCGCCCGCCGGGCCGGCCGGACCGGCGACCGGGGCCACCACGGCAACGGCCCTCTCCGCATCCGGAGGCGCCCCGGGCGGACCCAGCCACCGGCCCTTACGCGAAACCGCCTTCGGCACTCATGAGAACCCACCGCCGGCCCGCGCGGACCTACCCCGCCCCCGGCCCTCAGCCGATGTCCGGCGGGTCGATGCGGACCCAGACCGGATGGCCGCCCGCGCGGGCCGTGCGGGCGGCCTGGGCGGTCTTCAGGGCGCGGGCCAGGACGGCGCCGCGGCCCGGGGGGACGCGGATCAGGGCCCGTTCCCAGTGCTCGCCGGGCGGTGGCGCACCGGGGCGGCGCGGGCGCCCGGCCGGGGTGACCGGGAGCGGGACGGGGCCGAGGACCTCTGCCTCGGCGGGGAGGTCGACGGCGGTCAGGAAGGCCGCCACCGCCTCGGGGGGACCCGCGACCGCCGCCATCCGGGAGACCGGAGGGAAGCCCAGCTCGGCGCGCTCGGCCAGTTCCCGCAGCGCGTGCCCCACCGGGTCCCAGCGCACCAGCGCCTGCACCGGACGCAGCGTCGGCTCGGCGACGACGACCACCGTGCCGCCCGCCGACTGCGGCCGGACCAGGGCGGCGGCGGCGATCCAGCGCCGCAGGGCGTCCTCGCCGGCCCGCAAATCGGGACGGCTCAGCATGGCCCAGCCGTCGAGCAGCAGGGCCGCCGCGTAGCCGCCCTCGGCGACCGGTTCGGCGCCCGGGGTGCTCACCACCAGCGCGGGCGTCCCCGGCACCGTGTCCAGCACGTGTTCGCGCCCGGAGGTGCGCACTGGGACGGCCGGGAAGGCCCGGCCCAGTTCCTCGGCGGTGCGCCGCGCGCCGACCACCTGGGCGCGCAGGCGGAAGCCGCCGCACTCCGGGCAGTGCCAGCCGCCCTCCTCGCGCCCGCACCAGCCGCAGCGCAGGTCACCCGCTCCGGGCGCCTCCAGCGGCCCCGAGCAGTGGCGGCAGCGCGCCGGTTCCCGGCAGCGGGCGCAGGCCATGCGGGGCACGTAGCCGCGCCGGGGCACCTGCACCAGCACCGGTCCGTGCCGCAGGCCCTCCCGTACCGCCTGCCAGGCGAGCGTCGGCAGCCGGGCGGCGCGGGCGGCCTCGTCGCGCGCGAGGTCGCCGTCGCCGACGGTCCGCACCAGCGGGGCCGCCTCCCGGGCCCGCTCCCGCCCGGCGACGAGAGGTCCGGCCCAGCCCGTCTCGACCAGCTGGGCGGCCTCGACGGTGCAGCTCCAGCCGCCCAGCAGGAAGCCGCAGCCGTCCTGGGCGGCGCGCAGCAGCAGCACCTCCCGGGCGTGCGGCTGCGGGGCGTGCGGCTCGCTGTGGCTGTCGTCGCCGTCGTCCCACAGGGCGACCAGCCCCAGGTCGGCCACGGGGGCGAACATCGCGGCCCGGGTGCCGATGACCGCGCGCACCGCGCCGCGGCGGACGGCGAGCCAGCGGGCGTACCGCTTCTCGGGCCCGGCGTCAGCGGTGAGCACCGCGTGCCGGCCGTCGCCGAGGAGGGCGGTGAGCGCGGCGTCGAGGCGGGCGACGGCGCGGCCGTCCGGCAGGACGACGAGGGCGCCGCGTCCGGAGGCGAGGGTCGCGGCGACGGCCCGGGCCAGTTCCTCGCTCCACCCGGGTCCCGGCAGCGCGTTCCACACGGCCCGCGGGGCACCGCCGGCGGCCAGCGCCCGCAGGAACCCGGGTCCCTGTTCGTAGCGCGCCCAGGAGCCCGGCTCGGGCGCCTCGGGGGGCGGCAGCGGGTCGGGCGAGGGACGCTTCTCTGCGCGGGCGTTGCGGGGGGGCACGGCGAGCTGCAGCACGTCGGCGACGCTTCCGGCGTAGCGGTCGGCGACGGAGCGGGCGAGGCCGAGCAGTTCCTCGCTGAGCACCGGCTCGGGCGAGACGACCTGGGCGAGCGCCGCGAGGGGGCCGGAGTAGTCGGACTCGGCGCGCCGCTCGACGAGGAAGCCGTCGATCAGTCCGCCGCCCTCGCGCCGCCCGTCGCGGACCCGGTGCCGGCCGGCGCCGAAGCGCACGCGGACGCGGACGCCCGGCTGCGCGTCGGCGTCCAGCTCCTCGGGCACGGCGTAGTCGAAGTAGCGGTCGAGGTGCAGGACGCCCTTGTCGACGAGGACCCGGGCGACCGGCAGCGACGCGGCGAGCGCGGCGCCCCGCCAGGTCCGGGGCTTGGCGCGGGGCACGCGGGCCGTGCGCACGGTCTCCCGGATGAGCGCGAGCTGTTCCGGCGGTGCGTCCCGCGCATCGCCGTCCGGCCGGCCGTTCTCGCTGCTCACGCTTGCATTCTTACCAAACGGCACCGACAGCCGGGCGCCCGCCGGCCGTCCGTCGAGCGCTTCCGCGGACGACGCGCGGGGCCCGGCACCCCGTCGGCGGGGTGCCGGGCCCGGGCGGGGCGGGAGGGCCGGACTACAGCCCGGCGGCCTTGCGCAGCTCGTCGACGCGGTCGGTGCGCTCCCAGGTGAAGTCGGGCAGCTCACGGCCGAAGTGGCCGTACGCGGCGGTCTGGGAGTAGATCGGGCGGAGCAGGTTCAGGTCGCGGATGATCGCGGCCGGACGCAGGTCGAAGACCTCGTCGATGGCCCGCTCGATGCGGTCGGTGTCCACCTTGGCGGTGCCGAAGGTCTCCACGAACAGGCCGACCGGCTCCGCCTTGCCGATCGCGTACGCGACCTGGACCTCGCAGCGCGAGGCCAGACCGGCCGCGACCACGTTCTTGGCGACCCAGCGCATCGCGTACGCGGCGGAGCGGTCCACCTTGGACGGGTCCTTGCCGGAGAAGGCGCCGCCGCCGTGGCGGGCCATGCCGCCGTAGGTGTCGATGATGATCTTGCGGCCGGTGAGGCCGGCGTCGCCCATCGGGCCGCCGATCTCGAAGCGTCCGGTGGGGTTGACCAGCAGCCGGTAGTTCTCCGTGTCCAGCTTGATGCCCTCGTCGAGCAGCGCCTTCAGCTCCGGCTCCACGACGAACTCGCGGATGTCGGGGGCGAGCAGCGACTCCAGGTCGATGTCGCTGGCGTGCTGGGAGGAGACCACGACGGTGTCCAGGCGGACGGCCTTGTCGCCGTCGTACTCGATGGTGACCTGGGTCTTGCCGTCGGGGCGGAGGTAGGGGATCGTGCCGTTCTTGCGCACGTCGGACAGGCGCTTGGCCAGGCGGTGCGCGAGGAAAACGGGCAACGGCATCAGCGTCGGCGTCTCGTCCGTCGCGTAACCGAACATCAGGCCCTGGTCACCGGCGCCCTGCCGGTCCAGTTCGTCGTCGTCGCCCTCGACGCGGGTCTCGTAGGCCGTGTCGACGCCCTGCGCGATGTCCGGTGACTGCGCGCCGATCGACACCGAGACACCGCAGGAGGCACCGTCGAAGCCCTTCTTCGACGAGTCGTAGCCGATCTCGAGGATCTTGTTGCGGACCAGCGTCGCGATGTCCGCGTACGTCTTGGTCGTGACCTCGCCGGCGACGTGCACCAGTCCGGTCGTGATCAGGGTCTCGACGGCGACGCGGGAGGTGGGGTCCTCGCGCAGGAGGGCGTCGAGGATGGTGTCGCTGATCTGGTCAGCGATCTTGTCGGGGTGACCCTCGGTCACGGACTCCGAGGTGAACAGACGACGGGACACGATGCTCCCTGGGGTTGCAGCGGCTGCTGGCTGATCATGGGCGGACGGCGGGGGCTGCACCCGGCGCCGTCCGTCGGACAGTTTATCGGTCGCACTCGGCCGCGGGTCATCCCGTCTCGCCTCTCGGGAGTGCTGTGACCTGCGGCACGGGCATTCTGCCCGCAGCCGGGGGTCGTTGACCAGAGGCGCCACGCCCGCGCGCGGGGCCTTTCGAGGGAGCCCGGAGCTCCGGAAGCGCCTTCAGGCCAGCCGGCGGGCCACGAGGTCCCACACGGTGTCGGCCAGGGCCTCCTTGGGTCCGTGCGCCACGGGCGTCTCGCTGCCGTCGGCGCCGAGCACCACGGCCTCGTTCTCCTCCGAGCCGAAGGTGCGGCGCTCGCCCACCTCGTTGACCACCAGCAGGTCGCAGCCCTTGCGCTTGAGCTTGGCGCGCCCGTTGGCGAGGACGTCGTCGGTCTCGGCGGCGAAGCCCACGACGACCTGGCCGGGGCGGGCCCGCTCGGCGGCGATCTCGGCGAGCACGTCGGGGTTGCGGACCAGGGCGACGGGCTCCGGCTCCCGGCCGTCCTGCTTCTTGATCTTGCCGGCGGCGTAGGCGGCCGGGCGGAAGTCGGCGACGGCGGCCGCCATCACCACGGCGTCGGCGTCCGCGGCCGCCCGGAGCACCGCCTCGCGCAGTTCCAGGGCCGTGCCGACGGGGACGACGTCCACCCCGGCCGGGTCGGGCAGGGCGGCGTTGGCGGCGACCAGCGTGACCCGGGCGCCCCGGGCGGCGGCGGTGCGGGCGAGGGCGTAGCCCTGCTTGCCGGAGGAGCGGTTGCCGAGGAAGCGGACGGGGTCGAGCGGCTCGCGGGTCCCGCCGGCGCTGACGACGACGTGCCGGCCGGCGAGGTCGGGGCCGGCGGTGCCGCGGGCGAGGACCCGGCGGCAGACCTCGAAGATCTCGCCGGGGTCGGGCAGCCGGCCCTTGCCGGTGTCGACGCCGGTGAGACGGCCGACGGCCGGTTCGATGACGACGGCGCCGCGCGCGCGGAGGGTCGCCACGTTGTCCTGGGTGGCCGGGTGCTCCCACATCTCCGTGTGCATGGCGGGGGCGAAGACCACCGGGCAGCGGGCGGTGAGCAGGGTGTTGGTGAGCAGGTCGTCGGCCAGGCCGTGGGCGGCCCGGGCGAGGGTGTCGGCCGTGGCCGGGGCGACGACCACCAGGTCGGCGTGCTGGCCGATGCGGACGTGCGGGACCTCGTGCACGTCGTCCCACACCTCGGTGGACACCGGGTTGCCGGACAGCGCGGACCAGGTGGCGGCGCCGACGAAGTGCAGCGCGGAGGCGGTGGGCACGACCCGGACGTCGTGCCCGGACTCGGTCAGCCTCCTCAGCAGCTCGCACGCCTTGTAGGCGGCGATGCCGCCGCTGACGCCCAGGACGACCTTCGGCTTGTCCACCGTCACTCCCCGATCCGGAAAACGTAGGACCCCATGACACACCACGGACCCGGCAGGCGGCCTGCCGGGTCCGGGACGAGGTCAGCTGGACGCTGCACCTGGTGCGTGCCTACTGACCGGGGCCCTCGACGGCCTCGGAGGTCAGCAGGCCCGCGTTGATCTCGCGCAGCGCGATCGAGAGCGGCTTCTCGTGGACGTGGGTGTCGACGAGGGGACCGACGTACTCGAGGAGACCCTCGCCGAGCTGCGAGTAGTACGCGTTGATCTGGCGGGCCCGCTTGGCCGCGTAGATCACGAGGCTGTACTTCGAGTCCGTGGCCTCGAGGAGCTCGTCGATCGGCGGGTTGATGATGCCCTCGGGCGCG
Source organism: Streptomyces sp. 3-6 (assembly GCF_056323165.1). Taxonomy (NCBI): domain Bacteria; kingdom Bacillati; phylum Actinomycetota; class Actinomycetes; order Kitasatosporales; family Streptomycetaceae; genus Streptomyces; species Streptomyces sp. 3-6. The sequence continues at coordinate 102,567 of NZ_JBWHZP010000004.1, forward strand.
GAGATGGAAGAGGACACGCTCTACCTTCCGATGGATGGGAAAGATGATGTACGGGTGATCACTGGATGATCACTGAACGATCGCTCAGGATCACTCGACGTTCATCAAGGCTAGCAGCTCGCGGGCCACGTCCTCGACGGAGGTGTTGACCAGGGTCGCGTCGAACTCCGGCTCCGCCGCCAGTTCGGTCTTCGCGGCCAGCAGGCGGCGCTCGATGACCTCGGGCGACTCGGTGCCCCGGCCGGTGAGCCGGCGCACCAGCTCCTCCCAGGAGGGAGGGGCCAGGAAGACCAGCCGGGCCTCGCGCATCGTCTCGCGGACCTGCCGGGCACCCTGGAGGTCGATCTCCAGCAGGACGGGCACGCCCGCCTCCAGGCGCTCCAGCACGGCCGCGCGGGGCGTGCCGTAGCGGTTGCCGGCGAACTCGGCCCACTCCAGCAGCTCGCCGTTGGCGATCAGCTTGTCCATCTCCTCGTCGCTGACGAAGTAGTACTGGACGCCGTGCTGTTCGCCGGGGCGGGGCTTGCGGGTCGTCGCCGACACCGAGAGCCAGACCTCGGGGTGTTCGTTGCGCATATGGGCGACGACCGTGCTCTTGCCGACCCCGGAGGGGCCGGAGAGCACGGTCAGCCGCGGACCTGCGTCCGGGGGTACGGGGGTGGTCCCCCGGGGTGTTGCTGCCATACGGCGATTATTCCAGCTGTCCCCCACTGCCCGGGACTCAGGAGCCGGTGCTGCCGAACTCCCGCTCCAGGGACGCGATCTGGTTGGACCCGAGACCCCGCACGCGGCGGCTCTCGGAGATGCCCAGACGCTCCATGATCTGCTTGGCACGGACTTTCCCGACGCCGGGCAGGGACTCGAGCAGGGCGGAGACCTTCATCTTGCCGATGACGTCGTTCTCCTGGCCCTGCTTGATGACCTCGTGGAGGGAGGCGCCGGAGTGCTTGAGTCGATTCTTGACCTCGGCCCGCTCCCGGCGAGCCGCGGCGGCCTTTTCGAGCGCGGCTGCGCGCTGTTCAGGGGTAAGGGGCGGAAGAGCCACGCCTACGTCACCTCGGATGTCGAACTGTCGGATACGGACCGGTGAGGAACCTAGTCGCCCCACACCTGGGGAGCCACGAGCAACACGCTTGCCCGTTCACTCTGCGTCGGAGACTAGCGGCCAACTCGGCCAGAGTCAGCGAGAACAGCGGAAAAGTCCAGGTCAGCTCTCATGAGAGCCGACATTTCGGGCAAAACGCACAGGATTTGTGGGTGTCTCCAGGTCAGCGGCCCTCACGGAACCCCTCGTCGGAAGACTTGCCGGACGCGACGGCGGTCCTGATCTCCTCCGCGAAACGGTCCGCGGCGTCACGCAGCGCGACGACGTCGGCACCGTGGCGCAGCACCCCCCGGCTGACGTTCGGCACGACGTTGCGCACCGCGCTGCCGAACACCGCCGGCAGGTCGGCCGCCGTGGCCCCCTGCGCGCCGATGCCGGGCGCGAGCAGCGGTCCACCGATGTCCAGGTCGTAGTCCGCGAGGTCGCCGAGGGTGGCGCCGACCACCGCGCCGAAGGAGCCCAGCGGCTCCTCCCCCGCGTTCTCGGCGGCGAGGTGCCCGAGCACGGTGGCCGCGACGGTCCGGCCGTCGGCGCGCACCGCGTGCTGCACCTCGTGGCCCTCCGGGTTGGAGGTGAGCGCGAGCACGAACAGGCCGGTGCCGCTCTCCCGCGCCAGCGTGACCGCCGGGGCGAGGGAGCCGTAGCCGAGGTACGGGGAGACGGTGAGCGCGTCGGAGAACAGCGGGGCGTCCTGGTGCAGGAACGACTCGGCGTAGGCGGCCATGGTGGAGCCGATGTCGCCGCGCTTGGCGTCCATGACCACCAGGGCGCCGGCCTCCCGGGCCTCGCGCACCGTGTCCTCCAGCACGGCCACGCCCCGGGAGCCGAACCGCTCGAAGAACGCGCTCTGCGGCTTCAGCACGGCCACCCGGTCCGCGACCGCCTCGACGACGGTTCGGCTGAACCGTTCCAGGCCGGCGACGGTGTCGTCCAGGCCCCACTGGGCCAGCAGGGAGGCGTGCGGGTCGATGCCGACGCACAGCGGGCCGCGCTCGTCCATCGCCCGGCGCAGCCGCGCGCCGAAGGGCTCGAGTCCGCTCATGCGGTCCTCCTCACGTCGGCGCCCACCGCGTCGGCGAGCGTGTCGTAGGGGCTCGTGCGCAGCCGGGCGGCGAGCCCCCTGGTCAGGCCGCGGCACCAGAAGGGGCCCCGGTAGACGAGCGCGCTGTAGCCCTGGACCAGCGTGGCGCCGGCCAGGATGCGCTGCCAGGCGTCCTCGGCGGTCTCGATGCCGCCGACGCCCACCAGGGTGATCCGGTCGCCCACGCGCGCGTACAGCCGTCGCAGCACCTGGAGGGAGCGCTCCTTCAGCGGGGCGCCGGACAGGCCGCCGGTCTCCCGCACGAGCGTCTCGTCGGAGCGCAGGCCGAGCCCGTCCCGGGCGATGGTGGTGTTGGTGGCGATGATCCCGTCCAGGCCGAGTTCCACGGCCAGGTCGGCCACCGCGTCGATGTCCTCGTCGGCGAGGTCCGGGGCGATCTTGACCAGCAGCGGCACCCGGCGCGCCGGGACCGCCCGGTCGGCGGCCTCGCGCACGGCGGTCAGCAGCGGGCGCAGGTGGCCGACGGCCTGGAGGTCGCGCAGGCCGGGCGTGTTCGGCGAGGAGACGTTGACCACCAGGTAGTCCGCGTACGGTGCCAGGCGCTCCGCCGACGTCACGTAGTCGGCGACGGCCTCGGCCTCGGGGACCGCCTTGGTCTTGCCGATGTTGACCCCGACGACCGTGCGGAAGACAGGGGTGCGGGAGGCCAGGCGGGCGGCCACGGCCAGCGAGCCCTCGTTGTTGAAGCCCATGCGGTTGATCAGGGCCCGGTCCGGCACCAGCCGGAACAGCCGCTGCGGCGGGTTGCCGGGCTGCGGCTCGCCCGTCACCGTGCCGATCTCGACGTGGTCGAAGCCGAGCATGGCCATGCCGTCGATGCCGACGGCGTTCTTGTCGAACCCGGCCGCGAGCCCCACGGGGCTGTGCAGGCGGAGCCCCAGGGCCTCGGTGCGCAGTTCCCGGTGGCGGGGGGCCAGGACGGCGGCGACGAAGGTGCGCAGCACCGGCACCCTCGCCACCCGGCGGATCCAGCGGAAGGCCAGGTGGTGCGCCCGCTCCGGGTCCATGCGCCAAAAGAAGAGGCGGAAGAAGAGGTCGTACATCGTCGTGGGTGTCCCAGGTGTCCTCATGAGGAGGGGGACACCGTGTCGACGGTGTCCCCCTCGTCGCTGCTAGTCGCGGGCGGCGGTCAGGTGTTCCGCGTGTTCCTGGAGGGAACGGACGCCCACCTCGCCCCGGTGCAGGGCGTCGATGCCCTGGACGGCGGCGGCGAGCGCCTGCACGGTGGTCAGGCAGGGCACGGAGCGGGCCACGGCCGCCGTACGGATGTCGTAGCCGTCGAGGCGGCCGCCGGTGCCGTAGGGGGTGTTGACGATGAGGTCGACCTCGCCGTCGTGGATGAGCTGGACGATGGTCTTCTCGCCGTTCGGTCCGGTGCCCTCGGACTGCTTGCGCACGACGGTGGCGTGGATGCCGTTGCGCTTGAGGACCTCGGCGGTGCCGGAGGTGGCGAGCAGTTCGAAGCCGTGGGCGACCAGCTCGCGCGCCGGGAAGATCATCGACCGCTTGTCGCGGTTGGCGACCGAGATGAACGCCCGGCCCTTGGTCGGCAGCGGCCCGTAGGCGCCCGCCTGCGACTTGGCGTAGGCGGTGCCGAAGACGGAGTCGATGCCCATGACCTCGCCGGTGGAGCGCATCTCCGGGCCGAGGACGGTGTCGACGCCCCGGCCGTGGATGTCCCGGAAGCGGGTCCAGGGCAGCACGGCCTCCTTGACGGAGATCGGCGCGTCCAGCGGGAGTTCGCCGCCGTCGCCGGTGGCCGGCAGCAGGCCCTCGGCGCGCAGTTCGGCGATGGTGGCGCCCAGCGAGATCCGGGCGGCGGCCTTGGCGAGCGGCACCGCGGTCGCCTTCGAGGTGAAGGGGACGGTGCGCGAGGCGCGCGGGTTGGCCTCCAGCACGTAGAGGATGTCGCCGGAGAGGGCGAACTGGATGTTGATCAGTCCGCGCACGCCGACGCCGCGCGCGATGCCCTCGGTGGAGGCGCGCAGCCGCTTGATGTCGTAGCCGCCGAGGGTGATCGGGGGCAGGGCGCACGCCGAGTCGCCGGAGTGGATGCCGGCCTCCTCGATGTGCTCCATGACGCCGCCGAGGTACAGCTCCTCGCCGTCGTACAGGGCGTCCACGTCGATCTCGACGGCGTCGTCGAGGAAGCGGTCGACCAGCACCGGACGGTCGGGGCTGATCTCGGTCGACTCGGCGATGTAGGACTCCAGCCGGGCCTCGTCGTAGACGATCTCCATGCCGCGTCCGCCGAGCACGTAGGACGGGCGGACCAGCACCGGGTAGCCGATCTCGTCGGCGATGGCCTTGGCCTCGGCGAAGGCGGTGGCGGTGCCGTGCTTGGGGGCGGGCAGGCCGGCCTCCTTGAGCACGCGGCCGAAGGCGCCGCGGTCCTCGGCGGCGTGGATGGCCTCCGGCGGGGTGCCGACGATGGGCACCCCGTTGTCCTTGAGCGCCTGGGCGAGGCCCAGCGGGGTCTGGCCGCCGAGCTGGACGACGACGCCCGCGACCGGGCCGGCCTGCTGCTCGGCGTGGACGATCTCCAGGACGTCCTCCAGGGTGAGCGGCTCGAAGTAGAGCCGGTCGGAGGTGTCGTAGTCGGTGGAGACGGTCTCCGGGTTGCAGTTGACCATCACGGTCTCGTACCCGGCGTCGGACAGCGCGAAGGAGGCGTGCACGCAGGAGTAGTCGAACTCGATGCCCTGGCCGATGCGGTTGGGGCCGGAGCCCAGGATGATGACGGCGGGCTTCTCGCGGGGCGCGACCTCGCTCTCCTCGTCGTAGGAGGAGTAGAAGTACGGGGTCTTCGCGGCGAACTCGGCGGCGCAGGTGTCGACCGTCTTGTAGACGGGCCGGATGCCCAGCACCTGGCGGACCTCGCGGACGACGTCCTCGCGCAGCCCGCGGATCTCGCCGATCTGCTGGTCGGAGAAGCCGTGCCGCTTGGCCTCGGCGATCAGCTCGCGGTTCAGCTCGGGGGCCGCGGCCAGCTCGTCGGCGATCTCCTTGAGGAGGAACAGCTGGTCGACGAACCACGGGTCGATCTTCGTGGCCTCGAAGACCTCCTCGGGCGTGGCGCCCGCGCGGATGGCTCCCATGACCGCGTTGACCCGGCCGTCGGTGGGGCGGACCGCCTCGCGGAGCAGTTCGGCCTTGTCGCCGGGCTCGCCGACGAAGGTGAACTGGCTGCCCTTCTTCTCCAGGGAGCGCAGCGCCTTCTGGAACGCCTCGGTGAAGTTGCGGCCGATGGCCATGGCCTCGCCGACCGACTTCATGGTGGTGGTGAGGGTGGAGTCGGCGCTGGGGAACTTCTCGAAGGCGAACCGGGGGGCCTTGACGACGACGTAGTCGAGGGTCGGCTCGAAGGAGGCCGGCGTCTCGCGTGTGATGTCGTTGGGGATCTCGTCCAGGGTGTAGCCGACGGCCAGCTTGGCGGCGATCTTGGCGATCGGGAAGCCGGTGGCCTTGGAGGCGAGCGCGGACGAGCGGGAGACCCGGGGGTTCATCTCGATGACGATGATCCGCCCGTCCTCGGGGTTCACCGCGAACTGGATGTTGCAGCCGCCGGTGTCGACGCCGACCTCGCGGATGACGGCGATGCCGATGTCCCGCAGGGTCTGGTACTCGCGGTCGGTGAGCGTCATGGCGGGCGCGACGGTGATGGAGTCGCCGGTGTGCACGCCCATGGGGTCGAAGTTCTCGATGGAGCAGACGACCACGACGTTGTCGTGCTTGTCGCGCATCAGCTCCAGCTCGTACTCCTTCCAGCCGAGGATGGACTCCTCCAGGAGCACCTCGGTGGTCGGCGAGAGGGTCAGGCCCTGGCCGGCGATGCGGCGCAGCTCGTCCTCGTCGTGCGCGAAGCCGGAGCCGGCGCCGCCCATGGTGAAGGAGGGGCGGACCACGACCGGGTAGCCGCCGAGTTCCTCGACGCCCTTGAGGACGTCGTCCATGGAGTGGCAGATGTAGGAGCGGGCGGACTCGCCGTGGCCGATCTTTCGGCGGACGGCCTCGACGACCTCCTTGAAGCGGTCGCGGTCCTCGCCCTTGTGGATCGCCTCCACGTTGGCGCCGATCAGTTCGACGCCGTACTTCTCCAGGACGCCGTTGTCGTGCAGGGAGATGGCCGTGTTGAGGGCCGTCTGGCCGCCCAGGGTGGGCAGCAGGGCGTCCGGCCGCTCCTTGGCGATGATCTTCTCGACGAACTCGGGGGTGATCGGCTCGACGTAGGTGGCGTCGGCGATCTCCGGGTCGGTCATGATCGTCGCCGGGTTGGAGTTCACCAGGACGACCCGCAGGCCCTCGGCCTTGAGGACGCGGCACGCCTGGGTGCCGGAGTAGTCGAACTCGGCGGCCTGCCCGATGACGATCGGGCCGGAGCCGATGACCAGGACGGACTGGATATCGGTGCGCTTAGGCACGCTGGCCCTCCATCAGGGAGACGAAGCGGTCGAACAGGTAGGCGGCGTCGTGCGGGCCCGCCGCCGCTTCGGGGTGGTACTGGACGCTGAAGGCCGGCCGGTCGAGCAGGCGCAGCCCTTCCACCACGTTGTCGTTGAGGCACACGTGGGACACCTCGGCGCGGCCGAACGGGGTGTCGGAGACCGTGTCGAGGGGGGCGTCGACGGCGAAGCCGTGGTTGTGCGAGGTGACCTCGACCTTGCCGGTGGCGCGGTCCTGCACGGGCTGGTTGATGCCGCGGTGGCCGTACTTGAGCTTGTAGGTGCCGAAGCCGAGGGCGCGGCCGAGGATCTGGTTGCCGAAGCAGATCCCGAACAGCGGGGTGCCGCGCTCCAGCACGCCCCGCATGACGGAGACGGCGTGGTCGGCGGTGGCGGGGTCGCCGGGGCCGTTGGAGAAGAACACGCCGTCGGGGTCGACGGCGTACACGTCCTCGACGGTGGCGGTCGGGGGCAGGACGTGCACCTCGATGCCGCGCTGGGTCATGCGCTGCGCGGTCATGCCCTTGATGCCGAGGTCGATCGCGGCGACGGTGAACCGCTTCTCGCCCTCCGCGGGGACCACGTACGGCTCGCGGGTGGCGACCTCGCCGGCCAGGTCGGCGCCCTCCATCGCGGGCACCTCCCGCACGCTCGCCAGCAGCGCGGCGTCGTCGCGCACGGCGTCGCCGCTGAAGATGCCGACGCGCATGGCGCCCCGCTCGCGCAGGTGGCGGGTGAGGGCGCGGGTGTCGATGCCGCTGATGCCGACGATGCCCTGGGCGGACAGCTCGTCGTCCAGGGTGCGGCGGGAGCGCCAGTTGGAGGGCACCCGGGCGGGGTCGCGGACGACGTAGCCGGCGACCCAGATGCGCTTCGACTCGGGGTCGTCGTCGTTGACGCCGGTGTTGCCGACGTGCGGGGCGGTCATCACGACGACCTGGCGGTGGTACGACGGGTCGGTGAGGGTTTCCTGGTAGCCGGTCATGCCGGTGGAGAACACCGCTTCGCCGAAGGTCTCCCCCACCGCCCCGTAGGCACGGCCGCGGAACATCCGGCCGTCCTCCAGGACGAGTACGGCGGGAACCCTGGCGGTCCCCCTGGTGGAGGTTGTCATCGTGCGCCTTCCGTCTTGGAGATCATGGTGGTGAGGGCCTCGACCCACTCGGTGTGCTCGGCCGCCCGGTCGGAGCGGAACCCGGAGTCGATGACCCGTTCGCCGTGGGCCCAGGTCACCACGAGCAGGCCGCCCTCGGTGAGGACCTTGCCGGCGATGCCCTTGTCGAGGCGGGCGCCGCGCAGGGCGGCGGCCGGGACGAAGAAGTCGCCGGCCCCGGGGCGGACGACGTCCACTCCCGCGTCGGTGAGCGTGAGCTCGGCCCGGCTGCGGGTGCCCAGGTCGCGGGCCACGATGCGGTCGAGCCACTGGCCGGCGGTGGTGGAGCCGTGGTAGCGGCCGCTCATCGTCAGCCGGGCGGGGCCGGGGTCGTCCGGCGCGGACGGCAGCTCGGGCAGGTCGCCCTGGAGCGTGCCGCGCCACTTCCAGCCCTCGCGCATCAGCCAGTAGAGGAAGGCGACGAAGAGGGCGAGGCCGACGATCCAGCCGATGCGGGCGGCCCAGTCGGTCACTTCCGCCGATTGTTTCTCGGCGGCCAGCAGGATTACAGAGGTCACGTGAGCTTCCCGTCGACGAGCGTGGCCTTGCCCCGGAGCCAGGTGTGGGTGACACGGCCCGGCAGCTCACGACCCTCGTAGGGGGTGTTGCGGCTGCGCGAGGCGAAGCCCGCGGGGTCCACGGATCCACGGTATGCCGAGTCGACGAGGACGAGGTTGGCGGGCTCACCGGCCGAGACGGGGCGGCCGTGTCCGGCGGCCCGGCCGATCCGGGCGGGGGCGAAGGACATCCGGTCGGCGACGCCGGCCCAGTCCACCAGTCCGGTGTCGACCATGGTCTCCTGCACCACCGACAGGGCGGTCTCCAGGCCGACCATGCCCATGGCGGCGGCGGCCCACTCGCAGTCCTTGTCCTCGTGCGGGTGCGGGGCGTGGTCGGTGGCGACGATGTCGATGGTGCCGTCGGCCAGCGCCTCGCGCAGGGCGAGGACGTCCCGCTCGGTGCGCAGCGGCGGGTTGACCTTGTAGACCGGGTTGTAGGTGCGCACCAGTTCGTCGGTGAGGAGCAGGTGGTGCGGGGTGACCTCGGCGGTGACGCGGATGCCGCGGGCCTTGGCCCAGCGGACGATCTCGACGGAGCCGGCGGTCGACAGGTGGCAGATGTGCACGCGGGAGCCGACGTGGTCGGCGAGCAGCACGTCCCGGGCGATGATCGACTCCTCGGCCACGGCCGGCCAGCCGCCGAGCCCGAGTTCGGCGGAGACGACGCCCTCGTTCATCTCGGCGCCCTCGGTGAGGCGGGGCTCCTGGGCGTGCTGGGCGACGACGCCGTCGAACGCCTTCACGTACTCCAGGGCGCGGCGCATGATCACGGCGTCGTGGACGCACTTGCCGTCGTCGGAGAAGACGGTGACACCGGCCGCGGACTCGTGCATGGCGCCCAGTTCGGCCAGCTGCTTCCCCTCCAGGCCGACGGTGACGGCGCCGACCGGCCGCACGTCGCAGTAGCCGTGCTCCTTGCCGAGCCGCCAGACCTGCTCGACGACGCCGGCGGTGTCGGCGACGGGGAAGGTGTTGGCCATGGCGAACACGGCGGTGTAGCCGCCGCTCGCGGCGGCCCGGGTGCCGGTGAGGACGGTCTCGGAGTCCTCGCGGCCGGGCTCGCGCAGGTGGGTGTGCAGGTCGACGAGGCCGGGCAGCAGCACCTTGCCGTCGGCCTCGACGACCTCGGCGCCCTCGGCGGACAGGCCGGTGCCGACCTCGGCGACGGTGCCGCCGTCGATCAGGACGTCCTGGGGCGGGCCGCCGAGCACCTTCGCACCGCGGATCAGGGTCTTGCTCATGGTCTTACTTCTCCTCCGTCGCGCGGGCGTGGGTGAGGGCGGGCTCGTTGCCGCCGAGCAGCAGGTAGAGGACGGCCATCCGGATGGACACCCCGTTGGTGACCTGCTCCACGACGGTGCAGCGGTCGGAGTCGGCGACGTCGGCGGTGATCTCCATGCCGCGGACCATCGGGCCGGGGTGCATCACGACGGCGTGGTCGGGCATCTTGCGCATGCGGTCGCCGTCGAGGCCGTAGCGCCGGGAGTACTCGCGCTCGGTGGGGAAGAACGCGGCGTTCATCCGCTCCCGCTGGACGCGCAGCAGCATCACGGCGTCGGACTTGGTGAGCGTGGAGTCGAGGTCGTAGGAGACCTCGCAGGGCCAGGTCTCGACGCCGACCGGCAGCAGGGTGGGCGGGGCGACGAGGGTGACCTCGGCGCCGAGGGTGTGCAGCAGGTCGACGTTGGAGCGGGCGACCCTGCTGTGCAGGATGTCGCCGACCAGGGTGACGCGGCGTCCGCCGAGGTCCTTGCCCAGTCCGGCGTCCCGGCCGACCAGGCGGCGGCGCAGCGTGAAGGCGTCCAGCAGGGCCTGGGTGGGGTGCTGGTGGGTGCCGTCCCCGGCGTTGACGACGGTGGCGTCGATCCAGCCGGAGGTGGCCAGCCGGTAGGGGGCGCCGGAGGCGCTGTGCCGGATGACGACCGCGTCGACGCCCATGGCCTCCAGGGTCTGGGCGGTGTCCTTGAGGGACTCGCCCTTGGAGACGCTGGAGCCCTTGGCGGTGAAGTTGATGACGTCCGCGGACAGCCGCTTCTCGGCGGCCTCGAAGGAGATCCGGGTGCGGGTGGAGTCCTCGAAGAAGAGGTTGACGACGGTGCGGCCGCGCAGGGTGGGCAGTTTCTTGATCGGCCGGTCGGCGACCCGGGCCATCTCCTCGGCGGTGTCGAGGATCAGGACGGCGTCGTCGCGGGAGAGGTCGGCGGCCGAGATGAGATGGCGCTGCATCTGTCAGGCTCCGTAAGACAGTTCATGCGGAAAAAGCGGGAACGTCAGGCGATTCGGGCAGCCGGGGGCGCGGGAGGGCAGCGTGCCCCCGCACGCCCGCCGACGGGAGGGCCGAAGCGCTACTGGGTGGTCTGCTTCGCGCCGAGCAGCACGGTGTCGCGACCGTCCTCCTCGGCGACCAGGACCTTGACCGTCTCCCGCAGCGACGTGGGGAGGTTCTTGCCGACGTAGTCGGCGCGGATGGGCAGCTCGCGGTGGCCGCGGTCGACGAGCACGGCGAGCTGCACCGCGCGCGGGCGCCCGATGTCGTTCAGCGCGTCGAGGGCGGCACGGATGGTGCGGCCGGAGAAGAGCACGTCGTCGACGAGGACGACCAGGCGGCCGTCGATGCCGTCGGCGGGGATCTCGGTGCGGGCCAGCGCGCGCGGGGGGTGCATGCGCAGGTCGTCGCGGTACATGGTGATGTCGAGCGAGCCGACCGGGACCTTGCGCTCGGTGATCTGCTCCAGCTTGGCGGCCAGCCGCTGGGCGAGGAAGACACCCCGCGTCGGGATGCCGAGGAGCACCACGTCGTCGGCGCCCTTGGCGCGCTCGACGATCTCGTGGGCGATGCGGGTCAGGACCCGCGCGATGTCGGGGCCTTCGAGAACGGGCCGCCCGCCGGGGGGCGCGTCCTGCTGTTCGTCCATGGGAAACGGACCTCCTTCTCCGCCTCACGGGACGGACCTTAAAGGACGTCGGATGTGCGGCCCTACGCTATCAGGTGCCGCTCGCGGACCGTCACGCGCCCCGGTCGCGCCGCGATCACCCCCGGGCCGCCCCCGAATCACCCGTTCGGAGCAACCGGCGGCGATTACCACGGAAGCGTCGGGGTGGACCATTCGGCTTGACGGGCGAGAGTAACGCTGCGTAACCTCACAGTGAGTTACCAGCCGCGCGGCCCGGAATCCAGACCGGACGCGTAGACACAGTGCCGGGGAGCTATATGTCCAGCGAATACGCCAAACAGCTCGGGGCCAAGCTCCGGGCGATCCGCACCCAGCAGGGCCTTTCCCTCCACGGTGTCGAGGAGAAGTCCCAGGGACGCTGGAAGGCGGTCGTGGTCGGGTCCTACGAGCGCGGTGACCGCGCCGTGACCGTGCAGCGCCTCGCGGAGCTGGCGGACTTCTACGGCGTGCCGGTGCAGGAGCTGCTGCCCGGGACGACCCCCGGCGGTGCCGCCGAGCCGCCGCCCAAGCTGGTTCTGGACCTGGAGCGGCTGGCCACGGTGCCGGCCGAGAAGGCGGGTCCCCTGCAGCGCTACGCGGCGACGATCCAGTCGCAGCGCGGCGACTACAACGGCAAGGTGCTCTCGATCCGCCAGGACGACCTGCGCACCCTCGCCGTCATCTACGACCAGTCGCCGTCGGTCCTCACCGAGCAGCTGATCAGCTGGGGCGTGCTGGACGCGGACGCCCGCCGCGCGGTCGCGGTGCACGAGGAGAACTGATCGGCGACGCGCCGCGCGCGTTGAGCAGAAACGTACCGCCGGGGCGGCCGGAACCCTGTCCGAGGGCTCCGGCCGCCCCGGCGGTTCCGCGTCCTTACCCCGGCACGCCCGCAGGCGAACGGCCCGCGACCCTCACGGGCCGCGGGCCGTCGGTGGCCGAGCGGGCGGTGCCCCGCGCCGGACGCGGGGCGTGCTCCTGGTCCTGACACCGCTGCTCCCGGCGCTCCTACTCCCGGCGCAGCGAGGGCTTGAGCTCCTTGAGCCGGCCGAGCAGGCCGTTGATGAACGACGGCGACTCGTCGGTGGAGAACTCCTTGGCCAGCTGCACCATCTCGTCCAGCACCACCGCGTCCGGCGTCTCGTCGACCCAGAGCAGCTCGTAGGCGCCGAGGCGGAGGATGCTGCGGTCGACGACGGGCATGCGGTCGAGCGTCCAGCCGACCGAGTACTGCGCGATCAGCTCGTCGATGCGCTGCGCGTGCTCCGCGTAGCCCTCGACCAGCTGCATCGTGTACTCGCTCACCGGCGGCTGCCGGGTGTCGGTCCGGGAGTGCCGGATCCAGTCCGCGAGGACCGTCAGGACGTCGGCACCGCGCTGGTCGCCCTCGAAGATGATCTGGAAGGCGCGCTTGCGGGCCGTGTTGCGGGCAGCCACGGTTAGCCGTTCACCCGGCCGAGGTAGTCGCTGGTGCGGGTGTCGACCTTGATCTTCTCGCCGGTGACGATGAAGAGCGGGACCTGGATCTGGTGGCCGGTCTCCAGCGTGGCGGGCTTGGTGCCGCCGGTGGAGCGGTCGCCCTGCACGCCGGGCTCGGTCTCCTTGACGGTCAGCTCGACGGCGGCCGGCAGCTCGACGGAGAGCACCTCGCCCTCGTGCGTGGCCACGGTGGCCTCGAAGCCCTCGACGAGGAAGTGGGCGGCGTCGCCGACGACCTTGCGGTCGATGTGCAGCTGGTCGTAGGTCTCCATGTCCATGAAGACGAAGTAGTCGCCGTCCATGTAGGAGAACTGCATGTCGCGCTTGTCGACGGTGGCCGTTTCGACCTTGACGCCGGCGTTGAAGGTCTTGTCGACGGTCTTGCCGGACAGCACGTTCTTCAGCTTGGTGCGCACGAAGGCCGGGCCCTTGCCGGGCTTGACGTGCTGGAACTCGACGACGGACCAGAGCTGGCCGCCTTCCAGCTTGAGCACCATGCCGTTCTTGAGGTCGTTCGTGGAAGCCACGTTGCGGAATCTCCTGGACTGACGTGAGACGACCCGGGGCAGGCACTCGGCGCGGCTACAGCGCGAGCAGCTCCTTGGTCGTGATGGTGAGTAGCTCGGGTCCGCCGTCCGCCTCGGGGCGCACGACGAGCGTGTCATCGATCCGGACACCGCCCCGGCCGGGGAGGTGGACCCCCGGTTCGACGGTGACCGGCACGCAAGCGTCCAGTTTACCCATGGCCGCGGGGCCCAACTGAGGGTCCTCGTCGATTTCCAGTCCGACCCCGTGACCGGTGAGCTCGGGGAGGGCCTGCCCGTACCCGGCGGAGTCCAGGACCTGGCGTGCCGCGTGGTCCACGTCGCGGCACGCGGCACCGGGCACCAGGGCCTCCCGGCCCGCCCGCTGGGCCGCGAACACGAGGTCGTACAGCTCGATCTGCCAGGCGGCCGGAGCGGTGCCGATGACGAACGTGCGGCCGATCTCGCACCGGTAGCCGCGGTAGGCGGCGCCGAGGCAGACGGAGAGGAAGTCGCCCTCCTCCACCCGGCGGTCGGTGGGCCGGTGGCCGCGCCGTCCGGCGTGGGGGCCGGTGGCGACCGAGGTGGGGAAGGCCGGGCCGTCGGCCCCGTGGTCGACGAGGCGGCGCTCCAGCTCCAGGGCGAGGTGCCGTTCGGTGCGGCCGACGAGGATGGACTCCAGCAGTTCGCCCAGGGCCTGGTCGGTGATCTCGGCGCCGATGCGCAGGCAGGAGATCTCCTCCTCGTCCTTGATCACGCGCAGCTGTTCCACCGCACCCCCGACGTCCGCCAGGCGCAGGCCCGGGGCGGCGGACGCCAGGGCGCGGTGGCGGGCGACGGTGAGGTGGTGCTCCTCGACGGCGAGGGCGTCGGCGCCCTGGCCGGCGGCGAGCGCGGTGGCGGCGACCGCGGGGTCGCCCGCGCCGCCGGGCACCACGTGCCGGCGCAGCGACTCGTCCGGCCGGGCCTCGGGGAACCGCTCCTCGGGCGGGCCGGCGCAGACCAGGAGGTCCTCGGCCGGGCCCAGCAGGAGCACCGCGCCCTCGGGCGCGGCCCCCGCGAGGTAGCGCACATTGGCGGGCCGGGAGACGAGCGCCGCCGCGCTGCCCCCCGCGTTGCAGCAATCCCTGAGCCGCGCCCGGCGGGCCGCGTACACCTCTGACATGCCCCGAGCCTATGAGCGCGGGCCGGATGCCGCCGGTCGGGAGGGGCCGAGCGGGGGCCGCCGGGGCATGCCTCCTGGTGGGGCGCCCGGGCGGCGGGCCCACCGGGTGAGGCGGGCCCGGCCGCGCGGTCGCCGCGGGACCCCTCCGGGACGCCGGGGAAGGTCTCCGGGCCGGCCGGCCGGGGTCACCAGGCCGGCGGGCTGGCGAGGGAGCGGGCGAGGACGTCGTCCAGGAGCTTGGCGGTCTCCGGGATGCCGAGCTGGGAGTTGTCGATGATGGGCAGCCCGGAGCCGTACCAGCCGGCCATGCGGCCGTGGATGCGGGCGACCTCCTCGTCGCTGAGGCGGCGGTTCCCGCTGCGTTCGGCGTTGCGCTCCAGGACGACGTCCAGGCCGGGCAGCAGGACGACGGGCAGCAGCCCGGGGCCGACGTGCCGCTTCCAGCCGCCGAGGCCCACCACGGGGCGGTCGGGGAAGACGGCGTCGTCGAGGATGCAGGAGATGCCGTTGGCGAGGAAGTTGCGCGCGGCGAAGCCGCAGGTGCGGCGGGCCAGGCGGTACTGGGCCTCGGAGTTGTCGTTCCACCCGGTCTGCGGGCCGGCGAACCCGGAGCGGACCCATTCCCGCACGTCGTCCAGGCTGATGTGGGCGGTCGGTACCCGGCGGTGGTCCGCCCAGTACTTGGCCACGCTGGTCTTGCCCGCTCCCGCGGGGCCTATGAGCAGGACCGCGATGGCCGTCGCCGAGGGGTCGGCGGGCGCCGCGGCGGTCTGCGGCGGGACGGCGACCGGGGCGCCGGGCGGCAGCTGCATGTGGCCCGTGGTGTCCGGCGGCGGCGCGACGGAGGCGTGCCGGGGGCCGGGTGCGGGCTGGGAGGCCGGGGCGTGCGGGGCCGGTCCGGGCGGGGGCACGGGGTAGCCCGGCGGCGGGGGCGGCGCGGGGGCGGGCGGGGGGCCCTGGTGCGCTCCCGGGTGGGGCCCGGGGTGGTGTGCGGCCGGTGACCAGCCGCCGGCCGGTCCGTGCCCCTGATGATGGGGCGGCGGCAGCGGAGAACCCACTGCGTGCTGCATCCGGTGCCACTCCGTCTCGTACAGGCGATGGGTGCTGACAGCAGGGGGTACCCCGCTGGCCCACAGACTAAAGGCATGGGCACCGCCGTTCGAACAGGACCGCCCCCAGCCGTTGTTGTGGCAACGGCCGGGGGCGGCCCGGAGTGCCCGGTTCCCGCAGGGGATGTTCCGGTGGGCGGCGGGGGCCGCCGGGGCCGCCCGGCCCGCCGTCCGGGTGGGCGCGGGACGGGGGGCCCGCGGGTGCTACTCCCCCACCTCGCCGTAGGCGGCGAGCAGGACGGCCGGGTCGGGCCCCTCCAGGACGGTGGGCTTGGCGAGGCCGTCGAGGACGATGAAGCGCAGCAGGTCGCCGCGGGACTTCTTGTCGACCTTCATGGTCTCCAGCAGCCGCGGCCACTGGTCGTGGCGGTAGTGCAGCGGCAGTCCGACGGACTCCAGGACCGTGCGGTGGCGGTCGGCGGTGGCGTCGTCCAGGCGGCCGGCGAGGCGGCCGAGTTCGGCGGCGAAGTGCATGCCGACCGACACCGCGGCACCGTGGCGCCACTTGTAGCGCTCGTTCTTCTCGATGGCGTGGCCGAGCGTGTGGCCGTAGTTGAGGATCTCCCGGCGGCCGGACTCCTTGAGGTCCTCGGAGACGACGTCGGCCTTGACCCGGATGGACCGCTCGATGAGTTCGGCGGTGTGCGGTCCGGCGGGCGTGCGGGCGGCCTGCGGGTCGGCCTCGATCAGGTCCAGGATCACCGGGTCGGCGATGAAGCCGGCCTTGATGACCTCGGCCAGGCCGGAGACGTAGTCGTTGACGGAGAGCGAGTCCAGCGCGGCCAGGTCGCACAGCACGCCGGCGGGCGGGTGGAAGGCGCCCACGAGGTTCTTGCCCTCGGCGGTGTTGATGCCGGTCTTGCCGCCGACGGCGGCGTCGACCATGGCGAGCACCGTGGTGGGGACGGCGATCCAGCGCACACCGCGCAGCCAGGTGGCGGCGACGAACCCGGCCAGGTCGGTGGTGGCCCCGCCGCCCACGCCGACGATGACGTCGGTGCGGGTGAAGCCGGACTGGCCCAGTGCCTTCCAGCAGTAGGCGGCGACCTCGGCGGTCTTGGCCTCCTCGGCGTTGGGCACCTGGATCGCGATGGCCTCGTATCCCTGCTCCGCCAGGTCGGCGCGGAGCGCCTCCCCGGTCTCGTCCAGGGCCTCGGGGTGCAGCACGGCGACCCGCTTGGCCCGGTCGCCGACCAGCCCGGCCAGTTCGCCGAGGAGCCGCCGGCCCACCAGGACGTCGTAGGGTTCGGTTCCCGCGGTGCCGCCGATGGCGATGCGGGTGACGGCCTCGCTGCTCATGCTTGCTTCAACTCCAGTGCGTCCAGGGCGGCTTCGGTGACCTCTTCGGGCGTGCGGCCGTCGGTCGGGACGACGGCCGTGGCGACCTCCTCGTACAGGTGCCGCCGGGCCTCCATCAGCTCCCGCCACTGCTTGCGCGGGTTGACGGCGAGCAGCGGGCGGGCGGTGTTCAGGCCGGTGCGCCGGACCGCTTCCTCGACGTCCATCGAGAGGTAGACGACGCGCTGCGCGGCGAGCAGGGCGCGGGTGCCGGGGTCCAGGACGGCGCCGCCGCCGAGCGACAGCACGCCGTCGTGGCCCTCCAGGGCCGCCCGCACGGCGTCCTTCTCCAGGGCCCGGAAGGCGTCCTCGCCCTCGTCGACGAAGAGGTCGGCGATGCTGCGGCCCTGGGCCGTGACGATGTCGTCGTCGGTGTCGCGGTGGGCGACGCCCAGGCGCTCGGCCAGCAGCCGGCCCACGGTGGACTTGCCCACGCCCATCGGGCCGACCAGGACGATCCGCGGGCTCACCGGACGGCCAGGGCGTCGAGGTAGGAGCGCACGTTGCGGCGGGTCTCGGTGACGCTGTCGCCGCCGAACTTCTCCGCGACCGCGTCGGCCAGCACCAGCGCCACCATCGCCTCGGCGACGATCCCGGCGGCCGGCACCGCGCACACGTCGGAGCGCTGGTGGTGAGCCGCCGCCTCCTCCCCGGTGGCCACGTCCACCGTGCGCAGCGCCCGGGGCACGGTCGCGATCGGCTTCATCGCCGCGCGCACCCGCAGCAGCTCACCCGTGCTCAGCCCGCCCTCGGTGCCGCCGGAGCGGCCGGTGGCCCGCCTGATGCCGTCGTCGGTGGCGAGGATCTCGTCGTGCGCCTTCGAGCCGGGCACCCGCGCCAGGTCGAAGCCGTCGCCGACCTCCACGCCCTTGATGGCCTGGATGCCCATCAGGGCCGCGGCCAGCCGCGCGTCCAGGCGCCGGTCCCAGTGCACGTGCGAGCCGAGCCCCACCGGCACCCCGTAGGCCAGGACCTCCACCACACCGCCGAGGGTGTCGCCGTCCTTGTGGGCCTGGTCGATCTCGGCGACCATCGCCTCGGAGGCGTCCGCGTCCAGGCAGCGCACCGGGTCCGCGTCCAGCCGCTCCACGTCCTCGGGCTTCGGGTACACGCCGTAGGGGGCCTTCGCCGCCGCCAGCTCCACCACGTGCGAGACGATCTCGATCCCGGCCGTCTCCTTCAGGTACGACCGGGCCACCGCCCCGAGCGCCACCCGGGCCGCCGTCTCACGGGCCGAGGCCCGCTCCAGCACCGGACGCGCCTCGTCGAACCCGTACTTCTGCATGCCCGCCAGGTCGGCGTGGCCGGGGCGCGGGCGGGTCAGCGGGGCGTTGCGGGCGAGGCCGGCCAGCACCTCCGGGTCCACCGGATCGGCCGCCATGACCTGCTCCCACTTGGGCCACTCGGTGTTGCCCACCATGATCGCGACCGGGGAGCCCAGCGTCAGGCCGTGCCGGACACCGCCGAGGAAGGTGATCTCGTCGCGCTCGAACTTCATCCGGGCACCGCGTCCGTAGCCCAGCCGCCGCCGCGCCAGGTGGTCCGCCACCATCTCCGTGGTGATCGGCACGCCGGCGGGCAGACCCTCCAGCGTCGCGACGAGTGCGGGACCGTGGGACTCCCCCGCGGTCAGCCAGCGCAACCTGCTCAACGGTGTGCTCCTCCGTGCTCGCGCCCCGGTACTGCCCTGCGCACACGCGCCCTCGCGTGCGGCTGTGACGCGGACGGGGTGCGCGGGCCCCGGTCCGCCTGTCCGATCCTCCCACGTCCGGACGCCGGTCCCGGCCGTCGGTCCATCAGGCGGACGGGGCCGGGGGCCGGGACCCGCGGGAGCGGCAGGGGCCGGGAGCACGCGGCCGGGGGCGGCACGGCCCGGGGCCCGCGCGCCCGTGGGGGGGCCCACCGGCGCGCTGCGGGGACCGTACGGGCGCGGGGGCGGGCGTCAGCGGGCGGCGAGGGCGCGCTCGCCCGCGGTGCGCATGGCGGCCAGGGGGGCCGGGGCCCGTCCCGTCATCCGCTCGACCTGGAGCACCGCCTGGTGCACCAGCAGGTCGAGCCCGCCGACCACGGCGCCGCCGTACGCCGACCAGCGGGCGGCGAGGGCGGTGGGCCAGGGGTCGTAGAGGACGTCGAAGAGGGCCGCGGGGCGCTCCGGGACCTTCGCCGCCAGCCGGTCGGTGACGCCGGCCGGGGTCGTGGTGACCACCAGCGGGGCGTGCAGGGCCTCCTCGGCGTCGTCCCACGCGGCGATGCGCACGGTGACCTCCAGCCGCTCGGCCCACTCGCGCATCTCGGCGGCGCGGGCCTCGCTGCGCACGTGGACGGCGACCTCACCGGTGCAGATCCGGGAGAGCGCGGCCAGGGCGGAGGAGGCGGTGGCCCCGGCGCCGAGGATCGCGGCGGTCTCGACCTTCTCGATGCCGTGCTCGCGCAGCGCGGCGACCATGCCCGGGATGTCGGTGTTGTCCCCGGTGCGCCGCCCGTCCTCGCCGAACACCACGGTGTTGACCGCGTCGACGGAGGCGGCGGTGGGGCTGATGTCGTCCAGGAGCGGGATCACCGCCCGCTTCAGCGGCATGGTCAGCGACAGCCCCGCCCACTCGCGGCCGAGCGTCTCGAAGAAGCCCGGCAGCGCCTTCTCGTCGACCTCGAAACGGTCGTACCGCCAGCCCTCCAGTCCCAGCTCCGCGTACGCGGCGCGGTGCAGCACCGGGGAGAGCGAGTGGGCGATCGGGGAGCCGAGCACGGCGGCCCGGCGCGACGCGGTCATCCGTTCTTCCTGGAGGCGTTCCACTGGTCGACCAGTTTCTGGTGCTCGGCGTTGGTCTTGGTGAACTGGCTGGTCTTGCCGTCCATCGAGATGAAGTAGAACCAGCCGTCGTCGGTGGGCTTGAGGGCACCCTTGACGGCGTCCTCACCCGGGTTGCTGATCGGGCCGGGCGGCAGGCCCTTGTGGAAGTACGTGTTGTACGGGTTGTCGTAGCTGCGGAGTTCCTTGAGCGAGAGGTCGAGCGTCTTCTGGTTCTTGATGTAGTTGTACGTCGAGTCGAACTCCAGCTTCCCGTTGGTCTCGGTGTTGCCGGGTTCCAGCCGGTTGTAGATGACCTCGGCCATCTTGCGGAAGTCGTCGTGGCTGGTGCCCTCCGCC
This sequence comes from Streptomyces sp. 3-6, assembly GCF_056323165.1. Taxonomy (NCBI): domain Bacteria; kingdom Bacillati; phylum Actinomycetota; class Actinomycetes; order Kitasatosporales; family Streptomycetaceae; genus Streptomyces; species Streptomyces sp. 3-6. The sequence continues at coordinate 122,625 of NZ_JBWHZP010000004.1, forward strand.
TGGACGAGGCTGGCGATGGTGATCAGCTGCCAGGGGTCCTCCAGACCGAGGCTCTCGGCCTTCTTCTCGACGCCCAGCTTCTCGTAGGTCTTGGTGCCCTGCTCGACCATGCGCTTGAGGACGTCCTCGGGCTTCTGGCCCTTGGAGACGCCGTAGCTGGACGGGAAGAGGAAGCCCTCCAGCGGGTCCTTGACGTTCTCGTGGTCCTGCGCCCAGTCCGGCAGGCCCAGCTTCTCCCAGTCCTTCTCGGCCACCTCGGCGGTGGTGCCCGGTTCGACCTCCAGGCGCTGGTCGATGAGCTGGTAGATCTCGGCGTTCCGCTTGCCCTCCGCGATGACCAGGTTGTTGCGGCTCTTGGGGCTGAGCATCAGGGCGACGGCGCTCTCGGCCGACATCTCCTTCTCCAGGGTGTAGACCCCGTCCTGGATCGACTTGCCCTCCGGATTGCCCGCCTGGGCGGCGACGAAGGCGTCCACGCTCGCCACCACGCCCGCGTCCTTGAGCAGCTGGCCGATCCGGTTGCCGAACGCGCCCTTGGGGATCGACACGGTGACCTGCTGGCCGTTGCCGTCGCCGGCGAAGTCGTCGGCACCGCCGAAACGATCCTGGTAGAACTGCCAGCCGAAGTAGCTCACCCCGACCAGACCGCCGCCGAGGACCAGGGCCACCACGAGGCAGGCGCAGCCGCCGCGCTTCTTCTTCTCCTTGCCGCCCCGGCCTCGGCGCTCGTCGCGTCCCCGGTCGTCGTCCGGGTCGTCGTCATCGTCGCCGGCGAAGAAGGCGTGCTCGCCCCGGTCGGGTCCCGGGTCCCAGTCGGTGCGGTCCCCGGACTCCGTTTCCGGTTCCGCTTCCGCCTCCGGTTGCGGTTCCGGTCCGGGCTCGGGCCGGGCCCCTCGGCGGCCGGGAGGTTCGGGGGGCGGGTAGGCCTCGGAGGTGCCGTAGTAGTCGGCCTGCTGGGCCGCGTAGGCGCCGGCCTGCTGCCCGTAGGGGTCGGGGCCGACGGCGTACGGGTCCTGCGGGTGCGCGGCGACGGGCCAACTGCCGCTGTCGTACGGCTGTTGATGCTGCTGAGGCTGGTGGGGCGGCTGCTGTTGCTGCTGGGACTGCTGCGCGGCGTAGGGACGGCCGTAGGGGTCGTGCTGCGGCTGCTGTCCGTCGTACTGCTGCTGCTCGTAGGGCCGGCCGTACTGGTCGTACTGCTGCGGGTACTGCTGCTGCCCGCCGTAGCCGCCCTGGTCGCCCGCGCCCCACTCGCCGTACTGCTGCTGCGCCTGCGGCTGCTGCGGGTACTGCTGCCGGCCGCCGTAGGACTGCGGGCCCTCCGGGGCCTGCTGTCCTGCCCATCCGCCGTCCCCGTACAACGGGTCGTCCGGATGCCACGGTTCGGAGCCCCGGCCCCGGCCATACTCAGTCATCGATCCCCTAGAGCCGCGAGGTGGCGGTCGCGCGGCTCTGGTTCCGGCGTCCGCCCCGCCTCTTTCTGTGCGGCGGCTGTTCGAACACCGCCGCATCGCGCGGAACGTTACCGTATCGCGATCAGATGACCACTTCGACGCCCTCACCGGGTGGTGTACCTGACACCCGTTCGGATTCGAGGGCCTGCTGGAGGATGATCACAGCGGCCGCCTGATCGATGACGGAACGTCCCTTCCTGGACTTCACGCCCGACGCCCGCAGCCCCTGACCGGCTGTCACGGTCGTCATGCGCTCGTCGAGGAGCCTCACCGGAATCGGGGCGATCATGCCCGCCAGTTCCCGGGCGAAGCCCCGCACCTTGGCCGCGGCCGGGCCCTCGCCCCCCTTGAGGGAGCGGGGCAGCCCGACGACGACCTCGATCGGCTCGTACTCCTCGACCAGCTGCCTCAGCCGCCGGTGGGCGGCCGGCACGTCCCGGCCGGGGACGGTCTCGACGGGCGTGGCGAGGATCCCGCCGGGGTCGCACGAGGCGACCCCGATCCGGGCGTCCCCGACGTCGATCGCGAGCCGGCGTCCTTGGCGCATCGTCCGGCCGTCCTACGCGGCCGTCTCGGCGACGAGCCGCTCGACGGCCTCGACGGCCTCGCCGACGGCGGCCGGGTTCTGGCCGCCGCCCTGGGCCACGTCGGGCTTGCCGCCACCGCCGCCGCCGAGGGTCTTGGCGGCCGTACGGACCAGCTCGCCGGCCTTCAGGCCGCGCTCGCGGGCCGCCTCGTTGGTGGCGATCACCGTCAGCGGCCGGCCGTTGTTCACGGTGAACAGGGCGACCACGGCGGCCCGGCCGCCCTGGATCCGGCCGCGCACGTCGAGGACCAGCTTGCGCAGGTCGTCGGCGGTCGTGCCGTCCGGCACCCGGCCGGTGACCACGGCGACCCCCCGGACGTCCTTGGCGCCCTCGGCCAGCCCGGCGGCGGCCTGGAGCACCTTCTCGGCGCGGAACTTCTCGATCTCCTTCTCGGCGTCCTTCAGCTTGCCGAGCATGGCGGAGACCTTCTCCGGCAGCTCCTCCGGGCGGCCCTTCAGCAGCTCGGTGAGCTGGTTGACGACCGTGTGCTCGCGGGCGAGGAAGGTGTAGGCGTCCACACCGACCAGGGCCTCGATGCGGCGCACACCGGAACCGATGGAGGACTCGCCGAGCAGTTTCACCAGGCCCAGCTGGGCGGTGTTGTGGACGTGGGTGCCGCCGCACAGCTCCTTGGAGAAGTCGCCGATGGTGACCACGCGGACCCGCTCGCCGTACTTCTCGCCGAACTCGGCGATGGCGCCCTGCTTCTTCGCCTCGTCGATGCCCATGATGTCGGCGCGCACGTCGAGATCGCGGGCCAGCACCTCGTTGATCTTCTGCTCGACGTCCAGCATCACCGTCTGCGGCACGGCGGACGGCGAGCCGAAGTCGAAGCGGAAGCGGCCCGGCTGGTTCTCCGAACCGGCCTGGGCGGCCGTCGGGCCGAGCGCGTCGCGCAGGGCCTGGTGGGTGAGGTGGGTGGCCGAGTGGGCGCGGGCGATGGCCTTGCGGCGGCGGTCGTCGATGGAGGCGTGGGCCCGGGAGCCGACGGTGACCTCCCCGACCTGGACGACGCCCTTGTGGACGTGGACGCCCGGGACCGGGGTCTGGCAGTCACGGACCTCGACCACGGCACCGTAGTCGGTGCGGATCCGGCCGGTGTCGCCGATCTGGCCGCCGCCCTCGGCGTAGAACGGGGTGCGGTCGAGGACGATCTCGACCTCGTCGCCCTCGGTGGCGGCCGGCGAGGAGACGCCGTCGACGAGGATGCCGACGACCGTGGTCTCGCCCTCGGTGTCGGTGTAGCCGATGAAGTCGGTGGCCCCGGCGCGGTCGGCGATCTCGCGGTAGGCGCCGAGGTCGGCGTGGCCGGTCTTCTTGGCCTTGGCGTCGGCCTTGGCGCGCTCCCGCTGCTCCTTCATCAGGCGGCGGAAGCCGTCCTCGTCCACCGAGAGGCCCTGCTCGGCGGCCATCTCCAGGGTGAGGTCGATGGGGAAGCCCCAGGTGTCGTGGAGCAGGAACGCCTTGTCGCCGGGCAGCACGGTGGAACCGGCGGCCTTGGTCTCGCTGACGGCGGTGTCCAGGATGTTGGTGCCGGCCTTCAGCGTCTTGAGGAAGGCGTTCTCCTCGGCGAGGGCGACCTTCTCGATGCGCTCGCGGTCGGTGATCAGCTCCGGGTACTGCTGCCCCATCATGGCGATCACGACGTCGACCAGGTCCTTGACGACCGGGCCGGTGGCACCCAGCAGCCGCATGTTGCGGATGGCGCGGCGCATGATGCGGCGCAGCACGTAGCCGCGGCCCTCGTTGCCCGGGGTGACGCCGTCGCCGATGAGCATGACCGAGGTGCGCATGTGGTCGGTGACCACGCGCAGCGACACGTCGGAGTGCTGGGCGTCGCCGTAGCGGACGCCGGTCAGCTCGGTGGCCTTGTCGATGACGGCCATGGAGGTGTCGATCTCGTACATGTTCTGCACGCCCTGCAGAATCATGGCGAGGCGTTCCAGGCCGAGGCCGGTGTCGATGTTCTTGCTGGGCAGCTCGCCGAGGATCGGGTAGTCCTTGCCGGACCCCTCGCCCCGCTCGTACTGCATGAAGACGAGGTTCCAGATCTCCACGTACCGCTCGTCGTTGACGGCGGGGCCGCCCTCGGGGCCGAACTCGGGGCCGCGGTCGTAGTTGATCTCGGAGCACGGCCCGCAGGGGCCGGGGACGCCCATGTCCCAGTAGTTGTCCTTCTTGCCCAGGCGCTGGATGCGCTCGGCGGGCACGCCGACGACGTCGCGCCACAGGCGCTCGGCCTCGTCGTCCTCCTCGTAGACGGTGATCCACAGGCGCTCGGGGTCGAGGCCGTAACCGCCCTTGTCCTGGGGGCTGGTGAGCAGTTCCCAGGCCAGTTCGACGGCGCCCTGCTTGAAGTAGTCGCCGAAGGAGAAGTTGCCGCACATCTGGAAGAACGTGCCGTGCCGGGTGGTCTTGCCGACCTCTTCGATGTCCGGGGTGCGCACGCACTTCTGCACGCTGGTGGCCCGGGCGAAGGGCGGCTTGACCTCGCCCAGGAAGTAGGGCTTGAACGGGACCATGCCGGCCGGGACGAGCAGCAGAGTCGGGTCGTCCGCGATGAGCGACGCCGAAGGGACGACGGTGTGCCCGCGCTCCTCGAAGAAGCTCAGCCAGCGGCGGCGGATCTCGGCCGACTCCATCAGTGGTCCTCATTCCGGTTGTACGGGTACGTCGTGTACGTCTGGTGCGTCGGCCGGATCGCCGACCCCTCGACGTACGGGGCGGTGTCGTGGTTCTCGATGGCGGCGCGGCGCCGGGGCGGGGGCAGTTCGCGGTCGACGGGGGCGGAGATGCCGAGGGCGTCGCCCAGTTCGGCCTCCCGGCGGGCCATGTTGTCGCGGACCTCGACGGCGAAGTCGGCGGCCCGGTCGCGCAGTCGGCCACCCGCCTCCAGCGCCTTGTTCGTCACGGTGACGGCGAGATGCTCGGGGGTGAGCTGCCTCAGCTTGCGGTTGACCTTGGTGGTGGCCCACACGCCGGCGGCGACGCCGGTGCTGAACCAGAAGGTACGGCGGAACATCGCTGGGTCAGTCCCTCTTTCCGCGGGTGCGCTTGGCCCGTCGCGCACCGGGGACGGTGCGGCCGACGATCACGGTGCGCCGCGACGCCCGGGCCGGCGCGTCCACCTCGCCGCGGCCGCCGAGGGCGCGGCGCACGCCGTAGCCGAAGGCGGCGACCTTCACCAGGGGGCCGCCGAAAGTGGAGGCGACGGTGGTGGACAGGGCGGAGGCGTTGGAGGTGACCTCCTGGACGTCGGACGCGATCGCGTCGACCCGTTCGATCTGGGTCTGCGCGGACCGCACCGCGGCGGAGGCGTCGGCGAGCAGCGGAACGGCCTGGTCGGTCACGTCCGCGACCAGCTTGGTGGTCGCCCTGAGCGTCTGGGCCAGCCTCGCGAGAGCCACCGCGAGGAAGGACACCAGGATCGCCCAGAACACGGCCACCAGGATGCCGGCCACCTCTCCACCGGACACTGTGCACCCGCTCCCTGAAACCTGCGTGGACATCGAGAAAGTCGTGGCACCGAGCCTATCGCGCCGGTGGCGGGACTCCGTACCGCATTACCGTCGCGGCGGTACGGGAATCGCGGGAAGCGATTGTACGGGGCGAATTCGGGCCAGTACGCTCCGTGTTCCATGCAGTCGATTCGGTGGTCCGGCACCCCGGTGAACGGCAATCTGCCCCTGGAACCGGACGTCTTCGTCGGGCGCTCGGCCGAACTCGCCTCCCTGTCCCGCGCGCTCGGGGCCTCGCGCCTGGTGACGGTGACCGGACCCGGCGGGATCGGCAAGTCCCGGCTGGCCGTCCGGGCCGCCGGGCTCGGGGCTCCCCCGGACGGGGTGTGGCGGGTGGATCTGGCCGCCCTGCGGGACCCGGACTGCGTCGACCACGAGACGGTGGCGGCGCTGGGCATCACCGACCACACGTGCCGTCCGCCCCGCGAGGTGCTGGCCGCCCACCTCGCGGGCCGTCGCCTGCTGCTGGTCCTGGACGGCTTCGAGCACCTGGTGGACGCCTGCGCCGAGCTGGTGGCCCACCTGCTCGCCCGGGCGCCGGGGCTGCGGGTGCTGGCGGTGGGACGGCGGCCCCTGGCGGTGGCCGGGGAGCGGCTGTTCCCGCTGGCGCCGATGGACGAGGACGAGGCGGTGCGGCTGCTGGCCGAGCGGGCGGAGCGGCAGGGGGCCCCGGTCGGGGACGCGGCGGTGGCGCGGGAGCTGTGCCGGCGGCTGGAGGGGTTCCCGCTGGCGGTGGAACTGGCCGCGGGCCGGCTGGGCACCCTGTCGGCCGCGCAGTTGCTGGAGCGGCTCGACGACCGGTTCCGGCTGCTGAGCGGCGGCAACCGGGACGCCCTGCCCCGGCACCGGGCGCTGCGCACCGCGATCGGCTGGAGCCACGAACTGTGCACGCCCCGGGAGCGGTTGCTGTGGTCGCGGCTGTCGGTGTTCGCGGGCGGGTTCGATCTGGAGGCGGCCGAGTACGTGTGCGGCGGGGACGGTCTGCCCGCGGAGGACGTGCTGGACGTGCTGTCCGCCCTGCTGGCGCAGTCGGTGGTGGGCCGTGAGGAGACGCCCGCCGGGGTGCGCTACCGGATGCTGGACACCCTGCGGGAGTACGGCGCCGAGTGGCTGGCCGGGACGGGCGACGAGGAACGGCTGCGCAGGCGGCACCGGGACTGGTACGTGGGGCTGGCCACCTGGTGGGAGCTGGACTGGTTCTCCCCGCGCCAGGCGGAGATCGCCGCCCGGGCGGAGGCGGAGCTGCCGAATCTGCGCGGCGCGCTGGAGCTGGCCCTCACCGATCCGGACGGGGCGCACCTGGGCCAGCACCTGGCGGGTTCGCTGTGGTTCTACTGGGTCGGCTGCGGGCGGCTCGCGGAGGGGCGGCACTGGCTGGAGCAGGCGGCGCGCGTGGACTCCGGCCACGAGCCGCCACGCCTGAAGGCCCTGTGGGTGCTCGGGCACGTGGCGATCCTCCAGGGCGACACCGGGCCGGCGCTGGCCGCGCTGCAGGAGTGCGGCCGGGAGGCGGACCGGACCGGGAACCCCCTTGCGGCGGCCTACGCGGAGCACCGCAGGGGGTGCGTGGCCCTGGTCACGGACGACCTGTCCCGGGCGGAGCGGCTGCTGGGGTCGGCGCTGGAACGGTACGGGGAGGCCGGGGAGCTCAACAGCAACGTGCTGATGGGGCAGGTGGAGCTGGCCATGGCCCGGGCCTTCCAGGGGCACCTGGCGGAGGCGGTGCGCCGGTGCGAGGAGATCCGGCGGGTGTGCGACGACCACGGCGAGCGGTGGGCCCGGGGCTACGCCCTGTACGTCCTGGCGTACGCGGCCTGGCGGGACGGCGACCGCGCGTCGGCCCGCGCGCTGCTCGGGGACTGCCTGGCCGGGGCGCACCGGTTCCGTGACCTGCTCGGGTCGGTGCTGGCGCTGGAGCTGCTGGCGCTGGTGACGGTGTCCGAGGGGGACGCCGCCGAGGCGGCGGTGCTCCAGGGGGCGGCGGGCGCGATGTGGCGCCCGGTGGGACTGCGGCTGTTCGGCTCGGCCCACTACGGCGCGCCGCGGTCGCTGTGCGAGGCGCGGGCCCGGCGGGAGCTCGGCGACGCCGTGTACGAGGAGTGCGTGCGCCGGGGGTCCCTGCTGGACCGGGACGCGGCGGTGTCCCGGGCGCTCGGCCGGCCGGGGACCCCGCCGGCCGTGCGGGCCGCCCACCGGCCGGTGCCGGCCGCGCCCGCGGCCCCCGGGACGCAGGAACCCACCGCCTCGCCCACCCGTGGGGGTGGGGAGACGGCGGGCTGAGGTACCGCGTGCCTGCCGGGGTCAGCGGGCGTAGTACTCGACGACGAGCTGCTCGTCGCAGATCACCGGGATCTCCTTGCGGTTCGGCTCGCGGTCCAGGCGGAACGCCAGGGCCTTGAGGTTCACCTGGAGGTAGCGCGGCGTCTCGCCCTCGGGGGCGAAGCCACCCTCACGAGCGATCGTGAAGAGGGTCTTGTCCTTGCTGCGCTCGCGGACCTGCACGACGTCGTCCGGGCGGACACGGAAGGAGGGCTTGTCGACCTTCTTGCCGTTGACCTGGATGTGGCCGTGCGTGACCATCTGGCGGGCCTGGTAGATCGTGCGGGCGATGCCCGAACGCAGGACCAGCGCGTCGAGGCGGCGCTCCAGCTCGATGACGAGGGCGTCACCGGTCTTGATGGTGGTCTTGGCGGCCCGCTCGTAGGCGCGGACGAGCTGGCGCTCGCTCACGTCGTACTGCGCGCGCAGACGCTGCTTCTCCAGCAGACGGACCTTGTAGTCCGAGTTCTGCTTGCGGCCGCGGCCGTGCTCGCCCGGCGGGTAGGGGCGGGCCTCGAAGTACTTGACGGCCTTCGGGGTCAGCGCGATACCGAGGGCACGCGACTTCTTGACCTTGGGGCGGGACTGATTCGCCACTGTCTCTTTTCGCTTTCCGTTGCGTCGGCTCACCAGGGTTCGAGGAGGTCGCATCCGCAGCCGGGGAAACCCCGCGGGTCCGGGTGTGGACCTGCCGGGCAGCCGCTCCCCTGATCTGGGCACATACGTGCAGCACGCGAGTGGCCCACCGACCGGTCCCGGGGCTCCGGGTGGTGGTGGGCTGCCCGCGACACCGTTCGCCGGTGCGCGACGCTCCTGGAGATCCCCGCCCGGGGGCCGGGTCTCCGGCTGGATGTCCCGCTCTGGTGACGCCGGCTCTCCTGACGGGACCGGACAACGGGACGCAGCGCTCAGGCGATTCTACAGGGTGGTCAGGACCGCTTCCGACCGAGGTGCTTCCTGGTCCATTCGACGGCGTCCGCGTACCGCGCCTCCGCGCCGTGCCGGGTGGGCGCGTAGTAGGCGCGGTCCTTCAGGGCGTCCGGGGCGTACTGCTGCTCGGCGATGCCCTCGGGCAGGTCGTGCGGGTAGACGTAGCCCTGGGCGTGGCCCAGCTTGGCGGCGCCCTTGTAGTGCCCGTCGCGCAGGTGCTGCGGCACCGGGCCGGCGAGGCCCTTGCGCACGTCGTCCAGGGCGGCGCCGATGGCGGTGGTCGCCGCGTTGGACTTGGGGGCGAGGGCCAGGGCGATGGTGGCGTGGCTGAGGGTGAGCGCGGCCTCGGGGAAGCCGATCATGGCGACGGCCTGGGCGGCGGCGACCGCGAGGGGCAGCGCGTTCGGGTCGGCGAGGCCGATGTCCTCGCTGGCGGAGATCATCAGCCGGCGGGCGATGAAGCGCGGGTCCTCGCCGGCCTCGATCATCCGGGCCAGGTAGTGCAGGGCGGCGTCCACGTCGGAGCCGCGGATCGACTTGATCAGGGCGCTGGCGACGTCGTAGTGCTGGTCGCCGTCGCGGTCGTAGGTGACCGCCGCCCGGTCGACGGTCTCCTCCAGCGTGGTCAGGGAGATCTCCGGCTCGCCCTTGTCGAGCGCGGCCCCCGCGGCGGCCTCCAGGGCCGTGAGGGCGCGGCGGGCGTCGCCGCCGGCGATGCGCAGCAGGTGTTCCGCGGTGTCCTCGGGGAGGGTGAGGGAGCCCTTCAGGCCGCGGTCGTCGGTCAGGGCGCGGGCCAGCAGGCCCCGCAGGTCGTCGTCGGTGAGGGGCTCCAGGGTGAGCAGGAGCGACCGGGACAGCAGCGGGGAGATGACCGAGAAGTAGGGGTTCTCGGTGGTGGCCGCGATCAGGGTGACCCAGCGGTTCTCGACGGCGGGCAGCAGGGAGTCCTGCTGGGCCTTGCTGAAGCGGTGGATCTCGTCCAGGAACAGGACGGTCTCCTGGCCGTACCCGCCGGAGGCGCGGCGGGCGCCGTCGATGACCGTCCGGACCTCCTTGACCCCGGCGGTGATCGCGGACAGTTCGACGAAGCGCTTGTTGGTCGCCTTGGAGACGACGTAGGCGAGGGTGGTCTTGCCGGTGCCGGGCGGGCCCCAGAGGATCACCGAGGAGGGGCCGGCCGGGCCCCCGGAGCCCTCCCCGACCAGCCGGCGCAGCGGTGAGCCCGGCTTGAGCAGGTGCTGCTGCCCCACCACCTCGTCGAGGGTGCGGGGGCGCATCCGGACCGCCAGGGGGCTGCCGGCCGGGTCCTTCTCCTGGCGTTCTTCTGCTGCGGCGGTGAACAGGTCGGGCTCCACGGGGGCAACCCTAAAGGACCGCACCGACAGTGCGGCGGGGCGGTCAGCCCGTCCAGAGGGTCCACCAGCGGGTCAGGATCAGCATGCCGATCACGCCGATGTGCAGCACCGGCAGGACCCAGGTGAACTCGCCGAAGAAGTTCCTCACCCCGGCCGGGGCGGGCAGGAAGCCCTGGCGGACGTTGAAGGAGGTCACGTACCAGAACATGAGGATCGTGGCGACCCAGGCCAGGCAGCACCACAGGCACAGGGCGTTGATCCGGTACAGGGACTGGTACATCAGCCAGGCGCAGAACACCGTGCCGAACAGCGTGCCGGCGTTGAGGGTGAGCCAGTACCAGCGGGGGAAGCGGGCACCGGCCAGCAGGCTCATGCCGACGCAGATCACGATGCCGTAGGTGACGAGGCCGAGCATCGGGTTCGGGAAGCCGAACACCGAGGCCTGGTCGCTCTCCATGACGCTGCCGCAGGAGACGATGGGGTTGATGCTGCACGCCGGGGTGTACGTCTCGCCGCGCGCCTTGGCCTCGAGGATCTTGAACTTGTCGAGCGTGATGACCCAGGCCGCGAGCACGCCCGCGGCGCCGGTGATCACCAGGAGCAGGGCGAGAGCCCGGCTCGCGCCTTCCCTGCGGGGCGCCGAGGCGGGTTCCGGCGAGGACTGGGGCTGCATCGAGACGTCCTTGACTGTCGTCTTGCTCATCACGCCGATTCCGTCACTGGGTGGTGGGCCTGCTTCGGGCACGGCCATTGTGCCGCACCCTCCTGTGCACGCCCGCCCCTGCGGGCACATCACCCTACGGATACCCGCCCGGAGCGTGCGGTTCCGGCCACCGTCCGTTCCCGGATCGCACACCCGCTCGCCCTCGGTCCACTCCGGCAGGTGACGACGCCCCACGGGTTGACGACGGCCCACGGGTTGACGACGGCGCCGGGCGCCCGCGGGCACCCGGCGCCGGAACGACGTGTCAGCCGAGCCGTGACTCCAGCTCCGCGACGATCTCGTTGACCCCGACCGCGGTCTGCTCGCCGGACTCCATGTCCTTGAGCTGGACGACACCCTCGGCGAGGTCGCGCTCGCCCAGCACCAGCGCGTAGCGGGCGCCGGAGCGGTGGGCGGCCTTCATCGCGGCCTTGAGCCCCTTGCCGCCGTACGCGAAGTCGGCGGCGACGCCGTTCTTGCGCAGCTCGGTGACCTTGGTGAACAGCACCCGGCGGGCCTCCTCGCCGAGCGGCACGGCGAAGACGCTGGTGGTGGCCGGGAGGTCCAGCTCGATCCCCTCCGCCTGGAGGGCCAGCACGGTGCGGTCGACGCCGAGGGCCCAGCCGACGGACGGCAGGGCCGGGCCGCCGATCATCTCGGACAGCCCGTCGTAGCGGCCGCCACCGCCCACCGCGGACTGGGAGCCGAGGCCGTCGTGGACGAACTCGAACGTGGTGCGGGTGTAGTAGTCCAGGCCGCGCACCAGCCGGGGGTCGTCCTCGAAGGCCACGCCCGCCGCCGTGATCAGTTCGCGGACCTCCTCGTGGTACGCCTTGCAGGCGTCGCAGAGGTAGTCCCGCAGCAGCGGGGCGCCGGACAGCTGCTTCTGCACCGACTCGCGCTTGTCGTCCAGCACGCGCAGCGGGTTGATCTCCGCCCGGCGCAGGGTGTCCTCGTCCAGGTCCAGGCCGCGCAGGAAGTCCTGCAGGGCGGTCCGGTACACCGGCCGGCACTCCTGGTCGCCGAGGCTGTTGAGCAGGATGCGGAAGGTGCGCAGGCCCAGCGAGCGGTACGCCTGGTCGGCGAGGATGATCAGCTCGGCGTCCAGGGCGGGGTCCTCCGCGCCGATCGCCTCGGCGCCGACCTGGGAGAAGTGGCGGTAACGGCCCTTCTGGGGGCGCTCGTAGCGGTAGTAGGAGCCGGAGTACCAGAGCTTGACCGGGAGGTTGCCCGCCTTGTGCAGGTTGGCCTCCAGGGCGGCGCGCAGCACGGACGCGGTGCCCTCGGGCCGCAGGGCGAGCCGGTCGCCGCCCTTGGTCTCGAAGGCGTACATCTCCTTGGTGACGATGTCGGTGGACTCGCCGACACCGCGCGCGAACAGCTCGACGTTCTCGAAGCCCGGCGTCTCGATGTAGCCGTAGCCGGAGCCCCGCAGCGGGGCGGCGATGGCCTCGCGCACGGCGAGGTAGGTGGCGCTGTCCGGCGGGATCAGGTCGTAGGTGCCCTTGGGGGCCTTGAAGGTGCTCACGGAAGTAGTCGTCACATTCCTCGTCGGGGAGCGTCGAGGTCCGCTCCCTGGCCGGCGTCCGCCACCTGCCGTAGATACGGGTTGGTGGCGCGCTCCCGGCCGATGGTCGTCTGGGGGCCGTGTCCGGACAGCACCACGGTCGAGTCGTCGAGCGGCAGGCAGACGCGTGCCAGCGAGTCGAGCATCTCGGCCATGTCACCGCCGGGCAGGTCGGTGCGTCCGATGGAGCCGGCGAACAGCAGGTCGCCCGAGAACATGATCGGCGGGATGTCCGCCGCCTCGGGCAGGCCGAAGGTCACCGACCCCTTGGTATGGCCCGGCGCGTGGGCGACGGTGAAGTCCAGCCCCGCCAGCTCCAGCCGCGTGCCGTCGGTGAGTTCGCGGAGGTCGTCCGGCTCGCCCACGGTCAGCTCGCCCATCAGCGGCATGCCGATGGCACGGCCGATGCCCTTCTCGGGGTCGCTCATCATGTACCGGTCCTCGGGGTGGATCCAGGCCGGCACGTCGTGCGCTCCGCAGACCGGGACGACCGAGGCGACGTGGTCGATGTGGCCGTGGGTCAGGACGACGGCGACCGGCTTCAGCCGGTGCTTGCGGACCGCCTCCGCGACGCCGTCGGCGGCCTGGTGGCCGGGGTCGATGATCACGCACTCCTCACCGGCGGCGGGGGCGACGAGATAACAGTTCGTCCCCCAGGCCCCGGCGGGGAACCCGGCAATGAGCACGATCGTCCTTCGTTGTGTGGGTACGGGAGGCTTGCGACGGGCTGCGCCCGTGGTCAGAGCCTACCGGCGCTGCCGATTCCTCAGCGAACCCATATACGGTACGGGGCAGACGCAGGCGGTCGGCTTCACCGCACGCACGCGTACCGGCCGGCACACGAGACGCATGAGGAGACAACCCGGTGGTCAGCCAGGAACAGCGGCGGCGTCAGCTCGCCCGGGAGAAGTTCTTGCGCCAGCAGCAGCGGCGCACCGAGGCACGGCGCAAGGCGCGCACGCGCAACGCGGTGATCGCGTCGGCGCTCGGTGTGGTGCTGATCGGCAGCGGGGCGCTGTACACGGCCGGGGCCTTCCAGCAGGACGACGACACCAGCGCCAACGCGGGCTCGGAGGTCACCCCGAGCGCGGCGCCGACGAGCAAGGCGCCCGACCCGTGCGAGAAGCCCGCGCCGGGCGAGCCGAAGACGAAGACGTGGAAGAAGGAGCCGGCGCTCGAACTCGACACGTCGGCCTCGTACACGATGAAGCTGGAGACCACCTGCGGCGACATCGACGTGGCCCTCAAGGCGAAGGCCGCCCCGCACACGGTCAACTCGTTCCGCTTCCTGCTGGACCAGGGCTACCTGGACCACACCAAGTGCCACCGGCTCACCACCGAGGGCATCTACGTGCTGCAGTGCGGTGACCCGACGGCCACCGGCACCGGCGGGCCGGGCTACACGATCCCGGACGAGAACCTCAAGGACAAGAGCCTCAAGGACAACACCTACCCGGCGGGCACGGTCGCGATGGCCAACACCGGGCAGAAGGACAGTGGCGGCAGCCAGTTCTTCCTGGTCTACCAGGACAGCCAGCTCCCGCCCAGCTACACCCCGTTCGGCACCGTCTCCGACGCGGGCATGAAGGTGCTGAAGAAGATCGCCGCCGCGGGCGCCACCGGACCCGACCCCACCACCGGCAACACCGCGCCCCACGCGACGGTCGTGATCAACAAGGCCAGGGTGACGGAATCCTGACCGTCAACTGGGCAATCCCGGTCGCGCGGGATGCGGACAGGGGTCCCGTCGGTCGCTTATGTTGGCCGTGACGAAACTGTGGACGATGCCCGGGGGAGCTTCGACGCCCCCCGACGGCATCATGTGGAGGAGGCGCTGTGAGCAGCGACCCGTGGGGCCGCGTCGACGAGACGGGCACCGTGTACGTGCGTACGGCCGACGGCGAGAAGGTCGTCGGCTCCTGGCAGGCGGGGTCCCCCGAGGAAGCCCTGGCCTACTTCGAGCGCAAGTACGAGGGCCTGGTTGTCGAGATCGGCCTCCTCGAGAAGCGAGTGAAGACCACCGACCTGTCCTCCAAGGACGCCCGGACGGCCATCGACCACCTGCGTGAGCAGGTCGACGCCCACCACGCGGTGGGCGACCTGGACGCCCTGCGGGTCCGGCTGGACAAGCTGGTGGAGCTGGTGGAGGCGCGGCGCGAGGAGCGCAAGGCGCAGCGGGCCCGGCAGTCCGAGGAGGCCCGCCGGTCCAAGGAGGCCCTGGTCGCGGAGGCCGAGGAGCTGGCGCAGTCCGACCAGTGGCGGGCGGCCGGTGAGCGGCTGCGGGCCCTGGTGGACACCTGGAAGGGCCTGCCGCGGCTGGACCGCAAGTCCGACGACGAGCTGTGGCACCGGTTCTCGCACGCGCGCTCGGCGTTCTCCAAGCGGCGCAAGCAGCACTTCGCGCAGCTCGACGCGCAGCGCGAGGAGGCCCGCCGGACCAAGGAGGCCCTGGTCGCGGAGGCCGAGTCGCTGTCGAACTCGACGGACTGGGGTGCGACGGCCGCGCGCTACCGGGACCTGATGGCGCAGTGGAAGGCGGCCGGCCGGGCTCAGCGCGAGCACGAGGACGACCTGTGGAACCGCTTCCGCGGCGCGCAGGACGTCTTCTTCGCCGCGCGCAGCTCGGTGTTCGCCGAGCGGGACGCCGAGCAGGCGGAGAACCTGAAGCTGAAGGAGGAACTGGCCGGGGAGGCCGAGAAGCTCCTGCCGATCACCGATCTGAAGGCCGCCCGGGCCGCGTTCCGGACGCTCAACGAGCGCTGGGAGGCCATCGGTCACGTGCCGCGGGACGCCCGCCCGAAGGTCGAGGGCCGGATGCAGGCCGTGGAGCGGGCGCTCCAGGAGGCCGAGGAGACCGAGTGGCGCCGGACCAACCCGGAGGCACGCGCGCGTGCCGCGGGGCTGACCGGCCAGCTGCAGGCCGCGGTCGACAAGCTGAAGAACCAGATCGAGCAGGCCCGCGCGCAGGGCAACACCGCGAAGGCGGACAAGCTGGAGCGGGAGCTCCAGGGCCGTCAGGCGCTGCTCGACCAAGCCCTGAAGGGTCTGCAGGAGTTCGGCGGCTGAGCCGCCCGCCCGCCAGGGCACAGGGAAGGGGGCTGCCGCACCGGCCGGTGCGGCGGCCCCCTTCCCTGTGCCGTCCCCTCACGTGTGCCGTCCCCCGGGTCGGGGCAGCTCGGGTCAGGCCCAGGTCAGGTCCGGTCAGGTGCGGTTGCGGGCCGAGGTGACCCGGTAGACGTCGTAGACGCCCTCCACGCCCCGGACCGCCTTCAGGACGTGGCCCAGGTGCTTGGGGTCGCCCATCTCGAAGGTGAAGCGGGAGGTGGCGACCCGGTCGCGGGAGGTCTGCACGGCCGCGGACAGGATGTTGACGTGCTGGTCGGACAGCACCCGGGTGACGTCCGAGAGCAGCCGGGAGCGGTCCAGCGCCTCGACCTGGATGGCGACCAGGAACACCGACGACTGGGTGGGCGCCCACTCGACGTCGAGGATGCGCTCGGGCTCCCGGGACAGCGAGTCGACGTTCACGCAGTCGCTGCGGTGCACCGAGACGCCGCTGCCGCGGGTGACGAAGCCGATGATCGGGTCGCCGGGCACCGGGGTGCAGCAGCGGGCCAGCTTCACCCAGACGTCCTCGACGCCCTTGACGACGACGCCGGGGTCGGCGCTGGAGCGGCGCTTGCGGCTGCGGGCCGGCGGGACCGACTCGTCGATCTCCTCGGTGGCCGCCTCCTCCCCGCCGAGGGCCTGCACCAGCTTCTGCACGATGTTCTGCGCGGAGACGTGGCCCTCGCCGATCGCCGCGTACAGCGCGGAGATGTCCGAGTAGCGCATCTCGTGCGCCAGGGTCACCAGGGAGTCGCCGGTGAGGATGCGCTGGATGGGCAGGTTCTGCTTGCGCATGGCGCGGACGATGGAGTCCTTGCCCTGCTCGATCGCCTCGTCGCGGCGCTCCTTGGAGAACCAGCCGCGGATCTTGTTGCGGGCGCGGGGCGACTTGACGAAGCCGAGCCAGTCCCGGGACGGGCCGGCGCCGGCCGCCTTGGAGGTGAAGACCTCCACCAGGTCGCCGTTGTCGAGGGTCGACTCCAGCGGGACGAGGCGGCCGTTGACCCGTGCCCCTATGGTGCGGTGACCGACCTCGGTGTGCACCGCGTACGCGAAGTCCACGGGGGTGGCACCGGCGGGCAGCGCTATGACGTCGCCCTTCGGGGTGAAGACGAAGACCTCGTTGCGGGAGAGGTCGAAGCGCAGGGACTCCAGGAACTCGCCCGGGTCCTCGGTCTCCTTCTGCCAGTCCAGCAGCTGCCGCAGCCACGCCATGTCGTTGAGGTGGTCGTCCTTGCTCTTGCCGGACGACTTGGGCGCGTCGGTGCGGATCTTGGACGCGCCGGCCACGGCCTCCTGCTTGTACTTCCAGTGCGCGGCGATGCCGTACTCGGCGCGGCGGTGCATGTCGAAGGTGCGGATCTGCAGCTCGACCGGCTTGCCGCCCGGTCCGATCACCGTGGTGTGCAGCGACTGGTACATGTTGAACTTGGGCATCGCGATGTAGTCCTTGAACCGGCCGGGGACCGGGTTCCATCGCGCGTGCACCGTGCCGAGGGCCGCGTAGCAGTCGCGGACGGTGTCCACCAGGACGCGGATGCCCACCAGATCGTAGATCTCCGCGAAGTCCCGGCCGCGGACGATCATCTTCTGATAGACGCTGTAGTAGTGCTTGGGCCGGCCGGTGACGGTGGCCTTGATGCGGGCGGCCCGCAGGTCCTGCTGCACCTCGTCGGTGACGACGGCGAGGTACTCGTCCCGCTTGGGGGCGCGCTCGGCCACCAGGCGCACGATCTCGTCGTACATCTTGGGGTAGAGGATCGCGAAGGCGAGGTCCTCCAGCTCCCACTTGATGGTGTTCATGCCCAGGCGGTGGGCGAGCGGCGCGTAGATCTCCAGGGTCTCGCGCGCCTTCTTCTCCTGCTTCTCGCGCTTGAGGTACCGCATGGTGCGCATGTTGTGCAGCCGGTCGGCCAGCTTGATGACCAGGACCCGGGGGTCCTTGGCCATCGCGACGACCATCTTGCGCACCGTCTCGGCCTGGGCGGCCTCGCCGAACTTGACCTTGTCCAGCTTCGTGACGCCGTCGACGAGCAGGGTGACCACGTCGCCGAAGTCGCGGCGCAGGTCCTCCAGGCCGTACTCGGTGTCCTCCACGGTGTCGTGCAGCAGCCCGGCCATCAGCGTGGCCGGGTCCATGCCCAGCTCGGCCAGGATGGTGGTGACGGCCAGCGGGTGCGTGATGTACGGGTCGCCGCTCTTGCGCTTCTGCCCGCGGTGCCAGCGCTCGGCGACCTGGTAGGCCTTCTCGATCTGGCGGAGGGTGGAGTTCTCGATCTTGGGGTCGTTGCCGCGCACGATCCGCAGCAGGGGCTCCAGCACCGGGTTGTACGGGTTCGCGCGCTGCACGCCGAGCCGGGCGAGACGGGCGCGGACGCGGTTGGAGGAGCCGGAGCGGGCGGGCTGGCCGGTGTTCTGGCGGACCGCGGGGGCGGAGCGCTCCGGGGGCGGGGACGGCTTGGGCCGCGGCTGCTCGGGCTTGTCGACGGGGGTGGCCTGGGCGTGCCGGACCGGACCGCGGGTGTCGTTCTTCGCCTGCGGGGCGCTGGGCGCGGGCTTGGCCGCGGGCGCCGAGGCGGGCTCGGGCTTGGCGGCGGTCAGGTGCTGGGCCTCGTCTGGCAAGAGGACTCCTCGTGCGCGATCCGGGTCCCCCGGTCAGGCTCCGGAAGAGTCCATGGTAGCCATGCCGCGTCCGCGGAGGACCCGGGGAGCGGTGTGAGACCTGTCCGATCCCGGGACGCACGGGACGAGCCCGGGGGTTACCGGCCCCCCGGGGCTACCGCTCCCGGGCCCCGTGTCGGCGGGGAGCCCTCCCCGCGCCGGGGAGGGCCCGCCGGTGACGCCTGGCCGGTGACGCCTCGCCTCGCGCGAGCCCGTGAGGCGGACCGCACCCGCCGGCGCCGACGCCGGCGGGAGGGCTGGGCCGCGCTTCCCGGGGCGTGGTGCGGGACGGCGGCCGACGGCCGAGGGCTGCTGCGTGATGACCGGCCGGGGCTGCGGCTGAGCTGCGGCTGCGGCTGGGGCGGCGGCTGTGGCTGGGGCGGCGGCTCAGATGGTGAGCAGCGCCTCCAGCGACGCGCCGGCCAGCACCGGCTCCACCCGGGCACGGCCGCCGAGGAAGCCCAGCTCCATCAGCACGGCGAGGCCGGAGACCTCGGCGCCCGCCCGGCGGATGAGCTGGAGGGACGCCTCGGCGGTGCCGCCGGTGGCGAGCACGTCGTCCACCACCAGGATCCGGTCGCCGGCGCTGATGTCCTCGGCGTGCACCTCGATCTCGGCGGATCCGTACTCCAGGTCGTAGGCCTGGCTCAGGGTCGCCCCGGGGAGCTTGCCGGCCTTGCGCACGGGGACGAAGCCGAGGCCCGCGCGGACGGCGACCGGGGCGCCGAGGATGAAGCCGCGGGCCTCCAGGCCGACGATCTTCGTGGCCCCCGTGTCCGCCGCGATCCCGGCGAGGGCGTCGGTGAGGGCGGTGAAGGCCGCGGGGTCCGCGAGGAGCGGGGTGATGTCCTTGAACATCACCCCCGGCTCCGGGTGGTCCGGCACGTCCCGGATGCGGCTGAGCAGCAGTTCTCGGATGTCGGTCATCGTCGCTTTCCTGAGGGCCGGCCGCGCCCGCGACTGCGGGGGACCGGCAGGTTGCCTGGGCCGAGGACGGGTGGCCGCGACCTGGGGGCCACGACCTCCCGGCCGTCGTCGTACCCGCTCGGGAGGGCGGGGTGTCGGTGGGTCCGCCCCGACCCCGTGGGCCGGGCCGGCACCGTCGCCGGGGAACTTCCGTCGGGCTCGTGTTCCGTCGGGGCCGGTACGACGAGCGGGCGATCGGATTGCGGGGGGCGCGTCCTCGGCAAAGCCCACGAACGGCGGAAACGACCCGCGTCGTCGTTCGGCAGTTCGGACCAGCCGCAGGCCCGGCTGCTCCCCGCGGCCCTCGACCTCCACGACCGGGTCGTGGAGCGAGGGGCCGAGGAGGATCAGCGGGCCGGTCGCCGTGCCCGGGGCGACAGCTCCGGCCGGTCGGGGCCCGGGGCCGAGGGTGACGGGGAAGTGCGGGCGGGCCGTCGTCCCCGCGAGGACACGGGCCGGCCCGCGCCCATGCGGGGGCACGGCCGTCGTCGCCCGCCGGCCCGCTTCGCCTACTTGGCCTCGGAACCGCCGTCGGACTTCTTCGCCGCGCCCTCCGCGCCGGCCTCGTCGACGGCGTCGGACGGCTCGTCGGCCGTGTCCTTCTTGCCGAAGTCGACGGGCTTGTCGTCGGTGGCGGCGACCGCGTCGGAGGGCTCGCCGGTCTCCGTGAGGGAGGAGGCGTCGTCCGGCACGAGGTCACCGTCGGACTTCAGGTCGTGCTCGATGCCGTGGACGATCTGGTTGTACTCCTCGTCGCTGAGGACGGCACCGATGGAGTTCTTGGCGAACAGCAGCTCGACGCCCGGTCCGGCGTCGAGCAGGACGGTGTCCTCGCTGACCTCCTTGACCGTGGCGTACATGCCCCCGATGGTGCGGACGCCGGAACCCGGCTGCATCTGGTTCCGCATCTCGATGGCCTGCTGCTGCTTCTTCTTGGCCGACCGGGTCATCAGGAACATGGCCCCGATGAGCACAATGAACGGGAGGAGGGTCAGGAGACTCACGGGTCGGAACTTCCTTCACATGACCGCGCTGGTGAACGGCCTGTTGGTTGGGGGTGTGTGGCGCCGCCCACAAGGGCGGCATCGGCGGAGTCTAGGCGAGCCCGCGCGCAGGGAACAACGTTCAGCATGGCACCCGGGTTCCTGGTCGGGCCACCGTCGCCACGGTCACGCCCCGAACAGGTCCCCTTGTCCGTTTCCGGCGGCCTGCGCACGGGGCGGCACGAGGCCGAGGTGCGTCCACGCCGCCGGGGTGGCGATCCGGCCGCGCGGGGTGCGGGCCAGCAGGCCCTCCCGCACCAGGAACGGTTCGGCCACCTCCTCCACCGTCTCACGTTCCTCGCCCACCGCGACGGCGAGCGTGGACAGGCCGACGGGTCCCCCGCCGAACAGCTTCAGCAGCGCCTGGAGCACCGCCCGGTCCAGCCGGTCCAGGCCGCGGGTGTCCACCTCGTACACCTTCAGGGCCGCCGCGGCGATCTCCCGGTCGATCCGGCCGTCCGCCTTGACCTGCGCGTAGTCGCGGACGCGGCGCAGCAGGCGGTTGGCGATGCGGGGGGTGCCGCGGGAGCGGCCCGCGATCTCGGCGGCGCCGTCGGCGTCGATCTCCACGTCGAGCAGGCTCGCCGAGCGGTGGACCACCCGCTCCAGCTCGGCGGGCTCGTAGAACTCCATGTGCGCGGTGAAGCCGAAGCGGTCGCGCAGCGGGGGCGGCAGCAGTCCGGCCCGGGTGGTGGCGCCGACCAGGGTGAAGGGGGGCAGCTCCAGCGGGATGGCGGTGGCGCCGGGGCCCTTGCCGACGATGACGTCGACGCGGAAGTCCTCCATCGCCATGTACAGCATCTCCTCGGCGGGCCGGGACATGCGGTGGATCTCGTCGAGGAAGAGGACCTCGCCCTCCTGGAGGGAGGACAGGATCGCCGCGAGGTCGCCCGCGTGCTGGATGGCGGGCCCGGAGGTGATGCGGATGGGCGCCTCCATCTCCGCCGCGATGATCATCGAGAGGGTGGTCTTGCCGAGGCCCGGGGCGCCGGAGAGCAGCACGTGGTCGGCGGTGGCGCCGCGCGCCCGCGCGGCCCGCAGCACCAGGTCCAGCTGTTCGCGCACCTTCTCCTGGCCGATGAACTCGCCCAGGTCCTTCGGGCGCAGGGCGGCCTCGACGGCCTGGTCCTCCCGGTCGGCGACAGGGCCCACCAGCCGCTCGGGAGCGGGGGTGTCGGTCGTGTCGTCCCAGTTCACTGAAAGGTCTCCTAGCGGATGGGCCGCGGGCTATCGGGCGCGGTTCAGGGTCTGCAGGGCGGCCTTCAGCAGGGCACCGACCTGCGGGGTACCGCCGGCCGCCTCCGCCTGGGGGGTGACGGCGGCGACGGCCTCGTCCGCCTCGCGGGTCGCGTACCCGAGGCCGATCAGGGCCGCGTGCAGCTGGTCGCGCCAGCCGCTGGTGACGGGGGCGCCGACGGCCGGGGCGCCGACGGGTTCACCGAGCCGGTCCTTGAGTTCGAGGAGCAGCTTCTGGGCGCCCTTCTTGCCGATGCCGGGCACCGCAGTGAGCGCCTTCTCGTCGGCGGTGGCGACGGCCCGGCGCAGTGCGTCGGGGCGGTGCACCGCGAGCATGGCCTGAGCGAGGCGGGGGCCGACCCCGCTGGCCGTCTGGAGCAGCTCGAACGTCTGGCGTTCGTCGTCGTCCGCGAAGCCGTACAGCGTCAGGGAGTCCTCCCGGACGACCAGGGAGGTGGCCAGGCGGGCCGGCTGTCCGACGCGCAGGGAGGACAGCGTGTCCGGCGTGCACTGGACGGCCATGCCGACGCCGCCGACCTCGACGACGGCGGCGTCGGGGGCCAGTGCGGCGACCGTGCCGCTGACGAAGGCGATCATGCGGTGCGCCCCTTCGGTGGGTTCGGCGCCGCGGCGGGCCCCGCGGCGGGTGCGGCGGCCGTGCGGCGCCGGGCGGCGGGTCCGCGGGGCGCGGACGGCGCGGCCCCGGCGTGCCGGGCGACGGCCTGCTGGAGACGGTTCTGGGCGGGGGCCCGCCAGATGTGGCAGATGGCGAGGGCGAGGGCGTCGGCGGCGTCGGCGGGCCTGGGCGGCGCGTCGAGCCGCAGCAGCCGGGTCACCATGGCTCCGACCTGGGCCTTGTCGGCGCGCCCCGATCCGGTGACGGCGGCCTTGACCTCGCTGGGGGTGTGCAGGGCGACGGGCAGGCCGCGTCGGGAGGCGCACAGCAGGGCGACGGCGCTCGCCTGGGCCGTGCCCATGACGGTGCGCACGTTGTGCTGGCTGAAGACGCGTTCCACGGCGACGAACTCGGGCCGGTGCTCGTCCAGCCACTGTTCGAGGCCCTCCTCCAGGGCGACCAGGCGCCGGCCCAGGTCCGTGTCGGCGGGCGTCCGCACGACCCCGACGCCGAGCATGGTCAGCGGCCGTCCGGCCACTCCCTCGACCACCCCGACACCGCACCGGGTCAGTCCCGGGTCCACCCCCAGTACGCGCAACGCTCCACCTTCCCTGGCCGTCGTCCGTCCGTGCAGGCTATCCGCTGCCACCGACAACGCCGGGCATGGCAACGGGCCGACGGGTTCTCCCGTCGGCCCGGAGCGCCGCGTCGGCCCGGCGGGGGCCGGGCCAGTGGTCCGGATGGCCGGGGTCCGTCGACCGGATCAGGCAGGCCCGGCGAGGGCCGGAGTCCGTCGACCGGATCGGGCCGATCCGGCCGGGGCCGGGGCCCGTCGTGCGGATCGGGCAGGCCCGGCGAGGCCGGCGTGATCCGCACGAGGGGGCCTACGCGTCGACCTTCTCCATGATCTCGTCGCTGACGTCGAAGTTGGCGAAGACGTTCTGCACGTCGTCGCTGTCCTCCAGCGCGTCGATCAGCTTGAAGATCTTCTTCGCGCCCTCCTCGTCCAGTTCGACCTGCATGGTCGGGACGAAGTTGGCGTCGGCGGACTCGTAGTCGATGCCGGCGTCCTGGAGCGCGGTGCGCACCGCGACCAGGTCGGTCGGCTCGCTGACGACCTCGAAGGACTCACCGAGGTCGTTGACCTCCTCGGCGCCCGCGTCGAGCACGGCACCGAGCACGTCGTCCTCGGACAGCTCGCCCTTGGGGACGATCACGACGCCCTTGCGGTTGAACAGGTAGGAGACGGAGCCCGGGTCGGCCATGGAGCCGCCGTTGCGGGTCATGGCGACGCGGACCTCGGAGGCGGCACGGTTGCGGTTGTCGGTGAGGCACTCGATGAGCACCGCGACACCGTTCGGGCCGTACCCCTCGTACATGATCGTCTCGTAGTCGGCGCCGCCGGCCTCCAGGCCCGCGCCCCGCTTGACCGCCGAGTCGATGTTCTTGTTGGGAACCGACTGCTTCTTGGCCTTCTGGATGGCGTCGTAGAGCGTGGGGTTGCCTTCGGGGTCGGCACCGCCCATCCGGGCCGCGACCTCGATGTTCTTGATCAGCTTCGCGAAGAGTTTGCCGCGCTTGGCATCGATGACGGCCTTCTTGTGCTTCGTCGTGGCCCATTTAGAGTGGCCGGACATCTGCCTGTCTCCTTCGCGTAACCCATCCCTGCAACGAACGCATGGAATCCTACAAGGACTCGGTCCCGCGCCACGCGCGCGTCATCTCCACGAACAGCGCGTGCACGCGGTGGTCACCGGTCAGCTCCGGGTGGAACGAGGTGGCCAGCGCGTTGCCCTGACGGACCGCGACGATGTGGCCGTCGTGCTCGGCGAGCACCTCCGCGCGGGCCCCGACGGACTCGACCCACGGGGCGCGGATGAAGACGCCGTGCACCGGGTCGCCGGCCACGCCCCGCACGTCCAACGCCGCCTCGAAGGACTCGTTCTGCCGTCCGAAGGCGTTGCGGCGCACGATCATGTCGATGCCGCCGACGGTCTCCTGCCCGGAACGCGGGTCCAGGATCTTGTCGGCGAGCAGGATCATCCCGGCGCAGGTGCCGTAGACGGGCAGACCCTCGCGCACGCGGGCCCGCAGCGGCTCCAGCAGGCCGAACAGGACGGCCAGCTTGGAGATGGTGGTCGACTCGCCGCCGGGCAGGACGAGACCGTCCACCTCGGCGAGTTCCTCGGGGCGCCGCACGGGCCTGGCCACGGCGTCGGCCGCGGCCAGGGCCACCAGGTGCTCCCGTACGTCGCCCTGGAGGGCCAGGACACCGATCACGGGGGAAGCGGGCATCCGACGCCTACCAGCCGCGGTTGGCGTAGCGCTCGGCCTCGGGGAGGGTGTCGCAGTTGATGCCGACCATGGCCTCGCCGAGGTTGCGGGACGCGTCCGCGATGATCTTCGGGTCGTCGTAGAAGGTAGTCGCCTTCACGATGGCGGCGGCGCGCTTGGCCGGGTCGCCGGACTTGAAGATGCCGGAGCCCACGAAGACGCCCTCGGCGCCGAGCTGGCGCATCAGCGCGGCGTCGGCCGGGGTGGCCACCCCGCCGGCGGAGAACAGCACGACCGGCAGCCTGCCCAGCTCGGAGACCTCCTTGACCAGCTCGTACGGGGCGCGCAGCTCCTTGGCGGCGGCGTACAGCTCGTGGTTGTCGAAGCCGCGCAGCCGGGCGATCTCGTTCTTGATCTGGCGCAGGTGACGCACGGCCTCGACGACGTTGCCGGTGCCGGCCTCGCCCTTGGAGCGGATCATCGCGGCACCCTCGGCGATGCGGCGCAGCGCCTCGCCCAGGTTGGTGGCACCGCACACGAAGGGCGTGGTGAACGACCACTTGTCGGAGTGGTTGACCTCGTCGGCCGGGGTCAGGACCTCGGACTCGTCGATGTAGTCGACGCCGAGCGACTGCAGCACCTGGGCCTCGACGAAGTGGCCGATGCGGGACTTGGCCATCACGGGGATGGACACGGCGTCGATGATGCCTTCGATCATGTCCGGGTCGGACATGCGGGCCACCCCGCCGTCCTTGCGGATGTCCGCCGGGACCCGCTCCAGGGCCATGACGGCGACGGCACCGGCGTCCTCGGCGATCTTCGCCTGCTCCGGCGTGACGACGTCCATGATCACGCCGCCCTTGAGCTGCTCGGCCATGCCGCGCTTCACGCGGGCGGTGCCGGTCTCGGGACCCTGGTTTTCGGAGAGCGTGCTGGACACGAGTGACCTCACTGAGGGGATGGGGGCGGATTCTGCTGCACCGAGGAAACGTGAGCGGACCAGTCCACAGCAAGGGCCAATGGGAAGCCGGTGGATCGTTTTCGGGGCCACCGGCCGGGTGCGGTGTGCGTGCGCGCCGTGCGCGCGGGGGGCTGCGCTACGCCGCCCGCTCGATCAGGGCCGCCGGCGGCTCGTCGTCCATCTCGAACGCCATCGGGAACGGGGCGTGCCCCGCCAGCCGGAACCAGCGCACCTTGCGGTGCCGGCGCAGCGCGCGGGCCGCGCGGACGGCGTCGTTGTGGAAACGGCGCGCCATCGGCACCCGGCGCACCGCCTCGGACAGCTCCAGGGCCGCGGCCTCTCCCCCGGGCGCCTCCCGGACCACGTCGACCTGCGGCGCCTCCGCGAACACCGCACGCAGGGCCTGGCTCAACTCGCTCTCGGCCACCTCCCGCTGCTCCTCCACCGCCTGCCGGGCGGCGTGCGCCGCCTCGTACAGCACGATCGAGGCGGCGGGGTCGAGCACGCCCGAGGTGGCCAGTTCCTGCGTCACCGAGGCGCGACGCAGCAACTGGGCGTCCAGCGCGGCCCGCGCGGCGTCGATCCGCGCGTGCAGCCGGTCCAGGCGTCCCGCCGTCCAGCTCAGGTAGAGGCCGATCAGGACGAGGGCGACGAGGATCCAGATGAGGGTTGCGGTCACGGGCGGCAAGGCTACCGGGGCGCTCCGCTGGGGGTGCGGGTGGTGTGACGTGCCGTCGGCCGGCGGTGCGGTGCCGTCGGCTGCCGTGCCGTCCTCGGGGGCTGCCGCCCCCGAACCCCCGCATCGGCCTGAACGGCCTCGTCCTCAAACGCCGGACGGGCTGGAGGAACCACCCGTGGCACCAAGGCCCCGGCCTTCTGCGGCACCCGCACAGGCGGGAGGAATCCGCCCCCTGGCACCAGGGCACCCGCACGCCCCCCCGGGGGGTTCAGTCCCGGGCCAGGCCGAAGCGGCCCCAGAGGCCGGTGGTGCGGTCGTCGGCGGCCACGGCTGCGGCGCCGGCGGTGACCGTCTCGTAGACGGAGAGGATGTCGGCGCCCACGGTGGACCAGTCGAAGCGGCGGACGTGGGTGCTGCCGCGGTCGCGGAGCTTGGCGCGGCGTTCGGGGTCGGCCAGGAGCCGTACGGCGGCCGAGGCGAGCGCGTCGGCGTCCTCGTTGGGGAACAGCTCGCCCGCCTCCCCGCGGTCGAGGACCTGGGCGAAGGCGTCCAGGTCGGAGGCGAGCACCGGGGCGCCGGCGGACATCGCCTCGACGAGGATGATGCCGAAGCTCTCGCCGCCGGTGTTGGGGGCGACGTAGAGGTCGACGCTGCGCAGCAGGCGGGCCTTGTCCTCGTCGCTGACCATGCCGAGGAACTCCACGCGGGAGCGCAGCTCGGCGGGGAGCGTCTCGACGGCCTCCTCCTCGTCGCCGCGTCCGGCCACCAGGAGCCGGGTCTGCGGGCGGGCGGCGAGGATCTTCGGCAGGGCCCGCATCAGCACGGGCAGGCCCTTGCGGGGTTCGTCGATGCGGCCGATGAAGCCGATGGTGTCGCCCTGCCACTCGGGTTTCGGCTCGGCGCGGGCGAAGAAGTCGACGTCGACGCCGTTGGGGATGACCACCGCGTCGCCGCCCAGGTGTTCGACGAGGGTGCGCCGGGCGTACTCGCTGACGGCGATCCGCGCGCTGATCTTCTCCAGGGCCGCCTGGAGGATCGCGTAGGCGGCGATCATGGCGCGCGAGCGCGGGTTGGAGGTGTGGAAGGTGGCGACGATCGGCCCCTGGGCGGCCCAGCAGGTCAGCAGGCCCAGCGAGGGCGAGGTCGGCTCGTGGATGTGGATGACGTCGAAGGCGCCCTCGTGGAGCCAGCGCCGGACCCGGGCCGCCGACAGGAAGCCGAAGTTCAGCCGGGCCACCGAGCCGTTGTAGGGCACCGGTACGGCGCGGCCTGCGGAGACGACGTAGGGCGGCAGCGGGGTGTCGTCGTCGGCGGGGGCGAGCACCGAGACCTCGTGGCCCAGCCGGATGAAGTACTCGGCGAGGTCCCGGATGTGGAACTGGACGCCGCCGGGCACGTCCCACGAGTAGGGGCAGACGATGCCGATTCTCACGGGGTGTCCTCCGGAGCCTTCCGGGCGGTGTCACGGGCGGGGTCACGCGCGGGGTCGAGGTCCTTGAGCCACAGGCGCTGGAGCATGTGCCAGTCCTCCGGATGGGCGGCGATCCCGGTGGCGTAGGCGTCGGCCAGCGCCTGTGTCATGACGGACGTCCTCTCGGCGCGCGTACCTGACCCGGGCACCTCGACCGGCGGGTGCACGCGGCCCCGCATCACGGGGGTGTCGTCGTACCAGAGGGTCACGGGCAGCAGCCGGGCCCCGGTCTGCTGCGCGAGCAGGGCGGGACCGGCGGGCATCCGCGCGGTCTCGCCGAAGAACTCGACCTCGACGCCCGAGGCGGACAGGTCCCGGTCGGCGACCAGGCAGACCAGGCCGCCGTCGCGCAGCCGCCGGGCCAGGGTGCCGAAGGCGGTGCCGCCGCTGTGCGGCAGGACCTCCATGCCGAGGCCCTCGCGGTAGGCGACGAACCGGTCGTACAGCGTCTCGGGCTTCAGGCGCTCGGCGACGGTGGTGAAGGGGATGCCCAGCCGGGTGGTGACCCAGGCGCCGGCGAGGTCCCAGTTGGCGAGGTGCGGCAGTGCGAGGACGACGCCCTTGCCGGCCGCCAGGCCCTCGGTGAGGTGGTGCAGGCCGTCGGGTTCGAAGCCGTTCCTGACGCGCTCCTCGCTCCAGGCGGGCAGCCGGAAGGACTCCATCCAGTAGCGCAGGTAGGACCGCATGCCCGCGCGGGACAGTTCGGCGAGCCGCTGCGGGTCCGCGTCGGGCACCACCCGCGCGTAGTTGGCCTCCAGGCGCAGCACGCCCGTGCCGCGCCGCCGCCACGCGAGGTCGGCGATGGCCCGGCCCAGCCCGGCGGCGGCCGGCTCGGGCAGCTTCTTCACCGTGCTCCAGCCGGCGCCGTACAGGCCGTCGGTCAGGCGCTCCCGGGCACTCACGTCGCCGCCCCGCTCCCCCGGCGGCCGCCGCGGTCCGCGACCGCGCCGCCCGGGGTGCCGTCGTCGCCGGTGCGCGGGCCGGACGCGCCGGTGTCCGGCGCCGTCGCGTCCCCGGCCGGTGTGTCACCGGCCGTCGGGGCGCCCGCCGCCGCGTCCGCCTCGGCGGCCTCCCGGCGCACGGTGACGACCCGCTGGACGAGCGTGACGAGGCTGCCGACGGCGACGATCCACAGGGCGACCGGCAGCAGGTACTGGATGCCGGGCACGCCGAACGCGTGCAGCCCGGCGAGACCGGCCGCGACCAGCGAGATCACCAGCCGCTCGGCCCGCTCCACCAGGCCGTTCACCGCGACCGGCAGGCCGATCGACTCGCCGCGCGCCTTGGTGTACGACACGACCTGGCCGCTGGCCAGGCAGAAGATCGAGACGGCGCACAGCACCGTGTCGTCGCCGCCGGCCGCGTACCACAGGGCGAAGCCGCCGAAGATCGCCCCGTCGGCGACCCGGTCGAGGGTGGAGTCCAGGAAGGCGCCCCAGCGGCTGGAGCGGCCCAGCTGGCGAGCCATGTTGCCGTCGACCAGGTCGGAGAACACGAACAGCGTGATGACCACCGTGCCCCAGAAGAACTCCCCCATGGGGTAGAAGACCAGCGCACCCGCGACCACTCCGGCGGTACCGATGAGCGTGACCGTGTCGGGGCTGACCCCCCGCCGGATGAGAAACGCGGCGAACGGTGTGAGGACACGCGTGAAGAATGCACGCGCGTACTTGTTCAGCATGGCCTTCCCGACGGTCGGTGTGGCCGCGCGGCCCCTGCTGGCCACCGGCTGGCCCATCGTAGTCACGCACCCGCGCGGGCGGCCGGGCACCCGCCCCGACGGCCCGCGGGGACACGGGACATCGGGACGCGGACCCGGGGGCCGGGGGGACCGGCGGCCGGGGCGCGTCCGCCGTATGGACGCACCGTGAGGGGAGTGGAAAGCTCGGAGTACCGCGGGCGCCGCCGGAGCCGCACCGCACGCGGATCGGCCGGTCCGCGCCCACGCAGTGACCTCACCGTGCACGGGAGGCAGGACCATGGGCGACAAGGCGCACACCCACCCCGGAGCCGCCGGCAGGGCACAGGCGGCCGACCACCCCGCGTCCGTACGGAATGTGGTGCTGGTCGGCCACTCCGGAGCGGGCAAGACGACGCTGGTGGAGGCTCTCGCGCTGACCGCGGGGGCCGTGAACCGGGCGGGCCGCGTGGAGGACGGCGGCACGCTCTCCGACTACGACGAGATCGAGCACCGGCAGCAGCGCTCGGTGCAGCTCTCCCTGGTGCCCGTGGAATGGGACGGCATCAAGGTCAACCTGCTCGACACCCCCGGATACGCCGACTTCGTCGGAGAGCTCAGGGCCGGTCTGCGCGCGGCGGACGCGGCCCTCTTCGTCGTCTCGGCCGCCGACGGCGTGGACGGCTCCACCCGCATGGTCTGGGACGAGTGCGCGGCCGTCGGGATGCCCCGCGCCCTGGTCGTCACCCATCTGGAGGCGGCCCGCGCCGACTTCGAGGAGATGACCCGGGTCTGCGCCGAGGCGTTCGGCGGGGACGACCCCGACGCGGTCCTGCCGCTCCACCTGCCGCTGCGCGGCCCCGAGGGGCCGGACGGGCACGCTCCGGTGACCGGTCTGATCGGGCTGCTGTCGCGGAAGCTGTTCGACTACTCCACCGGCGAGCGCAAGGAGTCCGAGCCCGGCCCCGACCAACTGCCGCTCATCGCGGACGCCCGCGACCGGCTGATCGAGGGGATCATCGCCGAGAGCGAGGACGAGACCCTCATGGACCGCTACCTCGGCGGCGAGGACATCGACCTCGGCACCCTCGTCGAGGACCTGGAGCGGGCCGTGGCACGCGGCGTGTTCTTCCCCGTCCTGGCGGCCGCCCCCGCCGCCGACGGCGCCCGCCAGGGCCTCGGCACGGTGGAGCTCCTCGACCTGGTCACGGGCGGGTTCCCCACCCCGCTGGAACACCGCACGCCCCAGGTGACCACCGTCGACGGCACGCCGCGCGAGCTGACGCCCTGCGACCCCGGCGCCCCGCTGGTCGCCGAGGTCGTCAAGACCTCCTCCGACCCCTACGTGGGCCGGCTGTCCCTCGTCCGGGTCTTCTCCGGCACCCTGCGCGCCGACCAGACCGTCCACGTCTCCGGGCACGGGCTGGCCGACCGGGGCCACGAGGACCACGACGTCGACGAACGCGTCGGCGCGCTGAGCACCCCGTTCGGCAAGCAGCAGCGCCCCGTGCCGCAGGTGATCGCCGGGGATCTGGCGTGCGTGGCGAAGCTCGGCCGGGCCGAGACCGGCGACACCCTGTCCGCCAAGGACGACCCGCTGCTGATGGAACCCTGGGAGATGCCCGACCCGCTGCTCCCGCTGGCCATCCGGGCGCACAGCAAACCCGACGAGGACCGGCTCTCCCAGGGGCTGGCCCGGCTCGTCGCCGAGGACCCCACGATGCGGCTCGAACAGAACCAGGACACCCACCAGGTGGTCCTGTGGTGCCTGGGCGAGGCGCACGCCGACGTCGCCCTGGAGCGGCTGCGCGGCCGCTACGGCGTGCAGGTCGACGTGGTGCCGCACCAGGTGGCGCTGCGGGAGACCTTCGGTTCCACGGCGTCCGGGCGGGGCCGGCACGTCAAACAGTCCGGCGGTCACGGGCAGTTCGCGATCTGCGAGATCGAGGTGGAGCCGCTGCCCGGCGGTTCCGGCATCGAGTTCGTGGACAAGGTCGTCGGCGGCGCGGTGCCGCGGCAGTTCATCCCCTCCGTGGAGAAGGGGGTGCGGGCGCAGGCGGCGAGGGGGGTGGCCGACGGCCATCCGCTGATCGACGTGCGGGTGACCCTGCTGGACGGCAAGGCGCACTCGGTGGACTCCTCCGACGCCGCCTTCCAGACGGCCGGCGCGCTGGCTCTGCGGGAGGCCGCGGCCCAGGCCACGATCCACCTGCTGGAACCCGTCGCCGAGGTCACGGTCCTGGTCGGCGACGACTACGTGGGCCCGGTGATGAGCGACCTGTCGGGCCGCCGCGGGCGGGTGCTCGGCACCGAACAGTCCTCCGCCGGACGCACCCTGATCCGGGCCGACGTGCCGGAGATCGAGATCGACCGGTACGCCGTCGACCTGCGCTCGCTCTCCCACGGCACGGCCCGCTTCAGCCGCCGTTACGCGCGGCACGAGCCGATGCCGCCGCAGGTCGCCCAGCGCCTCCGTCAGGAGGTCCGGGCGGCGTCGTAGGGGGCTCGGGAGGCGTTCCGTCCGGGGGCCCGCGCGGGGGCGCGCCCGGCGGACGGGTGCGGCCCGGGGCGGGCGAGCGCGGGGGCGGGCGTGCGCGGGGGCGGCGGGTGCGGTCCGGGGCCGGCGTCGTGGGGCGGCGCCCGGCGCCCGCGGGAGCCGTCGCGGGGCGCCCGCGCACGCGCCGTGCGCCCCGCGCGCCCCGGAACGCTTCACCCCGTGCGGCACCGTGCCGGCCGGGTCCGCACACCGGTTGTCACCGTCCGCAGACGAACCGGCCCCGCTGCGGATACGCTGAAGACCTGATCAACAGGTGTGCGCGGCAAGGAAGTCGGGAAGGCCGCATGACGACAGTCGCGGCGATCGGGGGCGGGGAATGACCGTTGAGAGCGGTTACGCGGACTTCTTCGGTCCGCAGGTACCGCGCACGGGTGACGAGGGGCACACGCCGACCTTCGCGCTGGCCTCGGCGGCCTACCGGGACAACGAGGCAGACGAGATCCTCAAGGCCAACAACGAGTGGCACCAGTCGGCCGTCGCACCGCCCCGGATCAAGCTGTTCCGCCCGAACCTGGGCGAGGCGTTCTCCCGGGCGATCATCGACCGGATGCTGGGCTCCGGACGGGCGCCGCTCGTCCAGTCCTTCGGCACCCAGCCGCACGTGGTCGTCGAGCACAGCCTCGCCGCCCACCGCATGCGCCGGGAGCGCGACAACTGGCTCAGCGCCGTCATGGTCCTGTGCGGCGTGCTCTTCCTGCCGGGCCTGCTCGTCTGGCTGCTGGTCTTCCAGATCCGCACCACCATGACCCGGCGCGAGGACAAGCGGGCCGGGGCCCTGGCCACCACGCTGCTGGTCGGGGTGGGCGCCCTCGCGGTCCTCTTCCTGCTCCGCATGCCCTTCGACGGGTTCTGGGGCTGGTACGCCCGCGCGTGTGTCGTCGCCCCCGTCATCGGCTGGTTCTGGGCCAAGCGGATCTGCGAACGCACCGCGCACGCCCTGCGGGAGCAGTGGGAGAGCCTGCTCTCCGGCGGCAGCGTGGGCGCCAAGGTCCCCGAGTCGGTGCCGAGCAGCCCCGGTGAGACGGCGGCCGAGCAGCTGCGCCAGTCCCTGGCCCGGCTCAGCGCCGAGCAGCAGTCCAACTCCGTCTTCTACGCCGGGCCCAAGGGCATACTCGGCATGGGCACCCGGTGGGGCAGCTGGCAGCTCGCCGAGGAACTGGTCCCCGCCGACCCGGACCGCGAGATCAACCCGTTCCGCAGCTGGGACGTCATCAAGGCGATCCACGACCGGCTGCGCATGCTGGAGCGCGGCCCCCTGCACACCGGCGGCTTCACCAAGCCCTCCGTGCGCCACTGGATCGTCACGCCGATCGGTGAGAACGCCACCGCCGTGTCCCGGCCCGAGGGCACCGACGTGGAGGCGTACCAGATCAAGCCGCACGCCATACAGGAGATCTGCAACAAGCAGCAGTTCGGCGCCGGCGACCGCCACTACCTCGGGGTGCAGTGGACCCTGTGGGACGGCCAGCTCGTCATCACCATGCTGATCACGGTGACCGTCCTCCACGAGACCCTGCGCATCGAGGTCACCGGCCACGCGCTGGGCCCCGTGCACCCGCTGTTCACCACGAAACCGGCCGCCAAGGAGAAGTCGGTCCAGAAGTCGGTGAAGTTCTGGGAGACCCGCACGGTCAAGCTCCCCCTCGTCGACGCGGACGAGGTGGTGCGCCTCGCCGCCCGCGCGCCGCTGACCTGGTACCCGCCGCTGCTGTACTGGCTGGGCGGCAAGCTGACCCTGCCCGAGCCGTTCGGCCTGCGGCACGCCTGGGCGGACAAGCCGTGGCGGCACCGCTTCATGGCCGACGACGCGTTGCGCGCCGCGACGCCGGTGCTGCGCGCGGTGCACTCCGCCGCGATCAAGGTCCTGGCGGAGAACGGCGTGGACACCGAGAAGTTCGGCGCCCGCTCCTCGGCCCTCAGCGGCGCGGTGCAGGAGGCGGCGCCCAAGAAGGCCGACGTCTACGACGCCTGAGGGGGGTGCCCCGGCCGGGGCACCCACCGGGCCCCTCCGCCTCCGAGGCGCGCCCGGCCGGGCGCCGGCGCGCCGTCCGGTTCAGGCCGAGGGCCAGGCGTCCGCCAGCATCTTGCGGGTGTCCCCGAGCAGCTGCGGCAGCACCTTGGTGTGGCCCACGACCGGCATGAAGTTGGTGTCGCCGCCCCAGCGCGGGACGACGTGCTGGTGCAGGTGGGCGGCGATGCCGGCGCCGGCCACGGTGCCCTGGTTCATGCCGATGTTGAAGCCGTGCGCCCCGGAGGCGGCGCGCAGCGCGGTCATCGCCTGCTTGGTCAGCTCGCCGAGTTCGGCGGTCTCCTCGGCGGTGAGATCCGTGTAGTCGGCCACGTGCCGGTACGGCACCACCATGAGGTGGCCCCCGGTGTACGGGTAGAGGTTGAGCACCGCGTAGACCCGCTCGCCGCGCCGGAGGACCAGTCCGTCCTCGTCGGACTTGGCCGGGATCGAGCAGAAGGGGCAGCCGTCGTCGGCACCGGGGCCGGTCGGCTTGTTCTCGCCCTGGATGTAGGCCATCCGGTGCGGCGTCCACAGACGCTGGAACGCGTCCTGCGTCCCCACTCCCCACTGCTGCTCCGGCTCACTCGTCATACGTGCAGCATATGGCGTCCTGGGGGTGTGACGGCACGGGCCCCCGGGATCGCTCCCGGGGGCCCGTGCCGTCGTACCGGTCAGACCTGCGCGCGTTCCTCGACGACCTTCACGATCTTCGCGATGGCCTCGTCGACGGGGATGCCGTTCTCCTGCGATCCGTCGCGGTAGCGGAAGGAGACGGCGCCATTGGCCATGTCCTCGTCGCCCGCGATGACCATGAACGGGACCTTCTGCTTCTGCGCGTTGCGGATCTTCTTCTGCATGCGGTCGGAGGAGGAGTCCACCTCGACCCGCAGCCCGCGCGTGCGGGCCTTCGCCGCGAACTGCTCCAGGTAGTCGACGTGCGCGTCACCGATCGGGATGCCGGTCGCCTGCACCGGCGCGAGCCACGCCGGGAAGGCGCCCGCGTAGTGCTCCAGGAGCACCGCGAAGAACCGCTCGATCGAGCCGAACAGCGCACGGTGGATCATGACCGGGCGGGTCTTGGAACCGTCCGCCGCCGTGTACTCCAGGTCGAAGCGCTCCGGCAGGTTGAAGTCGAGCTGGATGGTCGACATCTGCCAGGTGCGGCCGATGGCGTCCTTGGCCTGGACGGAGATCTTCGGGCCGTAGAAGGCGGCGCCGCCCGGGTCCGCCACCAGCTCCAGGTTCTGCTTCTCGGCGACCTGGCGCAGCGTCTCGGTGGCCTCCTCCCACGCCTCGTCGGTCCCGACGAACTTCTCCGGGTCCTTGGTGGACAGCTCCAGGTAGAAGTCGGTCAGGCCGTAGTCGCGCAGCAGGTTCAGGACGAAGGTGAGGGTCTTGTCGAGCTCCTCGGACATCTGCTCGCGGGTGCAGTAGATGTGCGCGTCGTCCTGGGTGAAGCCGCGGGCCCGGGTCAGGCCGTGCACGACACCCGACTTCTCGTACCGGTACACGGTGCCGAACTCGAAGAGGCGCAGCGGCAGTTCGCGGTAGGAGCGACCGCGCGCGTCGAAGATCAGGTTGTGCATCGGGCAGTTCATGGGCTTGAGGTAGTAGTCCACGCCCTCGTCGAGCTGCATGGGCGGGTACATGCCGTCGGCGTACCAGTCCAGGTGGCCCGAGGTCTCGAAGAGCTTCCCCTTGGTCGCGTGCGGGGTGTAGACGAACTCGTAGCCCTCCTCCTCGTGCCGGCGGCGCGAGTAGTCCTCCATGACCCGGCGGACGATGCCGCCCTTGGGGTGGAAGACGGCGAGGCCGGAGCCGATCTGCTCCGGGACGGAGAACAGGTCCAGCTCGGAGCCGAGCTTGCGGTGGTCGCGCTTCTCGGCCTCGGCGAGGAACTCCAGGTGCGCCTTCAGCTCGTCCTTGGTCGGCCAGGCGGTGCCGTAGATGCGCTGGAGCTGCTTGTTCTTCTCGCTGCCGCGCCAGTACGCGGAGGCGTTCCGCATCAGCTTGAACGCCGGGATGTTCCGGGTGGTCGGCAGGTGCGGGCCCCGGCAGAGGTCCTTCCAGCACAGCTCGCCGGTTCTGGCGTCCAGGTTGTCGTAGATCGTCAGCTCGCCGGCGCCGACCTCGACGTCCGCGCCGTCGTCGTGCGAGGCGGCGCCCTTGAGGCCGATCAGCTCCAGCTTGTAGGGCTCGTCGGCGAGCTCCTCGCGGGCCTCGTCGTCGGTGACCACGCGGCGGGCGAAGCGCTGGCCGCGCTTCTGGATCTCCTGCATCTTCTTCTCGATGGCCTTGAGGTCATCGGGGTGGAAGGGCCGGTCCACGTCGAAGTCGTAGTAGAAGCCGTCCTTGACCGGCGGGCCGATGCCCAGCTTGGCCTCGGGGAACAGCTCCTGCACGGCCTGGGCCATGACGTGGGCGGTGGAGTGGCGGAGGATGTTCAGGCCGTCCTCGGAGGAGATCTCGACGCCCTCGACGGTGTCGCCGTCGCGCAGCTCGTGGGAGAGGTCCCTGAGTTCGCCGGAGACACGGGCGGCGATGACCGAGCGCTCGCCGGCGAAGAGCTCGGCGGCCGTAGTGCCCGTCGTCACCACGCGTTCTTCCCGCTCGGAATCGCGTTGGATGATCACACGGACGTCTGACACCGGTCTCTCCTGACTGAAGGCTGTGGTCGCGGCGCCAAACCAGAGCGCGCGCATGGGTGCGATCGTACCGACCCGGGCGGGCCCAGAGCGAAATCATTCCGCCGCGGCAGCTCCCGGCCGTGTGCCGTCGCCCCCGTCCCGGGGGCCTCCGTCCGCTCCGTCGCGGGCGGTGCCGGGGAGGCCGCCGAAGCCGTCCGCCGCCTCGGCGCGTTCCTCCAGCGCCTTCATGAGCCGGTCGCGTTCGGCCTCCTCGACCTCCAGGGGCACGACCCCGTGGACGCCGGTCATCCTGCGGAAGCCGCCCCGGCTCTCCAGCCGGCCGTGCACCCGGATCGGCAGTCCGGCGAGGTGTGCCTGTCCGGCGGTGCGGTAGTCCGCCTCGTCGAGGGCGAGCCGTACGGAGCCCAGGGCGGCGCCGGCGAGAACGCGCAGGCGGACGGTGCCGCCGCCGCGCGGCCCGGACCGGTGCAGACGGACCACGGTGCCGGTGATCCGTACCGGCACGGAGGGCTCGGCGTGCCGGTAGCGGACGCCGGCCTCGCGCAGGGCGGGCAGGTCCCCGGGGGTGAACTCGACGGGGTCCGCCGAGGCCGCGCAGCCGTCGGGCACGCCGGCCGCGGGGGCCCAGGCGATCTGGACGCGGGCGCCCTGGGTGTCCTGGACGAGGGTGACGAGCGCCTCGGTGAGGTCGTGGCACACCCCGGCGGCGACGGCGGTGTCGAAGGCGTCGGGCGAGCCGGTGGCGCGGCGGTGGTCGACGGCCTCCCGGGCCGCGTGCAGGGCGTGGTGGAGGCGCACGGCGAGGGCGCGGCCGGTGGTGACGGGGACGAAGGCGGTGAGGCGGCGGCCGCCGGGCGCGGGGGCGACCAGGATGTCGTCGAGGGCGGCGGCGGCCGGGCGGCGGTGGCGGGCGCCGTGGTAGCCGGTCCGGGCGCGGGTGGCGAGGGCGGCGGCGAGCAGGGTGCGGCGGGCCGCGCCGCGCAGGTGCTCCTCGGCGGTCCAGCCGGCGGCGCCGCCGGGGGACGTCGGGGTGTCGCGCCACCAGCAGATCTCGTCGCTGGGGACGGCGAGGGCGACGAGGATCTCGCGGGCGGCGGGGGTGCCGGCGCGGGCGAGGGCGGTGAGGGCCTCGGCGAGCAGGTCGTCGCTGTCGGGGAAGGCTCGGCTCTCGGGCACCAGCAGGCTGGTCGTGCGGTCGGCGGGGCCGGGCGGGGTCCAGCGGCCGTAGCGCCCGGGGCTGCCGCCGCGGCGCAGCCATCCGTGGCGGCGCAGCAGGGCCGCGAGGACGGCGGGGTCGGTGTCGCCGGGGGCGGCCGGCCCGCCGTGCCGGGCGGGTTCGGCGGGGTGCGGGCGGGCCGGGCGCGGGGGGTCGCCGGTGGGGTGGTGGGTCATGGTGTCCCTCCGGTCCCGACCCGCGTCATGATCTCGCACAGCGCGCGGTCGTCGAAGACGTGCGTGATGGGGATGCGCACGGTGGTGCGGGTGCGGCCGGTGACGGGGTGGCCGGCGAGGTTGGCCCAGTAGCAGCAGTGCCGCAGTTCGAGGCGGTCGTGGCCGGCCCGCAGCCAGTCGTCCGGGGAGCGCGGCACGAGCATCACGACGAGGATCTTGTGCACCGTGACGGGGGTGCGGGCCAGTTTGACCAGGTGCGCGTTGTCGAGCGTGAAGGCGAAGGAGCGGCCCGGCGGGTCGGGGGCGACCTGGTACGTCGCCTTGAGCTGGACCTTGATGGTGACCTCGTCGTCGACGGTGTGGCCGAGGGCGCTGTGGCTGACGTGCCAGTCGATGCCGTTGTCGGGGAAGGGCTGGGAGAGCGAACAGCCGGCCGCCGCGGCGACGGCGTGCAGGTAGGCGACCTGCAGGGTCTCCATGCAGGCGGTGGTGGCGAGGGAGCCGCGGGAGGGAGCCGTGCGCCCGGGCAGCAGCCCGCCCCGTTCGGGCTGCGCTATGGCCATGGCCCAACAGCCTTCCAGAACAAGTGTTTCCCCGTACCGGGCCGCTGAACTGCGGGGACCCGTACTCCTGTTGTCTCCTCGCGGCGTACGGCGCAAACGGGGCGGGTATCACCCGGGCGGGGCAGCGGACGGGGCGTCAACTGCCAGAGGTGAACAAGGGGTTGTTGGGTATGGCGTGCTGGTACGAGGGGCCGTTGGCCGCTTTCGACACGGAGACGACGGGCGTGGACGTGGAGACGGACCGGATCGTGTCGGCCGCCGTCGCGATCCAGGAGGCTCCGGGCAGCCGTCCGCGGATCAGCCGCTGGCTGGTGAATCCGGGTGTCCCGGTGCCGGCCGCCGCGACGGAGGTGCACGGTCTGACGGACGAGCAGGTGCAGCGCCAGGGGCGCTGGCCGGCTCCGGTGATGTACGAGATAGCCGAGGTGCTGGCGGAACAGGCCCGGGTGGGGCGCCCGTTGGTGGTGATGAACGCCCCGTTCGACCTGACGCTGCTGGACCGGGAGTTGCGCCGGCACCGGGCGTCCTCGCTGAGCCGGTGGTTCGACCGGACGCCGCTGCTGGTGCTCGATCCCCGGGTGCTGGACAAGCACCTGGACCGGTACCGCAAGGGCCGCCGCACGCTGACGGACCTGTGCGCGCACTACGGCGTGCCGCTGGACGGGGCGCACGAGGCGGCGGCGGACGCGGTCGCGGCGCTGGAGGTGACGCG
The DNA here is from genome assembly GCF_056323165.1 of Streptomyces sp. 3-6. Classification (NCBI taxonomy): domain Bacteria; kingdom Bacillati; phylum Actinomycetota; class Actinomycetes; order Kitasatosporales; family Streptomycetaceae; genus Streptomyces; species Streptomyces sp. 3-6. The sequence continues at coordinate 161,634 of NZ_JBWHZP010000004.1, forward strand.
GGCGGTCGGACGGCGGTTCGCCGCGCGGCTGGAGCGGCTGTCCCCGGGCGAGCTGCACACCTTGCAGGCGGTGTGGCACGCGGCGCAGGCGCGCGGGTTGCAGACGTGGTTCGCGCGCAACGGTTCCGACGAGGCCGTGGACCCGGCGTGGCCCCTGCGTCCGGACCTGCCGGCGGCCGCGTAGCTCGGGCGCCCGGGAACGACGAAGCCGGTCCGTCGGGGACGGACCGGCTCTTCCCGGTGGGCGATACTGGGTTCGAACCAGTGACCTCTTCGGTGTGAACGAAGCGCTCTCCCACTGAGCTAATCGCCCGGGAACGGACTGAACCATACAGGTCCCGGGAGGCATCCTTCAAACCGCTTCGAGGTACGCGGTCAGGCCGCGCCGTCCGGCGCGCATCATCAGGGCGTGGTTGGCGCGGAAGAGGCAGCGCGCGGGGACGGCGAGGCGGCGCAGCAGCGGCTTGCGGATCTCGGCCTCCTGGTCGTAGCGGGCGAGGCAGCCGCCGGTCGCCACGGGGGTGACGGTCCAGCGGGCGCGGCCGGTGATGTCGCCGTCGAGGCGGACCTCCAGGATTCCGGCCACGGGGTCACGCCGCTGGGCGCGCAGGACGACGACGAGGTCGTAGGGCAGGACGGAGCGGATGCGGGCGGTGCCGGTGGCGGCGTCGATCCGGGTGACCTCGCGGACCTGGGGCCACCAGCGGGGGTAGTTCTCGACGCGTTCCAGGATCCCGTGGACGACGGGCGCGGGGGCGGGCAGGGGCCACCGGCTGTGGAAGCGGTGGTGGTGGGGGTTCATGGTGGGAGTGTGCCCGCGCGAGCGGGAAGGCTGCCGGCGGGCGGCCCGGCGCGGCGCGTGGCGAAGTCGTCCGGCGGGCTGCGCCGTTGGGCGCGTTCCGGCCGTTCGGGGCTCGTTCCGGGCTGTGGCGCGCGGCATTTGACGGGCGGTCGGCTCGGGAATTCGCCGATATTCCGGAACGGATGCGCGGACGCGGTGGATTTCCGCCGGAGACGCGCGTGTCGGCTTCTTCCGCATGCCCGCGAACGGCCGGAAGTCGCTGTCGGTCGCGGTCCCCGGATTCCGCTTCCCGGTGCCCGCGGTGCCACTCGCGGACGGCGCCGCGCCTGCGTACCGCGAGTAACGGAACGTGACCGCAGCGTGGGAACGACACGGGTGCGTCCGGCCGTTCACGACAGCGGCCCGGCTCACTGATCGTGAGCCGGGCCGTCGTGATCCGGTGGGCGATACTGGGTTCGAACCAGTGACCTCTTCGGTGTGAACGAAGCGCTCTCCCACTGAGCTAATCGCCCGGACGCAGGAAGAACATTACCCCATGTCAGGGGGTGCTCATGACCACCGGGGGCCGGGCCGCCGCCCCCCGGTCACGGGAGCGGCCGGGCCGGGCCGCGGGGTCACTGGCCCTCGATCCTCCAGGGCATCTCCAGGCCGAACTTCCACAGGTAGACGGCGGTCAGCGCGCCCGCGGCCACCAGGCCGACCGAGGTCAGGATGATGTTCCGGCGGCGCACTTTGGGGTCCAGGGCCCGCTGGGCGGCCTCGGTGACCTTGCGCTTGGTCCAGCGCAGCACCAGCTGGGCCCAGGCGAACTCGGTCCCCCAGATCGCCATGCCCGCGAAGATCACGACCCAGCCGGGCCCCGGCAGCACCAGCATCGCGGCGCCCGCGGCCACCACGGCCAGGCCGACGACGAAGACCCCGACCTGCCAGCTGACGTGCAGGGTTCTGCGGGCCTGGATGAAGGCGGGCGCCCGGGAGCCGAGCGGCCTTCCCTGGAGCTCCCCGTCCTCCTCGGCCCCGCCCGCCCGGTCAGCCGTCATGGTCGCCTCACCGGCCTTGTCACTCCCCGTGTTCATACGCCCAAACCCTACCGGAGCGATTCGCATCACCGGAATGGGCGCAGAGGATGATCGACCCCTCCTCCGGAAGGGTTACGTAAACGCACGCAAAACACGCAGAGGGGTTTACAACGGCACCGTAGGTGGCATGTCGATTTCGCCGACGTGCGAATCCCCGAGCGCACACTGAGCGAAAGGCCCTGGCGCTTATGAACACCACGGTCAGCTGCGAGCTGCACCTGCGCCTCGTTGTGTCGAGCGAGTCCTCCCTGCCTGTCCCCGCAGGCCTGCGGTACGACACGGCCGACCCCTACGCCGTGCACGCCACCTTCCACACCGGAGCCGAGGAAACCGTCGAGTGGGTGTTCGCCCGCGACCTCCTCGCCGAAGGACTTCACCGCCCCACGGGCACCGGCGACGTCCGCGTCTGGCCGTCGCGCAGTCATGGCCAGGGCGTCGTCTGCATCGCTCTCAGCTCCCCGGAGGGCGAGGCCCTGCTCGAGGCCCCGGCGCGGGCCCTGGAGTCCTTCCTGAAGCGCACCGACGCCGCCGTGCCGCCCGGCACGGAACACCGGCACTTCGACCTCGACCAGGAGCTCTCACACATCCTGGCGGAAAGCTAGGCAGGGCTCCCACCAGCAGCCCGGCGCCGTCGACTCGGGGTGACGGCTCGGGCCAGGACGGCCGTGCACCACGGCACGCGACGGCGTCGGCACCGCGGAGATCCGCGGTGCCGACGCCGTCGCGTCGTGCGTGGTTCCGCCGCCTCGCGTCCGCATGGCGCTCCGGCCGCTGTCCGGGGCGGCCGTTCGCGACGATGCCGGAACGTACGCGTCCGGTCACGGCGGGTCGCCGGACGGGAACCCACGACCGCCGCCGGGCGTTGTATCGAAACCATGTGCGGGCCGGTACGGGTGTTCCCACGGGACGGAGCCACTACCATCGGCCAGCAATCGGCGGGCGCCCGCCCGACCCCAGGCCAGGGAGCGAATCGTGCTGATCACCCACGACATCCGGTGTGCGCTCGACACCGTGGTGGATCTGGTGAACTCCGCGCCGGAGGACGACGCGGCGCCGGACGGACTGGCGGATGTCGCGGCTCTATCGCTCTTCGTCCGGAAACACGACATCAGTGAGGTCGGGACGCTCTCGGACGTCGACCTGTCGGCCGTGCGCAGACTGCGGTCCCGGTTCGCCGCCGTCTTCGCGGCCCCCGACGCCCGCACGGCGGCGGGGCTGATCAACGAGCTGATCGCCGCCGCGGGCACCACGCCCCGGCTCACCGACCACGACGGCTACGACTGGCACGTGCACTACTTCGCTCCCGGTGCCTCCGTGGCCGACCACCTGGCCGCCGACTGCGGCATGGCCCTGGCCTTCTTCGTGGTCGCCGGGGAGCAGGAACGGCTGCGGCGCTGCGAGGCGCCCGACTGCCGGCACGCCTTCGTCGACCTGTCCCGCAACCGCTCGCGGCGCTACTGCGACAGCCGGACCTGCGGCAACCGCCTGCATGTGGCCGCGTACCGGGCGCGGCGCAAGGAGGCGGCGGGCTGACCGGGCCGATCACCGGCGCGGGGTGGGATGCGGTGCCGACGCGGTCCCGACGGGTGGCGCCGGGAACCGCGGGTACGGCTCACAGCCACAGCAGGTCGTGCAGGGCGGCCGTGAGCAGCAGACACCCGATCACCGCCAGAAAGATCATCAGCGGTGGCTGGGAAAGGGCGAAGAGGCACCCGCGCGGCTCGTCCTGCTGCCTCGCGGCCTCGCTCTGTGTCGTGTCCAGCATCTCGCCGCGATGATGACGTATCGGCGGCGGTGAAGCGATCAACGTTCACCGGGTGAACGCGGGGTCACCGATTCCGTGATCAACGCTTCGGGTTGTGATCGTTTCCGGCCGCGCCGCGTTCCCCTGTGACGTTTCTGCTCCCGACCGGCTCTCGCGGGCGGGAATCGGCACCGAGAGCCTGGGCCCGCCCGCCCGGGGGCTACCCGGGGGGGGGTGTGCGGGCGCGGACGCCGTGCTTCGCTCAGATGCCGTGCTTCTTCAGGATGGCCTCGATGTCGCTGAAGTCGTCGTCGCCGCCCCGGGCGGCCGGTGCCGGCCGGGTCTCCTGACGCGGGCCGGCCTGGCCGAGGGAGGGCGCCGAGGCCGCCGGGGCCACCGCACCCTGCTGGGCCGCCGCCCGGGCCGCCTTGCGCTCCTTGCGCGTGCCGCCGCGACGGCGCTCCACCGCGCGGGTCGTCGCGAACATCACCCAGGACAGGCCGAGCAGCCCGAAGCCCGCCCAGGCCACCGGGCTGAAGGCGGTGCCGGCCAGCCACTCCACCACGCCCGCCATGACGAGGCCGATGGGGACCAGGGAGTAGGCGGCGATGCGCGTGGCGGTCAGGAAGCGCTTGCGGTACGCCGTGATCACCGCGATGCCCAGGCCGGCCGCGGACACGGCGGAGCAGACGGTCTCGGCAATCATCCGGTCCTCCAGGCTGGGAATGGGGGCGCTGTGGGCCCTTCGTCCCTTCCATCCTGCACCGTCCGGCCCCCGCCGGGCCATGCCGGGGTCCGAGATCAGGGACATCTCCGGGTCGGCTCCTCCGCAGGTGCCGGTGCCGGAGGAGGGGCCGCGCACGAGTGCGGGGGCGGGTCCGTGGCCGTGGGGACGGGTCCGTGGCCACGGGGGACGGACCGGCCCGGTCGCTCGGCCACGGGCCGGACCGGACCGGACCGGGTCGACCGGCGCCGGGTTGACCGGGCGAGGTTGACCGGGCGGGGGGGGACCGGGCGGGGATGACCGACGGTGCGGCGAACCGGACCCGGGCACGGCACGGCCCCCGGAACCGCCGCCCGTGGCCTTCCCGCAGCCGCCTCCCGCCCCGGCCCCCGGCCGCGGAACCCCCGGGACGGGCGGGCCGTAGGGGCCCTGGTGGGTGCTGCGGGCGGCGGCTGGAAGACTGTCACCATGAGTGAGTCCTCCCCCGTCTCCCCCGTCTCCCCCGCCGCGCCCGTGCTCGACGTGTGGTGCGAGCTGCAGTGCCCGGACTGCCGTACCGCCCTGGACGACGTGCGCGCGCTGCGCGCCCGCTACGGCGACCGTCTGGAGGTGCGCCTGCGGCACTTCCCGCTGGAGAAGCACAAGCACTCCTTCGCCGCCGCCCAGGCCGCCGAGGAGGCGCTGGTCCAGGGCAGGGGCTGGGAGTACGCGGAGGCCGTGCTCGGGCGGGTCGCGGAGCTGGAGCGGGCCGGCGAGTCCGTCCTGGTCGAGACCGCCCGGGAGCTGGGACTGGACGCCGAGGAGTTCGACACCGCCCTGATCGACGGGCGGCACATCCTGATCGTCGACGCCGACCACGCCGAGGGCAAGGCAATCGGCGTGACCGGGACGCCGACGTACGTGATCGGCGGGGAGCGCCTGGACGGCGGCCGGAGCCAGGAGGGTCTGCGCGAGCGCGTCGAGGAGATCGCGGACCGCCTCCTCGCCGCGCAAGAGGGCTGAACCGACCGACGGCCCGAGCCGGGCAGGCAGGCCGAGTCGAGCAGGAGGGCTTTCGGCGGGAGCCGCCCGGGGGGGCTCCTCCCCGTGCCGGAGGCTCGCGCGGGGGCCGGACGCCCCGTCACAGCAGGGGCTTGTACATCGCGTACTGCGTGGTCGTGTAGCCCAGGGAGTCGTAGAGGCGCTCGGCCGGGCTGTTGTCGGCGAAGACGTTGAGTCCGATGACACGCTTGCCCGCGGCAACGGCCTGGGCCTCGGCGGTCAGCATCAGGCTGCGGCCGTGGCCTCGGCCGCGGTGGCGGGCGTCGGTCTCGACGTCGAAGACGTAGGCACCCTGACCACGGACGGAGAGCCAGAGGGTGCCCACCCGGGTGCCCTCGTGCTCCAGCACACTGAAGATCATGCCCTCGCTGGTGCGTCCGTCGGGGAGCAGGGTGGCGTGGTCGCGTTCCGACTTGGCGCGGGCCTCGGCGCCCGGCACGCCGCGCTCGCTCCAGCTGTGCGCGTAGTCGGTCTTGCCCTGTTCGAGGTAGGGCGCGAACTCGTCGTCGGTCATGGGGCGGACCCGGCTGCCCGCGGGGAGGGCGGGCGGGGTGTCGCCGAGGGCCTTCTCCATGTTCCGGTTGCGCACCACGTAACCGAGCGCCGTGGCCAGCCTCAGGCCGCCGACGGAGCGGGCCGGGACGGACACCTCGATGCGGCGGCAGCCCCAGCCCCGCGCCACCTCCTCGGCGGCGAGCGCGGCCACCGTGGCGCGGCCCCGGCGGCGGTCCGGCTCCTGGATGCGCAGGGTCAGGATGCGGGCCACGGCGTCCCCGAAGACAGGGTCGGTGCCGAGGTGGATCGCGCCGACCGGGCGGCTGTTGACGCACACCTGGTAGTGGCGCGATCGGGTCCCGTCGGCGTTCTGCTGAAGCGGCTCGGCCGGCCGCAGGGTGGTGGTCATCACGGGAGTTCTACCCGCTGCCGGGGCCCGGGTCAGCCGAATATCAGGATGCCGTCGGACACGCTCACGGATCGAGGTCGGCCGCCGAGCGCTCGTCGAAGACCCGCATCGCCTTGGCGGTCACCGGGCCGGGTGCGGCGGGCAGTTCGCGGTCGTCGACCCGGTGCACGGCCTGGACGTCGCGGAGGGTGGAGGTCAGGAAGATCTCCTCGGCCCGGTCCAGGACGTCGAGCGGCAGGTCGGTCTCCTCGGCTCCGGTCCACTCGACAGCCAGGGCGCGGGTGATCCCGGCGAGGCAGCCGGAGGAGACCGGCGGGGTGTGCAGTGTCCCGTCGAGGACGACGAACACGTTGGAGCCGGTGCCCTCGCAGAGCTGTCCGACGGTGTTGGCGAACAGCGCCTCGGTGGCGCCCCGTTCCCGGGCACGGGCGAGGGCGACGACGTTCTCCGCGTACGAGGTCGTCTTCAGGCCGGTGAGCGCGCCGCGTTCGTTGCGGGTCCACGGAACCGTGATGACGGCGGTCGTGTCGGGCCGGCGGGCGGTCTCCCCGAGGGCGACGACGAGGGTGGTGCCGTGCTCGCCCCGGTCGGAGCCGAGCGGGCCGTGGCCGCCGGTGTAGGTGATCCGCAGCCGGCCGAGCGGCATCGGGTTGGCGTCGAGGACGGCGGCGCAGGCGCGGCGCACCTCGTCGAGATCGGGGTCGGGCAGGCCCAGCCCGCGCGCCGAGCGGGTCAGCCGGTCGAGATGGCGGGTGAGCGCGAACGGCCGGCCGTCCACGGCCTTGACCGTCTCGAAGATGCCGTCGCCCACGGTCAGCCCGTGGTCGAGGACGGAGACACGGGCTGACCCGATGTCCTGCAGGCCGCCGTCGAGCCAGATCTTCACTGTCGGATCCCTTCACTCACCACGTGGGTGCCCGACGCTACCGCGAGCAGCCGGGACGCCTTCAGTTCGGTCTCCCGCCACTCCCCCTCGGGGTCGGACCCCCAGGTGATCCCGGCGCCGGTGCCGAAGCGGAGCACCGCGCCGCCGCCGGCCCGGCGTTCGATCCAGAAGGTGCGGATGCCCACGGCCAGTTCGGCGGTGCCGCGGTCGGCGTCCACCCAGCCGATGCCCCCGCAGTACGGCCCGCGGGGGCCGTTCTCCAGCGCCTCGATGATCCGCAGGGCGCTCGACTTGGGGGCGCCGGTGACGGAGCCGGGCGGGAAGGCCGCGGCGAGCAGCTCGGGCCAGCCCGCCCCGTCGCCGAGTTCCCCGCGGACCGTGGACACCAGGTGCACCAGTCCCGGGTGCTTCTCGACGGCGCACAGGTCGGGCACGGTGACGGTGCCGGTGGCGCAGACCCGGCCGAGGTCGTTGCGGACCAGGTCCACGATCATCACGTTCTCGGTGTAGTCCTTCTCCAGCAGGTCGGCCTCGGTGCGGCCGGTGCCCTTGATCGGGCCGGACTCGACGGTGCGGCCGTGGCGGCGGAGGAAGAGTTCGGGCGAGGCGGTGGCGATCTCCACGCCGTGCGCGGGGAGGCGGATCGTTCCTGCGTAGGGGGCGGGGTTGCCGCGGGCCAGCAGGGCGGTGAGCCGGTCCACGTCGGCGTCGGCGGGAACGGGCGCGGACAGCACCCGGCAGAGGTTCGCCTGGTACACCTCGCCGGCGGCTATGCGGTCGCGGATCGCACGGACGCCGGCCGTGTACGCGGCGTGGTCGAGCGACGACGTCCAGTCGCCCGGTGCCGGTCCGCGCCAGGCGTCCGGCGCGGGGGACGGCACCGGCTCCTCGCGTACGTCCCGGAAGCGTGCGCAGGTCAGACGGCCCTCGAAGTCCGCGCAGACGGCCCAGAAGCCCGTCGAGTCCAGCGCCGAGGGGTCGTCGGTGACGTCGAGGAGACCGGTGGCGACGCGGGTGCCGAAGCGGGCGAGAGGTGGGAGGTCGTGCACCCGACGAGTGTAGGGCGGGTGCCGTCGCGGTGACCTCGTCACCTCGGTCACGGCACGCTGACCGGGTACGTGAGCGGACACAGCGCAGCACGCTGCACAAACGCGTTTTTGTGCTGGCCCCGGAATCCGCTAGAGTTCACCTCGTCGCCGGGACGCGCAAGCCGACCGAACCGACAGGCGGACGTAGCTCAGTTGGTAGAGCGCAACCTTGCCAAGGTTGAGGTCGCGAGTTCGAACCTCGTCGTCCGCTCGAAGGAAGAGGGGTCTTCCCGGTCCCCTACACTCCTGGTGGAGTGGCCGAGAGGCGAGGCAACGGCCTGCAAAGCCGTCTACACGGGTTCAAATCCCGTCTCCACCTCCAAGGACGATTAGCTCAGCGGGAGAGCGCTTCCCTGACACGGAAGAGGTCACTGGTTCAATCCCAGTATCGTCCACTGGATCTTCGACAGATCATCGACGGTCCGTCCCGCGCGATTAGCTCAGCGGGAGAGCGCTTCCCTGACACGGAAGAGGTCACTGGTTCAATCCCAGTATCGCGCACGCAGTGCCCACGCCCGGCCACGGCCGGTCACCGTGGACCCGAGGACGATTAGCTCAGCGGGAGAGCGCTTCCCTGACACGGAAGAGGTCACTGGTTCAATCCCAGTATCGTCCACACCCACCGGAACCCCCGGCCGCCGTCGCGGCCGGGGGTTCTGCCGTCCCGGGGGACGGCCGGGCCGGGAGTCAGCTGGAGAACAGCATGCGGCCGAAGCTCTTCTGGCGGCGGTGGCCGTAGTGGGCGCCGTGCGGCGCGGCACCCCAGGCGGGCGGCTGCGGGGCCGCCGGGTACGCCTGCGGGGCGGCGGGCGGCGGCGGGGCCGGCTGCGACCACTGGGCCTCCAGCCGGGTCAGCGACTCCAGTTCGCCGTAGTCCAGGAAGATCCCCCGGCACCCGCTGCACTGCTCGATCTGAACGCCGTTCCGGTTGTACGTGTGCATCGGCGCGTGGCACTTCGGACACTGCATGTCGGCTCCAACTCCCTGCTGGTCGATCCCGCTTCACCTGTCACCAGGACAGACTCCGTCCGGGCGCCGGTCGGTTGCACCCTACGGCGTCGGGTCCGGCGCCGGCTCCCCCGCGACGGACCGGGGCAGCCCGGCCATCCGGGCGCAGGCGTCGACGAACACCACCTCCACCTCGTCCGGCCCGCGGCCGTCCGCGAGGCACGCGGCGAGCACCCGGGCGGCGGTCTGCACGGTCAGCGCCCGCGCCGGGACGTCGAGTGCGGGCCAGGGGTCGCCGGCGGCGGGGACGGCGGGCCCGCCCGCGGCCCGGTAGGCGCCGAGGAACCGCGCCCACTCGTCCGGCGCCAGCAGACCGCAGGCGAACCAGGCGGCGGGCCGGGCGAGGTCCCAGGCGGGGGTTCCGAGCCCCACGTCGTCCACGTCGATCAGCCGCCAGGAACCGCCCGGGAGGCGGACGAGCTGGCCCAGGTGGAAGTCGCCGTGACACAGGGCGGGGCGGTCCGGCGCCGGTCCCGCGCCCCGCGCCCAGCCCGGCAGCGCCGCCCAGGCGCTCAGCACCGGACCGGCGGCCGGGTGGCCGCCCGCCGCGTCCCGGAGCCGGGCCACGGCCCGGGCCGCCTTGGCCGGGCCACGGCTCACCGGCACCTCGGCGGCCTGCACGGGCGCCCGGTGCAGCCGCGCGAGCAGGGTGGCGGCGGCCTCCCAGGGCGCGGCGTCGGGGTCGTCCGGGTCGACGGGCTCCGCGTACGGCCAGCGGGTCACCGGGCGGCCGTGCAGGGGGACGGGGGTGCCGTCGAGCGGGGCGAGGAACACGTCGGACAGCCGTGCGGCAGCGGCCAGCCGACGGGCCAGGGGGGCGGGGTCGGCCGCCGGGGCGTGCGCCTTGGCGACGACGTGGCCGTGGCGCACGACGAGACCGTCGGGACGGTCGGCGAGCGTGCCCTCGGGGCAGGTGCAGGGTTCCGGCGGGCGGTGGGCGTGCGCGGCGGCCCGCGCCCGCGCGGCCAGCGCGGCGGGCGGAGGACCGGGGGCGGCGGGGGCGGTGGTCACGGTGGCAGGATGCCAGGGCGACGGTGCGGGCGGCGTGGTGCGGGCGGCGGGCGGTGTCCGGACAGGGGAATGCCGGCGCAGCTCCCCAGCTGCGCCGGCATTCCTGCCGTCCGCCGCACCCCCGTCCCCACGGGGTTTCATGGGTGGATGTCCCCGCCCGGACCGCTCTTCCGGGCCTGGGGGTCGCCGCTCAGCGCCCCAGCATCTCGCCCACGGACGACGCCTGTGTGGCCACTGTCTCCCACCCGTCGAAGACGAGCAGGAGCAGGACCGCCAGGGGAAGGGCCATCAGCGTCGCCACCAGCGGGTGGCGGCGGCCCTGGCGGCGGGAGAGGGACACGGCGGCGCCGGCCGTCCGTTCCCGTGCGCGGACCGGGGTCCGCGGTGCCGTGTGGGCCATGAGGGTCCCTCTCCTGAACCGGTTCGGTTGTCCTTGGCAGCGGCGGGCGTCCGACCTCGGGGGACGAGTGCTGCACCCGCCGCTTCGCCCTCAAATCTAGGTTCCGGGGGCCACCCGGGCGTCATGCCCTCGTACCGAATGCCGGGCCTCCCAGGGGATGAGCCGCACCGCGCGGTGTACTCCCCTGGGTGGAGACGGACGGCGGTGACTCAGGGAGATCCCCGAGGGGACGGCGAGTGACGTCGCTCACTCGTTCCGGTCGTCAGCCGGGGTCCGGCGCCGTCCGCGGGCGGCTCCGCGGGCCGGCGGGCGGCCCTCGGGCGGCGGGCCCGCGGCCCGTCCGGGTGCCGGGTCGCGGACGGCCGCCGGGTGATCAACGTCCGTGGCCCGGCGGCGGGTTGGCACCGGCCGGCGGACGTGACGGCGCGTCGCCGCGGCGGCTGACCGGTGCTCAAGTGTGCCGCCCGCCAGGGACAATCGGCCGCCGCGGGAGGGCGCGGCCTCTGCGCACCGGCGGGTGTGGAAACGTAAGCTGTGGCACGTCACAGGACCGGGCAGCGGGGATGAACATGGCGATGATGCGCCTGAGGCGCGAGGACCCGCGCGTCGTCGGCTCTTTCAGGCTTCACCGACGGCTCGGCGCGGGCGGGATGGGCGTGGTCTACCTGGGCTCCGACAAGAAGGGGCAACGGGTCGCGTTGAAGGTCATCCGGCCGGATCTGGCGGAGGACCAGGAGTTCCGCTCCCGGTTCGCGCGCGAGGTCTCGGCCGCCCGTCGTATCCGCGGGGGCTGCACGGCCCGGCTGGTGGCCGCCGATCTGGACGCGGACCGCCCGTGGTTCGCCACGCAGTACGTGCCCGGGCCGTCGCTGCACGACAAGGTGGTCGGGGAGGGCGCGTTGGGCGCGGCCGAGGTCGCGGCGATCGGGGCGGCGCTGTCCGAGGGGCTGGTCGCGGTCCACGAGGCCGGGGTGGTGCACCGGGACCTCAAGCCGTCCAACATCCTGCTGTCCCCGAAGGGGCCGCGGATCATCGACTTCGGCATCGCCTGGGCCACCGGCGCCTCGACCCTCACCCACGTGGGCACGGCGGTGGGCTCGCCCGGGTTCCTCGCTCCGGAGCAGGTGCGGGGGGCGGCCGTCACGCCCGCCACGGACGTGTTCTCGCTCGGCGCCACGCTCGCGTACGCCTCGATGGGCGACTCGCCCTTCGGGCACGGGAGTTCCGAGGTGATGCTGTACCGCGTCGTGCACGAGGAGGCGCACCTGGACGGCGTGCCGGACGCGCTCGCGCCGCTGGTGCGGGCCTGTCTGGCGAAGGACCCGCAGGAGCGGCCCAGCACGCTCCAACTGTCGTTGCGGCTCAAGGAGATCGCGGCACGCGAGGCGCAGGGTCTGTCCGACTTCCGTCCCCCGGCGCCGCGCGGCGCCGAGACGGACCGGGCCGCGGGGCGGCCGGCGGACACCTACCCGGAGCAGGAACGGCGGCGCCCGCAGCAGCAGGGCGGCCGGGGCGAGCACCCGGGCACGCCCGCGCCGCGCCCGGGCCCGGCCCCCGACCGGGGCTCCGTCCCCTCCCGGGGCGGCTCCGGACCGCGCCGCGGTGGCGGGGTGCCCGCCTCGCGCGGGGGGTCCGCCTCGCGGGGCGGCGCGGCGCGCGGCGGTACGCCGTCGCGGTCCGGGTCGCGGACCGGAGGGCAGACCGGGGGACGCGGCACGCGGCCGGGGACCGGGACGCGCCGTCCGGGGCAGCGGCCGACGGGGGCCCGGCTGCGGCCGGCCAATCCGCGGCTGCTGCGGCAACGGCTGTTCGTGTTCGTGGTGGTGACCCTGGTGGTGGCGCTGGGCATCGCGCTGGTGCAGGGCTGCCAGGCCGCCGCGCAGGGACACGGCGGTCCCGGCGGCCCGGACACCGGGACGCAGCACCGGGGCGAGCGGTGGCAGCCCCCGGCGGACCGGGCCCCGACGATGTCCGCGGGGTACCACTCCCCGTGGGAGCGGGACGGCTGACCCGCGCCCGGCGGTCCGCGGCGTCGCCGCCCGCCCGGCCGCACGGGCCGGGGGCGGCAGCTGAGCGGCGGGCGGTGAGAGCCGTGCCGTACCGCCGGTGTCAGGTGCCGGGACGTCCGGTGGCGACCGCGTAGAAGGCGACCGCGGCGGCGGCACCGACGTTGAGCGAGTCGACGCCGTGCGACATCGGGATGCGCACCCACGCGTCGGCCGCGACCAGGGCCTGGGTGGACAGCCCGTCCCCTTCCGCACCCAGCATCAGCGCCACCCGGTCCATCCGGTGCGGGGCGGCCTCGTCGAGGGAGCGGGCCTTCTCGTCGGGGGTGAGGGCGAGCAGGGTGAAGCCCGCCTCGCGGACCGACTCCAGGCCCTCGGGCCACGACGCGAGCCGGGCGTACGGGACGGAGAAGACCGCGCCCATGGAGACCTTGACGCTGCGGCGGTACAGCGGGTCGGCGCAGTCCGGGGAGAGCAGCACCGCGTCCATGCCGAGCGCGGCGGCCGAGCGGAAGATGGCACCGATGTTGGTGTGGTCGTTGACGGACTCCAGGACGACCACGCGGCGGGCCGCGCCGAGGAGGCCGTCCGCCGTGGGCAGCGGCTTGCGCCGCATCGAGGCGAGCGCGCCGCGGTGCACGTGATAGCCGGTGACGCGTTCCGCCAGGTCGGGGGCGACGACGTAGACGGGGGCGGGCAGGTCGTCGATGACGTCACGCATCACGTCGACCCACTTGGCCGTGAGCAGCATGGACCGCATCGCGTAGCCGGTCTCCCTGGCCCGTCGGATGACCTTCTCGCCCTCGGCGATGAAGAGTCCCTCGGCGGGCTCGCGCCGGCGGCGCAGTTCGACGTCGGTCAGGCCCGTGTAGTCGTGCAGGCGCGGGTCGTCGGGGTCCGAGACGGTGATGGGATCGGCCACGGGGTGATACTGCCTTGTCCTGGGTGGGGTGCCAACGGCGGGGACCGGCCGTGCGGCCGGCGTCTACTTCGGGTCCGCGGGGCCGACGCCGACGACGTCGCCGATGACGATGACGGCGGGCGGCCTGACCTCCTCGCGGACGACGGTCTCGCCGACGGTGGCGAGGGTCGCGTCGACCCGGCGCTGGGCGGCCGTGGTGCCCTCCTGGACGAGGGCGACCGGCGTGTCCGGGGACTTGCCGTGCGCGATCAGGGCCTCGGCGATCCGGCCGATCTTGTCGACGCCCATCAGGACGACCAGCGTGCCGCCCAGCTTCGCCAGGGACGGCCAGTCGACCAGGGAACGCTCGTCGTCGGGCGCGACGTGGCCGCTGACCACGGTGAACTCGTGCGCCACCCCGCGGTGGGTGACCGGGATGCCGGCGGCGCCCGGGACCGAGATGGAGCTGGAGATGCCGGGGACGACGGTGCACGGGACCCCCGCCTCGGCGAGCGCCACGAGCTCCTCCATGCCCCGCCCGAAGACGTACGGGTCGCCGCCCTTGAGCCGGACCACGGCCTTGCCCTGCCGGGCGTGCTCGATCAGCGCGTGGTTGATGGCCTCCTGGGCCATGAACCGCCCGTAGGGGATCTTCGCGGCGTCGATCACCTCGACGTGCGGGGGAAGTTCGGCGAGCAGGTCGCGCGGTCCGAGCCGGTCGGCGATGACGACGTCGGCCTCGGCGAGCAGGCGCCGTCCGCGCACGGTGATCAGGTCGGGGTCGCCGGGGCCGCCGCCGACGAGGGCGACGCCCGGGGTGCGGCGGCGGTGCTGCGGGGCGACGAGGGTGCCGTCGCGCAGGCCCTCGACCACGGCGTCGCGGACGGCGGCGGTGTGACGGGGGTCGCGGTCCTTGGCCTCGGTCGTCAGGACGGCCACGGTGACGCCCGCGCTGTGCCCGGTCGCCGGGGTCCAGGCGGTGGCCTCGTCGGCGTCGTCGGCGCGCACGCACCACACGCGGTGGCGCTCGCCCTCGGCGGAGGCGCGGGTGTTGGCGTCGGGGTCGCTGGTGGCGATGAGGGCGTACCAGGCGTCGGTGAGGTCGCCCTCGGCGTACCGGCGCCGCTCCCAGGTGATCTCGCCCGCGTCGGCCATGGCCTCCACGGAGGGGGTGGCCGAGGGCGACACCAGGACGATGTCGGCTCCGGCCGCGATCAGCGCGGGCAGGCGCCGCTGGGCGACCTGGCCGCCGCCGAGGACGACCACGCGGCGCCCGGCAAGACGGAGGCCCACGGGGTAGGCGGGGTGTTCGGCCATGAGGGTCGGCTCCTCGTACGGGCGGCGTGCGGTGGGCGCTACGGCACTGGAGCGGCCCTGACGTGCGGATTCTAGACCCGGGCGGGTGGGGCCCGGAGGGGTGCCCGGCCTGCGGCGGGCGGGCGGCACGGCGGCGGGTCCCCGGCCCGGGCGGGCGACCGCGCCGGAACGCAGCGCGGGCGCCGGGCTCCGGCGACCGGAGGCTCACCCCGCCCGCCGTGCGGCGGCCGGGCGGCGGGGCCCGGCCGGGGCGGGCTACTTCTCGGTGACCCCCGCCGAGTCGAAGGTGGCCACCTCGTGCATGGCGCGGGCCGTGCTCTGCACGAGCGGCAGGGCCAGCAGCGCGCCGGTGCCCTCACCGAGCCGCAGGTCGAGGTCGACCAGCGGGCGCAGCCCCAGCTTGTTGAGGGCGGCCACATGGCCCGGCTCCGCGCTGCGGTGGCCCGCGATGCACGCGGCCAGCACCTCGGGGGCGATGGCGCGGGCCACCAGGGCGGCGGCGCCCGCGCTGACACCGTCGAGGATGACCGGCGTCCGCAGGGACGCGCCCCCGAGCAGCAGTCCGACCATGGCGGCGTGCTCGAAACCGCCGACCGCGGCGAGGACGCCGAGCGGGTCGGCCGGGTCCGGCTGGTGGAGTTCGAGGGCACGGCGGACCACGTCGGTCTTGCGGACCAGGGTCTCGTCGTTGATGCCGGTGCCCCGGCCGGTGACCTCCGCCGGGTCGGCGCCGGTGAAGACCGAGATCAGGGCCGCGGACGCGGTGGTGTTGGCGATGCCCATCTCACCGGTGAGCAGCGCCTTGTTGCCCGCCGCGACCAGGTCGCGGGCGGTCTCGATGCCCACCTCGACGGCCTGCTTGGCCTCCTCGCGGGTCATCGCGGGCCCGGTCGTCATGTCGGAGGTGCCGGCGCGGATCTTGCGCGGCAGCAGACCCGGGGTGGCCGGGAGGTCGGCGACCACACCGACGTCGACGACGCACACCTCGGCGCCGACCTGGGCGGCGAAGGCGTTGCAGACCGCTCCCCCGCCGAGGAAGTTGGCCACCATCTGCGCGGTGACCTCCTGCGGCCAGGGCGTGACGCCCTGGGCGTGCACCCCGTGGTCGCCGGCGAAGACGGCGACGGCGGCGGGCTCCGGGATGGGCGGCGGGCACTGCCGGGACAGGCCCGACAGCTGCGCGGAGATGATCTCCAGCATGCCGAGCGCGCCGGCCGGTTTGGTCATGCGCTTCTGGCGTTCCCAGGCCTCACCGAGGGCCTTGGCGTCCAACGGGCGGATCTGGGCGACGGTCTCGGCGAGCAGGTCGTGGGGGTCCTCTCCGGGCAGGGCGCGACGGCCGTACGTCTCCTCGTGCACGACCCAGGACAGCGGACGGCGCTTGGACCAGCCGGCCTGCATCAGCTCGGGCTCGTCCGGGAACTCGTCGACGTAACCGACGCACAGGTAGGCGACGACCTCCAGGTGTTCCGGGAGGCCGAGTGCGCGGACCATCTCGCGCTCGTCGAAGAAGCTGACCCAGCCGACGCCGAGGCCCTCGGCGCGGGCGGCGAGCCACAGGTTCTCCACCGCGAGCGCGGAGGAGTAGGGGGCCATCTGCGGCTGGGTGTGCCGACCGAGGGTGTGCCGGCCGCCGCGGGTGGGGTCGGCGGTGACGACGATGTTCACCGGGGTGTCGAGGATGGCCTCGATCTTCATTTCCTTGAACTGCTTCGCCCGGCCCTTGGGAAGGGACTTGGCGTAGGCCTCGCGCTGGCGCATGGCCAGTTCGTGCATGCCGCGCCGGGTCTCGGCGGAGCGGATGACGACGAAGTCCCAGGGCTGCGAGTGGCCGACGGAGGGCGCGGTGTGGGCGGCCTCCAGGACCCGGAGCAGCACCTCGTGCGGGATGGGGTCGCTGCGGAAGCCGTTGCGGATGTCGCGCCGTTCGCGCATCACCCGGAGCACGGCCTCGCGCTCGGCGTCGTCGTAGCCGGGGGCGGCCGGGCCGGTGGGTCGCGGCGCCGCGGTCTCGTCCGGCACGGGGCCGGCGCCGGCCGGGTCGTGGTCCGGTGCCGCTTCGGCGTCGGCGCCCCGGGTGTCCATGTCGTCGGCCTGCTGGAGCAGGGCGGCGTCGCCGTCGGCCGCGCCCTGCGGCGTGCGGGGCGCGGGCACGGCGGCGACGGGCTGGTCCGGCTGTTCCTCCGTGCGGCCCGGGGCGGGCGGCGGCGTCGGCGCGAGGTGCGCGGTGGTGGGGACGGCCCCCTCCACCGGGACGAACTCGCCCACCGGCTGCGCCGGTTGCCCGGCCGGGGGTACGGGAGGGGCCGGGGGTGTCTGCCCGTCGGCGGGCGCGGGGGCGGCGGACGTGCCGGGCGCGGGGGCGGCCTGGTCCGCGGGAGCCTCGGCCGTGGGTGCCGGGTCGTCGGCCGCCTGCGGGGCCTGCGCCGCCCAGGCGTCGGCGGCGGGGTGCGCGGGATCGGCGGACGGGCCCACGGGCGCCGACTGCCCGAGGGGCGCCTCGGCCACCGGCACGGCCGCCACGGCGGGCGGGGTGTGCTGCGGGCCCTGGGGGACGGGGACGTCCTGGCCCGCGTCCTCGGCGGCCGGGACACCGTCCTCCTGCGGGAGGGGCACGTCGGTGACCGCCGGGACGGACGTCACCGGCTGCCCGGCGGCGGGGGCGGTGGCGTCCTGGACGTCGGCGCCGGAAACCGTCGGCTCGGGGAGCGGGACGGGGTCCGGGTGCGGGACGCCCGGAACGGCCGGGTCGGGCGCGGTCGCGCCGGGCGCGGGGGCGGCCCCCTCGGCTGCCGGGGCGGCGGCGGGGGCGGCCTCCACCGGCGCGGAGGCGTCGGCCGGGGCCGCCGGCTCCCCGGCGTGCGGGCCGGGCTGCGGGGCATCGGCGCCGGGGGCCTGCGGAGCCGGATCCGCCGGGGCAGCGGGGTCGGACGCGGCGGTGCCGGAGCCGCCCGGGGTGGTCGCGGGGGTCGGGCCGGCCGGGTCGGGCGCGGGGGTGGCGTCGGGGGCGGCGGGGACGGCGGGGTCGGTCGCCGGGACGGCGTCGGGCGCGGCGGGGTCGTGGTGCGCCGCCTCGGGCGCCCCCGGGGCCACGGATGCCTCGGGTGCCTCGGAGACGGCGACGCCTGCCTCGGGGGCGGTCTCCGCGGCCTCCGGGCCCTGGGCGGGCTCCGTGTGCACGGAGGGGCCTTCGGCGGCGGAGGGGGCCAACGGCTCGACGGGCACCGCGGGTTCGACGGACACCGCGGGTGCGACGGGCTCGGCGGGCATCACGGGCTCGCCAGGTGCCGCAGGCTCGGTGGACGCCGCGCCCTCCTCGGGGGCGGCGTCCGCGGCGACGACGTCTCCCGCGTCCGAGGGCTGCGCGGGGGCGCCGTCGGCAGGGGCTTCGGGGGCGGGCACGGCGGGGGCGGGCTCGGCCTCGGGGGCGCCGGCCACGCCCGCCGGGGCGGGGGCCTGCTCGTCCCCGGCCGGGGCGGTGGAGTCGGCCGGGGCGTCCTGCACCGGCTCCTGCGTCGCCTCCCGTTCCGTGGCCGGGGCGCCGTGGTCCTCGTCGCCGGCCTCGCCGGCGCCGGTCCCGTCGGCGCCGTCGGCGGTCGCACCGGGCCCGGTGTCCGGCACCGGAGGCCCGGCGGCCTCCGGACCGTCCGGTGCGGGGACGCCGCCGGCCGACGGGTCCGGCTCCGGGGCGGTGTCCCCGGCGGGGGCCACGCCGGACCCGGCGGGCGCACCGGCGTCCGGCGCGGGGGCCGCGCCCGCCTCGGTGCCCTCGCCCGGCTGCGTGCCCTGCTGCCAGGTCTCGCCGGGCACGGCGGCCGTGGGGGCGACGGCTGCGGCCGGCGGGTGCGGCGTGCCGACGGGGGTGGCCCCGACGGGCACCGGGGCCTGCGCGGCCCAGGGCGCGCCCCCCTGGGGGGCGGCCTCCGGGGACCGGGGCACGTCCAGGTACTCGGGGCCGACGGTGGCGGGGCCCGCGTGGCGGGCCGGCACGTCGGCGGGGCCGCGGTCGGCGAGCGAACGCACCGGGCTCGCGGAGGGGGTGGGGATGGGCGGGCCCAGGTGCAGCGGGCGGCGCGGCGCGGCGGGCGCCGCCTGCTCGTGCGGGGCGGCGTGCCCGGGCGTCCGCTGCTGCGCCGGGTCGGGCAGGCGGACGCCGCCGAGGTCGACCGAACCGCTGTCGCGGCCGTCCGTCTCGTGCGGCTCCGGCTCGTGCACGGTCTCGACGACCGGCTCGGGCGGGGGCGGCGCCACCTCGTTGCCCCAGGCGCCCTGGGCGCCGGGGAGCAGGAGGTCCTCTTCCACGACGGAGTGCTCGGAGAGGTAGGTGTACGCGCCGGGCGCCTGGACGCCCTGCTGCTCCACCGTGCCTGCGTTCTCCGGCTGTCCCTCGCCCGGAACCTGGCCGGTGTCGATCATGCGTACCCCTCGCCCATCGGTTAGTGCTCCTACGACCCGCTCGCCCGGAACGGCGCACCGACCGCCCCACACTGAAGAACGAGCGTGCGTCCCCAGCGGCACGAACGGCCGGTCCAAAAAAGGCGACAAAGCCATTCACTGGCATTCTCGCGGCCGTCGGGCCGTCGCGTCAGCTTGATCGGCGACGGTTCCGCTGTGGACTGCGCCACGTTGCGCGTCCTCCGGTTGTGCCGTACCACACACGCCCCAAAACAGGCGTGTTTTCGGGACATTGGCCGACGAGCCGGCGGGCGTCCGAGTTGCGGTACAACGGTCGGTCAGCCTACCGCGCGCGGTACGACAAGCCGATCAGGGGGACGGGCCCGAAGATCAGGCGTCGCGGGCGGGCAGCACGCCGCTGAGCAGGAACGCGACGCTCCGCTCGGTCTCCGTCCAGGCCCGGGTGTCGAGTTCGACGGACTGGAGCAGCGCGCACTCGACCCGGTAGCCGTGCTCGGTGAGGTCCCGGCCGACGCGTTCGGCGGCGTCGCGGGTGGCGGCGTGCGTGACGATGCGCTGGGGGCGCCGGTCGGCGACCGCGGAGACGACGGCCGCTCCCCCGCCGCCGACCCGGACCACGTCGGGCTCGGGCAGGTTCTCCAGGACGTGCGGGGCGGTGCCGTGGACGACCTGGAGCCGGACGCCGAAGCGGCGGGCGGTGGCGTCGGCGCGGGCGCAGGCCCGGGGGTCGGTGTCGACGGCGATGACGGCGGCGCCGGCCCGGGCGGCCTCGGTGGCGAAGGTCCCGCTGCCGCAGCCGATGTCCCAGACGAGGTCGCCCACCCGGGGTCCCAGGCGGGCGAGTTGGGAGACCCGCAGGAGGTCCCGTTCGCCCTCGCCGAGGTCGCCGCCGTGGGCCTCGGCGGGCAGCGTCCAGCCGCGCGGGCCGGCGGCCGGGTCGCGTCCGGCGATCCAGCCGGGGTCGGCGGGGCCCGCGGCACCGCCGATGACGATGACCACGTTGGGGTCGCGCCAGGTGTGGTCGGCGGCCTTGTCGGAGGTGACGACGCTGACCTGTTCGCGCGTGGTGCCGAGTTCCTCGCAGATGACGAAGGTGCGGTGGACGCCGTCCATGAGCAGGCCGAGTTCGGCGGGTCCGGCGCCGGGCGAGGTGAGGACGGCCACCTTGGGGTGGGCGCGGCAGACGTTCACCGCGCGGCGCAGGGTGCGGGGGTGGGCGACGACCACCTGGGCGTCGTCCCAGGGCATGCCGGCCCGCGCGAAGGCGGCGGCGACGGAGGAGACGGCGGGGACGACCTCGACCTCGAGCCCGAACTCGGGGGCGCGCAGGGTGCGGACGACGCCGAAGAAGCCGGGGTCGCCGTCGGCGAGGACGACGGCGGTGCCGCGGTGGCCGGCGATGCGGCGGGCGGCGAGCGCGAGGGAGCCGAGCCGGATGCGTTCGGCGCCGGCGGGCACCTCGGGGAGCGCCAGGTGGTGGGCCGCGCCGGCCACCAGGGTGGCGGCGCCCAGCGCGGAGCGCGCCGCGGCGGTCAGCGGCGAGCCGTCCCAGCCGATCACCGTGACCCGGTCGGCCATCGTCGTCAGTCTCCAGGGTTCGCGCAGGTCGGGGTGGGGCGCCCGGTGGGGCGGGCGGGGCTTGGTGAGCGTACCCGGTGCGGTCGCGGGCCGGGGCCGGCGGTGGTGCCGTCCGCGGGGGCGGGGGTCAGTTCCAGTCGGGGAAGGAGGTGTAGCCGCCGGTGTCGGCGAGGTGCTCGGAGGTGGAGTCGAGGTCCTCGGGGAGCAGGCTCCAGACGATGAAGTCGGTGCGGACGTCGGTCCAGCCGCCGTCCTCGGTGCGCAGGTGGGCTATGCAGGCGTTGCGCAGGACGCCCTCGCTGATGCAGCCGATCTTCTGGGCGACCTGCTGGGCGGCGGTGTTGTCGGCTGCGGTGCGCAGTTCGATGCGTTGCAGGCGCTGGTCGCCGAACAGCCACCGGGCGGTGGCCAGGGCGGCCTCGGAGGCGTAGCCCTCGCCGCGGGCCCAGGGGGCGACGATGTAGGACAGTTCGGTGGAACGGATGTGCCAGTTGGTCCGGGAGAGCCGGACGATGCCGACGAGGCGCTGGGTGAGGAACTCGGCGACGGCGAGGTCGAGTCCGCGTCCGGCGGCGCGTTCGGCGGGCGCGGTCTCGGTGATCCAGGTGCGGGCGGCCTGTTCGGAGAACGGCTGGGGGACGTCGGTCCAGGCGGCGACCTGTTCGTCGTTCATCATGGCGGCGAAGGCGGGGACGTCGTCCTGGTCGAGGGGACGCAGCACCAACCGCTCCGTGCTGAGGGAGATGTCGGGGAAGGTGCTCGTCATGCGCCGCTCCGTAACTGAGAGACCGTCGGGTGCTGCTGAACTGCCCAGCATGCAGCATGAAAGCACTCCGCCGCACCACGGGGTGCGCCCCCGCTCGCACGACGGCGCGAGGGGCACCCCGCCGTGCGGCGGAGTGCCCCTCCTGGGTGTCGCGAAACGGCCGCCCGGGTCAGAAGGAGGCGACCACGGAGCCGGCGTACTTGTCCTCGATGAACTTCTTCACCTCGGGCGAGGTGAGGAGGTCGGCCAGCTTCTTGACGCGCGGGTCGTCCTCCTGGCCCTCCTTGACGGCGAGGAGGTTGCTGTTGGGGTTGTTCTTCGCGGACTCCAGCACCAGGGCGTCCTCGGCGGGCTTGAGGTCGGCTTCGATGGCGTAGTTGCCGTTGACGACCGCGGCGTCGACGTCGTCCAGGGAGCGCGGCGTCTGGGCCGCCTCCAGCTCCTTGAACGTGAGGTTCTTGGGGTTGTCGGTGATGTCCGCGGGGGTGGCGGCGGTGCCGACGCCGTCCTTGAGGGTGATGAGGCCGTTGGCGGCGAGCAGCTGCAGGGCGCGGCCCTCGTTGACGGTGTCGTTGGGCACGGCGACGGTGGCGCCGTTCTTCAGCGCGTCGGCCTTGTCGACCTTGTTGGAGTACAGGCCGAGCGGCTCCAGGTGCACGTCGACGACGGACGTGATGTGGGTGCCGTTCTTCTTGTTGAAGTCGTCGAGGTAGGGCTGGGTCTGGAAGAAGTTCGCGCCGACGGAGCCGTCCTCGGTCGCCGTGTTCGGCGTGACGTAGTCGGTGAACTCCTTGACCTCCAGCTCCAGGCCGGCCTCCTTCGCCAGGTTGTCCTTGACGAAGGTGAGGATCTCGGCGTGCGGCACGGGGCTCGCGGCGACGACCAGCGGGCCGGAGCCGTCGGAGGAGGCGCTGTCCTGGTCGGAGCCGCAGGCGGTGAGGCCGAGGGCGAGGGCGCCGGTGGCGAGGAGAGCGGTGGTGATCCTGGCGGTGTTACGCACGAAAAGTGCCTTTCCTTGGGTGGTACGACCCCTTGGGACAAGGGGCGCGGCGCGAGGCGCCGTCGTTCTGGGTGGGGGGTCAGGCGACCTTGCTGATGTCGGCCGCGGCGGGTTCGCCGGCCTTCAGCAGGCGCAGCTTGGGTCCGGGTCCGGAGCGGGCGCCCCGGCGGTGCAGGGAGCGGGCCGCGTAGTCGCCGGCGAACTGGATCAGGGAGATGACCACGGCGAGCAGGGCGACGGTGACCCACATCAGGCCGGATTCGAAGCGCTGGTAGCCGTAGCGGACCGCGAGGTCGCCGAGGCCGCCGCCGCCGACGGTGCCCGCCATGGCGGAGTAGCCGATGAGGGCGATGACCGTGGTGGTGGTGCTGGCGATCAGCGAGGGCAGCGCCTCGGGGACCAGGACCTTGCGGACGATGGTCCAGGTGCTGCCGCCCATCGACTGCACCGCTTCGACGAGCCCGTGGTCGACCTCGCGCACGGCGGTCTCCACGAGGCGGGCGAAGAAGGGGATGCCGCCGATGGCGAGGGGCACGATGGCGGCCTCGCTGCCGATGGTGGTGCCGGTGACCCAGCGGGTGAAGCTCATCAGGGCGACCATCAGGATGATGAACGGCATGGAGCGGCCGACGTTCACGATCTGGCCGGTCACCTTGTTCACCACGGTGTTCTGGATCAGGCCGCCCTTGTCGGTGAGGACGAGGAGGACCCCGATCGGGAGGCCGACGACGACGGAGATCGCGGTGGACCAGCCGACCATGATCAGCGTCTCGACGGACGCCTGCTCCAGCAGCGGCTGCATCTCGGACCAGGTCACTGGGCGCCCTCCTTGACGAGCTGGGGCCGTTCCCGGCCGATGACGTCGATCTGCAGGCCCTGCTCGCGCAGGAAGCCGACCGGGACGACGTTGTCCTCGTAGCGGCCGGGCAGTTCGATGCGCATCCGGCCGACCTGGAGGCCGCCGACGGTGTCGATGGCCGCGCCCAGGATCGATATGTCGATGTTGTAGGTGCGGGAGAGCTGGGAGATGACCGGCTGGGTGGCGCTCTCGCCCTGGAAGGTCACGTCGATGACCGTGCGCTCCTCGCCGGTGGCCTCGCCGCCGAGCGGGAAGAGGGCGGCGGCGAGCTGGGAGCCGGGGGTGGCGAGCAGGTCGGTGACGGTGCCCGACTCCACGATCCGGCCGTGTTCCATGAGGGCGGCCGAGTCGCAGACCGACTTCACGACGTCCATCTCGTGCGTGATGAGCAGGACGGTCAGGCCGAGCTGGCGGTTGAGGTCGCGCAGCAGGGACAGGATGGAGCGGGTGGTCTCCGGGTCCAGGGCGCTGGTCGCCTCGTCGGAGAGCAGCACCTTGGGGTCCCCGGCGAGGGCGCGGGCGATGCCGACGCGCTGCTTCTGGCCGCCGGAGAGCTGGGCCGGGTAGGACTTCGCCTTGTCGGAGAGCCCGACCAGGTCGAGCAGTTCCAGCGCCTTGCGGGAACGTTCCTTCCCGGAGGTGCCGAGGATCTCCAGGGGCAGTTCGACGTTGTCCTGCACGGTGCGCGAGGACAGCAGGTTGAAGTGCTGGAAGACCATCCCGATGCGGCTGCGGGCGCGGCGCAGTTCGCGGCCGGCGCGGGGGCCGCGGCCGGCGAGGGCGGTGAGGTCCTGCCCGGCGACGGTCACGGTGCCGGAGGTGGGGCGCTCCAGCAGGTTGACGCAGCGGATCAGGGAGGACTTGCCGGCGCCGGACTGGCCGATGACGCCGTAGACCTCGCCTTCGCGGACGTGCAGGTCGACGCCGTCCAGGGCAGTGACCTCGCGACCGCGTGAGCGGTAGACCTTGGTCAGGCCGGAGGTGGTGATCACGTGGGTATCCGTCACTCTCGAGTGCGCGGCGCGTCGGAGCACCGGGCACGGGGCATTCGGAAATTCGGGGCGGCCGGGCGCGGCGGTGTCCTCCCGGGCGGACCGGTGGCGGACCGGTACGGGGGGAGGATGCGCGCGGGGGCGTGGCTCGGGCGGGCATGCCGGGCATGCGGCCGGACACGAGCCGGCTCTCGCTTCGGGGCGCGAGGCTCAGGCGGTGCGGGGGCCCTCTAGAAGGCGCACATTCGGAGCGAACCCATACAACGAGCACCGGGCGGCTGATGCGCCTCGGTCGCAGGAGTGCGGTCGCTCGTCGTGGTCATGAGAGCAGTAAACCAGACGTTTGCTGCTGACCGGCCACCGCTGTCCAGCATGTGGACCGCCGTGGACACGCATCCGCGCACTTCAGTGGCGTGCCGTGATCTCGATGCCCGCGCCGGTGACCTGTACGGACACCGCGGACAGGTCGGGCACCACGAGGTCGGCGGTGAGCTCGTCGGCCCGATGGGTTGTGGCCAAGGCCACGGTCCGCATGCCGGCGGCCCGCCCGGCCCGCAGCCCGGCGGGCGCGTCCTCGAAGACCACGCAGTGCGCCGGGTCCACGCCGAGGGTGCGGGCGGCGAGCAGGTAGGGCTCGGGGTCGGGCTTGCCCCGGGTCACGTCGTCGGCCGCGACGAGCGTCTTGGGCAGCACACCGACGGCGTCCAGGCGGGCCTCGGCCAGCCTGCGGGTCGCGGAGGTGACCACGGCCCAGCGTTCGGCGGGCAGGGCGTCGAGCAGCTCCCGGGTGCCGGGCAGCAGGCGCACTCCCCCGTCCGGGACGTCCTCGACCTCCAGGTCCTCGATGCGCGCGACGGCCTCCGCGACCCTGTCGGCGGGCAGCAGGTCGGCGGCGATCTCGGCGGCGGTGCGACCGTGCAGCTCGATCCGGCCGAACCGCTCCGCCGTGATCCCGTACTCCGCCGCCCACCGGGTCCAGCAGCGGCGGACGGATTCCAGGGTGGACACCAGGGTTCCGTCGTTGTCGAACAGGAGGGCGTGCGCATGAATGGTCATGCCATCGACCTTACGGGTTCGGGGCGCCGGACCCCGAAGGACCGGCGACCCCCCGGGGCCTCGGACCGGGGCCGCGCACGGCGGGGTTTTCGGGCGTAATAAGGTCACTGCCATGCTTGATGTCCTGACGCTGGTGACCGGCGTCGCCGCGCTGCTGCTGGCCGCCTGGTGCGGCTGGGCCGCCTACCGGGACCAGCCGACGAAGGACTGGCACTTCATCGGCATGGCCGTGGTCACGCTGCTCGCGCTGGTGCAGCTGGTCGTCGGGATCGTCCAGCTGGCCCGGGGCGAGAAGCCGGAACAGGGGACGACGATCTTCGTGGCGTACCTGCTGGGTGCCTTCGCGTGCGTTCCGGCCGCGGGCTTCATGTCGCTGGGCGAGCGCACCCGCTGGGGTTCGGTGACGGTCGCGGCGAGCGGCTTCGTGCTGGCCGTGCTGGAGGTCAGGCTCTATGACATCTGGGGAGGCTGAGGTGAGCGTGACCCCTGAGACGCGTGGGAAGCCGGCCCGGGCCCGGCTGATCGGCGGCCCCGGACTGCTCCTGGTGTGGCTGTACGGGGTGATGGTGGTCGGTGCGGTGTCGCGCTCGGTCTACCAGATCGCCACCGAGTTCGACCGGGCACCGCTCGCCTACACGCTCTCGGCGCTGGCCGGAGTGGTCTACGGGTTCATCACCTACACGCTGGTGCGCGGCGGCGAGACGGCCCGCAGGGCGGCGCTGGTGTGCTGCGCCGCCGAGCTGGTGGGCGTGCTCACGGTGGGCACCTGGACCCTGCTCGACCCGTCCGCCTTCCCCGACGCGACCGTGTGGTCGGACTACGGCATGGGCTACCTGTTCATCCCCGTCCTGCTGCCGCTCACCGCCGTGTACTGGCTGCGCCGCTCCCGCACCCCTTGAGGGACCGGGCCGACCCCTCCCCCGGCGCACGCGGCTCCGCCGTCCGCGGGGCGCACCCGGGGACGGCGGAGCCGCGGGAACCGGGCGCGGGAGGGCACCCGGGGACTCACGGACGGGTCAGGCGGTCGTCGCGTACGACCCGGCCCTCTTCTCCAGGACGATCATCGGGACGCCGTCGGCGCCCTGGGAGGTGCCCACCCGCTGGTAGCCGACCTTGCTGTACAGACCCAGGTTGCTCTCGCTGCGGTGCCCGGTGTGCAGGCGGAACGTGCGGGCGCCCCGCTCCTCGGCGAGCGCCGATTCGGCGGCCCGCAGCAGCCGGGCGCCGATGCCGTGGCCCTGGAGCCGGGGGTGCACGCAGAGCTTGCCGATGGCGGCGGCGCCCTCCTCGGTGATCGTGCCGCGCACCGAACCGACGACCTCGTCGCCGAGCCGGGCGACGTAGACGCAGTCGGCGGCGACCTCCGCGCGGACCGATTCGAGGGTCTGCACCAGCGGGTCGATGCGGTAGTTGCCGTAGAGGGCCGCCTCACTCTGGAAGCACAGGTACTGCAGCCTGAAGATCTGCTCCGCGTCCTGCTCGGTCGCCGCAGAGATGGTCACGCTCATGCCCATGTGCGCACGCCTCCCGCTCATCTGATCACCTGTTGTCCCTCACTCCTATCCCCCTCGCCCGTCGGCCGCAACCTCCGGCGCGAGCAAACGCCGCAGACATCCCAGACATCGGGAACGTTCCGGCCCGAGACTGCCCTGTGAGATACCCAACTCGCCTGCGATTTCACGGTATGTCGGGTCGTGCGGCGCCAGCAGCGCACCGATCAGGCGGGGGCACCGGCCGGGCAGCCGGCGCACGGCGTCCCGCAGGGCACGGCCGCGAGCGGCGGCCAGCGCGAGGCGTTCGGGGTCCGGGTCGCCCGGGTCGGCGGGGTCGGCGCTCAGCGGCGCCTCGCGGCGGGCGGTGCGACGGTCCCGGCGGGCCTCCGCGCGCACGGTCCGGCGCAGCCAGCGGCCGGGATCGGGAGGCGGGCCGTGGGCGTCGAGGCGCTCCAGCAGCCGCAGCCAGACGGCCTGTTCGAGGTCCGCGGGCTCCCCGCCGGACGCGTACGCCTCGGCGGACGCCTCCGCGACGAGCAGCGGACGCAGGGAGGTGACCAGGTCGTGGGTCATGTGACCGACGACGCGGCCGCCCCGGGCGGGGTTGCCCGGGACGGCCGTTCCTCACCCCTTCCGGGGCGGGCGCCCTCAGCGGTTGACGAAGTCCTCGCGGGCCAGCAGCGCGGTGTCCGGGTGGTCGGTGAAGACGCCGTCGATGCCGGTGGCGAAGTAGGCGCGGTAGGCGCCGAAGACGTCACCGTAGGCGTCCGGCTCGGAGCCCCTGCGGAAGTCGGCCGGCAGGAAGGGGTTCTCGTTGCGCATCGTGTACGGGTGCAGGATCAGCCCGGCCCGGTGCGCGTCGCGGACCAGAGTGGTCGGCTCGGTCAGCCGGCCCGCGGAGTCGCGCGGGACGACGAGGTCCAGGGTGGGCCCGATGCCCTGCGCGTAGGAGGCGATCTCCTTGAGTCCGCGGCGGGTGATCAGATCGGCGACGGTCCGCGGGTCGCCGGACTCGACGAAGTCCCAGGGGCGGGTGCCGGCGCCGGACAGCAGGACCACGAGCGGGTTGTCCACCAGCCGGTTCAGGCGCTGGATGCTGGTCGGCTCGAAGGACTGGAGGATCACCGGGGAGTTCCGGCGGTCCTTGCGGTGCTTGCGCAGCAGCCGGGCGGCCCGCTCCTCCAGGCCGAGGCCGAGCGCACGGAAGTAGGTGGGGTGCTTCAGCTCGGGGTAGATCCACACCTGCTTGCCGCGCCGGCGGGTCTGCTCGTCCTGCCAGCGCAGCACCTCCTCGAAGGTGGGGATCTCCCAGCGCCCGTCGTAGAGGGTGTTGTGCGGGCGGTTGGCCGGGATGCGCTCGACGGCGCGCAGCCGCTTCAGCTCGGCGAGGGTGAAGTCCTCGGTGAACCAGCCGGTGACCCGCACGCCGTCGAGGGTCTTGGTGGTCCGGCGGCCGGCGAACTCGGGGTGGTCGGCGACGTCGGTGGTGCCGCCGATCTCCGGTTCGTGACGGCAGACCAGATGACCGTCCCGGGTGGGGACCAGGTCGCCCGCCTCCACGATGTCGGCGCCCAGGTCGAGGGCCAGCTGGTAGGCGGCGAGGGTGTGTTCGGGCCGGTACCCGCTGGCGCCCCGGTGCCCGATGACGGTCGGGACGGGCAGGTCCTCCAGCCCTCCGCCGCGTCTGCCGCGGTCCGCGCGCGGGGCCGCCGCCGCGGTGCCGCCCGCGCCGAGGACCGTCGCCCCGGCGCCCACCACCGCCGCGCCCAGCAGCGCGCGCCGTCCGGTTCCGCCCGCCCGGTCGTTCGACTCCCGCGTTCCCATGAGCGCTCACTCCTGCCGTCGGCTGGTCCGGTGCGGGGCCGATCGTAGGGGGGCGCGGGTAACGGGTGGGAGACCCCGGGCCGAACAGACGGGTGATGCGGTGTGTCGTCTTCCGCCGTAGGGACGCCGTAGGCCGGCCGCCGGTCCGGTCCGGACGGCGCGGGGCGTGCCGCGCGGGTGTGCCGGGCCGTGGCCGGGAACCTGACGGATCGTCCGGTTCGGTCCGGGCGGACCGGGGAACCCGTCCGGGCATGCGGGTGCGGGCGAAATCCGTCACACGGTGGCGGGAGTGTCGCCCGCGGGCCGCGGTGGACGCCGCAGGTAGAACGGTGTCAAGGGGCAGGAGGTCCCCGATCTCCCCCTTGGGCCCGATGTGCGCAACCCCCGGGGCCGCGAGTAATGTCCTCACCTGCACAGACTCATGAACACCGCCAAACCGTTCCCACCGGAGGGCCCGTTGTCCCGGTTCGCGCTCATCAAGGCAGTGCTCGGTCCGATCATGCGCCTGATGTTCCGCCCACGGGTGGAAGGCGCGGAGCACATCCCGTCCGACGGTCCGGTGATCCTGGCCGGCAACCACCTGACGTTCATCGACTCGATCGTCCTGCCCATCGTCTGCGACCGGCAGGTCTTCTTCATCGGCAAGGACGAGTACGTCACCGGAAAAGGGCTCAAGGGCCGCCTCATGGCCTGGTTCTTCACCGGCGTCGGCATGATCCCGGTCGACCGGGACGGCGGCCGGGGCGGAGTGGCCGCGCTGATGACCGGCCGCCGGGTGCTGGAGGAGGGCAACGTCTTCGGCATCTACCCGGAGGGCACCCGCTCCCCCGACGGCCGTCTCTACCGGGGCCGCACCGGCATCGCCCGGCTCACGTTGATGACCGGCGCGCCCGTCGTCCCGTTCGCGATGATCGGCACCGACAAGCTCCAGCCCGGCGGCGCGGGCCTGCCCCGGCCGGGACGGGTCACGGTGCGGTTCGGCGAGGCGATGGAGTTCTCCCGCTACGAGGGCATGGACCGCGACCGCTACGTGCTGCGCGCGGTGACCGACTCGGTGATGACCGAGGTCATGCGGCTGTCGGGTCAGGAGTACGTCGACATGTACGCGAGCAAGGCGAAGGCCGCGTAGCACCGCGCGCCGACGGCCGGGGACGCGAGGCCCGCGCGCCGGCGGCGCGTTCGCCACGGCACTGTGCCCCGTGTCCCATCGCTCAGGCGGTGGGACACGGGGCACAGTGCCGTGCGCGACCGGGCCGGACGGCCGGGCGGGGCCGTGGCCGGCCCCGGGCGGTACGGGGCGCCCGCCGCGCCGGGACCGTCGGCCCGTCAGCCCGCGGCCACGTCTTCCAGGCGCTGCCCGCGGAGCATGAACCAGGCCGCCACCGCTGCCGCCAGCAGCACCACGGCACCGACGCCGGCGGCCAGGGTCAGACCGTCCACGAAGGCCTGCCGGGCCGCGTCCAGCATGGCCGCGGCCGTGTCGGCGGGCAGGGCGGCGGCGGACTCCACCGCGCCGCCGAGCGACTCGTGGGCGGCGGCGGGGGTGCCCTCCGGGCCGGGGAAGCCGCGGTAGACGCCGGTCACGATCGACCCCAGGACGGCGATGCCGAGGGCGGCGCCGAGTTCGTAGGCCGTCTCGGACACGGCCGAGGCGGCGCCCGCCTGGTCCTTGGGCACGCTGGAGAGGATCACGTCGGCCGTCACCGTGAAGGCGAAGCCGGCGCCGAGCCCGACCACCAGCAGCGCGGCGCCGAGCAGGGGGTAGCCGGTGGACTGGCCGATGACGGTGAGGGCGGCCAGGGACAGCCCGATGGCGGCGAGCCCGCCGGAGACGACCGCGTGCACCGACAGGCGCCGGGCGGCCCGTCCGGCCACCAGTCCGGCGACCACCGCACCGATCGCGGCGGGGAGTTCGGCGAGGCCCGCCTCCAACGGCCGCCTCCCCTGCACGAGTTGCAGGTACTGCGAGAGGAAGAACACCAGTCCGGACAGCCCGAGGATGGTGAGGAGGTCGGCGAGCACGGCACCGCTGAAGCCGCGGTGCCGGAACAGCCGCATGTCCAGCAGCGGTACGGGGAGCCGGAGTTGACGGCGGACGAACCCGTACAGGGCGGCGGCGCCGAGCAGGCCGGCGCCCGTGGCGGCCCAGCCGAAGCCGTGCGAGGCGGTCTCCTTCACCGCGTAGACCACGCCGACCATGCCGACGAGGGACAGCACGACGCTGGCCAGGTCCCACGGGCCGGGGTCCGCCGTGCGGGACTCGGGGAGCAGCTTGACGCCGACGAGGACCAGGACGGCCATGACGGGCAGGTTGATCAGGAAGACCGAGCCCCACCAGAAGTGTTCGAGCAGGAACCCGCCCATGATCGGCCCGACGGCGGTGCCCGCCGAGGCGGTCGCGCCCCAGATGCCGATGGCGAGGCTGCGTTCGCGCGGGTCGTGGAAGAGGTTGCGGATCAGCGCGAGGGTGGCCGGCATCAGCGTGGCACCGGCGACACCGAGCAGGGCCCGGGCGACGATCAGCATCTCGGGGCTGGTGGCGTAGGCGTTCAGCACGGAGACGGCCCCGAAGGCGGTGGCGCCCACGAGGAGGATCCGCTTGCGTCCGACGCGGTCGCCGAGGCTGCCCATGGAGACGAGCAGACCGGCGATCACGAAGGAGTAGATGTCCCCGATCCAGAGCAGCTGGTTGCCCGACGGTGCCAGGTCCTCGCTGATGTAGGGGGTGGCGAGGCCGAGGACGGTCGCGTCGACGGCCACCAGCAGCACGGCGAGCACGAGCACGCCGAGCGCCAGCCACCGGCCCGGTCGGTACGGGACCTCTTCGGTCCGGACGGGGCGGAAGGTGCTGGTCATGAAGGGTTCCTAGGAGATGCGGGGTCGGGGCGCCGAACGCCGCCGAGCAGGAGTTCGACGATCATGTGGGAGAAGTCCTTGGGAGCGACGCGGCCCTCGGCCACGGCCCAGGCCGCGGAGGCGAGCAGGCCGTAGAGCGCCTCGGTGAGCCAGGCCGGGCTCAGGTCGACGCGGAACTCGCCGCTCTCCTGGCCACGCAGGAACAGGGCGGCGACCGCGTCGTCGAGCCTGGTCCAGCCCTCGTTCTGCTCCCCGCCCTCGAACAGCTGGTTCTCGGTGTAGAGGAAGGCGAGCAGACCGGCGTGGGGTTCGATCCGGTCGACCAGCCGGCGCACCGCGTCGCTCGCGGGTCCCTCACGCGTCCGGGCGCCCTCCAGCGCGGCCTCGCACTCCTCGATGGCCAGCGCCTCCAGCGCCCGCACCAGTGCGTCCCGGCCGGCGAAGTACCGGTGGAGGGTGGCGCGGCTGATGCCGGCCGACCGGGCGACCTCGTCCATGGTCGAGGTGGGTTTCCGGGTCAGCTGGGAGGCGGCTGCACGCAGCACCTGTTCAGGATCGACGGCCATGAGACGAGATTAGCGCACGTGAGACATTCGTGTCTCACACGGGGCGTTGCTGTCTCAGAATGAGAGCGGTGCCACAGAGGCCGGGCATCTGTGCGGGCGGTGACAGCGGGTGTGGGTGGGGAGGCGTGGGGGTGGGCGTGGGCGGGGGCAGGGGCCCGGGGGTTCGGAGCTTGGCGGTGCCGTGGGGCCCGGGGCGGTGATCAGGCGGGCGGCCGAGAGCTGGGGCGTGCCCTGGCGGCCCTCCACGGGGTCCGACCACCGGCCGGACCGGGCCGGGCCGGATGCGTGATCAGATGGCGCGGAGGGAGCCGGGTGCGCGTTCGAACCGCGCGGAGGGGGCGGGCCCGTGGCCACGGAGCGAAGGCCCGGGCCGTGACCACGGAGCGAAGGCGGGCCCGTGGTCGGACACCGCCCCGGGGACAGGGGCCGGGCCCGTGTCAGTGCCAGGGCAGCTGACCACGCCGCTCCCAGTAGGCCTCCGGGGTCTCGGCCAAAGCCGCGAGGCCGGCGAGGCGCTCGTCGTCGAGGTCGACCAGCGGGGCGTGCAGGTTGGACGCCAGCTGCACCACGGTCGCCGCCCCGGACAGCACCACGCCCGCCCAGGGGTGCCGCAGGACGTGCGCGAGGGCCACCGCGTCACAGCCCAGGCCCGCCTCCTCGGCGACCGCCCGCAGCGGCTCCGGGGCGTCCGGTCCGGCCAGCCGCCCGTTCGCCACGGCCTCCTTGACGATGACGGTGAGCCCGGCGTCGTGCGCCTCGGCGAGCGCCGGTCCGGCGGAGGTCTCCAGCACGTTGTACGTGGCCTGGACGGTACGGAACAGGGGCTCGCCGTCGACGGTGACGGCCAGCGCGGCCCGGATGGCGTCGGCCTGGGCGGGGCCGCGGGTG
This sequence comes from Streptomyces sp. 3-6, assembly GCF_056323165.1. NCBI lineage: Bacteria > Bacillati > Actinomycetota > Actinomycetes > Kitasatosporales > Streptomycetaceae > Streptomyces > Streptomyces sp. 3-6. Next base: position 194,839 of record NZ_JBWHZP010000004.1, read on the forward strand.
GAGAAGCCGACGGTGAGTCCGCCGGCCGCCGCCTCGGCGAGCCGGGCGTGCAGTTCCTTGTCGCCGAGGGCCGGGCTGTCCGGCGTCAGGGAGTGGATCTGGTACAGGTCGAGCCGGTCGCCGAGCAAGGTCGCGGACTCGGCGCGCTGGCGTTCGTAGGCGGCGAGGGAGTGGTCCTTGACCTCGTGCCGCTCGGCGTCCGTGGACCAGTCGGCGGTGTAGGTGTAACCCCATTTGCTGCCGACGACCACGTCGTCGGCGTCGGGGCGCCGGGTGAGCCAGTCGGCGAGGAACTCCTCCGCGCGGCCGTAGGAACGGGCCGTGTCGATGTAGCGCACGCCCTGGGCGTAGGCCGCGTCGAGCAGGTCGTGGGTGCGGGCACGCAGGGCGTCGGCCGAGCGGTCCTCGCCGAGGTCGCGGTCCCGGCCGAGGTTGACGTAGCCGGGGCGGCCGACCGCGGCGAGGCCGAGGCCGATGTGGCAGGTGGGGGTCGTCGCTGTGGCCAGGCGGGCGAAGGGCATCACGGGCTCCGTCGGTCGGCTCCGGTACGGACGTCGCACCCAACGTAACCCGCGCCGCCCTCCCGCTCCGCCGGACGGCGCACCAAGGGGTGTACCGGGGCGCGTCCGTCACCACACCCGGAGCCTTCGCACCCGGCATCCTTCGCACCCGGCGTCCGTCACGCCCGGAGCCCCGGAGCGTGTCCGTCCCGCCCCGGGCCCGGGGTCGTGACGCCTGCGGCCTCGGAGCGCCCGGGCCGAGCGCCCGGGCCGGCCCCCGGACCCCTGGTTCGGGGCCGGTCTCCCGCCCCCGGTCCGGGCGGTGGAGACGTGCCCCGCACCGACCGCGCGGAGGTCCGGCCGCTCCGCGGCCCGGGGCCCGGGCGCGCGCCCCGGGATCCGGGCGGGCGTCGGCGGGGCGGGCGCCCGACCGGCTCGGGTCCGCGTCCGGGCGGTCCGGCTGGTCAGCTTCCGCGCTGGGCGGCGGCCCACGCGTGCTGGGCCGCCACGTCGGCCCTGACCTCCGCCAGTTGCACCGCGACCGCCTCGGGGGCCGTGCCGCCCCGGCCGTTGCGGGAGGCCAGGGCGCCGGGGACGTCCAGCACCGACCGGACCTCGGGGGTGAGGTGGGCGGAGATCTTCGCGAACTGCTCGTCGGTGAGCTGGTCGAGTTCCTTGCCCTCGGCCTCGGCGGCCTTGACGCACTCGCCGGCCACCTCGTGCGCGACGCGGAACGGCACCCCCTGCCGGACCAGCCACTCGGCGATGTCCGTGGCCAGCGAGAACCCGGCCGGGGCCAGCTCCTCCATGCGCTCGCGGTGCACGGTGAGGGTGGCCATCATGCCGGTGAACGCCGGCAGCAGGATCTCCAGCTGGTCGATGGAGTCGAAGACCGGCTCCTTGTCCTCCTGGAGGTCCCGGTTGTAGGCGAGCGGGAGGGCCTTGAGGGTCGCCAGCAGGCCGGTCAGGTTGCCGATCAGCCGTCCGGACTTGCCGCGCGCGAGCTCGGCGATGTCCGGGTTCTTCTTCTGCGGCATGATCGACGACCCGGTGGAGAAGGCGTCGTGCAGGGTCACGAAGGAGAACTCCTTCGTGTTCCAGATGATGACCTCCTCGGCGATCCGGGAGAGGTCGACGCCGATCATCGCGGTGATGAAGGCGAACTCGGCGACGAAGTCGCGGGAGGCCGTGCCGTCGATGGAGTTGGCCGCGCTGCCGTGCTCGAAGCCGAGGTCCCGCGCGACCGCCTCCGGGTCCAGCCCGAGGGAGGAGCCGGCCAGCGCGCCCGAGCCGTACGGGGAGACGGCGGTGCGCTCGTCCCACTGGCGCAGCCGCTCCGCGTCCCGGGACAGCGCCTGGACGTGGGCGAGGACGTGGTGGGCGAACAGCACCGGCTGGGCGTGCTGGAGGTGGGTGCGGCCGGGCATGGCCACGTCCGGGTGGGCCTCGGCGAGGCCGATCAGCGCGTCCTGGAGTTCGGCGATCAGACCGCCGATGACCCGGGCGTGGTCCCGCAGGTACATGCGGAAGAGGGTGGCCACCTGGTCGTTGCGGGAGCGGCCCGCGCGCAGCTTGCCGCCGAGGTCGGGGCCGAGGCGCTCCAGCAGGCCGCGTTCCAGGGCGGTGTGCACGTCCTCGTCGGCGATGGTGCCGGTGAAGGAGCCGTCGGCGACGTCCGCCTCCAACTGGTCGAGGCCGGCGATCATGCGGGTCAGCTCGTCCTCGGTGAGCAGTCCCGCGGTGTGCAGCACGCGCGCGTGGGCCCGTGAGCCGGCGATGTCGTACGGCGCCAGGCGCCAGTCGAAGTGGACGGACGCGGACAGTTTCGCCAGGGCCTCGGCGGGACCGTCGGCGAAACGGCCGCCCCAGAGCCGTACGTCACCGCTGTTGCTGCTCACTTGCGTTGCTCCTCGAAGCTGTCGATGTGCCACCGCCCCCTCACGGTGGGTGAGGAGGCGGCAGTCAGGCTACTGCGGGTGAGGGCCCGCCGGTGACTACGCCAGGTCCCGCTTCGCCGCGATCTTCGACGACAGGCTGTAGATGTCGATGAAGCCCTTGGCGGCGGACTGGTCGAAGCTGTCGCCGGTGTCGTACGTGGCCAGGTTGAAGTCGTACAGCGACGACTCGGAGCGGCGGCCCGTGACGACGGCCCGGCCGCCGTGCAGGGTCATCCGGATGTCGCCGTCGACGTGCTGGTTGGCCTCGTCGATGAAGCCGTCCAGGGCGCGCTTGAGCGGGGAGAACCACTGGCCGTCGTAGACCAGTTCGCCCCAGCGCTGCTCGACCTGCCGCTTGTAGCGGGCCAGTTCGCGCTCGACGGTGACGTTCTCCAGCTCCTGGTGCGCGGTGATCAGGGCGATGGCGCCGGGCGCCTCGTACACCTCGCGGGACTTGATGCCGACGAGGCGGTCCTCGACCATGTCGATCCGGCCGACGCCCTGGGCGCCCGCGCGCTCGTTGAGCTGCTGGATCGCCTGGAGCACGGTGACCGGCTTGCCGTCGATGGCGACCGGGACGCCCTGCTTGAAGGTGATGACGACCTCGTCCGGCTCACGGGCGAGGGCCGGGTTCTGGGTGTACTCGTAGACGTCCTCGATCGGGGCGTTCCAGATGTCCTCGAGGAAGCCGGTCTCGACGGCGCGGCCGAAGACGTTCTGGTCGATGGAGTACGGCGACTTCTTGGTGGTCGCGATGGGCAGGCCCTTGTCCTCGCAGAAGGCGATGGCCTTGTCGCGGGTCATGGCGTAGTCGCGGACCGGGGCGATGCACTTCAGGTCGGGGGCGAGGGCGACGATGCCGGCCTCGAAGCGGACCTGGTCGTTGCCCTTGCCGGTGCAGCCGTGGGCGACCGTGGTGGCCCCGTGCTTCTGCGCTGCGGCCACCAGGTGCTTGACGATGGTGGGCCTCGACAGCGCGGAGACCAGCGGGTAGCGGTCCATGTAGAGGGCGTTGGCCTTGATCGCCGGGAGGCAGTACTCGTCGGCGAACTCGTCCTTGGCGTCCGCGACCTCGGCCTCGACCGCGCCACAGGCCAGGGCGCGCTTGCGGATGACGTCCAGGTCCTCGCCGCCCTGGCCGACGTCGACCGCAACGGCGATGACCTCGGCGCCCGTCTCCTCGGCGATCCAGCCGATGACGACGGAGGTGTCCAGACCGCCCGAGTAGGCGAGTACGACGCGCTCGGTCACGGAATTCTCCTTACAGTGCATTCGCTGATATGCATGAGTATGCAGACTCACGCATGATTCGTCAATCCGGCTGGTCAGGGCGGTGAACCCTGGGCGTACGGCAGGGGCGCCGCACACCAACCCCGCCCCCGGAGGCCGCGGAACTGAACGCAGGCGGCCGTCCGCGCGTACCACCCGGCGGACGCGGGGACCGCCTGCACGTTCACCCGGTGACGTGTCAGGCGCCGTGGCCGCCCCGTGTGAGCGCCGGCCGGGGCGGCCACGGTCTTCCGGCGCGACCCCCGGTGTCGGCACTGACCGATCGGGGGTGCCGGGCGGGACACCGGGCGATATCACCGGGCGGGCCAGGACGCCGGCCACGGATCAGCCGGGACAGGGGACCCGCCACGGGGACCACGCGGGCCAGGACACCCGCCACGGGCCGGCCGGGTCGGGCACCACGCGGGGCAGGCAAATGGGTCGGGGACCGACGGGCCCGCCGAGGCCGGGCGCGGGGAAATCCTTAGACAGTCGAACGACTTTCCCCCATACTCATGACCATGGGAAAGACGTATGAGCGCATCGAGGGACGGCTGCGCACCTTCATCGAGGCACAGCCGGTCTTCTTCACCGCGACCGCTCCCCTCTCCGCCGACGGCACCGTGAACCTCTCGCCCAAGGGACTGCGCGGCTCCTTCGCCGTCCTGGACGAACGCACCGTCGCCTACCTCGACTTCGCCGGCTCCAACGCCGAGACCATCGCCCACCTCCGGGAGAACGGCCGGATCACTCTCATGTGGTGCGCCTTCCAGGGTCCGCCGAACATCGTGCGGGTCCACGGCCGGGGGGAGCCGGTCTTCCGGGACGACCCCCGCTTCCCCGGCCTGCTGGCCCGCTTCCCCGACATCGACCACGGGTCGCACGGCCTGCGCGCCGTCATCGTCGTGACGGCCGAACTGATCCGCGACACCTGCGGCTACGCGGTCCCCTTCATGGCCTACGAGGCGGAACGCGACCTGCACGGCAAGCGGTTCGCCCGGGAGGACGACGCCTCCCTGGACGCGTACTTCACCAAGAAGGAGCACATCGCCACGAGCATGGACGGACTTCCCGGGCTGCCGTTGCCGCTGCCCCCGTCTACCGTCTGAGCCATGCGCCCAGGTGCCGCCCCCGCCGTCCTCCTCGTCTGCCTCTCCCTCCTCGCGCTCGGCGCGGGCCGCCCGTCCGCCGCGCCGCCCCCGGCGCCCGCGGCCGTACCGCTGCCCGCGCGGATGGCGGACACCGGGGGCGGCACCCAGCTGATCACCGCGGTGGCACCGGACACCCGCTCGACCACCGGCACCCTCACCTGGTGGGACCGCCGGGGCGGGCGCTGGACGGCGGCCGGTTCCGCGCCGGCCCGCTTCGGGGCCAACGGACTGGCCGACGGCGCCACCCGCCGTCAGGGCACCAGCACCACCCCGACCGGCCTGTACCGGCTGCCGTACGCCTTCGGCATCCGCCCGGCGCCGGACGGGACCGCCTACCCGTACCGGCCGGTGCGCGAGGACTCCTGGTGGTGCCAGGACAACGACTCCCGCCACTACAACCGCTGGACCGAACCCCTGCCCGCCGACTGCCGGGCCACCGAGGCCGAGCACCTGATCACCTACCGCGAGCAGTATGCCCACGCCCTCGTCGTCGCCTTCAACTACCGGGCGCCGGAGCGCGGCCGGGGCGCCGGCATCTTCCTGCACGTCAACGGCAGCGGGGCGACGGCGGGGTGCGTCTCGGTGCCCGCCGCGGACATGCGGCGGATCCTGCGCTGGGCCGATCCGGCGCGGCGGCCGCACCTGGCGATCGGCACCCGGGACGGGGCCACCGCGATCACCCGTCACTGACCTCGAATTCCGCTGAACGCCGCAGCGTCACGGCACGTATCTGTGGGCCAAGGGCCAAGTCCCCACGGAGGAACCGTGACCACCACGCTCGCCGGCGGCCGTGCCGCCCGCCGCCAGACGATGCGCCGCATCCGCCCGCGCCGCTCCCCTGCCGTGCCCCTGCTGCTCGCCGTGGGGGCGGGCGCGGTGGCCGTGCTGTGGCTGTGGTGGACGAACACCCCGTCCATCGCCGACACCACCGGCCGGGTCATCGCCGCGGGCCGGATCACCGGCCTGCTCGCCGGCTACCTGATGGCCCTGGTGGTGCTGCAGATGGCGCGGGTGCCCGCGCTGGAACGCCGGGTCGGCTCCGACCGGGTCGCGCGCTGGCACGCCATGAGCGGCCGCTACACCGTGAGCCTCGTCATCGCCCACGTCTTCCTCATCATGTGGGGCTACGCCCTCCAGGCGGGCAAGACCCTCGGCGACATCGTCCAGCAGACGATCACCTCGGTCAGCGAGCTGCCGGACATGGGCAAGGCGGCCATCGGCACCGGCCTGCTGTTCGTGATCGCCTTCATCTCGATCGGCCCGATCCGGCGCCGTCTGCCGTACGACGGCTGGTACCACGTGCACCTGCTCACCTACGCCGCGGTGTACCTGACGTTCTGGCACCAGATCACCACCGGCAACGAGTTCGCCGTCGAACCGTCCGCGAAGACCTTCTGGTACGGGCTCTACGGCACCGTCACCGCGCTCGTCCTGTGGTACCGGGTCATCACGCCGATCCGGCTCAACCTGCGGCACCGGATGCGGGTCGAGGCGGTCGTCGAGGAGACGCCCGGCATCACGTCGGTGCTGATCAGCGGGCGCAGGCTGCACCGGATGGGGGCGGAGGCGGGGCAGTTCTTCCGCTGGCGCTTCCTGGCGCCGGGCATGCGCTTCAGCTCCCACCCGTACTCGCTGTCGGCGGCACCCCGCCCCGACATGCTGCGCATCACCGTCAAGGCGATCGGCGACCACAGCTCCCGGGTGCGCGAGCTGGAGCCCGGCACCCGGGTGTGGGCCGAGGGCCCCTACGGGGCGCTCACCGCGCAGCGCCGCAGCCGCGGCAAGGTGCTGCTGGTGGCGGGCGGGGTCGGCATCACCCCGATGCGGGCGCTGTTCGAGACGCTGCCCGGCGCGGCGGGCGACATCACGCTGCTGTACCGGGCCAACACCACCCAGGACCTGGCCCTGTGGGGCGAACTGGCGAAGATCGCCGACGAGCGCGGCGCGCGCCTGATGTACGCGGTGAACAGCCCGGAGGGAGAGCGGCCCGACATCTCGGCGGAGAGCCTGCAGCGCAAGATCCCGGACATCGACCGGCACGACGTCTTCATGTGCGGGCCGCCCGGATTCGCGCAGTCCGTGTACGAGGCACTGCGCGGCGCGGGGGTCCCCGCGCGCCGCATCCACCACGAGTCGTTCGAGATGTGAGCGACGGGCCGTCCACACCTTTTCAGGAGCTTGGAAAACGATGAGGAAGTCTCACCCCGTCCGGCGTGCCGTGCTGGCCACCGCCGCCACCGTCTCGGGCATCGTGCTGCTGCTGTCGCTGAAGCCGGGTTCCGACCCCGGGTCGGCCGACGCGGCGGGCGGCGCGGTCCCGCCCGCGGCGGCCCAGTCCCCGCAGGGCGGCGCGCGGGCCATCGGCGACGGCACGGTCACCGGGGACGCGGCGCAGACCCAGTACGGCGCGGTCCAGGTCCGGCTGACCGTCAACGACGGCAGGATCACCAAGGCGGAGGCGGTGCAGGCGCCCAAGGGCGGCCAGAGCGACCAGATCACCGCCAACGCCGTCCCGAAGCTGAACCAGGCCGCCGTGGCGGCGCAGAGCGCGGACATCGACAGCGTGTCCGGGGCGACCTACACGAGCACCGGCTACAAGAAGTCCCTCCAGTCCGCGCTGGACAAGGCGGCGAAGGCGGCCGGCGCGGGGCAGGGCGGCGGGGGCGACGCGCAGGCGCGCACGGTCACCGGCGACGCGGCGCAGACCCAGTACGGGGCGGTCCAGGTCCGGATCACGGTTGCCGGCGGGAAGATCACCAAGGCCGAGGCGGTCCAGGCACCCAAGGGCGGCCAGAGCGACCAGATCACCGCCAACGCCGTCCCCAAACTGAACCAGGCCGCCGTCGCGGCCCAGAACGCCGACCTCGACGCCGTCTCCGGGGCCACCTACACCAGCACCGGCTACAAGAAGTCCCTGCAGTCCGCGCTGGACAAGGCGAAGGCGGAGGCGCCCCCCGCCTCGTCGGGCGCGTCGAAGGCGCCCGAGGCGTCGGACGGGGCGGGTTCCGCGGGGGCGTCGGGTTCGGGCGGCTCCGGCTCCGGGGCCGGCGCCGGGAAGCAGCAGGGCGGGGGCGGGGCGAAGACCCTGAAGAACGGCACCTTCACCGGTGACGCCGAGAAGACCGAGTACGGCACGGTGCAGGTCCGGATCACCGTCACCGGCGGGAAGATCAGCAGGGCCGAGGCGGTCCAGGCACCCAAGGGCGGGCGGAGCGACCAGGTCACCAACCTGTCCGTGCCGCGCCTGAACAAGGCCGCCGTCGAGGCCGGGAGCGCCGACATCGACGCCGTCTCCGGCGCGACCTACACCAGCGCCGGGTACACGAAGTCCCTCCAGTCGGCACTGGACCAGGCCGGTGGCTGAGACGGTGACCGAGTCGGCACAGACTCCCGCCGCGGTGCGTCACGTGGAGGAGACGATGGGGACCGTCTTCTCCTTCGACGTCCGCGGCGGGCAACCCGATGCCGTGCGGGCGGCGTTGACGGACGCGGTCGCCGAACTGCACCGGGTGGACGAGGTGTTCAGCACCTACCGGGACGACAGCCAGATCTCCCGGCTCGCCCGCGGGGACCTCACCGTGGCGGAGTGCGACCCGGAGGTCGCCGAGGTCCTGGACCTGGCGGAGGAGGCGGAGCGGCTCAGCGAGGGCTGGTTCAGCCCCCGCTACCGGGGCCGGCTCGACCCCACCGGCATCGTCAAGGGCTGGGCGACCGAACGGGCGGCCCGGCGGCTGGCCCGGGCGGGAGCCACGGGGGTGAACGTCAACGGCGGCGGCGATGTCCAGCTCCTCGGCGCGCCCGGACCGGAACGACCCTGGCGGGTGGGCGTGTCGGACCCGTTGCGGCCGGGTGGCCTGGCGGCGGTGGTGTCCGCCGCCGGGGTGGACGAGCTGGCCGTGGCGACCTCGGGCACCTCCGAACGCGGCGACCACATCGTCGACCCGCGCACGGGGCGCTCCGCGGTGACCGACCTCGTCGCCGTGACGGTCGTCGCGCCCAGCCTGACCTGGGCCGACTGCTGGGCCACCGCGGCGTTCGCGATGGGTTCCCGGGCCGGGCTCGCGTGGCTGGAGACGCTGCCGGGGGTGGAGGCGCTGCTCATCACGGCGGGTGACGAGGTCCGCTGCACGGCGGGGTTGGCGGGCCGGCTGGGGTGAGGGGGCCTGCGGCGCGTGGGCGGCTTGTGCGCAGTTCCCCGCGCCCCTGAGGAAGTGGCCACTGCCCGGCCGTCGTCGCCTGCGGGTCGGCTGGGGTTCTCGCGCAGTTCCCCGCGCCCCTGGGCAAGTGGCCGCTGCCCGGCCGTCGACGCCTGCGGGCCGTGGCAGGTACTCGCGCAGTTCCTCGCGCCCCTGAGGAAGTGGCCGCTGCCCGGCCGTCGTCGCCTGCGGGTCGTGGCAGGTACTCGCGCAGTTCCCCGCGCCCCCAGGCAAGTGGCCGCTGCCCGGCCGTCGACGCCTGCGGGCCGTGGCAGGTACTCGCGCAGTTCCCCGCGCCCCCAGGCAAGTGGCCGCTGCCCCGCCGTCGTCGCCTGCGGGCCGTGGCGGGTACTCGCGCAAGGTCCCCGCGCCCCTGGGGAAGTGGGGCGTCTGCGCGGTTTCCGGGTCTCTCTCTTCGGATGGCGCGGGACGTCGTGCCGGGGGCCCGGTTCAAGGGGCGCGGGGAACTGCGCGAAGCACCACAGTCGACCCGCGGGTCACCACCCCCCGTACCCCCACCACCCCCTCAGGGGCGCGGGGAACTGCGCAAAACCCCCAGCACCCGCGGAGCGCTCAGTGGCTGTTCTGGGCCAGCCGCAGCAGGTGGTCGGCCAGGGCCTGGCCCCCCGTCGCCTCCCGGCTGATCAGCAGCAGCGTGTCGTCGCCGGCGATCGTGCCGAGGATGTCGTGGAGTTCGGCCTGGTCGATGGCCGAGGCCAGGAACTGGGCGGCGCCCGGCGGGGTGCGCAGGACCACGAGGTTGGCGGAGGCCTCCGCGGAGATCAGCAGCTCCGCGGAGAGCCTGCGCATCCGCTCCTCCTTCGCCGACTCCCCCAGCGGCGCGCGCGGCGTGCGGAAGCCGCCCTCGCTGGGCACCGCGTAGATGAGGTCGCCGTCGGTGTTGCGGATCTTCACCGCGTTCAGCTCGTCCAGGTCCCGGCTGAGCGTCGCCTGGGTGACGGTCAGCCCGTCGTCGGCGAGCAGCTTCGCCAACTGGCTCTGGCTGCGCACGGGTTGCCGGTTGAGGATGTCCACGATCCGGCGGTGGCGTGCGGTGCGGGTCTGCGGTACGGCAGGCCCGGCGTGCGGTGCGTGGTCCCGCTCCTGGCTCATGGTCGTCTCATTCTCCGGATCGTCCTTCCCCGCCCGCCGGGTGGCCGGCCTCGTCCAGGATGCCGGGGAGTGCCCCGAGGAAGGCGTCCACCGCGTCGTCCGCGAGGGTGAGCGGCGGCATGAGCCGTACGACATCGGGGGCGGGCGCGTTCACCAGGAATCCGGCGTCCTGAGCCGCCTGTTGCGCCTGCGGCGCGAGCGGCTCGGTGAGCACGATACCCAGGAGGAGCCCGGCGCCCCGGACATGGTCGACGAGCGGGTGGCGAAGCGCCTCGATGCCGGCGCGGAGGCGTTCGCCCTGCCGCTTGACGTGGTCCAGGAGCCCGTCCCGTTCGACGGTGTCCAGGACGGCGAGGGCGGCGGCGCAGACGACGGGGTTGCCGCCGAAGGTGGTGCCGTGGCCGCCCGGTGCGAGCAGGTCGGCGGCCCGGCCGAAGGCGACGGTGGCGCCGAGCGGCAGTCCGCCGCCGAGGCCCTTGGCGAGGGTGACGACATCGGGCAGGACGCCGTCGTGGGCCTGGTACTCGAACCAGGTGCCGGTGCGGCCGATGCCGGTCTGCACCTCGTCGAGGACGAGCAGCGCGCCGGTGGCGGCGGTGATGGCGCGGGCGGCCTTGAGGTAGCCGGGCGGCGGGACGACGACGCCGTTCTCGCCCTGGATCGGCTCGATGATCACCATGGCGGTGTCCTCGGTGACCGCGGCGGCCAGGGCCTGGGCGTCGCCGTAGGGGACGTGGGTGACGTCGCCGGGCAGCGGCCGGAACGGGTCCCGCTTGCCGGGCTGGCCGGTGAGGGCGAGGGCGCCCATGGTGCGGCCGTGGAAGGCGCCGTCGGTGGCGACGACGTGGCCGCGCCCGGTCAGCCGGCCGATCTTGAAGGCGGCCTCGTTGGCCTCGGCGCCGGAGTTGCAGAAGTAGACCTTGCCGTCGCGGCCGAAGAGCTGCAGCAGCCGTTCGGCGAGGGCGACGGGCGGCTCGGCGACGAACAGGTTGGAGACGTGGCCGAGGGTGGCGATCTGCGCGGTGACGGCCTCGACGACGGCGGGGTGGGCGTGGCCGAGCGCGTTGACGGCGATGCCGCCGACGAAGTCGGTGTAGGCGGTGCCGTCGGCGTCCCACACGGTGGCGCCCTCGCCGCGGACCAGGGGCAGGCGCGGCGTGCCGTAGTTGTTCATCAGCGCGCCCTGCCAGCGCGCCGTCAGTTCCTCGTTGCTCACGACTCCCCCTGGGTGACCGGTGTGTCCGGTGTGTCGTCGGGCACGACCATGGTGCCGATGCCCTCGTCGGTGAAGATCTCCAGCAGGATCGAGTGCTGGACCCGGCCGTCGATGACGCGGGCGGTGGTGACGCCGTTGCGTACGGCGTGCAGGCAGCCCTCCATCTTCGGCACCATGCCGGAGGACAGCTCCGGCAGGAGTTTCTCCAGCTGGGACGCGGTGAGGCGGCTGATCACCTCGTCGGAGTGCGGCCAGTCCTCGTAGAGGCCCTCGACGTCGGTGAGGACCATGAGAGTCTCGGCGCCGAGCGCCGCAGCGAGTGCCGCAGCCGCCGTATCAGCATTGACGTTGTAGACATGTCCGTCGTCCTGGGAGCGGGCGATCGAGGAGACGACCGGGATGCGGCCGTCGGCGAGCAGCGCCTCGATGGCGCCGGTGTCGATCTCGGTGATCTCCCCGACGCGGCCGATGTCGACGGGCTCGCCGTCGATCTCGGGCCGGTGCCGGGTGGCGGTGAGGGTGTGGGCGTCCTCGCCGGTGAGGCCGACGGCGAACGGGCCGTGCTGGTTTAGCAGCCCGACGAGTTCGCGCTGCACCTGGCCGGCCAGCACCATGCGGACGACGTCCATGGCGTCCTCGGTGGTGACGCGCAGGCCCGCCTTGAACTCGCTGACGATGCCGTACCGGTCGAGGGCCGCGCTGATCTGCGGGCCGCCGCCGTGCACGACGACCGGCTTGAGTCCGGCGTGTCGCAGGAAGACGACGTCCTGGGCGAAGGCGGCCTTGAGGTCCTCGTCCACCATGGCGTTGCCGCCGAACTTGATGACGACGGTCTTGCCGTGGTGCCGGGTCAGCCAGGGCAGCGCCTCGATGAGGATCTGCGCCTTGGGCAGCGCGGTGTGCTTGCGGGTGGGTGTGTCGCTCATGAGGAGTAGGCGCTGTTCTCGTGGACGTAGTCGGCGGTGAGGTCGTTGGTCCAGATGGTGGCGGTGGCGTCACCGGCGTTGAGGTCGGCGACGATGTGCACCTCGCGGTAGCGCATGTCGACCGTGTCGCGGTCCTCGCCGACGCCGCCGTTCTTGCACACCCAGACGCCGTTGATGGCGACGTTCAGCTCGTCGGGCTCGAAGGCGGCGCGGGTGGTGCCGATGGCGGAGAGCACCCGGCCCCAGTTGGGGTCCTCGCCGTGGATCGCGCACTTGAGGAGGTTGTTGCGGGCGATGGAGCGGCCCACCTCGACGGCGTCGTCCTCGGTGGCGGCGTTGACCACCTCGACCTTGATGTCCTTGCTGGCGCCCTCGGCGTCCCGGATCAGCTGCTGCCCGAGGTCGTCGCAGACGGCCCGTACGGCCTCGGCGAAGGTGCCGTACTCGGGGGTGACGCCGGAGGCGCCGGAGGCGAGCAGCAGCACGGTGTCGTTGGTGGACATGCAGCCGTCGGAGTCGACCCGGTCGAAGGTGACCCGGGTGGCGTCGCGCAGGGCGCGGTCCAGGCTCTCGGCGTCGAGGTCGGCGTCGGTGGTGAGGACGACGAGCATGGTGGCGAGGCCGGGGGCGAGCATGCCGGCGCCCTTGGCCATGCCGCCGACGGTCCAGCCGTCGCGGGTGACGACGGACGTCTTGTGGACGGTGTCGGTGGTCTTGATGGCGATGGCGGCCTTCTCACCGCCGTGCTCGGAGAGTTCCCCGGCGGCGGTCTCGACGCCGGGGAGCAGCTTGTCCATGGGGAGCAGGACGCCGATGAGCCCGGTGGAGCAGACGGCGATCTCGCCGGCGCCGGTGCCGAGGACCTCGGCGGCCTTCTCGGCGGTGGCGTGGGTGTCCTGGAAGCCCTTGGGCCCGGTGCAGGCGTTGGCGCCGCCGGAGTTGAGGACGACGGCGGTCACCTGCCCGCTCTTGAGGACCTGCTCGGACCAGAGGACGGGGGCGGCCTTGACGCGGTTGGAGGTGAAGACTCCGGCGGCGGCGCGGCGGGGCCCGTTGTTGACCACGAGGGCCAGGTCGGGGTTGCCGTTCTCCTTGATCCCGGCGGCGATGCCCGCCGCCGTGAATCCCTTCGCTGCCGTCACACTCACGGCGCCACTCCGATCGTCGTCAGCCCGGTGGTCTCGTCGAGACCCAGGGCGATGTTCATGCTCTGGACGGCACCGCCGGCGGTGCCCTTGGTCAGGTTGTCGATGGCGCTGATCGCGACGATCCGCCCGGCCGCCTCGTCGAGGGCGACCTGCACCGCCACGGCGTTGGAGCCGTACACGGAGGCGGTCGCGGGCCACTGCCCCTCGGGCAGCAGGTCCACGAACGGCTCGTCGGCGAACGCCTTCTCGTAGGCGGCGCGCAGCGCGTCGGCGGTGACGCCGGGCCTCGCCCGCGCGGTGCAGGTGGCGAGGATGCCGCGGGACATCGGGGCGAGGGTCGGTGTGAAGGAGACGGTGACCGGCTCACCGGCCGCCGCCGACAGGTTCTGGATCATCTCCGGGGTGTGCCGGTGGCCGCCGCCGACGCCGTAGGGCGCCATGGAGCCCATGACCTCGCTGCCCAGCAGGTGCGGCTTGAGCGCCTTGCCGGCGCCGGAGGTCCCGGAAGCGGCGACGATCACCGCCTCGGCCCCGGCGAGCCCGTCCGCGTAGGCCGGGTAGAGGGCGAGCGAGACGGCCGTCGGGTAGCAACCGGGCACCGCGATGCGCTTGGACCCCTCCAGCGCGGCGCGGTGACCCGGCAGTTCGGGCAGGCCGTAGGGCCAGGTGCCGGCGTGCGGGGAGCCGTAGAAGCGTTCCCAGTCGGCGGCGTCGGAGAGCCGGAAGTCGGCGCCCATGTCGATCACCAGCACGTCCGGGCCGAGCTGCTCGGCGACGGCGGCGGACTGCCCGTGCGGCAGCGCGAGGAAGACCACGTCGTGCCCGGCGAGCACCTCGGCGGTCGTCGGCTCCAGGATCCGCCCGGCCAGCGGTCGCAGGTGCGGCTGCAGCGCCCCGAGCGGCTGCCCGGCGTTGGAGTGGCCGGTCAGGGCGCCGATCTCGACCTCCGGGTGGGCCGACAGCAGGCGCAGCAGTTCCCCGCCCGCGTATCCGCTCGCCCCGGCCACTGCGGCTCGTACCGTCATGGAACCTCCTCCTTAGGGAGCATGACTATACGCTTGCTTGCAGGTTTATGCAATGCACAGTGTTGCGGGCGACCGGACCGTTCCGCGCACGCCGAGCCCTCGCCGCGCGGCCTGCGCCCGTTCACCCCGGGGACGGCCGGGGCACGGGCGGCACGTCAGGCGTCCGCCCACGCCAGGGCCCGACGGACGCCTGAACCGGCGCCTACGAGGTCGCCGTCCCGGAGCCCCGGCCGCGCACGGGGGAGGCACGGTGCGGCGAGCGTCCCGTGCCCCGGGGACGGCGCGGAACCGACCGACTAGGGTGGCCTGGCGCCGACGGGGCGCAAGGAGAGGGTTCCGGGGTCCCGTGAGTCCTGTGGCGTTCCGTGAGTCCCTGGAGTCCACGGAGGCCCTGGCGTCGCTGGAGTCGCTGGAGTCGCTGAGTCCCCGCAGGCCAGGACGGAGCTGATCGGTCATGTCCCCTTCTCCGCGGTCGTGGAGCCGGGCGGTCGCCGCGCTGCGCGGCTGGCGGAGCGGGCAGTGGGCGGTGGCGGGCGGCGGCGCCCTGGTCACGGCGATCGTGGTCGGCGCGCCCACCGCCGTGGTGCCCAATCCCCTCTTCGGACGGTCGGTTCCCGTCCAGTGGTGGAACTACCCGGCCCTGGCCGTCACGGCCGTCCTCGCGGGCATCGTGCTGAGCACCTACGTGCGGCAGCCTTCGACCGCGCCGGAGCTGGGGGCCGGTGACGGCAGCCGGCTGGGCGCGGTCGGCGGGGTGCTGTCCTTCTTCGCCGTCGGCTGCCCGGTCTGCAACAAGCTCGTCCTCGTCCTGCTGGGCGCGTCCGGCGCGATGAGCTACTGGGCTCCCCTGCAGCCGCTGCTGGCCGTCGCGTCGGCCGCGCTACTGGCGGAGGCCGCCCTGCGCCGGCTGTCGTCGCAGACGGCGTGCGCCGTGCCCGCTGCCGCCGCCTGACCTGCCGCCCGGTCGCCCTCCCGTGCGACGGGGGCCGGCGGCCGGTGGTGGCGCTCCGCGTTCCCGGCGGTACCTTCTCTGCCGGGGACCCGGTATGCAGGGGCGCGAGCGGAGCGGAAGGGAGCGGCCGGCGCATGGAGGAGTTCTGGCCGGTTCCGGACGTGCTGGCGTTCCTCGGCGGACGGTGGCGCGTGGAGCGCGTCGTGCGGGACCTGGCGAGCGGTGACACCGGCGAGTTCGAGGGAACGACGGTCTTCCGGCCGGACCCGGCGGGCGGGCTGCTGCACGAGGAGGCGGGCACGTTCACCTGGCGCGGCACCCCGCGGCCCGCGGAGCGGACGCTGCGCTTCCTGCCGGGGCCGGGCGGCACCGCCGACGTGCGGTTCGCCGACGGCCGGCCGTTCCACCACCTGGACCTGACGGTCGGCCGGTACGTGGCCGACCACCCGTGCGCGGCGGACCTGTACCGAGGGGAGTTCACCGTCCGGGACGCGGACCACTGGCGCACGGTCTGGCGGGTGCGCGGCCCGGCCAAGGACCTGGAACTGAGCACCGACTACGCGCGGGCGGGCTGAACCGGCCGGGTCCCGCCCGGGTGGTCCGGGCCGACCGACCACCGGCTACGCGCGGGTGGGCTGAGCGGACACCGGGTCCAGCCGCAGGCTCCAGCGCCCCGCCCGTCCCGCGACGGTGGTAGTCGACAGGGAGCGGACGTCGATGCTCCAGTACGTGGCGGGCGGCGCCTTCAGGACGTACACCAGGGCGGCCCGGATGACGGACGGCTCGGCCACCGCGACGACCCGGCAGCCGTCGTCCGCGGGGCGGGTGTCCAGCCAGCCGCCGACCCGGGTGATGAAGTCGAGCAGGGACTCCCCGCCGTGGGCGGTGGAGCGCGGGTCGGCGAGCCAGGCGTCCACGGCCTGCGGCTCCCGCGCCATCGCCTCGCCGAGGCTCAGCCCGCGCCAGCGGCCCATGTCGCAGTCGCGCAGGGCGAGCTGGACCAGCGGTGTGTAGCCGAGGCCGTCGCCCGTGGCGCGGCTGCGCGGGTTCGGGGAGCAGTAGCGCAGGTCGGCCGCGGCGAGCGGCAGCAGTTCGTGGGCGACGCGCTGCACCTCGTGCCACCCGGCCTGGTCCAGCGGCCGGTCGTCCTGGAAACGCTCGGCGAGCAGCGAGGAGCTCCCCGCTGCGGCGACGAACGTGACCCGAAGTGCCATGCCGCGATGGTCATCCCGGCCAGGGGTCAGGTCAAGGGCCCCGTTCGGCCCGTCACCCGGCGTGACACGCGGCACACCCACCGGTGGGGACCTGCCGGACAAATACCACGAAAGCGCAGGTGAGCGCGGTGACGGGTGCCCGGGCGGCGGTCAGTCGAGAGCCAGCGCCATCCACTGGTCGGGCCGGTCCAGTGGCCGGAAGCCGAGCCGGGCGTAGACGGCGTGCGCGTCGTGGGTGGCGAGCAGGACACGCCGTACCCCGAACGCCCGCAGCTCCTCCCGGACCGCGGCGACCAGGGCGCTGCCGATGCCCTTGCCCCGGACCGAGGGGTCGACGTACACGTCGCACAGCCAGGCGAAGGTGGCCCGGTCGGTGACCACCCGGGCGTAGGCCACCTGTTCGTCCGTGGTGGCCTCGTGCACGGCGAAGTTGAGGGAGCCCTCGATCGCCGCCCGCTGCGTGGCGGGTGCGCGGCCGAGCGCCCAGTAGGCGTCGGTGGAGAGCCAGTGGTGCACGCGCTCGATGTCGATGCGGGACGGGTCGGTGGTGAGGGTGTAGCCCTCGGGCAGACGTGGGGTCGCGGTCATGGCGGAATGCTTCCACCCGGGCGGCCGTGACGTCCAGGGATCACGTTGGCGCAGGGAACGCCCCCGCCTGCTCACAGGCAGTGCGCAGACGCCGTACGCCCTCGGTGATCTCCTCGGGACCGGCCACCGCGGCGAAGCCGAGGCGGATGTGCCCGGCGGGGGGTTCGGCGCTGAAGTACGGCCGTCCCGGGGCGACGGCGACTCCCTCGCGCAGGGCGCTCGCCGTCAGCGCGGCCTCGGGGATGCCGTCGGGCAGCCGCAGCCACAGGTGGTGGCCGCCGGACGGGACGTGGGGCAGGGCGAGTTCGGGCAGGCGGCTTCGCAGCTCGGCGGTCATGGTGTCCCGCCGGGTGCGCAACGCGGCGGCCACGGACCGCAGATGGCGTGGCCAGGCGGCCGATCCGACGAGTTCCAGGGCGGCTTCCTGGAGCGGCCGGGGCACGAAGAAGGTGTCGACGACGTGGATGGCCCGGAGCCGTTGGAGCACCGGGCCGCGGGCGGCGAGGGCGCTGACCCGGAAGCTGGGCGAGGTGGCCTTGGTGAGGGAGGAGACGTGGACGACGACGCCGTCGGGGTCGTCGGCGGCCAGCGGGAGGGGCGGGGCGCCTGCGTCCTCATGGACCAGTCGGCGCACGAAGTCGTCCTCGACGACGAAGGCGCCGGCCTCGCGCGCGATGCGCAGCACCTCGGCGCGCCGGTCCGGGGCGAGCACGGCCCCGGTGGGGTTCTGGAACAGCGGCTGACAGACGAAGACACGGGCACCGCTCGCCCGGAACGCGTCCGCGAGGAGGTCCGGGCGCACTCCGTCGGCGTCCACCGGTACGGGGACCGGGCGCAGTCCGGCCGCGCGGGCGATGGCCAGCATGCCCGGGTACGTGGGCGATTCGACGAGGACGGGCGCGCCCGGCGGGGCCAGCGCGCGCAGGGCGGTGGCCAGCGCGGACTGGCCGCCGGCGGTGATCAGCACGTCCGCGGCGGTGAGGGCGCCGCCGATGGTACGGGCGAACCACTCGCGCAGGTCCGGCAGCCCTTCCACGGACGGCCGGCCCCAGGCGCCGGGCCGGCGTCCGGCCCGGGCGAGGGCGGCGGACAGGGCTCGCTCGGGCTGCAGGGAGGGGTGCAGGTAACCGCCGTTGAACTCGATCACGCCGGGCGGCGGTGCGGCGAGGGAGGCGAGGACGCCCGAGGCGTCCACCGAGCGGGGAACGAGGTCGGCGGCACCGTCGGCACTGAGGGCGACCTCCTGCCAGGAGGTGTCGCCGGCGGTGTGGACGGCCGGGCGGGGCCGGGCCCGGAACGCGCCCGCTCCGGGCCGGGTCACGACGAGGCCCTCCGCGGCCAGCCGGGCCAGTGCCCGCGAGACGGTCACCGGACTGACCCGGTAGGTCTCGACGAGGGAGCGACTCGACGGCAGTTTCTCACCGGGCGAGTAGCGGTTCAGCTCTCTTCGCAGCCGTTCCACCAGCTCACCGACGCTGCTACGCTCGTACATGAGAGCAGAGAGTAGCGCTACTGCGCCCACGCGGATAGCAGTGGGCAGTCCGGCCGGGACGTCTCGGCCTTCCGTGCGGCAGCCGACGGCCGGTCCGGAGCAGGGCACCCGCCGGCTCGGCACCCTGCAGGCCGCGCTCGGCGTCACCGCCTTCTCCCTCACCTTCCCCGCCACCGCCTGGGGCCTGGAGGGCTTCGGTCCGTGGTCGCTGGTGGCGGTGCGCAGCGTGCTGGCGGCCCTGATCGCGGGCGGATACCTCCTCGCCGCCGGGGCGCGCCTGCCCGCCCGGAGGCACTGGCCGGGGCTCGCGGTGGTCGGCGCCGGGGTCGTCCTGGGCTTCCCCCTGCTGACCACGCTGGCGCTGCGGACGTCGAGCACCGCCCACGCGGCCGTAGTGGTCGGGCTGCTGCCGCTGACCACCGCGCTGCTTGCCGCGCTACGGGGCGGCGTCCGGCCGTCGCGCACGTTCTGGGCCGCCGCGCTGGCCGGGGCCGCGGCGGTGGCGGCGTTCACCGCGGGGCAGAGCGGCGGGGCACTGGGCACCGCCGACCTGTACCTCTTCGGGGCCCTGCTGGTGTGCGCGGCCGGCTACACCGAGGGCGGCCGGCTGGCGCGAGAGATGCCCGGCGTGCGCGTGATCGGCTGGGCGCTGGTGTCGTGCCTGCCGCTGACGGTTCCGGTGGCCGCGGTGGCACTGGCGCACGAACCCGTTCAGCTCACCGCGCACAGCGTGACCGGGCTGCTGTGGGTGGCCGCCGGATCGCAGTTCCTGGGGCTGGTCCTCTGGTACCGGGGCATGGCGGCGATCGGCGTCCCGAGGGCCAGCCAACTGCAGCTGGCCCAGTCGCTGCTCACCCTCGTGTGGTCGGTCCTGCTGCTGGGTGAGCACCTGCCGGTGGCCGCCCCGCTGACCGCCGTCGCGGTGCTGGTGTGCATCGCCGTCACCCAGCGGGCCCGCGGATGAGGACCGCGGGCCGGCTCCGGGGGTGGTGTCCGGTCCGCTGCCGGGCCGCGGTCCCGGCCGTAGACTCGGGAGGACGGACCGCTGCTCCCGCACGTGGTGAGGAGACACCGATGCGCGCAACCGTGGGCGACCAGCTTGTCCAGCACGGCAGGGTGGTCGGTCAGCACGACAGGGTCGCCGAGATCGTCGAGGTGATGGGCCGGGAGGGCAACCCGCCCTACCGGGTGCGCTTCGAGGACGGGCGCGAGGCCGTGTGCTCGCCCGGGCCCGACTCCGAGATCCGGCACCGGACCCACCACCACCAGCACTAGTTCAGGCCGGGGGGTCCGCCGGCCGGCCGTAGTGGTCGGCGACCACCCGGGCCATGGCCCCCACGGGGTCGTCCGCCACCTCCCGCGCGGCGAAGTACACGTGGCCGCGCGCTTCCGGATGACGGGCGGCGAGCGTGAGGTGCCGGGACAGCTCGGCCGGGTCCTGCCAGGCAGCGGGCTGGGCCGGGTCGCCGGCCTTGTAGAGCGCCTCCCCCACGTACAGGCGGGTGCCGGAGCCGCGCACCACCTCGGCCCACCAGGGCAGCAGTTTCGCGTAGTCGGCGGCGGCGAAGCCGATGTTCCAGTACAGCTGTGGGCAGATGTAGTCGATCCAGTTCTCCCGTGCCCACCGGCGGGTGTCCGCGTACAGGTCGTCGTAGGTCTGCACGCCGGCGGTGGTGTCCGAGCCGAGGGGGTCGGTGCCGGCGTTGCGCCAGACGCCGAAGGGGCTGATGCCGAAGCGGGTGCCGGGCCGGATGTCCTTGATGCCGGCCGCCGTCTCGCGCACCAGCCGGTCGATGTTGTCCCGCCGCCAGGCCGCCCGGGTCGGGAAGCCGCCGCCGTGGGCGTCATGGGCGGCGGTGTCGTCGAAGGTCTGGCCGGCGACCGGGTACGGGTAGAAGTAGTCGTCGAAGTGGACGGCGTCCACGGGGTAGCGGCGCACCGCGTCGAGCATGGCCTCCCGGACGAAGGCGCGGACCTCGGGCAGCCCGGGGTTGTAGTAGAGCCGCCCGGCGTACGGCACGACCCAGTCCGGGTTGCGGCGGGCCGGGTGGGAGGCCACCAGGCGGCCGGGGTCGGCGTGCGGGGCGACCCGGTAGGGGTTGAACCAGGCGTGCAGTTCCAGGCCCCGGGCGTGGGCCTCCTCGACGGCGGTGCCCAGCGGGTCCCAGCCGGGGTCCCGCCCCTGGGTGCCGGTCAGGTACTGCGACCAGGGCTCGTGCGGGGAGGGCCACAGGGCGTCCGCGGTGGGCCGCACCTGGAGGATCACCGTGTTCAGCCGCCGGCGCACGGCGGTGTCCAGGTGGGCGATCAGCTCCGCCCGCTGCCGCGTGGCGCTCAGCCCCGGCGCGGACGGCCAGTCGCGGTTGCCCACGCTCGCCACCCACACCCCGCGCATCTCCCCGCCGGCGGCGCCGCCGCGTCCCGGTCCGGCGGCCGGCTGCGGCTCCGGCTGCGGCTGCGGCTGCTGACGGCCGTGCGCCGCCGACGCCTCCGGCAGCATCGTCAGCACGGACAGCGCGGCCGCCGCGAACGTCCTGCGTGACACTGGTCGCATTTCCACACCCCGAGATTCCGGCGGAACCGCCGGTCGTGGACGGTTCGTGGACGGTTCCGTGCCCCAGGATGCCCGACCCCGACGATCGATCATCGATACCTCGGAGTAACGTGCACGAACGGAGCAGGCACCGGGACCCGGCAACCTGCCACCGCCATAACGGATGAGTCGCCCAAAATCAGCGAAAGGGACGATGTGACCGACATCGAACGCGTCGGAGTGGTGGGCTGCGGCCAGATGGGCGCGGGAATCGCCGAGGTGTGCGCCCGGGCCGGCCTGGACGTCATGGTGGCCGAGACGACCGGTGAGGCGCTGGAGATCGGCCGCACCCGGCTGTTCAACTCGCTGACCAAGGCGGCCGAGCGCGGGAAGATCACCGCGGAGGAGCTGGAGGCCACACAGGCCCGGCTGACCTTCACCACGGACCTCGGCGAGTTCGCCGACCGCGACCTGGTGATCGAGGCCGTGGTGGAGAACGAGCAGGTGAAGACCGAGATCTTCCAGGTGCTCGACCAGGTCGTGACCCGCGAGGACGCGATCCTGGCGTCCAACACCTCCTCCATCCCGCTGGTGAAGCTGGCGGTCGCCACCGCCCGCCCGGACCACGTCATCGGCATCCACTTCTTCAACCCGGCGCCGGTGCAGAAGCTGGTCGAGCTGATCCCCGCGCTCACCACGTCCGAGGGCACCCTCAGCCGCGCCCAGGTCTTCACCGAGAAGGTGCTGGGCAAGCACGCCATCCGCGCCCAGGACCGCTCCGGTTTCGTGGTCAACGCGCTGCTCATCCCCTACCTGCTCTCCGCGATCCGGATGTTCGAGTCGGGTATCGCCAGCCGCGAGGACATCGACAACGGCATGGAGATGGGCTGCGCCCACCCGATGGGGCCGCTGAAGCTGTCCGACCTGATCGGACTGGACACCGTGGCCTCGGTCGCGTACTCGATGTACGAGGAGTACAAGGAGCCCCTGTACGCCGCTCCCCCGCTGCTCCAGCGGATGGTCGACGCGGGACGGCTGGGCCGGAAGACCGGGTCGGGCTTCTACACCTACGGCTGAGACCCCGAGTTCGTTCCTCGCCGCCGGCGGCCCGGCACCGGATCCTTCCGGTGCCGGGCCGTCTGCGGTTCTCCGGCGGGCCCGGCGGTTCCGGCGGTTCCGGTGGTTCTGTGGTCCACGGCGGACCCGGCGGTTCCGGCGGTTCCGGCGGTTCCGGCGCCGAGGCGAGCGCGGAATCGGCCGGGATCCGGGCCGGGAGCACGTCAGGGAGCACGTCAGGGGCCGGGCCGGGGGTCCTGGCCGAGGCGTAAGTGGTGGAGCAGGAGTAACGCCGCCGCCATCGAACCGCCCGGCACCTCGCCGTTCCCCACCAGGTCGGGGACCAGCTTCAGGGGGACCCACTCACGACGGTCCGACTCGAAGGCGTCGACGGGATGGCCGACGTACTCGCCCTCGTCCGCCCAGTAGACGTGATGCCGGGCGTCGGTGAGGCCGTTGGACGGTTCCACGGTCAGCAGGTGGTGCAGGGGGCCGGGTCGCCAGCCCGTCTCCTCCTCCAGTTCCCGTGCGGCGGCCCCGGCCACGTCCTCGCCGTCCTCCACGACGCCCGCGGGCAGTTCCCACCCCCAGCTGTCGGTGATGAAGCGGTGGCGCCAGAGCAGCAGGACCTCGTTGGCCTCGTTGACGACGGTGGCGACGGCGACGGGCCTCAGGCGTATGAGGAAGTGGTCGAGGTGACGGCCGTCCGGGAGCTCGACGTCCGCGAGGTTCACCTGGAACCAGCGGTTGGCATACACAGTTTGTTCGTACTGCTTCGTCCACTGCACGGGTTTGCCGCCTTCCGATGAGTAAGGGGCAATATCGCAGCAGAACCGGGCCGACAGGCAGGCGCACAATCGGCCGCCCGGGGAGCAGCCGACCGCGCGGCGGAAGCACGTACGGGGGCGCACGGTGGCCGGGGCGCGCCGGATCCCCGCGCCCGATCGCCCGCACCCGATCCTCCGCGCCGGATCCCCGCACCGGATCACCGGATCACCGGCCCGCGGCGGCAGCGGCAGCGGCAGCGGCAGCAACAGCAACAGCAACAGCAGGGACAACGGCGGCGCGGGCTCCGGCGTACGCCCCTCGGCCGCCGTGCGCCCTGCCGAGGCGTCGGCGACCCCGGCCGCCGGACTACAGCGGCACGCGCAGCGCCCCGTCGATGAGTTCGGCCGCCTCGTCCGTGCCCGCGCCGCCGCTGCGCACGAGGTGGTCGCGGACCGCGCGCAGACGGTCGCGCAGGCGCTGCGACTCCATGCCCCGCGCCTGTTCGGCCATCTGCACCGCGATGGCCACCGCCCGGTCGGCGTTGCCCTGCCGCAGCTCGATGGTGCTCAGGATGGCCAGCCGGTGCACGCGGCCCCGGTCGTGCGCGGGGGTGTCCACGGCCGCCGCCGCGTGCTCCCCGGCCGCCGCCAGCTCGCCGAGGCTGAGCAGGGCCTCGGCCACCTGGACGTTGACCAGGCCGGGCTGGACGTAGCCGGTCTCGTCGGGTTCGTGGCCGCGCCGGATGCGTTCGGCGGCCGCTTCGGCACGCCGGATGCAGGCCAGCGCACTGCTGCCGTCGCCGAGGTGGGCGTACGCCTTCGCCTGCATCGCGTACAGGTCGGAGGCGAGCGCGGGGGTGATGTGGGTCCCGGCGGTGCGCAGCGCCGCCTCGGCGAAGGCGACGGCCTGGCGGAACTCCCGCATGAACAGCGACTGGTTGACGAGCAGGGCGATGACGTAGGCGCCGAGTCCCCGGTCCCCGCTGGCCTTGGCGAGCCGGAGCGCCTGGTGGAAGTAGCGCTGGGCGAGGCCGTGGGCGTCGGAGTCGTAGGCGCAGATGCCGGCGATGGCCACCAACCCCCCGGTGGCGCGGTGCAGTTGGCGGCCGGTGGAGTCGGTGTAGCCGCCGCGCAGCAGGGGCGCCGCCTCGGCGTTGAGGAAGCCGACGACACGGGCGCGGGTCGCCACTCCCCCGGCCTTGCGGTACAGCTGCTCGTAGTGGGCGCGGGCGGCGCGCAGCATGGACAGGTCGCCCGCCGTGACGCGGTGCCGTCCGCCGCGGGAGACGTCCACGTCCTCGGGAGGGTTCTCCCACTCCCAGACGGGCATGACCGCCGGTGTGCCGGTGACGGCGGGGGCGCCCATGAGGTGGGGGCGCTGCTGCTGGTCGGAGCGCCACAGTGCGGTGGCGCGCTCCACGAAGCCGGACAGGGAGCCGGTGTGCGGGGCGGACGGTTCGCCGGGGACGCCGAGGCCGATGTCGTCGAGGGTGACGGGGCGCCGGAGCCGGCGGGCGAGCACCTCGCAGATCACGTCGGGCACCTGGCCGCGGGGCCGCTGGCCCTTCAACCAGCGGGCCACGGCGGTGTGTTCGTACCGCAGGGACAGTCCGCGCGCCCGGCCCGCCTGGTTGACGCGGGCGGCGAGACCCGCGTGGGAGATGCCCGCCTCGTCCAGGATCGCGTCGAGCATGGTGTTGGGCTGCATGTCGGGCCCCCCGGTGGCTCAGTGCCGGACAGAGTAGCGGTAACCGGTTCACACGGGGTGTGAACCGAGTGCGCGCATCCGCAGCGTGTGCGCGCTGTCGCGGAGAGTTTCCACCCGCTTGACTGAGGTGCCTCGAAAGAGGCCGACCGGGCCGTCGGCTCCCCCTCGTACAGTGCGACGGCCCGTTCCGCGCCGTCCGCCCAGCTGCCTGCCCGACATTTCGTGGCGGGGCGGACGGCGCACGGCTGCCCGGGGCCGCGCTCGGCGGTGCGGCACCGGGCCGCTCACGGCCCGGGACGGGTCCGGGACGCGGACGTGTCCCGGGGCGGCGGGCGGGGGCCCGCCGCGAGGTGGGACGTGGCCGGCTCGCTCGCGCGGCCGGCGGCGACGGCGGGTGGGGCGGGGCGTTCGTTGGTGAGGACGAGCAGGGCCACGTCGTCCTGGGGAGGCGTGTCGGTGTGCCGCTGCAGGGCCGCGAGGACCGTGCGCAGCACGGCCTGCGGGGTGGGCGGGGTCGCGCGGGCGGCTTCGTCGAGGACGCGGGTCAGCGGGAAGAAGCGGCCGTCGGCGTCCCGGGCGTCCTCGGCGCCGTCGGTGTGCAGCACAACGGTGGTTCCGGGCAGCAGCGGCGCGCAGGGGGTGACGGGCAGGTCGGGCGGCAGCGGGAACGGGCCGAGCGGTGGCAGCGGGTCGGCGGTGGCTAGGGGTTCGGCGCCCGTGCGGCCGAGCAGGTGGGGCCAGGGGTGTCCGCAGTTCAGGGCGCGGGTGGCGCCGTCCGGGAGGATCTCCAGCAGGAGCACGGTGACGAAGTCCTCGTCGGCCGGGTCGTCGTGGCCCGGGGCGTGGGGGGTGTCGTCGGCGGCGGTACGGATGGCGTCTCGGCGGGCCCGGGCCCGGCGGGTCATGACCCGCTCCAGCCGGCGCAGGACGCCGGCCAGTTCGCTCTCGTCGTGCGCCGCCTCGCGGAAGCAGCCGAGGACGGCCGCGGCGGCCCGGGCGGCGTGCGGGCCGTGGCCGCGCACGTCGCCGATGACGGCGCGCACGCCGTGGTCGGTGGCGACCACCTCGTAGAGGTCACCGCCGACGCGGGCCGACGTGGCGGCGGACAGCTGGATCGCCGCGACGGCCAGTCCGTCGACGTGGGGCGGGGGCGGGCGCAGCGGGACCCCCTGCGCGGCCCGGGCCGCGCGGCGGGCCTGGCGCAGTTCCCGCAGCAGGCCGTGGCGGACGTGCAGGATCATGCCGGTGCCGAGCGCGCACAGGACGGCACGGTTGACGAGCCGGGAGCCGATCCGGTCGTCGTGGACGAGCGGGCAGGTCAGCCGGTAGGTCAGCGCGGCGGCGGCCCAGGCCGTGGGGACGCCGACCGCGCGCAGCCGGTCGCCCCGGGGCCGGTCGGGGGCGCGGAACGGGCTGGACCGGCGGGGAAGACGGAGGCGGGGCGAGCGGGTGGCTGCCCGTGAGGCGGTCGGGGCGCGGCCCCGTCGGGGTGCCCCAGCCTTGAAGCGGATCATGCAGCCGGCCCCCCAGACAGGCCCCTGACAGCGCGGACCGGCCCCGTGAGGCCGGTCCGATTCTGTAGGCCGGTGCGCCGCATCCGGACGTATCACCCGCGATTGTCACCCGAATGAGTGAGGTGACCGGCGGGGAGGGAGACGGGCGAGGGGCGCACGCCGTCCCGGGGTGGATACCGGGACGACGTGCGCCCCTCGGTGCGCTGTGCGCTCGGGCGCTCGGGCGCTCGGGCGGTCAGGCGCGCAGGACCGCGCCCGTGCGCTCGCCCGCCAGCGCGACGGCCGTCTCCCGGGCCGCCGACGCCTCGTCGACGGTCAGCGTCCGGTCGGGCGCGCGGAACCGCAGGGCGTAGGCCAGGGACTTGCGGCCCTCGCCCAACTGCTCGGCGTTCTCGTAGACGTCGAACAGCCGGATGGACTCCAGCAGTTCACCGGCGCCCTCCCGCAGCGCGGCCTCCACGTCGGCGGCCGGCACGAACGCGTCGACGACGAGCGCGACGTCCTGGGTGGCGACCGGGAACGTGGAGATGGCAGGTGCCTGCGGGATGCCCTCGCCGGCCCGCTCCACGGCGTCCAGGTCCAGCTCCGCGGCGCACGTGCGCTCGGGCAGGCCCAGGGTCTTGAGCACGCCGGGGTGCAGTTCGCCGGCGTGGCCCACGACCCGCTCCGCGCCGTCGACGACCACCGCGAGCTCCGCGCAGCGGCCGGGGTGCCAGGGCCCGTACTGGCCCTTGCGGATGATCAGCTCGGCCCCCGCCTCGCGGGCGACGGTCCGGGCGGCCTCGATGGCGTCCGCCCAGTCGGCCGGGCGGCCCTTGCCCCACCAGCCGTCCCGCTCACGGGCGCCGGCGAGGACGACCGCGACGTGCCGCGGCTGCTCGGGCAGCGCGGCGTCCAGTCCGGCGAGTTCCTCGTCGGTGGGGCGACGGTCCACGGGCAGCCGGCCGGCGGTCCGCTGCTCGCCCCGCGGGTGGAAGACCAGGCCGGTCTCGAACAGCGCCAGGTCGTGCGTGCCCCGGCCGTCATTGCGCCGCAGCGCGCCGAGCAGCCCCGGCAGCAGCGAGGTCCGCAGAGCGGGCTCCTCGTCGTTGAGCGGGTTGGTCAGCCGCACCACCCGGCGGGCGGGGTCGTCGGCCGCGAGGTGCAGCTGGTCGAAGACCTGCTCGCTGACGAACGGGTAGTTCGGCGCCTCGACGTATCCGGCGCCGGCCAGGGCCCGGCCGATGCGGCGGTGCAGCCGCTGCCGGCTGCTCAGGCCGCGGCCGGCGGGCGGGCGGGGCAGGGTGGAGGGCAGGTTCTCGTAGCCCTCCAGCCGGATGACCTCTTCGGCCAGGTCGTTGGGGTCGGTGAGGTCGGGCCGCCAGGACGGCACGGTGACGATCAGTTCGTCCTGGCCGTAGACGTCGCAGCCGACCTGCTGCAGCCGCCGGACGACGGTCTCCCGGCCGTAGGCGACGCCCGCCACCTTGTCCGGGTGGTCGGCCGGGAGGGTGACGGTGTGCGGCGCGCTGGGCGCGACGACCTCGGTGACCCCGGCCTCGGCGGTGCCACCGGCCAGCAGGACCAGCAGGTCGACGGTGCGCTGCGCGGCAGCGGCGGCGGCCTGCGGGTCGACGCCGCGCTCGAAGCGGCGGGACGCCTCGGAGGACAGCCGGTGGCGCCGGGCGGTGCGGGCCACGGACACCGCGTCGAAGTGGGCGGCCTCGATGACCACGTCGGTCGACCCGGCGGCGCCGCCGTTGACGTCGGCGATCTCCGTGTCGGCGCCGCCCATGACTCCGGCGAGGCCGATGGGCCCCCGGTCGTCGGTGATCACCAGGTCCTCGGCGTCCAGGGTCCGCTCGACGCCGTCGAGGGTGGTGAGCTTCTCGCCCTGCTCCGCGCGGCGTACGCCGATGGCGCCCCGGACCTGGGAGCGGTCGTAGGCGTGCAGCGGCTGGCCGAGCTCCATCATCACGTAGTTGGTGATGTCCACGGCCAGCGAGATCGGGCGCATGCCGACCTTCTGCAGGCGGCGCTGGAGCCAGATCGGGGAGCGCGCCTCGGGGCTCAGACCGGTGACGGTGCGGGCGGTGAAGCGGTCGCAGCCGGCCGGGTCGGAGACCTTGACCGGGTGGCCGAAGGCGTTCGGGCCGGGCACGTCGAGCAGCGCCGGGTCGCGCAGCGGCAGCCCGTAGGCGGTGGCCGTCTCGCGGGCCACGCCGCGCAGGGACAGGCAGTAGCCGCGGTCCGGGGTGACGGCGATGTCGAGGACCTCGTCGACCAGTTCGAGCAGCTCGATGGCGTCCTTGCCGACCTCGGTCTCCGGGGGCAGCACGATGATGCCCTTGCTGCCGTCGTCGCCCATGCCGAGCTCGTCGCTGGAGCAGATCATGCCGTGCGAGACCTTGCCGTAGGTCTTGCGGGCGGAGATCGCGAAGCCGCCGGGCAGCACGGCGCCGGGGAGCACCACGACGACCTTGTCGCCGACGGCGAAGTTGCGGGCGCCGCAGACGATCTCCTGCGGCTCACCGGTGCCGTTGGCCGTTCCGACGTCGACGGTGCAGAAGCGGATCGGCTTCTTGAAGCCCTCCAGCTCCTCGATGGTCAGCACCTGACCGACGACGAGCGGGCCCTTGAGGTCGGCGCCGAGGTGCTCGACGGTCTCGACCTCGAGGCCCGCGGCGATCAGCTTGGCCTGTACGTCACGGCCGGTCTCGGTGGCCGGCAGGTCGACGTACTCCCGCAGCCAGGAAAGCGGGACCCGCATCAGATCTCCATCCCGAACGGCCGGGTGAACCGGACGTCACCCTCGACCATGTCTCGCATGTCCTCGACGTTGTGGCGGAACATCAGCATCCGCTCGATGCCGAACCCGAAGGCGAAGCCGCTGTACTTCTCGGGGTCGACGCCGCAGGCGGTGAGCACCCGCGGGTTGACCATGCCGCAGCCGCCCAGTTCGATCCAGCCCTCGCTGGAGCAGGTGCGGCAGGGCCGGTCGGGGTTGCCGACGGACGCGCCCTTGCAGACGTAGCAGAGCATGTCCATCTCGCCGCTGGGCTCGGTGAAGGGGAAGAAGTTCGGCCGCAGCCGGGTCTTCATGCCCTCGCCGAACAGGGACTGCACCATGTGGTCCAGCGTGCCCTTGAGGTCGGCCATGGTGAGGCCCTCGTCGACGGCGAGGAGCTCCACCTGGTGGAAGACGGGCGTGTGGGTCGCGTCCAGCTCGTCGGTGCGGTAGACGCGGCCGGGGCAGATCACGTACACCGGCAGCTCGCGGTCGAGCAGCGAGCGGATCTGCACCGGCGAGGTGTGGGTGCGCAGCACGACTCCGGACTCGGTGCCGCCCTGCGGGCCCTGCACGAAGAAGGTGTCGTGCTCGCCCCGGGCGGGGTGGTCCGGGCCGATGTTGAGGGCGTCGAAGTTGAACCACTCGGCCTCGACCTGCGGTCCCTCGGCGACCTCGTAGCCCATGGCCACGAAGATGTCCTCGATGCGCTCCGACAGGGTGGTCAGCGGGTGCCGGGCACCCGCCGCCGTCCGGTCGTGGGGCAGCGTGACGTCCACGGACTCCTCGACCAGGACGCGGGCGTCCCGCTCGGCCTCCAGCTCGGCCTGGCGGGCGGCGAGGCCCTTGTTCACGGCACCGCGCGCCTGGCCCACCCGCTTGCCGGCCTCGGCCTTGGCGTGCGGGGGCAGGGCGCCGATCTCGCGGTTGGCGAGGGCCAGCGGGGAGGCGGGGCCGGTGTGGGCGACCTTGGCCTCGTGGAGCGCGTCCAGGGAGCCCGCGGCGGCGAAGGCGGCGAGCGCCTCGTCCCGCATGCGCTCGATCTCTTCCGGTTTCAACGCCTCGACCTCGACAGGGTCGTACGACTTATTGGGTGCCGACATCTCTTCCCGTACTTCCGATTTGTCCCCCAGTTGCCACTGGGAGGTGCCCCCGGGGCTGATGGTCCCCGACACCGGCTCGTGCACGACACGTCCTGGCCCGGGGACACAAAGGTGCCAAGGGTCGAGTCTAACGGGGCGGGGATGAACGAATGCGCCCGTGGGGCCCCCGGGGCCGCCCGCGCTCTAACGCGCGCTGCGCGGCAGGTCGCGGGCGAAGGCCGGGGCCCCCACGGGCAACGTAAATCGGAACTGGGCACCGCCGGCGCGGGCCCGCCCGACCGTGATGGAGCCGCCGTGGGCCTCGACGATGCCCTTGACGATGTACAGCCCGAGCCCGGTGCCGCCGCGCTTGCTGCCCCGCCAGAAGCGGGTGAAGACGCGGTTCATGGAGTCCTCCGGGATGCCGGGGCCCTCGTCGCTCACGGTGACCGACGTGGCCGCGTGCTCGCCGTCCTCCGGTTCCCTCGGGGACGGCGCGGGTGTGATGTCGATGGTGACAGTTCCCTCGCCGTGGCGCACGGCGTTTTCCAGCAGGTTGCTGAGCACCTGGTCGATCTTGTCCGGGTCGGCCCACAGGTCGGGCAGCGGGTGCTGGACGCGCAGCAGGAACCGGTCGGCGCTCTGCCCGGCGGCCACGTACGCCTGGATGTGCCGTCCGACGGCGGCGCCGATGTCGACGGGCTGGCGGCGCACCTCCAGGCGGCCGGAGTCGATGCGGGATATGTCGAGCAGTTCGGCGATGAGCCGGGTGACCCGGTCGGCGTCCGCGTCGACGGTCTCCAGCATGAGCCGCTTCTGGTCGTCGGTGAACCGCTCCCACTTCCGGAGCAGGGTGGCGGTGAAGCCCTTGACGGAGGTGAGCGGGGAGCGGAGTTCGTGGGCGACGGTGGCGATCAGCTCGGCGTGGCTGCGCTCGGTGCGGCGGCGGGCCTCGGTGTCGCGCAGGGTGACGACCAGGCGGCGCAGCGGTCCGGTGGGCCGGGTGCGGACGTAGCGGGCGGCGACCAGGACCTCCCGGCCGCCGGGCAGCAGCAGGTTGCGTTCGGGCTGGCCGTTGCGGATGGCGAGGCCGCCGTAGGGGTCGGTGAGCTGCCACCAGTGCCGGCCTTCGAGGTCCTGTAAGGGCAGTGCGCTCTCGATGCGCCGGCCGAGGGCCTGTTCGGCGGGGAGCGCGGCGATGCGGACGGCGGCCCGGTTGAAGCAGATCACCCGTCCGTGTTCGTCGGCGACGACGAGTCCGTCGGGCAGCTGGTCGGGATCGATGCCGAGGTCGTGGAGTCCACCGGGCCGGGGGGCGGGCGGACGCGCCACCTGTCGTGCCCCCGGTGCGCTGCCCGTGCCGACGCTCATCCCCGTACCCCGCCTCTCGTCTTGCTCAGGGGCTCTCCGAGTCCGGTCACCCTACTGGTTCCCGGTGACGGAGCGGCACCCTCCGGCGGCGCGCTGCGCACGCGCCGACGCATACAGACATACGGCGGCGGCGGTGGCGAGGTTCAGACTCTCGGCCTTTCCGTGGATCGGGACGCGGACGGCGGCGTCGGTGAGGGCCCGGGTCTCCTCGGGCAGTCCCCACGCCTCGTTGCCGAAGACCCACGCGGTGGGTCCGCCCATGGTGCCGCGGTCGAGCTCGTCGTCGATGTCGCGGTCTCCGGCGCCGTCGGCGGCGAGCACCCGGATCCCGGCGGCCCGCAGTCCGCCCACGGCCTGCTCGACGGGCACGCCGACGGCGACGGGCAGGTGGAACAGCGAGCCGACGGAGGCGCGGACGGCCTTGGGGTTGTAGACGTCCACGGAGGCGTCGGTGAGGACGACGGCCTCCGCCCCGGCGGCGTCCGCGCTGCGCAGGACGGTGCCGGCGTTGCCGGGGTCGCGCACGTGGGCGAGGACGGCGACGAGCCGGGGGCGCGCGGCGAGGATCTCCTCGAAGGGGGTGTCGAGGAAGCGGCAGACGCCGACCAGGCCCTGCGGGGTGACGGTGGTGGAGATGTCGGCGACGACCTGCTCGGCGGCGAGGTGGACGCGGGCGCCGGCGTCACGGGCGGCGCCGATGATGTCGGCGTAGCGGTCGGCGGCCTCGGGGGTGGCGAAGAGTTCGGTCAGGGTGGCGGCGGTGTCCGCGCCGCGGTGTCCGGCGGCCTCCCGTACGGCCTGGGGGCCCTCGGCGAGGAACAGCCGCTCCTTGCTCCGGACGTTCCGTTTGGCCAGCCGCCGGGCGGCCAGGACCCGGGAGGAGCGGGGGGAGATCAGCTCGGGGCTGACGGAGGGCATCGTTCGTCACCTTCGTGGAGTCTCGGTCGCGGGTTCTGCGGCCCGCTCGCGCACGCCCGGCCCGCGGCGCGGCACGGGGGCTCCGTCGGCCGGGGGCGGGTGACGCGGTCCGGCCGGGAGGGCGCGGGGGTGCCCGCGGCCCGGGAGGTCCTGCCGGGGGCGGGGTGGGGCGGGCGTGCGGCCCGTCGGCCGGGCGCGCCGCCGGCGGGTTCCGCGGAACGGCTCCGGGCGGTTGCCGTGGAGCGGCTCCCGGCGGTTGCCGTGGAGCGGCTCCGGTGGGTTCCGTGGCGGGCTGCCGCCGGGCCGTCGTGCAACAGCAGGACCCGCAAGCCGGTACGGCCTGCGGGTCCTGCGGTCGTCGGCTCAGGGCCGGCGCGGCGTCACGCGGCCTTGGGCGCGTTCACGTCCGCGGGCAGGGCCTTCTGCGCGACCTCGACGAGAGCGGCGAACGCCGTCGCGTCGTTCACGGCCAGCTCGGCCAGGATCTTGCGGTCGACCTCGATGTTCGCGGCCTTCAGACCCTGGATGAAGCGGTTGTACGTGATGCCGTTGGCGCGGGCAGCGGCGTTGATGCGCTGGATCCACAGCTGGCGGAAGTCACCCTTGCGCTTCTTGCGGTCGTTGTAGTTGTAGACCAGCGAGTGGGTGACCTGCTCCTTGGCCTTGCGGTACAGGCGCGAACGCTGACCGCGGTAGCCGGAGGCCTGCTCGAGGATCGCCCGGCGCTTCTTGTGGGCGTTGACTGCCCGCTTGACGCGTGCCACTTGTTAACTCCTTGTAGCGGGGCCGTGGTCGTCGCTCACACGGCCCGAAATCGATTGGGTCCCGGTCCTGACTGTCGGACGGCGCCGGCGGGGGCGCCGACGCGTCACTTGCCGAGAAGCTTCTTGATCTTCTTGGCGTCGCCCGGGGCCATCTCGGCGTTGCCGGTGAGGCGACGCGTCACACGGGACGACTTGTGCTCGAGCAGGTGGCGCTTGCCGGCGCGCTCGCGGAGCACCTTGCCGGAGCCGGTGACCTTGAAGCGCTTGCTGGCACCGCTGTGCGACTTGTTCTTCGGCATAGCGCCGTTCTCTCCTCGTCGGTGGCGCTCCGATGCCCGGTCACGAAAACCGGGCACGGTGGAGCGTCGTTCTTGTTTCGGTTGCTTCCTGGGGCTCGCGCCCCGGGGAGTCACGCCTCGGCAGGCTCCTCGGCCACGTCGGCAGCCCCGTTCTCCGCGGCGTTCTGCGACTTGCCGGGGTTGGCCTTCGCGTCTGCCTTGCGGGCTTCCTGCGCCTGGCGGGCCTCGGCCATCGCCTCGGTCTTCTTCTTGTGCGGACCGAGAACCATGATCATGTTGCGGCCGTCCTGCTTCGGGTTCGACTCCACGAACCCGAGGTCGGCCACGTCCTCCGCGAGACGCTGCAGCAGCCGGTAGCCGAGTTCCGGCCGGGACTGCTCG
Source organism: Streptomyces sp. 3-6 (assembly GCF_056323165.1). Classification (NCBI taxonomy): domain Bacteria; kingdom Bacillati; phylum Actinomycetota; class Actinomycetes; order Kitasatosporales; family Streptomycetaceae; genus Streptomyces; species Streptomyces sp. 3-6. The sequence goes on from NZ_JBWHZP010000004.1 coordinate 228,726, forward strand.
CGACCACGGAACATGATCGTGATCTTGACCTTGTCGCCCTGCTTGAGGAACCGGACGACGTGACCCTTCTTGGTGTCGTAGTCGTGCGGGTCGATCTTCGGCCGGAGCTTCATCTCCTTGATGACCGTGTGCGCCTGGTTCTTGCGCGCCTCACGGGCCTTCATGGCCGACTCGTACTTGAACTTCCCGTAGTCCATGAGCTTGCACACGGGCGGACGGGCGTTCGCCGCGACCTCGACCAGGTCCAGGTCGTACTCCTGCGCAAGCTCCAGTGCCTTGGCCAGCGGGACGATGCCCACCTGCTCGCCACTGGGACCGACAAGTCGCACCTCGGGAACGCGAATCCGGTCGTTGATGCGGGGCTCGGCGCTGATGGATCCTCCTCGGTAGCACCACACGGCGGTCTGGCGGACAGCCGCGTAACGTCTGTGTTCTCGTAAGACCTAACCGCGCCGAAGCAACAAAAATGCCCCGGACGATCACAGGCGGGGTTCCTCGAACTACCGGAACACCGTCGCGGAGATCGCGGGGCGCACTCTCGGGCGGTTCGCCGTGGAGCGGCACCGCCTGACCGGTGACCCGCCGCCCTGAGGGCGGAAGGTGGGAGTTCGAAGCCTCCACTTGTGGGCCGGGCTCGTGCACCTGGAGGCATACGGGTCCGACCGGTCGTTGCACAAGGTTAGCAGCTCCCGGAACCTGGTGCTAACCACCGCGGCCCCGGCCTCCGCCCCGGTTCCCGCAGCGGCTCCTGCCGTCGGGCGGTCCCGGGGCAGCGCCTATCGTGAGGGCATGAGTGAGACCCCCGCCTCGGACACCCCCGAGACCACCGACGGCCCCGACGCCCCCGGCGGCCCGGACGGCCCGGACAGCCCGGATTTCGACGCCATGGCCCGTGACATCGCCGAGGTCCCGGCGGTCGAGGTGATCGTGACGGTCGCCGTGAACCTGATGAGCGCCGCCGCCGTGAAGCTGGGGCTGACCGAGGAGGGCGACCAGCACAAGGACCTGGACGAGGCCCGCAAGCTGGTCCACGCCCTGGCCGGGCTGCTGGACGCGTCCACCACGGAGATCAGTTCCTTCCACGCGGCGCCGCTGCGCGACGGGCTGAAGTCCCTGCAGCTGGCGTTCCGCGAGGCCTCGCTCGTCCCGGACGAGCCGGGCAAGGGGCCGGGCGAGAAGTACACGGGACCGCTCTACAGCTGACCCCCAGCCACCGCGCCCCGGAGGGTGCGCCGGGGCCCGGCCCGGACGTCCGGACCGGGCGTCCCCCTCGCGTTCCCCGGCTTCCCTGATCTCCGTGCCGTTTCCGGACACCGCTCGATCCCGCTTCCGTGACCGGGGGCGGGATCTTCGGTTTCGGGCCCGTACGCGCCTGGACGCCAGGCCCCCGCCCGCTGCCACGTCCGAGGTCCTGGCCCGGTACCGGTCCGGGTCCTGACCCGGTGCCGAACCGGGGTCCTGGACCCGGCCCTCTCGGTCCCCGGCCCTCCGGGCCGCGGCCCTTCCGGGTCGCGGTACTTCCAGGTCGCGGTACTTCCAGATCGCGGTGCTTCCCGGTATCCGGCCCGCCCCTGTCAGGCCCGGACGTACAGGGGCTCGCCCGGCGGCGTCGCTCCGGCCGGCAGCACGGCCAGGTCGAGGCCGCGCACCAGGCGGGCCCTGAGTGTCTCGTCCGCCGCGAGCCGCTGCGCCACCTCTCGTGCGGCCTCGGCGACGGACGCGGCCGGGTCGAGGACGAGGGCGAGGGTGCCGTCCGCCTGTCCCGGGCCGAGGTGGGCACACAGGACGGCGGGCTCGGCGGCGACGGCCGCCCGGACGGCCTCGGTGACCGCGGGGTCGGCGAGCGGGTCGGTCGTCGTGCGCCCCTCGGCGAGCGCGAGCAGCGCGTGGCCGGTCAGTTCGAACGGCACCGGCCCGGCCACGTCGAGGACGACGGTGTCGGCCTTCTCGTGGGCGGCGGCCTGGAGCGCCTGGTGCAGCGGGACGGCGACGGGGCGGGCCTCCGGGTCCCAGCGGGCGAGCGAGTCGGTGGAGGTGAAGGCGGGCAGCGCGGTGCGGTTCCCGGCCTTGAGGGTGGGGACCGCCATGTCGCTGGTCTTCTCGCGGCGCAGCCCGTTCTCGTCCTCCTCGACCTCGCCGAGGAGGGCCACGACGGGCACCAGCAGGCGGGTGCCCTTGAGCGCCTCCAGCACGGGGCCGACGGCCTCGCGGTCCTCGGCCCAGGCGGCGAGCGCCGCGCTCAGCCGGGGGTCGGCGGAGCCGTCGTCGTCGCGGTAGCCGGGGTCGGGAATGTTCTTGTTCGCCACGGTCACCGACCTTATCGGCCGCGCGGGACGGGCTCCGCGGCGGGCGGTGCCGGTTCCGCGGGGCCACGCGACCCGCGCCATGTGGTGGGTGCGGGTGGACCAGGTGCCAGGGGGGAAGGGGGAAGGACGTGGCGGACGACCGGGGACGACCGGGGACGACCGGGGACGACCGGGGGCGGGCGGTGAGTGCGGTGAGGCCGGAGGCGGCGGGGGACGGCGTTCGGCCGGTGGTCCCCGTGGGGGTGACCGGGGCCCCGCCGGGGGGTGGGAGTGACGGGCGGGACGCGGTGGGCCCGGCGCGGGTGTCGGTCGCCGCCCTGGACCCGGTGACCGGGGAGGGCGTGCGCTCCGGGGACGGGGTGTTCGTCACGGCGAGCGTGGTGAAGGCCGACATCCTCGCGGCCCTGCTGCTGCGGGCGCGGGACACCGGACGCGGACTCACCGCCGAGCAGTGGTCCCGGGCGGCGGCGATGATCGTGCGCAGCGACAACGGGGCGGCGTCGGCCCTGTGGCGGACGATCGGCTCGGCGGCCGGGCTGGACGCGGCCAACGCCCGCCTGGGGCTCACGGAGACGGTGGGCGGCGCCGGCGGGTACTGGGGACTGACCCGGACGACGGCGGCGGACCGGCTGGTCCTGCTGCGGGAGTTGCTCGGGCGGGACGGCGAGGCGGGGCGGGGCCTGCTGGACGAGGAGGCGCGGGCCGGTGCGCGCCGGCTGATGGCGGAGGTGGTCCCCGAGCAGGCGTGGGGGGTGCCGGTGGTGGCGGACGGATCCGCGTGGGCGGTGAAGAACGGCTGGATGCCGCGGGACGCGACCGGTCTGTGGGTGGTGCACAGCATCGGCCGTGTCACCTCGGGGGGACGCGAGGTGCTGCTGGCGGTGCTGTCGGACGGCAACGCGTCGTGGGCGGAGGGCGTCGCCCGGGTGGAGGCCGCGGCGCGCGCGGCGGTGACGGCCCTGCGGGCCACGGCGACGGGCGGGCGGGGGCAGGCCGTGGAGGGCGAGGCGGGGCGGGGCCTGCTGGACGACGGCCGGTGAGCCGCCCCCGGCCGGGCAGGCGGAGGGAGGGGCGGGCCGTCCGGGCAGTGCGCGCGGACCGGCTGGGGCGTCCGGACGTCCGAGAGCTCCAGACCGGGTCCCGTCGGGAAGGCGGAAGGCCGGCCGGTGGGCCGGTGGGCCGGGCCCCGCCCGGTCGGGGTACCCGGATCTGCTCAGTGGGTCCGGGCGGGCTCAGTGGGTCCGGGTCGGCTCAGTGGGTCCGGGTCGGCTCAGTGGGTCCGGGCCGGCTCAGTGGGGATCGGGGTCCGGGCGTCGGCCGCGCCAGAGGACGACGGCGCTCACCAGGAGCACCGCGCCCGCGCCGCCGGCCAGCGGGGCCGCCCATGCGGTGGCGCCCTCGTCGGAGGCAGCGCCGTCCGGGCCGGAGCCGAAGTACCGCTCACCGTGGGACGCGGGCTTCAGTCCCTCGGGCGTGAGGCGTTCCGCCGCCCGCAGCGCGGCGGCCGGGTCGACGAAGCCGAAGCCCCGGGAGTCGTCGCGGCCGCCGGAGGGGGCGTCGCGGGCGGTGTCCGCGAGGAGGGTCTTGAGCTGGGCCGGGGTCAGGTCGGGGTGGGCGGAGCGCAGCAGGGCGACGGCGCCGGAGACGAAGGCGGCGGCGGCGCTGGTGCCCCAGCCCTCGTAGTACTTGCGGTCGGGGTCGGCGATGATCACGTCGACGCCGGGGGCGCTGACCGTGGCGTACCAGCGGCGGGTGGAGAAGGCGGCACGGGTGCCGTAGCGGTCGACGGCGGTGGCGGTGATCACGCCGGGGTAGGCGGCGGGGTAGGAGACCCGGTCGCCCTTCTCGCCGCCGTTGCCGGCCGAGGCGACCACGGCGACGCCCTTGCTCAGGGCGTACTGGATGGCCTCGTCCTCGCCGGAGTCGGCGTGCGCGGAGGCGGAGTCGTCGCCGAGGGAGAGGTTGATGACGTCGGCCCCGCGGTCGGCGGCCCAGCGGATGCCCTCGGCGAGGGCGCTGCCGCGGGTGCTGCGGGCCTTGGACCGGGACGGGTCGCCGTCCTCCAGGATGACGCGGACGGGGAGGATGCGGGCCTCGGGCGCGACGCCCATGACGCCCTCGGTGTTGCCGGGGCCGTGGCCGTGCCCGGCGATGATCCCGGCCATGGCGGTGCCGTGACGGGCCCAGGCGCGGTCGCCGCGGCGGGCGCCGAAGCCGACGAGGTCCTTGCCGGGGTCCACGTTGCCGGCCAGGTCGGGGTGGTCGGCGTCCACGCCGGTGTCCAGCACGGCGACGGTGACGCCGGCGCCCTTGGTGGTCTGCCACGCCTGCTGGGTGTTCATCGCCTCCAGGCCCCACTGTCGGGCGCGGATGCCGTCGGCCCGCGCCGGGGCGGCCGTCAGCAGGGTGAGGGCGGTGGTCAGCAGGACGGCGAGGGCGGCGGTGCGGCGCCGGGGAACGGTGAACGGGTTCATGACGGTCGCTCCGTGGCCGTGCGGACGTGCCCCCGCAGGCCGCGTTCGACGCGGTCGGCGAGGCCCTTCGCCTCGTGGCCCAGGCCGGCCTGGGCGACCGGGCCGGTGGCGCCGGACTCCGTGGCCTGCTCGGCGGGCTGCGGTGCGGCGACGGTGCGGCCGTCGGCCCAGCCGGAGACCGCGTAGACGACGACGGGGGCGTCGGTGAGCACGGAGACCGTCCAGGCCGCCCGCTGCCGGGCGCCGAAGTCCTCGGCCGCGGTGCCCTTCGCCGCGTACGGCAGGGGCATCAGGTCGGCGCGGCGGTCGAGGTCCTCCCGGTCGAAGCGGGCGGCGAGGGACGTCATGCCCGCGGGGTCGGCCGTGGTGAACAGCAGCCCGACCGTGGTGACGTGGCTCTGGGTGGCGTCGGTGTAGGTGGCCCGCAGCAGGCGTTCGCAGCCGACGGGGCCGAGGACCTTGCTCAGCAGCGGGTCGAAGGCGCCTTTGCAGCCGCTGTCGGGGGCCACCGCGATCCGGGTCCAGGTGCGGTCGGCGTCGCCGGGGCCCGCTCCCTCGCCTTCGAGGGTGGGCGGGAACAGTTCGTCGACCGGGACGCTGTGCCAGAGGGAGGCGGCGGAGGCGAACCCGCCGTGCCGGTCGCTGTCGGCGGGATCGCCGGTGAGCCAACTGCCCGTGGCGGCGCCGCCGATGAGTCCGACGCCCAGGACGAGGCAGACGGCGGCGGCGACGGCCTGCGGCCGGGGCCGTCGTCCGAGGAGCCGGGGCCGTGCCTGCCCGTCGTAGCCCTCCGGCTGCCCGAACGACACCACCGGCCGTTCGGCGGGCGGGGTGCCGGGGGGTGTCGGGGCGCTCCAGGACCGGGCCGGGTCGGGGAAGCCGTACGGCGCGCGGCCCGGCCCGGCGGGGCGGGCGTCCGGGTGGCCGGGAGCGCGGTGGGGCCCGTCCGTGCGGTCCTCGGTGCGGGGGGTGCCGGGACCTGCGGGCCGGGGGGCGGGTGCCGGGGCCGGTCCGGTGGGGACGGGGCGCAGGCGGGTGGTCGTCTCCGACGGCCTCTCGGCCGGAGCGCCGGGACGGGGGCCGGTGGACCGCTCCCCCATGCGGTCGGCGGGCCGCCGCGGGCGGTCGGCGGGTTCCGCCGGACGGTGCACGGGATCCGCCGGGCGATGCGCGGGTTCCGCCGGACGGTGCACGGGATCCGCCGGGCGGTGGGACGGCCGGGGCGGGACGACGGACGGGGCCCGGTCGGCGCGGCGGGTGCCGTCGCCGCTGTCCGGCTCGCGGGCGGGGGGCACGGGGGTGCGGAGGTCGCCGACGGTCGGCGGGGCGTCCGGGAAGCGGGCGGAGGCACGCGGCGGGGGCGGCGTGGCGGGGGCGCCCCCGCCGGACGGCGCGGCGGGGCCGGTGTGCGGGGTGCGGGAGCCGGTGCGGGTGTCGGACGCGGAGGTGGGGTCCGTGGCGGTGCCGGTGTCGCCGGGCACCGAGGCGACCGGCCGTTCGCCGGGGGTGCGGGGGGCCAAGGGGCCGCCGGTAGGCGGGGCGTCCGGGGAGCCGGCCGTCGTGGCGGCCGGGGCGGGGGCGGGCGCGCCGGGGGCCGGACGGTCCGCGGGGCCGGAGGCCGGCGGAGCGGCGGGGGGCGGAGCGGCGGCGGCCGGGGGGCCGGCGGGGCGGCGGGGGGCGAAGGCGCCGGCGCCGCCCGAGGTCAGGCCGCGGCCACCGGTGCCGGGCCGGGACGCGTCACCGGACGCGCCGGGCGCGGTACGGCCCTCCTCGGTTCGAGGGGGGTGGGACGGGCGCGGGGGCGCCGCCGGAGCGGGCGGTGGGGTCGTGGGGCGCTGGGGGTGGGAGGCGCGCGGTGCTTCCGTGCTCATGCACCCCCCTGATTCCTCGTGCTCGCGTCCTCGTCGCGGGCCGGTGTCCGGCTGCCGGACCCGCCACGGAGTCGTCCCGGGCAGAGATACCCGCACGGGTGAGGTGTCATCCCGGCGCGGCCCGGGCCCGGTGTCCTCCGTCCGGGCGTGCGCGTCACTCTACGGCGTGATCCGGGTCGGGCGGGAACCAGTCCGCGCAGCCGCGGCATCTGCCCGGAACGTCCCCCTACCCTGCGGTAATCCTGTCTGGCAGGCTGCGTTCATGACTGCGCGCGCCTCCGACCGGGCCCGTTACGACCGGGCCACCGCCCACCTCGACGCCCCTCTGGCGATCGTGGACCTGGACGCCTTCGACGCCAACGCCGACGACCTGGTGCGCCGGGCGGGCGGCAAGCCGGTCCGGGTGGCCTCCAAGTCGGTGCGCTGCCGTGCGCTGCTCGAACGGGTGCTGGCCCGGGAGGGGTTCGCGGGCGTCATGTCGTTCACCCTGGCCGAGTCGCTGTGGCTGGCCCGGTCCGGTTTCGACGACGTGCTGCTCGCCTACCCCTCGGCGGACCGGGCCGGTTACGCCGAGCTCACCGCCGACCCGAAACTGGCCTCGGCGGTCACCGTGATGGTGGACGACCCGGCCCAGCTGGACCTCATCGACGCGGCGCGGGCCGGCGGGGGCGAGGTGGTGCGGGTCTGCCTGGAACTCGACACGTCGCTGCGGCTGTTCGGCGGCCGGGTGCGGGTCGGCGCCCGGCGTTCCCCGCTGCACTCCCCCGCGGAGGTCGCCGAGGTGGCGCGGGCGGTCGCGCGGCGCCCCGGGTTCCGGGTGGTCGGCCTGATGGCGTACGAGGGGCACGTCGCCGGGGTCGGTGACGCGGTGGCGGGCCGGCCGCTGCGGTCCCGGGCGGTACGGCTGATGCAGTCCGCGGCCCGGCGGGAGCTGGCCGAGCGGCGCGCGGCGGTGGTGCGGGCGGTGCGGGAGGTCGCCCCGGACGTGGAGTTCGTCAACGGCGGCGGCACCGGCAGCGTGCAGCACACGGCCGCCGAGGACGCGGTCACCGAGGTCGCGGCCGGGTCGGGGCTGTACGTGCCGCGGCTGTTCGACCACTACACGTCGTTCACCGGGCGTCCGGCGGCGCTGTTCGGGCTGCCCGTCGTGCGCCGGCCCGGGGTCGGTGTGGTGACCGTGCTGGGCGGGGGCTATCCGGCGTCGGGCGCGCCCGGCCCCGACCGGCTGCCGGTGCCCCATCTGCCCCAGGGGCTGCGCTACGACCCGCAGGAGGGCGCCGGCGAGGTGCAGACGCCGCTGCTGGGGTCGCCGGCCGACGACCTGCTGATCGGGGACACGGTGTGGTTCCGGCACGCCAAGGCGGGCGAGCTGTGCGAGCGGTTCGACGCGCTGCACCTGGTCCAGGGCGACACCGTGACGGACACCGTGCCCACGTACCGGGGCGAGGGCCGGACGTTCCTGTGAGAGGGCGGGGGGCTGGGCGTTCCTGTGCGGGCGGCTGACCGCATGAGAGGTCAGTCCGCGGGGCCGATGCTGCTGCCCACCCCGCCGCCGGACCCGCCGCCGGCCGAGCGGATGCCGCGGGTGATGCGGTCCATGTCGGCCAGGGGCGGCGCGTCCTCGCCGGCGTCGATGACGTACCGGACGAGGACCGGGGACTCCGTGCCGACGCTGGAGGGGAAGACCATCGACTGCACGTACCCGCCCGGCCCCTCGGCCGTCTTCACGCGCCAGCGCACGAGGTAGCCGGCGCGGCCCGCGACCGCGACGGGGCCGGACTTCACCGTGGTGCGGGACGTGATGCCGCCGTAGGGGCGGTTGCCGATCAGGTCGCGGTCGTAGGCGTCGTCGGCCGCCTCGGAGATGTCCTCCTTGGCGAGCCGCTCGGGGGAGGTCTCGTCGTTGCCGGTCACGGTGCGGGAGATGACGAGGCCGTGGCGGCAGACGCTGCCCTCGCCGGGGCAGTCGTAGGTGCCGTCGGTGGTCATGACGACGTCGTCCTCGGCGATGTGCCGGGGGCGGACCCAGCCGTCGAGCAGCGGGAACGTGATGCCGTTGAGCTGGTCCTCGACGACGGCCGGGGCGTCCCCGGAGGGCTCCGGGCCGGAGGGGGACGCCGACGACGGGGGCCCGCTCGGCGGGGTGGCGGCGGTGGGGCTGGTGGGCCCGGTCCGGACCTCGGTCCGGCCGTCGTCCTCGCGCAGCAGCACCACTCCGGTGACGATCGCCGTGACGAGCACGGCGGCTGCCATGACGACGGCGACCACCTTGGCGCGGCCCCGCCCGCCGGGGCCGCCGGGGGGAGCGCCGGGAGCACCCGTCCCGACCGGGTGCCCCGGGCCGAACGTCCCGGCCGGTCCGGCGGTTCCGCCCACGCCGCCGTGACCACCCGCGCCGCCCGCTCCCGCCGGGCCACCGGGCACCCCGGGCACGCCGTGAGCGCCGTCAGCGCCGTCAGCGCCGTCAGCGCCGTCAGCGCCGGGGATGCCCGGGGGCGACGGCGGCACCGGGCCGCCGGTGGTTCCGGCCGGCCCGAACGTGTCCGCGGGCCCGAATGCGTCCGGCGGTCCGAAGGTGCCCGGAGCCGCCTGCGGACCGGACGCCCCCGCCGTCCCGGGTGTCCCGGCCGCCCCGGGGGTGCGCCGGTGGTCGGTCCAGGCGGTGCCGTCCCACCAGCGTTCCAGGTGCGGGGCGTGCGGGTCGGGGTACCAGCCGGGTGGGGGCGTCAGGCTCATTCCGGCACTGTAGGGCGGCCGGCGGGACGGCGACGACCGGACCCCGGCGGGTGTGACGCACGCCCGCTACAGCGGGGTGACGTACGCGCCCGAGATCCCGCCGTCCACCAGGAAGTCGGTGGCGTTGACGAAGGAGGAGTCGTCGCTGGCGAGGAACGCGACGGCGGCGGCGATCTCCTCGGCCTCGGCGAACCGGCCCAGCGGGATGTGCACCAGGCGGCGGGCGGCGCGTTCCGGGTCCTTGGCGAACAGCTCCCGCAGCAGCGGGGTGTTGACGGGGCCGGGGCACAGGGCGTTGACGCGGATGCCCTCGCGGGCGAACTGCACGCCGAGCTCGCGGGACAGGGCGAGCACGCCGCCCTTGGAGGCGGTGTAGGAGATCTGGCTGGTGGCCGCGCCCATCCGGGCCACGAAGGAGGCGGTGTTGATGATGGAGCCGCGGCCCTGGCGGCGCATGTGGGGGATGGCGGCCTTGCAGCAGAGGTAGACGGAGGTGAGGTTGACCTCCTGGACCCGCTTCCAGGCGTCCAGGCCGGTCTCCAGGATGGAGTCGTCGTCCGGCGGTGAGATGCCGGCGTTGTTGAAGGCCACGTCGACGCTGCCGTAGGTGTCACGGGCGGTCCGGAACAGGGCGTCGACCTGGTCGGGGTCGGTGACGTCCACGGTGACGTGGAGGCCGCCGGTCTCCTCGGCGGTCTCCCTGCCGCTCGCCTGGTCGACGTCGGCGCAGACCACGTGCGCGCCCTCGGAGGCGAGCCGTCGGGCGGCGGCCCGGCCGATACCGCTGCCGGCGCCGGTGACGACGGCGGTGCGGCCGACGAGGCGTCGGCAGATGACTTCTTCGCTCATGTGCGCTCAGGCCTCCGTGCTGATGAAGACGTTCTTGGTCTCGGTGAAGGCGGCCAGCGCGTCCGGGCCCAGTTCGCGCCCGACGCCGGACTGCTTGAAGCCGCCGAAGGGGGTCCAGTAGCGCACGCTGGAGTGGGAGTTGACGGAGAGGTTCCCGGCGCGGACGGCGCGGGAGACGCGCAGGGCGCGGCCGACGTCACGGGTCCAGATCGAGCCGGCGAGGCCGTAGTCGGTGGCGTTGGCCAGGCGGACGGCGTCGTTCTCGTCGTCGAAGGGCAGGACGACGGCGACGGGGCCGAAGACCTCCTCGACGGCCACCCGGGCGTCCGGTGCGACGCCGGTGAGCGCGGTGGGCGGGAACCAGTGGCCGGGGCCGTCGGGGGCCGTGCCGCGGATGCCGTCGAGACCGTCGGGGACGTACCCGCGGACGCGGTCCAGCTGGGCGCGGGAGATGAGCGGGCCCATGTCCACGCTCTCGTCGGCCGGGTCGCCCACCCGCACGGCCTCGATGTGAGGGGCGAGGAGGTCCAGGAACCGGTCGTGCACGGAGCGCTGGACGAGGATGCGGGAGCGGGCGCAGCAGTCCTGTCCGGCGTTGTCGAGGAAGGACAGGGGGGCGGCGGCCGCGGCGGCTTCCAGGTCGGCGTCGGCGAAGACGAGGTTGGGGCTCTTGCCGCCGAGTTCGAGGGTGACGCGCTTGAGGTGGTCCGCGCCCCTGGCCCACACCCGTCTGCCGACGTCGGTCGAGCCGGTGAAGACGATCTTGGCGACGCCGGGGTGCTCGACGAGGGCGTTGCCGGTGACGGGCCCGTGTCCGGGCAGCACCTGGAGCAGGTCCTCGGGAAGTCCCGACTCCAGGGCGAGTCCGGCCAGCCGCAGTGCGGTGAGGGGGGTGGCCTCGGCGGGTTTGAGGAGGACGGCGTTGCCTGCGGCGAGCGCGGGGGCGGTCCCCCAGGCGGCGACGGGCAGGGGGAAGTTCCACGGGGCGATGACGCCGACGACGCCGAGGGGTTCGGGGAAGGTGACGTCGACGCCGCCGGCGACCGGGATCTGCCGGCCCGTCAGGCGCTCCACTCCCCCGGCCGCGTAGTCGAGCAGGTCGCGGACGTTGGCCGCCTCCCAGCGGGCGTTGCCGAGGGTGTGTCCGGCCTCGCGGACCTCCAGCCGGGCCAGTTCCTCGACGTGGGCGTCGACGGTGGCGGCGAACCGGCGCAGCAGCCGGGCCCGGTCGCCGGGCGGGAGGGCGGCCCAGGCGGTCTGGGCGCGGGTGGCGCGCCGCACGGCGGTGTCCACACCGGCGGGGCCGACGGCTTCGACGGTGGCGATCACCTCCTCGGTGGCGGGGTTGGCGACCCGGAGCTCGGTGGAGTCGTGGGACACGGTGTCGGCCTCACATGCGTTCGAAGGAGCGGCGCAGTTCCCAGTCGGTGACCGCGGCGTCGAAGGCGTCCACCTCGACCCGGGCCATGTTCAGGTAGTGGGCGACGACGTCGTCACCGAAGGCGGCCTTGGCGAGGGCGCTGGTCTCCCACAGTTCGGCGGCCTCGCGCAGGGTGGTGGGGACGCGTTCGTGGTCGGCGGTGTAGGCGTTGCCGGTGCAGGGCTCGGGCGGTTCCAGCCGCTGCTCGATGCCGTGCAGTCCGGCGGCGACCATGCCCGCGACGGCGAGGTGGGGGTTGACGTCGCCGCCGGGGAGGCGGTTCTCGAAGCGCAGGGACGGGCCGTGGCCGACCACGCGCAGGGCGCAGGTGCGGTTGTCCCGTCCCCAGGCCACGGCGGTGGGGGCGAAGGAGCCCCGCTGGAACCGCTTGTAGGAGTTGATGTGCGGGGCGAAGAGGAGGGAGAACTCGCGCAGGGCGACCAGTTGGCCGGCCAGGAAGTGGCGCATGACGTCCGACATGGCCTCGGGGTCCTCGGCGGAGGCGGGCATCAGGCTGCGCCCGTCGGCGTCGGCGAGCGAGAGGTGGATGTGGCAGGAGTTGCCCTCGCGCTCGTTGTACTTGGCCATGAAGGTGATCGACACGCCCTCCTGGGCGGCGATCTCCTTGGCGCCGGTCTTGTAGACGGCGTGCTGGTCGCAGGTGACCAGGGCCTCGTCGTAGCGGAAGGTGATCTCGTGCTGGCCGGGGTTGCACTCGCCCTTGGCGGACTCGACGACGAGTCCGGCCCCGGCCATCTCGTTGCGGATACGGCGCAGCAGCGGTTCGATGCGGCCGGTGCCGAGCACCGAGTAGTCGACGTTGTACCGGTTGGCCGGGGTGAGCCCCCGGTAGCCCGCGTCCCAGGCCTGTTCGTAGGTGTCGCGGAAGACGATGAACTCCAGCTCGGTACCGACCAGGGCAGTGTGGCCGAGCGCGGCGAGGCGGTCGAGCTGGCGGCGCAGGATCTGCCGGGGCGCGGCGACGACCGGGGCGCCGTCGGCCCACGCCAGGTCGGCGACGGCCAGGGCGGTGCCCTCGTTCCAGGGCAGGCGGCGCAGCGTGTCCAGGTCGGGGAACATGGCGAAGTCGCCGTATCCCGTCTCCCAGGAGGACATGGCGTAGCCGTCGACGGTGTTCATGTCGGCGTCGACGGCGAGCAGGTAGTTGCAGCCCTCGGTGCCGTGCCGGAGCACCTCGTCGAGGAAGAAGCGGGCGGCGAACCGCTTGCCCTGGAGCCGCCCCTGCATGTCGGGGAAGGCCAGGACGACGGTGTCGATCTCACCGCTCGCGACGAGGGCGCGCAGCTCCTCGACGCCGAGGGGTGGGGTGCGGTCTGCCACGGGGGAGCTCCTTCGGCTGCTTCGGCGGGCCGGGAGCCATAAGGTATGGCCCGGAACCATTGCTTGGGAAGGGGGCGCGACGGCATGCGGGAGGAGTCGGCCGGAACGGTCGGGGACCGCCTGGCGCCGGTGCTGCGGCCGGTGCGCGCGGGCAACGGCTTCGAGGAGGCGCTGGAGCAGATCCTGCAGGTGGTGCGCCTGGGCCTGGTGGCGGGTGGGGAGCGGCTGCCGGCGGAGCGGGAGCTGGCGGAGCGGCTGGGGATCAGCCGGGTGACGTTGCGCGAGGTGCTGAAGGTGCTCCAGGACCAGGGCCTGGTGGAGTCCCGGCGGGGCCGCTACGGCGGCACCTTCGTGCTGCCCCGGCCGACCGACACCGGCGAGGGGGAGCTGCGGCGGCGGATCGCGGGGGTGGACATCGAGGACGTGCTGCGCTTCCGCGAGGTGCTGGAGGTGGGGGCGGCGGGGCTGTGCGCGGCGCACGGGCTGACCGAGGAGCGGGCGGCGCGGTTGCGCGGGGCCCTGGCCGGCACCCGGGACGCCCCGCTGTCCGCGTACCGGCGCCTGGACACGCTGTTCCACCTGACGCTGGCGGAACTGTCCGGCTCGCCGACGCTCACGGCGCAGTACGCGGCCGTGCGGGCCACGGTGAACGACCTGCTGGACTGCATCCCGCTGCTGGTGCGCAACCTGGAGCACTCGCAGGCGCAGCACATCGCGCTGGTCGAGGCGGTGCTGGCGGGGGACGCGGACGGGGCGCGCGAGGTGATGCGCGAGCACTGCGCGGGGACGGCCGCGCTGCTGCGGGGCTTCCTGGCGTGAGAGGGCCGGTGCGGGCCGGTGAGCCCTCGTGCGGGGGCCTGTGGGGGCTGTGCGGGGCCTGTGCGGGGCCTGTGGGAGGGCTGAGGGGACGCGAGGGGTGCGACGCCCCGCGACCCGGCGCTCACCGCGGTGTGACGCGAGGGCTTGCGCTCCCGGCGTCCGCGCCACGAGGGTGTGAGGGCACGACCCACAAAGGTCTGGATCCGCTCCATTCCCCTCGCCTGCCCGTCCCCGCATGGTCTGCTGCTCCGATGGTCTGCCCCAGCACGCTCCCTGGCCGGCGCCGTGCGTCCGTCACCGCGTCCGGGGATCCTCCGGGAGCCCGGAAGAGGAGATCGCGGCACCGGCGGGGGCCGAGGCAGAGTGGTACCGGACGGGACGAGCGCCGAGCGGACCCAGGGGCCGGGCCGGTGCGGGGACGGAAGGACGCAGCATGGCGGACGCGCCGCTGATCGGCATCAGCACGTACGCGGAGCCGGGGGTGCGCTGGGGCGCGTGGCAGCTCGACGCGGCCCTGCTGCCGGCCGGGTACCCGCTGGTGGTCCAGCGGGCGGGCGCACTGGTGGCGATGCTCCCGCCGGACGCGCCCGAGCGGGCGGCGGCGGCCGTCGCCCGCGTCGACGGTCTGGTGATCGCGGGCGGCCCGGACGTCGAGCCGGTCCACTACGGCGCCGAGCCGGACCCGCGCACCGGACCGCCCGCCCGGGCCCGGGACGCCTGGGAGCTCGCGCTGATCCGGGCCGCCCTGGACCGGCGCATCCCGCTGCTGGGCATCTGCCGGGGCATGCAGCTGCTGAACGTCGCCCTCGGCGGCACCCTGGTCCAGCACGTCGACGGACACGCGGGCGCGCCGGGCGCCTTCGGCCGCCACCCGGTGACCCCGGTGCCGGGCACCCGCTACGCCGGGCTGGTGCCGGAGCGGAGTTCCGTCCCGTCCTTCCACCACCAGGCGGTGGACCGCCTCGGCCGGGGCCTGGTCCCGTCGGCCCACGCGGCGGACGGCACCGTGGAGGCGGTCGAACTGCCCGGGCCCGCCTGGGTGCTGGGCGTGCAGTGGCATCCGGAGATGGGCGAGGACCTGCGGGTGCTGCGCGGGCTGACGCGGGCGGCCGCGGAGCGCGTCCCGGCGTGAGCCCCGCGCGGGTCCGCCGCCGCGGGACCGGGGCGCGGGACGGGGCGCAGGTGCCGCGCCGCGGCGGCTCGGTGAAGGACGGGGCGGGTGCCGCGCCACGACGGTCGGTGAGAAACCGTCACGGAGGGGCGCGGGAAACGCCCGGCCACCGCGGCCTCTGCCCCGCTCGACCGCTCACGCCCTCGTCAGGGCGAGCAGGTCCCGGGCCGGACCGGTCGGACGGTGGCCCGTGGGCCAGACGGCGCGGAGGTCCCGGGCGAGGGCCATGCCGTTCACCGGGACCCGGATCAGCCGGCGCAGGGCCAGCTCGTCCCCCACGGCCAGTTCGCTGAGCACCGCCGGTCCGGCGCCGCTCACCGCGGCGGCCTTCACCGCGGTCGTCGAGGACAGTTCGATCAGCGGGCGGGCCAGACCGCCCAGGGCGGCCTCCAGGACCTGCCGGGTCCCCGAGCCCTCCTCGCGGAGGATGAGCGGGGTCGTCGCGAGTTCCGCCGCGGCCAGCGGGGCGCGGCGGCGGGCCCACGGGTGGGACGGAGCGCTCACCACGATCAGCCGGTCGTGGGCGACGACCGCCGACTCCAGCCCCGACGGCACCGTGAGCCCCTCCACGAAGCCCACGTCCGCGTCCCCCGACAGCAGCCGTTCCGCGACCGCCGCCGAGTTGCCCGCGAGCAGGGACACGGCCGTGTCCGGCCGTTCCGCGCGCAGCGCCAGCAGCCAGCCCGGCAGCAGGTACTCGGCGATGGTCATGCTGGCCGCGACGCGCAGGCGGGAGTCGCGCCGGTCGCGCAGCGCCTGCGCCCCGGCGTCGAAGGCCTCGGCCGCCTCCACGATGGGCCGCGCCCAGTCGGTGACCAGGGCGCCGGCGTCGGTGAGCCGGGACCCGCGCGGTGAGCGGTCCACCAGGGCCACGCCGAGCTGCCGTTCCATCGAGCGGATCCGGCTGCTGGCCGCGGGCTGGGTGATGCCCAGTTCGCGGGCCGCCCCGCCGAGGCTGCCGAGCCGTGCCACGGCCAGCAGGAGCTGCAACGCCCCCAGGTCCGGCACCCGGTGGGCCAGCGCGGCCGGAGCGTGCGCGGCGGGGCCGGTGGGGTGGGCGTCGTCCGTCGGGCTCATAAGCCCAGCTTATGCCGCCGCTCGTGGACGGCTCCGGCGGCGGCTCCGGCGGCGGGGCGGGCGGCGGCACGACAGGTTCGGCCCTCCGGCCTGTGCCGCACCGCCACCTGTCGGCCGAGCGCCGCCCGTGGCGCCCCTACTGCCCGTGGCTCCCGTCAGTCCAGCGCCGCCCGCAGCGCGGTGGTGAGGACGGCGGGCGCCTCGGCCAGGGAGGGCCCGTACCACGTCAGGTGCCGGCCGCTGACCGGAGCGCAGGGCAGGCCCGGGAAGGCGTCGGGCCCGTCCTCGGCGGAGAAGCGGTACGGCTCATCGGGCAGCACCACGACGTCCGGGGCCGCCGCGCGCAGCTCGTCCAGCGGGACGCGCGGATAGCGCTCCGGGTGGCCGGCGTGGACGTGGTCGTGGCCGAGGCGGGAGAGCAGGTCGCCCGCGAAGGTGTCCCGGCCGAGGACCATCCAGGGCCGCCGCCAGATCGGGACCACCGCCGTGCGGCGCCGCTCGGGGGCGGGGACGGCGTCCCAGGCCGCCTCGGCCTCGTCCAGCCAGCGCGGGCGCGTGGTCAGTCCGCAGGCCGTGAGCACCCGGTCCAGTTCCGCGACGGCCTGCGGCAGCGTCCGCACCTCGGTGACCAGGACGTCGAGGCCGGCGGCGCGCAGGGCGTCCAGGTCCGGCTCGCGGTTCTCCTCCTCGTTGGCGACGACCAGGTCGGGCGCGAGGGCGACGATGCGCTCCACCTTGGGGTTCTTGGTGCCGCCGATCCGCTCCACGTCCAGCGGCGCCGGATGGGTGCACCAGTCGGTGGCCCCCACCAGGGCGCCGGGGAGGGAGTGCGCCACCGCTTCGGTGAGGGACGGGACGAGGGAGACGATCCGTGGGGTGGTCATGGGCGCTGCTGCCTGTCGTGGAGGGCTTCGATGTGCTCGGCGACGGCGACGACCACAAGACGGGTCTCCGCGACGGTGGCCCGCCAGCGGTGCCGGACGCCCCCCGTCAGGTACAGGGTGTCACCGCGGCCGAGGCGGTAGGCGCGGCCCTCCGCCTCGATCTCCACGGCGCCGTCCGCCACGTACATCAACTGGTCGTTGCGGAACTGGAGTTCGCGTCCGGCGTCGTGGTCTCCGGTGAACTCGGAGGCGTGCATCTGGTGGTGGCCGCGCACCAGGGACCGGGTGCGCGGCACGAGAGGCGGGTCGGTGTCCTCGGCACGGACGACGTCGACGCTGCACGCGGGGTCGGCGGCGGCGAGGAGTTCCACCGCCGTGGTGCGCAGGGCGTCGGCGACCTTCTCCAGGGAACTCTGGCTGGGGCGCGCCCGCTCGTTCTCGATCTGGCTGAGGAACGGCACGGACAGGCCGCTGCGCTCCGCCACGACGGCGAGCGTCAGGTCCAGGGCGCGGCGTCGGCGGCGCACGGCGGCGCCCACCCGCAGGGGCTGTTCTTTGTGGTCGCCCATCGCTCCGGCTCCCTCCTTCGCCGTCGTCCCGTGCCCGGTGCGCCGTCGGTTCCGGCGCACCCCGTCTGCCGAGGTGTCTGCACCCTACGCATGGTCGGCGGAACGATCCACGCGCCTGTCACGTCACCGCCCCGTGCGGCCGGGCCCGACCCGACGGATCGCGCCGGCGGATCGGCGGGCCGCCGGCGTCCCCCGCGCGGGTGCGACGGGGGTGTTCCCGCCATTCTTCCCTGTCCGCGGCGGAAGGTCACGGGGAGGTCCGGGGAGGGCTTCGCGGTCCGTGGTCGTCCGGAATCGTTCCGTGCGGCCGTGCCGGTGGCGCGGGGGTGCCGCGACCGGGCAGTCCTCCCCCGCGGACCCCGCGCGAGGGGTGGGCAGCCCGCGCGAGGTCCGGGGAATGCGCCGGGGTCCGGGGTACGCGCCGGGGGCGGGCCCCGCCGCGCCCCAGAAGGGCACGGTACGGGCCCGCCCCCCGGGGGAGCGGTCGGTGCGGAGGTCAGCCGGGGGTCATCCGGCCCACGATGTCCGGGTGGTCCTCGAGCCAGGCGGCGACGGCCGCCTCCTCGTTGCCCTGGCCCCGGTCCTTGATCTCCTTCTCCAGGGTGCCGAGCTCGTCCTCACTCATCGTGAAGCCCTTGATCCACTTCGTGAGCTGCGGGTACTGCTCGGGGAACTTCTTGCTCGCGATGGTGTGGATGGTGTTGCTCGGACCCCACGCCTTCTTCGGGTCCTTCAGCTTGGTCAGCTCGTACTCGCTGTAGGACCAGTGCGGCGACCAGAGCGTGACCGCGACCGGCTTCTTCTTGGCGTAGGACCGCTTCAGCTCGGCCAGCATGGCCGGCGAGGAGCCGTCGACGACCTCGTACTCCTTGTCGAGGCCGTAGGCGGGCAGGACCTTGTTCTTCAGCAGGTCCATCTGCCCGGTGCCCGGCTCGATGCCGACGATCCGCCCGCCGAACAGGTCGGACTTGCCCTTGAGGTCGGCGAGCGACGTCACGCCCTTGACGTAGGACGGGACGGAGAGCTCCAGGGAGACCGGTTCGTACCACGTCCCGAGGTCGGTGAGCTTGTCCTTGTTCGGTTCGTAGAAGTTCTTCTGCGAGTACGGCAGCCAGGCGTCGAAGTTGAGGTCGAGGTCCCCGGAGGCCAGTCCGGTGTAGACCGGGCCGACGTCCATCTGCTTGAGGTTCAGCGTGTAGCCGCGCCGTTCGAGGACGTTCTTCCACAGGTAGGTGATGGCGACGTCCTCCTCCCAGGGGAACCACGCCACGTCCAGCGTCCGCTTCGCCTCGGCCGGGGTGTCACCGGAGCCGGAGGCGACCGGTGCCAGCTTGTCGACGATGTCCGGGTTGGCCTTCAGCCAGGTCCGGACGGCCTCCTGCTGCTGCCCCTTGCCGGCCTTGTTGATCTCGGCCTCCAGGCCGGTGAGCTCCTCCTCCGTCATGGAGAAGTCGCGCAGCCACTGCCCGACCACCGGGTGGTCGTCGGTGAAGCCCTTGCGGGCCACCGTGTGCACGCCGTCGCCCTTGCCCCAGCTGCCCTTGGGGTCCTTGAGCTTCTTCAGGTCGTAGTCGCTGTAGGCCCAGTGCGGGGACCAGAGGGTGACGAGGACGGGCTCCTTCTTGCTGTAGGCCCGCTTCAGCTCGGCGAGCATCGCCGGCGTGGAGCTGTCGACGACCTCGTACTCCTTCTCGAGGCCGTAGTCACCCATGACCTTGTCCTTCAGCAGGCCCATCATGCCGGCGCTGGACTCGATGCCGGTGATCCTGCCCTTGAAGGTGTCGGCCTCGCCCTTGAGGTCCTCCAGGGAGTCGATGCCGTCCATGTAGGCGGGGACGGCCAGCTCCAGCGTGGTCTCCTCGTACCAGGTGCCGAGGTCCTCCATGCGGTCGCCGTACTTCTTCCAGTACGCCTCGTGCGTGGTGGGCAGCCAGGCGTCGGTCTGGAAGTCCATGGTGCCCTGGGCGAGCGAGGTGTACAGCGGGCCGGCCTCGAACTGCTTGGCCTCGACCTCGAAGCCGCGGCGCTCCAGGATCTCCTTCCACAGGAACGTGGACGCGACGCCCTCGTCCCAGGGGATGTAGCCGATGCTGATCTTCTTGCCGGCGCCGACGTTCTTGGCGTCGGCGGCCGGGGCGGTGCCGCCGCCGCTGCCTCCGAAGATGCTCATGCCGCCGGCCACCAGGGCCAGGACCACGACACCGACCACCGCGACCTGCGGACGCGGACGGTAGGACCAGATCCGCAGTCCGCCCCGGGCGGCCCGGGTGCGGGCGGCGGCCCGGCGGCCCAGCGGGGAGACCTGGGTGCCCAGCGCGCTGGTCATGCGGTCCAGGTAGATCGCCAGGATCACGATCGCGAGGCCCGACTCGGCGCCCAGTCCGATGTTGAGCTGGCCGATGGCCTCGATGACGGCACCGCCGAGGCCGCCGGTGCCGACCATGCCCGCGATGGCGGCCATGGACAGGCCCAGCATGATGACCTGGTTGACGCCCGCCATCACCGTGGGCAGGGCCAGCGGGAGCTGGACGCGCAGCAGGGTGTTGCGGGGCGAGGTGCCGAAGGCCTCGGCGGCCTCGACGAGTTCCTTGTCGACCTGCCGGATGCCCAGCTCGGTCATGCGCACGCCCGGGGCGAGCGCGAAGATCAGGGTGGCGACGATGCCGGGTGCGGAGCCCGTTCCGAAGAACAGGATGGCCGGGATGAGGTAGATCATCGCGGGCAGCGTCTGCATGAAGTCCAGGATCGGCCGCACCGCGGCGCTGACCCGGTCCGAGCGGGCCGCCCAGATGCCCACGGGCACCGCGACGACCAGCGCGATCACGGTGGCGACGACGACCAGGGCCAGCGTCACCATCGAGTCCTCCCACAACTCCATGGAGTCGAGGAAGGCGAAGCCGACGAAGGTGAGGAGGCCGGCGAAGGTGCCGCGCAGCCAGAAGGCGATCACCGCGAAGATGCCGCAGAGGATCAGCGGGTGCGGGGCCTGGAGGACGGCGTTGACACCGTCGTAGGCGCCGGTGAAGACGGCCTTGAAGAAGTCGAACAGCCAGGTGACGTTGTCCAGCAGCCAGTCGACGGTCGTGTTGACCCAGTCGCCGAGCGGGATCCTAGGCACGGGCCATCACCTTGCCCCCCTTGTCGCGCGGGGTGTCGCAGACGCCCGGGGCGGCGGCCTCGTCCCCGAGGAAGCCGATCAGGCGCTGGCGGGGCACGATCCCGACGAGTTCCCGGTCGCCGTCCAGGACGGCCACCGCGTGGGGGACGCGGGCGCTGATCGCGCACAGCTCGTTGAACGGGGTCTCGGGGGTGGCGGTCTCGCAACCGCAGTCGGCCTCGTCGCCGCGGGTGTCGCGCTCCATCACCGCGCCGGTGGTGAGCACGCGCGAGCGGTCGACGTCCTGGGTGAAGGAGGCCACGTAGTCGTTGGCCGGCCGGATCAGGATGTCCTGCGCGGTGCCGATCTGCACGATGCGGCCGTCCCGCATGACGGCGATGCGGTCACCGAGGCGCATGGCCTCGTTGAGGTCGTGGGTGATGAAGACGATCGTCTTCTTCAGCTTCTTCTGCAGCTCGATCAGCTGGTCCTGCATGTCGCGGCGGATCAGCGGGTCCAGCGCGCTGAAGGACTCGTCCATCAGGAGCAGGTCGGCGTCGGTGGCCAGGGCGCGTGCCAGGCCGACGCGCTGCTGCATGCCGCCGGACAGCTCGTCGGGCCAGGACTTCTCCCAGCCGGCCAGGCCACACAGGGCGAGCGCCTCGTCGGCGCGGCGTTCGCGCTCGGCGCGGGGCACGCCCTGCACTTCCAGGCCGTACGCGGCGTTCTCACGGACGCTGCGGTGCGGGAAGAGCGCGAAGTGCTGGAAGACCATGCTGATCTTCCGGGCGCGGACCTGGCGCAGCTCGCGGTCGGACAGGGCGGTGAGGTCCTGGCCGTCGAAGCGCACCTGCCCGGCGGTCGGCTCCAGCAGTCCGTTGAGCATGCGCAGCAGGGTGGACTTCCCGGAACCGGAGAGGCCCATCACGACGAAGATCTCGCCCGGCTCGACGGTGAAGGAGGCGTCGACCACGGCGGCCGTGACGCCCTCGGAGCGCAGTTCCTCCCGGTCGGCCTTGTTCTGGCGCAGCCTCTCGACCGCCTGGTCAGGTCGTCTGCCGAACACCTTGTACAGGTGCTCGGCCTCTAGCCTGGATGACACGCGTACCTCTAGCTCTCGACGGCATGGAAGGGAGCGACACGCGGAACGGAATCAACCCTGCGAAACAGTTGAATCCGGTACCGGCATCGCTCCGGGCCCGCGCCTCCCCGGATTCGCCGGGGCGAAACGCTTTCGTGGCGCGCTTCACAGGGTCCGCGCCCCGCGCAACGCGTTGCACGGAGCGCGGTGTGCGGCGTGCGGCGTGCGGCGTGCGGCGTGCGGCGTGCGGCCGTTCCGTCCGCGTCGCCGGGGCGCTGTCACCGGGCGCTGTCGGCGGGGTGCGGCATGATGCGGTCCGTGACCGGACGACTGATGCTCCTCGACACCGCCTCCCTGTACTTCCGCGCCTACTTCGGCGTCCCCGAGTCCGTCCGCGCCCCGGACGGCACCCCGGTGAACGCCGTGCGGGGCCTGCTCGACTTCATCGACCGCCTCGTCAAGGACCACCGGCCCGACCACCTGGTGGCCTGCATGGACGCCGACTGGCGCCCGCAGTGGCGGGTGGACCTGATCCCCTCCTACAAGGCGCACCGGGTGGCCGAGGAGCGGGAGACGGGCCCGGACGAGGAGGAGGTGCCCGACACCCTCTCCCCGCAGGTCCCGGTGATCGAGGAGGCCCTGGACGCGGTCGGCATCGCCCGCGTCGGCGTCGCCGGGTACGAGGCGGACGACGTCATCGGCACGTTCACCGCCCGGGCCCGGGGGCCGGTGGACATCGTCACCGGCGACCGGGACCTCTACCAGCTGGTCGACGACGCGCGCGGGGTCCGGGTGCTGTACCCGGTCAAGGGGGTCGGCACCCTGCAGATCACCGACGAGGCCGCGCTGCGGGAGAAGTATGGCGTCGGCGGCCAGGGGTACGCGGATCTGGCGCTGCTGCGCGGCGACCCGAGCGACGGACTCCCGGGCGTGCCGGGCATCGGGGAGAAGACGGCCGCCAAGCTCCTCGCGGAGTTCGGCGACCTGGCCGGGATCCTCGCGGCCGTGGACGACCGGAAGGCGAAGCTCACGCCGTCGCAGCGCAAGCGCCTGGACGAGGCGCGGCCGTACCTGGCGGTCGCGCCGAAGGTCGTCCGGGTCGCGGACGACGTGCCGCTCCCGGACGTCGGCACCGAGGTGCCGCGCACCCCGCGCGACCCCGACGGCCTCCGGACGCTGGCGGACCGCTGGGGACTGGGCGGGTCGCTGGAGCGGCTGCTGACGACGCTCGCGCGCTGACGCCGCCGCGGGGCTCCCGCGCCACGGCGGGCGGGGACCGGGTGTCGGCCGCGGCCGCACGGCGCGCCGCGCGGCACGGAGCCCCGGCCCTCCGCCGGCGAAAGGTGTTAACTTAGGTATACCTAACCAGCGGCAGGGAGGCCCCATGGCAGAGCGACCGGTCCGTCGGCAGCGCAGGACGCACACCGCGCAGGTCGTCCGCACCGAGCGTCTGACCCCGGGTATGCAGCGCGTGGTCCTCGGCGGCGACGGCCTGGCCGACTTCGCCGCCGACACCTGCACCGACCACTACGTGAAGGTGCTGTTCCCGGCCGAGGGCGTGACCTACCCGGAGCCCTTCGACGTGGAGCGGATCCGGGCGGAGTTCCCCCGCGAGCAGTGGCCCGTGACCCGGACGTACACCGTGCGGTACTGGGACGCCGTCCAGCGCGAGCTGACCCTGGACTTCGTGGTCCACGGCGACCAGGGGCTGGCCGGCCCGTGGGCGCTGCGCGCCCGGCCGGGCGAGACGGTGCACTTCGTCGGGCCGGGCGGCGCCTACGCCCCGGACCCGGCGGCCGACTGGCATCTGCTGGCCGGCGACGAGAGCGCGCTGCCGGCCATCGCGCGGGCCCTGGAGGCCCTGCCGGCCGGGGCGCGGGCGCACGCGTTCGTGGAGATCGCCGGCCCGCAGGAGGAGCAGAAGATCGACTCCGACGTCGAGGTGGTCTGGCTGCACCGGGGGGAACGCCCCGTCGGCGAGGCCCTGGTGGAGGCCGTGCGCGGGCTGGAGTTCCCCGAGGGCCGGGTGCACGCGTTCGTGCACGGTGAGGCGCACTTCGTGAAGGAGCTGCGGCACCTGCTCCGGGTGGAGCGCGCCATCGCGCGCGAGGACCTGTCGATCTCCGGGTACTGGCGCCGCGGTCACAACGAGGACGGCTGGCAGGCGTCGAAGCCGGAGTGGAACGCGCGGATCGAGGCGGAGCAGGAGCGGGCCCCGGCGTCCGCCTGACCTCCGGGCCGGCCGGCGGTGCCGGCACCGGGCCGGGCCCTGGTCGGCACCGCGTCGGCACCGGGTCGGGACCTGGTCGGGTGAAGTCCCGCCGCGCCCGCCGCTCCGGGCGGCGTGGCGGACCCCCGGATCCCGGCCGTCGGCCCAGGATCCAGGCGCGTGGCACACACCTTCGACGAGCTCGTGGCCAAGCAGCGCGCGGCGGACGAGGCCCACGTGCGCGTGCGGCACCTGCAGGAGTCCTTCGGCCCGCCGACCCGGTCCCCGTGGAGCGGCGAGCAGACCAGCGCCTGGGAGACCGCCTGGCGGGCCTGGCGCGACCTGGCCCGCGACGCGCAGCTGGCGGTGAGCGAGTTCGCCCGCTCCGAGGGCACCCCGCGCAACGAGGTCGAGGCCCGGGTGAAGCGCGCCGCCCGCCACGACGACGGGGACGGCACCTCGGCCTGATCCCCCGACCTGATCCCCATGCCCCGACGACGGGACGGGAACAACCCCTCGGCCTGATCCGCCGTTCGTGACGACGGAAACAGCACCCCGGCCCGGCCCCCTCCCCTCGTCCCGGTGCCGTCCGCCGGGCCCCCGCGCGGGCGGCCGGCGGCACCCGCCGGGCCGCTCCTCGTACGCTGGCCGCCGTGAGACGCAGACGCCGGACCCCGCCCCCTCCCCTGCCGCAGCGCGACGGGGTGGATCCCGTACGGGTCCGGCTGCCCGCCGGCGGATCGTGGGCCACGGTGCGCGACCACCTGGCCGAGCGGCTGGCGGCCGGCCCGGAAGCCGTCGACGCCCTGTTCGCCGCGGAGCGGATCGTCGGCGCGGACGGGCGGCCGGTCCCCCCGGACACCCCGTACGCGGCCGGGACGTACCTGTGGTTCCACCGGGACCTGCCCGCCGAGGTCCCGGTGCCGTTCGCGGTGGAGGTCGTGCACCGCGACGAGAACATCGTCGTCGCCGACAAGCCGCACTTCCTGGCCACCACCCCGCGCGGCAGCCACGTCGCACAGACGGCGCTGGCCCGCCTCCGCCGGGACCTCGGCATCCCGGAACTCGGCGCCGCGCACCGGCTCGACCGGCTCACCGCGGGCCTGGTGCTGTTCACCGTGCGGCCGGAGGTGCGCGGCGCCTACCAGACGCTGTTCCGCGACCGGCTGGTGCACAAGGAGTACGAGGCCGTCGCCCCCCACGACCCCGCGCTGGCCCTCCCCCGGACCGTGCGCAGCCGGATCCTGAAGGAGCGCGGTGTCCTCGCCGCCCGGGAGGTCGAGGGCGAGCCGAACGCGGAGACCCGCGTCGAGCTCCTCGGCCACCGGGCGGACGGTGTCGGCCGGTACCGGCTGGTGCCCCGCACCGGGCAGACCCATCAGCTGCGGGTCCACATGAGCGCCCTCGGCGTCCCCCTGCTCGGCGACCCGCTGTATCCGTCGGTGACCGCGCCCGTCCCGGCCGGCGACTTCCGGCGGCCACTGCAACTGCTGGCGCGGGCCCTGGAGTTCACCGATCCGGTGACGGGCGTGGAGCACCGCTTCCGCAGTGGCCGGACGCTTGCGGCCTGGGAGTCACCCGAGGAGTGGGCCGCCGGTCAGTAGCCCCGCCACCAGGTGAGGAAGCGCTGCCAGGCGCCCTGCGGGCGGGCCGGGTCCCCGCCGGGCCGCGGCGGCTCGGGAGGCGGCGGCGCCGGGGCCGCGACGGCCGGTTCCGGTTCGGGGGCGCCGATGTGCCAGGCGGTCGGGGGGTGCTGCGGCCCCTGGTCGTGGTTCGGCCGCTGGTTGACGTCCTGCGGAGCGCGCGGCATGAACCGCACCGGCAGCGCCACCAGGTGCCGGGACGCGATGGACTCGGTGTACTCCAACTCGTCCACGCTCATGTCGAGTTCGACGTCCGGCAGCCGCATCAGCAGCGCGTCGACGCCGATCTCGGCGATGGCGCGGCCGATGTCCTGGCCCGGGCACTCGTGCGGCCCGCCCCCGAACGCGACGTGGGAACGGTTGCCCTGCATGTTGGCGGCCGGGTCGGGGCGCACCCGGGGGTCCATGTTGGCCGGGGCGGGGGCGAACAGCAGGCCGTCGCCGCGCCGGATGCGCTGGCCGCCCAGCTCGGTCTCCTGCTTGGCGAAGTAGGCGAAGACGGTGCTGAACGGCGGTTCGTCCCAGAGCAGTTGCTCCACCGCCTCGGGCACCGTCATCTGTCCGCCGTTGAGCTGGGCGCGGAAGCGCGGGTCCGTCAGCACGGTGAGCAGCACGTTCGCGAGCAGGTTGGCGGTGGTCTCGTAGGCCGCGATGAGCACCACCCGCAGGTGCTCCCTGACCTCGTCGTCGGTGAGCCCGGCCGGGTGGGTGACGAGGTGGCTGGCGAAGTCGTCCTGCGGGTCGGCCCGGCGGCGGGCGGTCAGCCGGGCCAGCGCGTCCATGATGTAGGCGTTGCTGGCGATGGCCGTCTCGGTGCCCTTGAGCATGTCGCGGGCGGCCTCGACGATGCGGTCGTTGTACTCGTCGGGCATGCCGAGGATCTGGCACATGACGGCCATCGGCAGGTGCTCGGCGTACTGGCCGACGAGTTCGGCCTCGCCCTCCTCGCAGAAGCCGTTGACCAGGCGCTGGGTGTAGCGGTTGATCTGGCGGCGCAGCGTGCGGAAGTCGATGGTCGCCATGGCGCTGTCGAGCGCGCCGCGCAGCCGCTTGTGCTCGTCGCCCTCGGCGTGCGAGCACATCGGCTGCCAGGCGATGTGCGGCATGAGCGGGTGGTCGGGCTTGACCAGCCCTTCGCGCAGCGGCGACCAGATGCGGCTGTCCCGGCAGAACTGGGCCGGGGTGCGCACCATGTGCAGGCTCTCGGCGTGGCCGAGGACCACCCACACCGGCACGTCGTCGTGGAGCAGGGCGGGGGCCACCGGGCCGTGCTCGGCCCGCAGCTCCTCGTAGAGCTTTCTCAGGTCGTCCGACTCGTGCAGCCGGCGCAGCCCCCCGGGGCCGAGGCCGTGGGCCGGGCAGCCGGGGGGCGGGCCGGTCCGGGAGGTGTCCGGGGTGGTCGGGGCGTGGGATTCAGGCGTCACTGTGGTCGCTCCGCAAACTGGGGAAACGCGAGGGGTCGGGGGTGGCGGGCCGGGGTCAGGTGAGCGAGCCGGTCATGGCGAGCGAGTGCAGGAACCGCATGAGGGTCATCAGCACGTCGCGGCTGGAGGCCCGCCGCCGCACGTCGCACTCCATGATCGGGACGTCCTCGGAGAGGTCGAGCGCGGTGCGCAGGTCCGCCAGCGGGTAACGGGGCGCGTCGGGGAAGGAGTTGACGGCGACGACGAAGGGGACCCCGCGTTCCTCCAGGCGCCCCATGACGTCGAAGCTCACTTCGAGCCGGCGGGTGTCGACGAGTACGACCGCGCCGAGCGCGCCCTCGAACAGTCCGTTCCACAGGAACCAGAAGCGCTCCTGTCCCGGGGTGCCGAACAGGTAGAGCACCAGCTGGTCGGTGATCTTGATGCGGCCGAAGTCCATGGCCACGGTGGTGGCCGTCTTGGTCGCCGAGCCGAAGTTGTCGTCGACCCCGATCCCGGCCTGGGTCATGGTCTCCTCGGTGGTCAGCGGGCGGATCTCGCTGACCGAGCCGACCATGGTCGTCTTGCCGACCCCGAATCCCCCGACGATCACGATCTTGGCCGCGGCCTGGGCCGTGAGCGGCAACTGGTCCTCGGTGCGAGGGCCGGGGACGGTGTCAGAGCCGTTGAAGTCCATGCATCACCGCTTCGAGAAGGGAACGGTCCGGGAGCGCCTGACGCACGATCGGGGCGCGCGCCTGGACCAGTTCCGCCGTCAGCATCTCGGTGAGCAGCACCGTCACCACGCTGAACGGCAGGCTGAGGTAGGCCGACAGTTCGGCCACGGACAGGGGGGCGGAGCAGAGCCGGAGGACGGCCGCCTGCTCGGGGGTGGCCGACGGCGGGGGGTCCTCGGCACGCGCCACGATGAGGGTGACGAGGTCGAGGTCCGCCCGGCCGCCGTCCGCGCCGGCGACCACGTACAGCCGTTCCGGGTTGCCGCCCTCGCCGTCCTTGCCGGTGGCCGGGGGGCGGGGCGGGGGGTTCTCCCGGGGGCTGCGCCTCTGGCGTTGCGGAGGAGTCATACGGCCTGCCCGTTCCGTCGGGGCGGGCTGGTGAGATGGGCGCCGATGCGGACGACGAGGTCGCGCATCATGCCGCCCATCCGGCCAGGTTCGCAGGTCATGTCGGACAGGACGGCGAGGTAGGCGTTGGCGCCGGCGGCCATCAGGTAGAAGTAGCCGCCGTTGATCTCGATGATCACCATCTTCATCTCGCCGTCGCTGCGCGGCAGTTCCTGGGCGACCGCGCCCGCCAGGCTCTGCACGCCCGCGCAGGCGGCGGCCACCCGGTCGGCGGCGTCCGGCTCGCCGCCGTAGCGGGCGATGCGCAGACCGTCGGCCGACAGGACGACGATCATTTCCACGCCGGGTACGCCGTCGGCGAGCTCCTTGAGCATCCAGTCGAAGTTGGCTCGCTGCTGGATCACTTGAGGTTCCCCTCGTCGTCGGCCTCGGTACGGGCCGGGTCGTTGATGAGATGCAGGTAGGCGGTCGGGTTGCGGGTGAAGTCGGTGGGGTGGACCCCGGGTTCGAGGTCCTTCTTCAGGCCGTCCCAGAACGCGTCGACCCACAGGCCGGGTTCGCGGTCGTCCTTCGGCGCCGGCTCGGGCGCGGGCGGGGTGGTCCAGGGGGTGGTCTCGCCGCGCTCGGCGGCCTCGCGCTCGGCGCGCTGCGCGGCGGCCTGCTCGGCGTAGCGCTGGGTCAGGGAGGTCTTGACCCGGCTGCGGCGCTGCGGGAGGCCGCCGGCGGTCCACTCGGTGACCTCGGGGACCTCGTCCTCCATGGAGACCGTGGCGGGGATGCGCGGGCTGGTGGGCCGGCGCTTCTTGGGGGCCCGCTCGGGGCCGGGGAGCGCGTCGACCTGCATGGGGACGGCGGTCGCCCCGATGCCGTGGGCGAGGCCGACGCCGGGCTGGTCGGTGAGCATGTCGCTGGGGACGACGAGGACGGCGCGGACGCCTCCGTAGGCGGAGGCCCGCAGCGACACCTGCATGTTGTAGGCGGCGCAGAGCCGGCCGACGACGGCGATGCCCAGGCGCGGGCTCTCGCCGAGGTCCTGGAGGTCGACGCCGCGCCGGGCGCGGTCCAGCATGCCCTCGATGCGGGCGCGGGCCTGCTCGTCGAGGCTGACCCCGGAGTCCTCGATCTCGATGGCGACACCGGTCTGCACCTCGACGGCGGTGACGTGCACCTTGGTCTGGGGCGGC
Source organism: Streptomyces sp. 3-6 (assembly GCF_056323165.1). Lineage (NCBI taxonomy): Bacteria > Bacillati > Actinomycetota > Actinomycetes > Kitasatosporales > Streptomycetaceae > Streptomyces > Streptomyces sp. 3-6. The sequence continues at coordinate 257,945 of NZ_JBWHZP010000004.1, forward strand.
GAGTAGCGGGTGGCGTTGTCGAGGAGTTCGGCGGCGGCGTGGATGACGGGCTCGACCGAGATGCCCTTGACGTTGACCTTGGCGATCGACTTCAGGTCGATGCGGCGGTACTCCAGGATGCGGGACATGGCGCCGCGCAGCACGCTGTAGAGCGCGACCGGCTGCGGCCACTGGCGTCCGGGCCGGCCGCCGCCGAGGACGGAGATGGAGTCGGCGAGGCGTCCGATCAGGGCGGTGCCGTGGTCGATGCGCAGCAGGTCGTCGAAGACCTCGGGGTTGCGGCCGTGGTCCTCCTCCATCTCCCGCAGTTCCTTGGCCTGCTGGTGGACGATGGCCTGCACGCGGCGGGCGATGCTGACGAAGGAGCGCGCGGAGGAGTCGCGCAGGGCTTCCTCGTCGTCGATGATCCGCAGCATGATGCGCAGCAGCTTGATCTGGTACTCGGGCAGGTCGCGCCAGGCCGGGTTCAGCTTGGGCAGGTCGCGGATCACCTCGTGCACGGTGTTGCCGCGGTGCAGGTACTCCAGCGCGCCGGGGGTGACCTCCTCCGCAAAGTGCAGCGTCTCCGTGTCGTGGGCGGCGATGCGCGCCTCCAGATACGCACGGTGACGCTCGTACTCGGCCCGCGCGGTGCGCAGGGCGCGGCCGCGGCGGGCCGCCTCCGCCGCGGAGGCGATCACCAGCGCGGTGGCGACGGCACCGCAGACGGCGACGGCGAACCGGGCGGGTTCCGTCACCAGGGCGACGGCGGCTCCGGTCGCCGCGGCCATCAGTATCGCCGGAAGCAGCAGGACGCGCGCGTACGGCAACTCACGTCGTCCGGGCGGGGATTGGACACTCACCATGTGGGCCCTCTGGAAGGAATCGGCTGGTGGTCGGGGTGCACTGCGGGGAAGGGACCGTGCGGTCATGGCGGGAATTCCGCACAAAGGGGAATGGGCGCACGATGTCATCCCAACTGGGTGCGCTGCGGGCGAGCTTAGTCCGAGCGGATCATCGCCGAGTCATATTCAGCATCTGCCGGAAATGACCCCCGGGGCAGCGGTACGCTCTGGTCCATTTACACACCCCGCGTCGATTCGAACGCGCACGGTAACCACGTACGGGCGTACGAATCTCACTCACCGTCACGGGTGAAGAAGCCCCGGATCCGCGTCGGCGCCGTGTCCCGCCGGGCTCCGTACGGAACGGCGTCCGGACCAGTCCTGCCCGCGGAAGCGGCGTCCGACGCCCGCGGAGGGGGCGCACCGGATGCAGAAGCCCGGCGCGCACGGGGCGCGCCGGGCTCCGGAGGGTGCCGTGGGGCGGGGGTTCAGCCGACGGAGGAGTAGGCCACCACCCCGCGCAGCAGTCCGTCCACGGCCTTGCGGGCGTTCTTCGCGACCGTGGACCCCTCGACGGCGGGAGCCGCGGCCGAGATCTGCCCGAGGACGTCGATGACCTGCTTGCACCAGCGCACGAAGTCGCCGGCCGGCATCTCCGCCTCGCGCAGCACCTCGTCGAGTCCCTTGCCGGAGGCCCACATGTAGGCGGCCCAGGCGAAGCCGAGGTCCGGCTCGCGCTGGCCCACGCCCTCCGTCTGGGAGATCCGGAAGTCCTCCTCCAGGGCGTCCAGCCGGCCCCAGATCCGGACCATGTCGCCGAGGGCCGCCTTGGCCTTGCCGGACGGCAGCTTCGGCGCCATCGCGTCGTCGGCGACCCGGGCCTCGAAGACCAGCGCGGAGACGCAGGCGGCCAGTTCGGCCGGGGCCAGCCCCTCCCAGACGCCCTCGCGCAGGCATTCGCTGGCCAGCAGGTCGAGTTCGCCGTACAGCCGGGCCAGCCGTCTGCCGTGCTCGGTGACCTCGTCGCCGCGCAGGTAGTCCATCTCGGTCAGCAGCGCCACGATGCGGTCGAAGGTGCGGGCGATGGTGTTCGTCCGGCCCTCGATGCGCCGCTCCAGCTGCGAGGTGTCCCGCAGCAGCCGGTGGTAGCGCTCGGCCCAGCGGGCGTGGTCCTCCCGGTCGTCGCAGCCGTGGCAGGGATGCGCCCGGATCGCCTTGCGCAGCCGGGCGATCTCCCGGTCGTCGGCCGCCTGCGAGCGCCGCTTGCGGTGCCGCTCGGGCGCGATGTGCCCGGCCTTGGTGCGCAGCGCCGAGGCGAGGTCGCGACGGGACTGCGGCGAACGCGGGTTGAACGACTTCGGGATCCGCATCCGCTCCAGCGCCTCGACCGGCACCGGGAAGTCGACCGACGCCAGCCGCTTGACCTGCCGCTCGGCGGTCAGCACCAGCGGGCGCGGGCCGTCGTGGTGGTCGAAGCCGCGGTGGCCGTTGGAGCGGCCCGCGGGCAGCCCCGGGTCCAGCACCAGCGCCAGGCCCGCGTACTTGCCCGTCGGCACGTGGATGACGTCACCCGGCTTCAGCTTCTCCAGCGCGACGGCGGCCTCCGCACGGCGCTGCACGGCGCCCTGCCGGGCCAGCTCCGTCTCGCGGTCCTTCAGCTCGCGGCGCAGCCGCGCGTACTCCTCGAAGTCGCCGAGGTGGCAGGTCATGGAGGCCTTGTAGCCCTCCAGACCCTCCTCGTTGCGCTGCACCTGGCGGGAGATGCCGACGACCGATTTGTCGGCCTGGAACTGGGCGAACGAGGTCTCCAGCAGTTCGCGCGAGCGGTGCCGCCCGAACTGCTCGACCAGGTTGACCGCCATGTTGTACGACGGCTTGAAGCTGGAGCGCAGCGGATAGGTGCGGGTGCCGGCCAGCCCCGCCAGGTGCTCGGGGTTCATGCCCCGCTGCCACAGGACGACCGCGTGGCCCTCGACGTCGATGCCGCGCCGGCCGGCCCGGCCGGTCAGCTGGGTGTACTCGCCCGGGGTGATGTCGGCGTGCTGCTCGCCGTTCCACTTGACCAGCTTCTCCAGCACCACCGAGCGGGCGGGCATGTTGATGCCGAGCGCGAGGGTCTCGGTGGCGAACACGGCCTTGACCAGGCCCCGGACGAACAGCTCCTCGACGACCTCCTTGAACGTCGGCAGCATGCCCGCGTGGTGGGCCGCGATGCCGCGCTCCAGGCCCTCCAGCCACTCGTAGTACCCCAGCACGTGCAGGTCCTCGGCCGGGATGGACTCGGTGCGCTCCTCGACCAGGGCGCGCACCCGGGCGCGCGCCTCCTCGTCGTTGAGCCGCAGGCCCGCGTACAGGCACTGCTGGACCGCGGACTCGCAGCCGGCCCGGCTGAAGATGAACGTGATGGCGGGCAGCAGGCCCTCGGCGTCCAGCCGCTCGATGACCTCCGGCCGGCTCGGCGTCCACACCCGCGAGCGCTGTCTGCGCTCCCGCTCGCGGTCGGCCTCGCGCATGTTCCCGCGCCCGCGGCGGCGGTCGCCCCACGGGGGACGGCTCGCCTCCAGCCGCGCCATGCGCGTCAGGTCGGGGTTGACGGCCTTCCTGCGGCCCTCGCCCTCCTCGAACAGGTCGTAGATCCGCCGCCCGGCGAGCACGTGCTGGAACAGCGGCACCGGCCGGTGCTCGGAGACGATCACCTCGGTGTCGCCGCGCACGGTGTCGAGCCAGTCGCCGAACTCCTCGGCGTTGGAGACCGTCGCCGACAGGGAGACCAGGGTCACCGACTCGGGAAGGTGGATGATCACTTCCTCCCACACGGCGCCGCGGAACCGGTCGGAGAGGTAGTGCACCTCGTCCATGACCACGTACCCCAGGCCCAGGAGGGTCTGCGATCCCGCGTACAGCATGTTCCGCAGCACCTCGGTGGTCATCACGACCACCGGGGCGTCGGAGTTGACGCTGTTGTCGCCGGTGAGCAGGCCCACCTTGTCACTGCCGTACCGCCGGCAGAGATCGGCGTACTTCTGGTTCGACAGCGCCTTGATGGGCGTCGTGTAGAAGCACTTCTTGCCCTGTAGCAGGGCGAGGTGGACGGCGAACTCGCCGACGATCGTCTTGCCCGAGCCGGTGGGCGCCGCCACCAGCACGCCCTTGCCCGTTTCGAGGGCCTGGCAGGCCTCGATCTGGAACGGGTCGAGGCCGAAGTCGTACATCTCGCGGAAGGAGGCGAGCGCGGTGGCCTGCTCGGCAGCGCGCCTGCGCGCCGCCGCGTACCGCTCGGCCGGTGAGAGGTCCTCTGTCATCGTGCTTTCGAGCCTACCGGGCCGCACCGACAACAGGACGATCATTAACCGGACCGCCCGCGGCGGGAAGCCGGGCCCCGCCCGGCTCGGGAATACGGCCCTGGCTCACCGGGTCAGGACCCGCACGGCGGCGGGCACGCAACGCACCACCAGGGGCAGCGCCCCCACCGGTTCGCCGTCCGCGTGGCCGGTCACGCCGTCCGCCGCCGGCCCCACTCTCGTCGCCCGCAGGACGCTCACCACGGGATGGCCCAGGTGCGTCCCCCGGTGGACCGTTGGGACCACCCGCAGCAGGGTGGCGCGCGTGCAGGCGCCCACCACGGTGACGTCCAGCAGCCCGTCGGTGAGGTCCGCACCGTGACCGACCCTCATGCCGCCGCCGCAGGAGGGCCCGTTCCCCACGGCCACCAGCGTCGCCTCGACCTCCCGCACCTCGCCGCCGCCGAGGACGATCCGGTACCGGATCGGGCGCAGCGCCGCCGGCTCGGCGAGCATCGCCAGGGCGTATCCGAACCGGCCGGCGGGCAACCGCATCCGGTTGCCGCGGTCGTTGACCCGGGAGTCGAAGCCCGAGGCCAGGACGTTGGCGAGGCATCGGTCGCCGGCCCGCCCGAGGTCGCGTGCGCGCGTCCGCCCGCGGGTGAGGGCATCGGCGGCCGTGCGGCCCGCCGCCGCGAGGTCCCGCAGCGGGAGCCCGAGGGCACGGGCGAAGTCGTTGCCGGTGCCGGCCGGGATCATGCCGAGGGGGGTGCCGGTGCCCGCGACGGCCTGCAGCGCCAGGTGCGCCATGCCGTCGTCGCCCACGGCGACCAGCGCGCCGGTGCCCTCCGCAAGGGCGGCCCGGCCCGCGCGAGCGTGTCCGCGGCGTCGTCGCCGACGAGCGGCGTACCGTGTGCCCGGCGTCCCGCACCGCAGGCCGCGGCCGTGGGCGCCGCCCGGGCGCCCCGGCCGCGGCCTGCGGTGGGGTCGACGAAGAGGGTGATCTCGCTGGTCGCGGAGGCGGCCCTACGAGGTGGTCCCGGCGCCTCAGGTCACGTCGTCATAACCGTTCACCCGGTCCTTGGAGGTCTGCTCCGGGAGGGCAGCCACCGGCTCCGCCGGGTCGACGGCCTCCGGTGTGAGGTCCAGCTCGGACTCCTCGTCGTCGGCAGGTCCCGCGGCCTCGATGCGGCGCCTGCGCCGGTCGTTGAGCAGCGCCACGGCGACGGCGATGAAGTACAGGAGCCAGATGGGGCCGGCGAGCCCGATCATCGTCAGCGGGTCGGTGCTGGGGGTGGCGATGGCGGCGAAGACCGTGATGCCCATGATCATGCCCCGCCACCAGCCGAGCATCCGCTTGCCGCTCAGCACCCCGGTGAAGTTGAGCATGATCAGCAACAGCGGCAGCTCGAAGGACAGCCCGAACACGACCACCATGCGCGTCACCAGGTCGAGCAGGTCGTCCAGCGGCAGCAGGTTGTCGACGTTGCCGGGCGTGAAGTCGATGAGCACCTTGGCGGTGGTCGGCAGCAACCGGTAAGCGAAGTAGGCGCCGCCGAGGAACAGCGGGAAGCCGGTGGCGACGAACGCGTAGGCGTACTTCTTCTCGTGCCGGTGCAGGCCGGGCGCGACGAACGCCCAGAGCTGGTACAGCCAGACCGGCGCGGCGAGCACGATGCCGGCCATCAACGAGACCTTCAGCGCCAGTGTGAAGGGCGTGAGCAGGCCATTGATCGTGATCATGGCGCAGGGCTGCGCCTTGTCCTGCGTGGAACGCGACAATTCCTCGAAGGACTGGCCGCAGCCGACCGACCTGAGGATCGGGTCGGTGAAGAAGTTGATGATGTCGGTGTAGAAGAAGGCAGCGACGACCGTCACCAGGACGATGGCCAGCAGCGCCTTCGCGAGCCGGTTGCGGAGTTCACGCAGGTGTTCCGCGAGCGGCATCCGCCCTTCCGGATCCCTCTCCTGTTTGCGGGCAGACTTCAGCAACCCACGTTCCCCATCTCGTGCGGCGGGCCGGAGTCCACCGGCCCTGCGTCAGCGCTTGGTCGTGTCCGTGGGCTCCGCCACCGGGCGGGAGCTGGTCACGTCGCCGGGTGCGGCCTGGATGGTGCGCTGTGCGGCGGACTCCTCACCGGGAGCCGGCGGGTCGGCGGGAGTGGAGGACTTGTCCTCCTTCATCGCCTTCGCCTCGCTCTTGAGGATGCGGGCCGACTTGCCGAGCGACCGCGCCATGTCCGGCAGCTTCTTCGCGCCGAACAACAGGATGACGACGACGAGGATGAGAATGATCTCGGGAGCGCCGATCTTGCCACCGAACATAAGTCTTTACCTTCTCACCGAGGCTGCGGGGGTGCTGTCCGTCCGGACGCGTGTCCGGACGGTGGTGCTGACAGCGATCGTAACGCTCAGGGGTGAACGCGAGGCAATCCCCGTGCGCACTCCCCGTCCGCGGACGGGCCTCGTTCTCCGGCCGCGAGCAGCAGCGTACCTGCCGGTGCCACGGACCCGACAGGGTGAGGGGTCCCGGCCGGCCCCGGCGTGGACGCTCAGAGGGCTTCGGCGGACCGGGCCGCGCCGGCGGCCGACCGCTCCAGGTCCTCGGCCGCGCGGCTGATGCGGTGCGCGGAGTCCGTGACCTGGCGGCCGAGGCGTTCCGCCTCGACGAAGACCCGGACGGCCAGCACGCCGAGCACGACGAGACCCACGAAACCCACGGCAACAGCGAACATCGGCCAGACCATGGGGCGAGCCTAGACCCTCCCCGCACACGGCCGGCCTCCGGCCCGCGCCCGCGCGGTGGCGGGCGGCGGTCCTCCCCTACACGGTGGAGTGCAGCCGCAGGGTGCTGACGCCGCCGCCGGTGAGCAGCTCCACGATGCGTTCCCCGGCCGGCTTGCGGACCGCCGCCGCGCACTCGGGGCAGGTGAACGAGTAGAAGGTGGTGCGGCTGCTCGCGCCGATCACGAGGCGCAGCGCGCTCGCGGCGAGTTCGAACCGTCCCCGGCAGTCCGGGCAGCCCGCACGGAACACGACCGGGGCCACGCTTCTCATCCCGGCGAACGCGGACGCCACCGTCATCTCCCGCACACCAGACGCCGCCGACTCGCTCACAGCACTCGCTCCTGCCTGTCGTCCTGTCCGTCCCGCGCCACCTGCCGTGCGCGGGCCCCGCTCATCCGGCCGCCTCGCCCCCGTCGTAGGCCGCGAGCGCGTCGCGGGCGGCCTGCCGGGCGCTGTCGGCGAGGCCGCGCGGCTCGACGATGCGGCCGTCGCGCCCGAGCCGCAGGGCCAGGCGTCTCAGCGAGGCCGGGTCGGGGGTGCGCAGGGTGATGCGCAGCCCGCCGTCGGCGAGCTCCTCGGCGCTGTCGTGCGGGTAGTACTCGGCGACCCAGCGTCCGCCCGGCCCGACCTCGACGACGACCTCGGGGTCCTCGGCGGCGGGCTGCACGAGGCCTTCGGAGAGGTCCCGCAGTTCGATCTCCGGGGGCGCCGACGGCTCGTCGAGGATCCTGATCTCGGCCACCCGGTCCAGCCGGAAGGTCCGGCGCGCCTCGGAGCGGCGGCACCACGCCTCGACGTAGGTGTGGCCGACGCTGACCAGGCGGATGGGGTCGATCTCGCGCTCGGTGATCTCGTCGCGGGCGGGTGAGTAGTAGCGGATCCACAGGCGGCGGCGTTCGGCGATGGCCCGGTCGACGTCGGCGAACACGCCGCCCTCGGACTCGAAGGTCACCGACAGCCGGGAGCTGGCCCCGGCGGCCTCGCCGGCGGCGGCCTCCACCTTGGCGGTGGCCCTCAGCAGTGCCTGGCGGTCGCTCTCGCGCAGGCCGGGCAGGGTGGCCACGGCACGGGCGGCGACCAGCAGGGCGGTGGCCTCGTCCGCGGCGAGCCGCAGCGGGTCGGCGGTCTCGGCGCCGAGGGCGGCGGGGTTGTGCCACCAGATGTGCTCGCCGTCGGTGTCGATGTCCAGCAGGTCGCCGCCGCGGAAGCTGGTGCCGCACATGGGCAGCACGTCGAGGTCGGAGACGAGTTCGTCCTCGGTGATGCCGAAGGCGCGCGCCACGTCCTCGACCCGGGCGCCGGGGCGCTCGCGCAGATAGGTCACCAGCGAGAGCATCCGCCGGGTCTGGTCGATGGCGTTCACGGGCCTGACCGGTTTGCCTGCCACGTCTTGTCCGCTCCCCCTCAGCCCTTGGCGACGGCGCGCAGCCGGTCCACCACGTCGGCCCGCAGTTCCGCGGGCTCCAGGACCACCACGTCCGGTCCGAACTCCACCAGCCACGCGTCCAGGCCGTGGCCGTAGGGGATCTCCAGCTCGTCCCAGCCGTCGCCGAGTTCCCGTACGGCCGTGGCCCGGGCCCGCAGCGGGTAGCCGGCGCCGGAGCGCAGCCGGATGCGGGCCGTGCGGTCGGCGGTCTCCCCCGCCCAGCCCGCCACGGTCTCCCGCACGGTGACGACGTCCGGCACGGGGGCGGTGAACCGGCCGGTGCGCGAGCGGACCCTGCCGGTGATCCGGGACAGGCGGAAGACGCGTTCGGCGCCCCGGTCTCGGTCCCAGCCGGCCAGGTACCAGTGACCGCGCCAGCATTCCAGCGCCCACGGTTCGACGTGCCGCTGCTCGGGCTGGACGGCGGTGGCCTTGCGGTAGTCGAAGACGACCGGACGGCGGTCGCGGCAGGCCAGCATCAGCGGTTCGAAGGCGGCCTCGTGCACCGGGATGCGGGGTTCGAGCGCGCTGTGGGTGCCGTGCGGGTCGACGTCGTCGGGCAGTCCGGCGGCGCGCAGCTTCTGCAGGGCGCCGCTGGCGGCCCCGGCCAGCCGGGCCTGCTGCCAGACCTTGGCGGCGAGTCCGAGTGCCGCGGCCTCCTCGGCGTCCAGGGTGATGGGCGGCAGCCGGTTGCTGTCGCGGCGGGCGAGGTAGCCGGTCTCGCCGTCGAGGTTCTCGACGGTCTCGATGACCAGTCCGAGTTCGCGCAGGTCGTCCTTGTCGCGCTCGAACATGCGGTTGAAGGAGTCGGTGGAGCCCGCTTCCAGGTAGGCCTCGATGGACTCACGCAGCTCGCGCTTGCTGAGCGGCCGCCGCGTCCCGAGCAGACACAGCGCCAGGTTCATCAGCCGCTCGGCCTTGGCAATGGCCATCGACGCGCTTCGCCTCCCTATGGTGCTTACGACCGATGACCGTACCGCTCCGTGGTGGCCCGGCAAAAGCCGAGGGCCCATGCCCGGACGGGCATGGACCCCGAATGATCGGCTCCGATCATTTACCGACCGGACGTCGTACGACGAACCGACGGTACGGCGATCACCTCGATCGCCGCGCGCCGGCCGGCGGTGCGACGGTCAGACGCCGAGCAGGTCGACCACGAAAATCAGCGTCTCCCCGGGCTTGATCGCCGGCGTGGGGCTCTGGTCGCCGTAGGCGAGGTGGGCGGGAATGGTCAGCTGGCGGCGGCCGCCGACCTTCATGCCCTGCACGCCCTGGTCCCACCCCTGGATGACCCGGCCGCCGCCCAGCGGGAAGCGGAACGGGGTACCGCGGTTCCAGCTGGCGTCGAACTCCTCGCCGGTGCTGAAGGCGACACCGACGTAGTGCACGGTGACGGTCTGACCCGCCTGGGCCACCGGTCCGTCACCCTCCCAGATGTCCTTGATCTCGAGGTCCGCCGGGGGCTCGCCGCCCGGGAAGTCGATCTCGGGCTTGTCGATGCTCACTGTATTTCTCCTTGTTGCGTGACCTGCGAACCCTGACAGTTTCACAGACGCACGGGTCAGACGGTGCCCAGGATGTCGACGACGAAGACCAGCGTGTTCTTCGCCAGCTCGCTGCTCGGGTTGGCGCCGTAGCCGAGGGACGGCGGGATCACCAGCAGCACCCGGTCGCCGACGTTCTTGCCGACCAGGCCCTGGTCCCAGCCGGCCACGACCGAGCCGGTACCGATCTGGAAGGCGGTGGCGCCGCCGTGGTCCCAGGAGGAGTCGAACTTCTTGCCGTCCTCCCACTTGACGCCGGTGTACTGGGCGATGAGGCCCTGACCGGCCTCGACCTTCTTGCCGTCACCCTTGATCAGGACCTGGTCCTGGAGCTCCTTCGGGGCCTTGACGCCCTTCGGGACGGTGATGGTGGCGGCCTTCTGCGACGGCGCCTTCACCTCGGGCAGCCCGTCCTCGACGGCCGCCTGCTCGCCCTCGGCCTCGGCCTTGGCGTCGACGGGGGCGGCGGCCACGGTGTCGACCACCCAGACCAGGACGTCCTTCTCGGTGACGCCGGAGGCGGGATTCAGCCCGGGCCCGATGAGGTCGCCCGCGGTGCCCTGCACGAGGGTGCGGCTGCCGACCTTCTTGCCCTTCAGGGCGTCCAGGACCTTGGGGGGCAGCTGTCCGCCCTCCTTGCCCAGCTGGGCCACGGACTGCGGCCGGGGGTTCTTGCCCGCCGCGGTGGCCCAGGTGCCGCCGAGCTCCTGCTCCTCGCCCCACTTCACGAGGGACCAGTCGAGCCGGACGAAGTCGGACGCCTCGACGGTCTTGCCCTTGCCCGCCGACACCGTCTCGACCACGGTCTTCTCGGTCGGCTCGGTGTCCTTGGGGTCGGAGATCTCGGGCTTCTGGCCGAACGTCCCCTCGATCCGGGCGACGCCGTCCGCGGAGTCGCTGTTCTTGTCGTCGTCACCGCCGCACGCGGCGGTGAACAGCAGGGCGGGGACGGCCAGCAGCGCCGCGAGGCGCCGGTACGTGTTGTGGTTCATCAGTCCAACTGGGAATCGGGGGCGTGGGGGCGATCCGGCCACTCTACGACCTGTGGCCCCGTGGACCACGAGTATCGGCCGACGCCTCCCGCGAAAGAGACGCACCGCGCACCGGGACGCCCGATGCCCCCGGGAACCGGTCCCGGGGGCATCGGGCGTCCTCGCGGCCGCCGGGGCGGCCGTCCGGCGCGGTCACATGCCGGCGATCAGCTTCTCCACCCGTTCGTCCACCGAACGGAACGGGTCCTTGCACAGCACCGTGCGCTGCGCCTGGTCGTTCAGCTTGAGGTGGACCCAGTCGACGGTGAAGTCCCGGCGCTGCTCCTGGGCCCGGCGGATGAAGTCGCCGCGCAGCCGCGCCCGGGTGGTCTGCGGCGGAACCGACTTGCCCTCGAAGATCTTGAGGTCGTTGCAGATCCGGGCGGCCTGCCCCCTCTTCTCGAGCAGGTAGTACAGGCCCCGTCGGCGGTGGATGTCGTGGTAGGCGAGGTCTATCTGGGCGACCCGCGGGTGCGACATGGTCATGTTGTGCTTGGCCCGGTACCGCTCGATGAGCTTGTACTTCATGACCCAGTCGATCTCGGTGCCGATGCGGTCGAGGTCCTCCTCCTCGATGGCGTCCAGGGTGCGGCCCCACAGCTCCAGCACCTGCTCCACCGTGCCGGTGCGGATGCCCCGGCGCTCGCAGAAGTCCAGCGCCTTCTCGTAGTACTCGCGCTGCACCTCCAGGGCGGACGCCTCACGTCCGCTGGCCAGGCGCACCTTGCGCCGGCCGGTGATGTCGTGGCTCACCTCGCGGATCGCCCGGATCGGGTTCTCCAGGGTGAGGTCCCGCATGACGGTGCCCGCCTCGATCATGCGCAGCACCAGGTCGGTGGCGCCGACCTTGAGCAGCATGGTCGTCTCGGACATGTTGGAGTCGCCCACGATGACGTGCAGCCGGCGGTAGCGCTCGGCGTCGGCGTGCGGCTCGTCCCGGGTGTTGATGATCGGCCGGGACCGGGTGGTCGCCGAGGAGACGCCCTCCCAGATGTGCTCGGCCCGCTGGCTGACGCAGTACACGGCTCCGCGCGGTGTCTGCAGCACCTTGCCCGCGCCGCACAGCAGTTGGCGGGTCACCAGGAAGGGGATGAGGATGTCCGCGAGCCGGGAGAACTCCCCGTGCCGGGCGACGAGATAGTTCTCGTGGCACCCGTAGGAGTTTCCCGCGGAGTCGGTGTTGTTCTTGAAGAGGTAGACGTCGCCCGCGATTCCCTCCTCGTGCAGGCGTCGTTCGGCGTCCACCAGGAGTCCTTCGAGAATGCGCTCGCCGGCCTTGTCGTGGGTGACCAGTTCGGTCACGTTGTCGCATTCGGGTGTGGCGTATTCCGGATGCGATCCCACGTCGAGATAAAGGCGGGCACCGTTGCGCAGAAAGACGTTGCTGCTTCGGCCCCATGACACGACACGGCGGAAGAGGTACCGCGCCACCTCGTCAGGAGACAGGCGCCGCTGTCCCCTGAACGTGCACGTGACGCCGTACTCGTTCTCCAGCCCGAAAATGCGGCGGTCCATGACTGAACATTACGCCCGTTTCCCGGAACTGAAACGGGGTTCGAGGGCACGGTTCGGATCATTTTCGGAGCGGACCGCAACTACCGCCCCTCCCACCGGAACTGCCATTACCCTTCCTGTGGCGATCAAAACCAGCAGGGACACGCCGCCCGCCACCCCGGGCACCGCGAATCCCCACAGCGCGCCGCCCGCCTCGACGACCGGGCCCGCCACGCCCGTTCCGGCCGAGGCGCCGACGGTGAAGGTGGTCACCAGCCAGGAGAACGCCTCGGTGACCGTGCCGCGCGGCGCGTGCCGGTCGACCAGGACGAAGGCACAGGCGAGGGCCGGCGCGAGGAACACCCCGGCGAGGACGGCGAGCAGCGTCATGGCGACCGGGCCCGGCATCAGCATCAGCGGCAGGTAACACACCGCCAGAAGCGCCACCAGCACCCGCAGTCGCCGCGCCGGTTCGCCCGGCCATCCGCGCGCCCCGTACGCCAGACCGCCGGCCAGGGCGCCGAACCCGAGGCCCGCCATCAGCCAGCCGTACACCACGTCGCCGCCGTGGTGGTCGGCGTAGGAGACGGCGGCCACGGTGATGGAGCCGAGGGCCATGCCCACGAACAGGAAGGCGGCCAGCAGGGCGAGGAGTCCCGGTGAGCGCAGCGCGCCGAGCCAGTGCGCCTCGCGCGGGGCGGAGCGCCAGGCGCGGGACGGCCGGGAGACGACCACGGACAGGGCGCCGAGCACCCCGATGACGTTCAGCACGAGCAGGGCGGCCTGGGCCGACCAGAGGGCGGTGCACACCGTCACCAGCAGCGGCCCGACGGTGAACAGGATCTCCTGGGCCACGGCGTCCAGGGCGTACGCCCGGTGCACGTGGTCCTCCTTCGGCAGCACCGTGGCCCACAGGGCGCGCAGTCCGCCTTCCAGCGGGGGCGTGAACAGCCCGGCGGCGGCCACGGCGGCGCAGGCCAGCGGCAGCGGGCCGATGCCGGCGAAGGCGAAGACGGCCATGGCGAGGGCGGACAGCACGGCGGCGGGCAGCTGGACGCGGGGCTGTCCTTTCAGGTCCACCAGCCGCCCGAGCACGGGCTGGCCGACGGCGTTGGCCACGCCGTAGACCGCGGCGAGCGCCCCGGCCAGGCTGTAGGAGCCCCCCTCGGCGCGGACGAACAGCACGATCGCGATGGCCGCGGTCGCGTTGGGCAGGCGTCCCACCAGCGTGCCGGTGAGCAGCCGGGCGGCGTGCCGCACCCGGAGGATCTCCAGGTATCCCGTGGCCATGCCGAGCCCTCCACTCACCTGCCGGACTGCTCCAGACGGGGGGTTGTACGTATAACGGCCGCTTCCATACGTACCATGTCGGCTGTTCGCCAGTCCAGACGAAGGAGCGGTCCGCGGTGGCCCGAGCCAGCACCCGACCCACCAGCCGGGACGTCGCCCGGGCCGCCGGTGTCTCCCAGGCCGCCGTCTCCCTGGTGCTCGGCGACAAGTGGCGCGGACGGGTCTCGGAGGCCACCGCGCAGCGGGTCCGCGACGCCGCGCACGACCTCGGTTACCGGCCGAACCTGGCCGCCCGCAATCTGCGCCTGGGGCGCACCCGCACCGTCCTGCTGGTGGTGCCGGCCCTTACCACGGAGTTCTTCGCCGGGGTCTACACGGGCGCCGCACGGGTCGCCGCGCAGCACGGCTTCGGCGTGGTCCTCTACCCCTCCCCGGAGGGCATCGGGCCGGCCCGCGACCCGTTCGCGTCCGCACAGGCGGCCCTGGACGGCGTCATCGCCTCCTCCATGGCCGCCGACGCCCTCAGCGCGATCCGGGGCGACCAGCTGCCCCTGGTGATGCTGGACAGCGATCCGGCGGCCGGTCCCGGTGCGGCCACGGTGAACCTCGACATCGCCGACGGCGTCCGCCAGGTCGTCGAGCACCTGCGGGACCTGGGTCACCGCCGCTTCCTGCACCTGGCCGCGGACGTGGCGTCCTGGACCTTCGAGGTGCGCGCCCGGGAACTGGCCGCCCGGCTGGCGGACGTCCCGGGCGCTTCGCTGCGCACCGTCTCCTCGCCCATCTCCATCCGGGGCGCCGAGACCGCCGCGCCGGCCGCCCTCGCGGCCGGGGACCGGCCCACGGCCGTCGTCTGCGACGACGACCAGCTGGCGGCCGGCGTCTACAAGGCGGCCCGCCGGCTGGGTCTGGCGATCCCCGGCGACCTCTCCGTCACCGGGCTGGACGACCTGGCCCTGGCCACGGCCGTCGACCCCGAGCTGACCACCGTGCGGCTGGACGCGGAGCTGTTCGGCGAGCGGGGCATGCGGGCGCTGCTGGCCGTCCTGGAGCAGCGCGAGCCCCGGGCGGACGACATCCCGGTCGAGCTGGTGGTGCGCGGGTCCACCGGTCCGGCCCGGGACTGACCCGCCCCGGACACGGGTGTGCCGCGCGCCGCCGGACCCGCGGGTCCGGCGGCGCGCGGCACACCCGGGGCGTCCTACTCGGTGTCCGTGCCGGACTCCGTCTCCGCCTCGGCGTCCGCTTCGGCCTCCGACGCCGTCTCGGCGCCGCCGGCCTCCAGCAGCCGGGCGAGCTGGCGCCCGGTGATCCGCTTGAACTTGCGCTTCTGCGGCCGGGTGCGGTCCAGCACCGCGACCTCCAGCCGCTCCGCGGGGATCTCCCGCTCGCTGCCGTTGGTGTCCCGCGACAGGGACTGCACGGCCAGCTTCAGGGCCTCGGCGAGCGTCATGCCGTCCCGGTGGCGCTGGTCGAGGAAGCCGCTGATCTGCTCCGCGTTGCCGCCGACCGCCACCGAGCCGTGTTCGTCGACGATGGAGCCGTCGTGCGGTAGCCGGTAGATCTGGTCCTGGTCCGGGGTCTCGCCGACCTCGGCGACCACCAGTTCCACCTCGTAGGGCTTCTCCCCCACGCTGGAGAAGATGGTGCCCAGCGTCTGCGCGTAGACGTTGGCCAGGCCCCGGGCGGTCACGTCGTGCCGGGCGTAGGTGTAGCCGCGCAGGTCGGCGTACCGGACGCCGCCGATGCGGAGGTTCTCGTACTCGTTGTACTTGCCGGCGGCGGCGAAGCCGATCCGGTCGTAGATCTCACTGAACTTGTGCAGCGCGCGGGACGGGTTCTCGCCGACGAAGACGATGCCGTCGGCGTACTGCAGCACGACCAGGCTGCGGCCACGGGCGATGCCTTTGCGGGCGTACTCGGCCCGGTCCGCCATCGCCTGCTGGGGGGAGACATAGAACGGCGTCGACACCGGTTATCCGTCCCTTTCTGTCGAAGTCACTGGACCACCTTGAAACATCCGGACCGCCCGCTACAGCAGCGAGGCCCGCGGACCGTCGGGCTGCTCCAGCCGCCGTTCCAGCACGGACCGGGCGATCGCGGACGCCTCGTCCTCGGTGAGCCGGCGGTAGCCGTCCTCGGTGATCACGGTGACGATCGGGTAGATCCGGCGGGCGACATCGGGACCGCCGGTCGCCGAGTCGTCGTCTGCCGCGTCGTACAGGGCCTGGACCACCAGCGTGGTGGCCTCGGCCTCGCTCAGGTCCTCCCGGAACAGCTTCTTCATCGCGCCGCGCGCGAAGATCGAGCCGGAACCGGTGGCGGCGTACCCCTGCTCCTCGGAACGGCCGCCCGTGACGTCGTAGGAGAAGATCCGCCCCTGCTCGCGGTCCACGTCGTACCCGGCGAACAGCGGGACCACGGCCAGGCCCTGCATGGCCATGCCCAGGTTGGAACGGATCATGGTCGACAGCCGGTTCGCCTTGCCCTCCAGCGACAGCTGGGCGCCCTCGACCTTCTCGAAGTGCTCCAGTTCCAGCTGGAACAGCTTCACCATCTCCACGGCCAGACCGGCCGTGCCCGCGATGCCCACCGCGGAGTACTCGTCCGCCGGGAAGACCTTCTCGATGTCCCGCTGGGCGATGACGTTGCCCATCGTGGCGCGCCGGTCGCCGGCGAGGACGACCCCGCCGGGGAAGGTCACGGAGACGATGGTGGTGCCGTGCGGGGCCTCGATCGCGCCCTGGACGGGCGGCAGCTTCCTGCGTCCCGGCAGCAGGTCCGGCTGGTGATCGGAGAGGAAGTCCATGAAGGAGGAGGACCCGGGCGTCAGGAAGGCAGCCGGCAGACGCCCGGTGTCACGAGTGTTGGCTTCCACGAGGTTCCCTCCAGATAGGCGGCAGCCCGACGGATGCTGTCGGGATCGTCTCCCAACGTGCCGATGGCCGAATCGCAGTTGAAGCACAGTACGTCACGGACCCTACCCGCCTCGCGGCGATGATCCACATGGGAATCCGCATGGGATACGGGTTCGACACGGGTCTTTCCGTCGCGGGTCCGCCGCGGCGCGCGGCACGGGGGTCTTCGCAGCGCGAACGCTGTCCGCGGTCCGTGCCGACGCACCGCGGACAGCGTTCACACCTTCTCGGATCGCGAAGTACGGCACCCGCTACGGCGCCGGCTCGGCCTGCGGGCCGGGGGTCACTCGCCGCCCTTCTGGACGAAGGACCTGACGAAGTCCTCGGCGTTGGCCTCCAGAACGTCGTCGATCTCGTCGAGGACGTCGTCCACGTCCTCGCTGAGCGCCTCCTGGCGCTCCTTGAGGTCCTCGGAAACCTGCGCGTCCTGCGCCTGCTCCTCGACCTCCTCGGTGGAACGCGTGGCCTTCTGCTGCCCGCCGCCGGTGTCCTTGGTCGCCATAACCCTCACCCCGCTCAGTTCGCCCGACATGGTCGGCATGACGCCGATTGGTGATGATCAGACCCTACAAGCCGGGTCCGACAATGCCCCCGTAGTTGCTCCAACGTACGGGGACCACCTCGATGATTCCCGTCGGCGGGTCGTTCCACCCCCCGACGGGCCGTTGCCGCGTCCCGGGTACCCGGGACGCTCCGGCTCAGGTACCGGACAGAACCCTGACCAGGTCTTCCGCGGTGCGGCAGCGGTCCAGGAGTTCCTTGACGTGCTGACGCGTCCCGCGCAGCGGTTCCAGGGTCGGGACGCGCTGGAGCGAGTCCCGGCCCGGGAGGTCGAAGATCACCGAGTCCCAGGAGGCGGCCGCGACGTCGTCCGCGTACTGCTCCAGGCACCGTCCGCGGAAGTAGGCGCGGGTGTCCTCCGGCGGCTTCGTACGGGCCCGCTCGACCTCCGCCTCGTCCAGCAGCCGCTTCATCCGGCCGCGGGCCGTCAGCCGGTTGTAGAGGCCCTTGTCGGGGCGCACGTCGGCGTACTGGAGGTCCACCAGGTGCAGCCGGGGGGCGTCCCAGTCCAGGTCGTCGCGGCGCCGGTACCCCTCCATGAGTTCCCGCTTGGCGACCCAGTCCAGCTCGCCGGCCAGGCTCATCGGGTCGTTCTCCAGACGGGTGAGGGTGTCCTCCCAGCGGGCCAGGACGTCCTTGGTCTGGTCGTCGGCGTCCGCCCCGAACCGCTCCTCCACGTACTTGCGGGCCAGCTCGTAGTACTCCATCTGGAGCTGGACCGCGGTCAGGGTCCGGCCGCTGCGCAGGGTGACGAGGCGCTTCAGCGACGGGTCGTGGGAGACCTGGTGGAGGGTGCGGACCGGCTGGTCGACGGCCAGGTCCACGGCGATGAAGCCGTCCTCGATCATCGACAGCACCAGGGCGGTGGTGCCCAGCTTCAGGTAGGTCGAGATCTCCGACAGGTTCGCGTCACCGATGATCACATGCAGGCGCCGGTACTTCTCGGCGTCCGCGTGCGGTTCGTCGCGGGTGTTGATGATGGGGCGCTTCAGCGTCGTCTCCAGCCCCACCTCGACCTCGAAGTAGTCCGCGCGCTGGCTGATCTGGAAGCCGTGCTCGTGGCCGTCCTGGCCGATGCCGACCCGGCCGGCGCCGGCGAAGACCTGCCGGGAGACGAAGAAGGGCGTCAGGTGGCGCACGATGTCCGAGAAGGGCGTGGCCCGCTTCATCAGGTAGTTCTCGTGCGTGCCGTAGGAGGCGCCCTTGTTGTCGGTGTTGTTCTTGTAGAGGTGGATCGGCTGGGCACCGGGCAGCGCGGCGGCCCGCTCGGCGGCCTCCGCCATGATCCGCTCGCCGGCCTTGTCCCACAGCACGGCGTCCCGCGGATTGGTGACCTCGGGCGCGCTGTACTCGGGGTGCGCGTGGTCCACGTAGAGCCGGGCGCCGTTGGTGAGGATCACGTTCGCCAGGCCGATGTCCTCGTCGGTGAGCTGGCTGGCGTCGGCCGCCTCCCGGGCGAGGTCGAAGCCCCGGGCGTCCCGCAGCGGATTCTCCTCCTCGAAGTCCCAGCGGGCCCGGCGGGCCCGGTGCATCGCCGCCGCGTAGGCGTTCACGATCTGGGACGAGGTGAGCATGGCATTGGCGTTCGGGTGGCCGGGGACGGAGATCCCGTACTCCGTCTCGATGCCCATTACTCGCCGTACGGTCATGCGGCCCTCCTTGCCCGGCGGCGCTCCCGGTCGGGGGCGCCGCTCAAGTACCGCCGTCGCTCAGGTGCACGTGCGGTGCCCGTCCCCGCACCGCGCGACTCGGCGGTATGGAAGAGCCTAGAACGCCTCTGCGCCGGTGGGGAGATCATTTGCGTCATTGCTGTGCTCCAGCCGTGGCCCGGAAAACAGTCGGCTGCGGGTACCCGTCGAGGGCATCCGCAGCCGCCCTGTCTTTTACAGGTACTGACCGGTATTCGCCACCGTGTCGATGGAGCGACCGGTGTCCGCGCCCTGCTTTCCGGTGATGAGCGTACGGATGTACACGATCCGCTCGCCCTTCTTTCCGGAGATGCGCGCCCAGTCGTCCGGGTTGGTGGTGTTGGGCAGGTCCTCGTTCTCCTTGAACTCGTCCACACATGCCTGGAGCAGGTGCGAGACGCGCAGGCCCTTCTGGTTCTTCTCGAGGAAGTCCTTGATGGCCATCTTCTTGGCCCGGCCCACGATGTTCTCGATCATGGCGCCGGAATTGAAGTCCTTGAAGTAGAGGACTTCCTTGTCACCATTGGCGTAGGTGACCTCCAGGAAGCGGTTCTCCTCGGACTCGGCGTACATCTGTTCCACGGCGGTCTGGATCATGCTCTGGACCGTCATGCCCTTGTCGCCGCCGTGCTCGGCGAGGTCGTCGCCGTGCAGCGGGAGGCGCTCGGTGAGGTACTTGCCGAAGATGTCCTTGGCCGCCTCGGCGTCCGGACGCTCGATCTTGATCTTCACGTCGAGCCGGCCGGGCCGCAGGATCGCGGGGTCGATCATGTCCTCACGGTTGGAGGCGCCGATGACCACCACGTTCTCCAGGCCCTCGACACCGTCGATCTCGGCCAGCAGCTGCGGGACGATGGTGTTCTCCACGTCCGAGCTGACACCGGAGCCACGGGTGCGGAAGAGGGACTCCATCTCGTCGAAGAAGACGATGACGGGCGTGCCCTCGCTGGCCTTCTCACGGGCCCGCTGGAAGACCAGGCGGATCTGCCGCTCGGTCTCGCCGACGTACTTGTTGAGCAGCTCCGGGCCCTTGATGTTGAGGAAGAAGCTCTTGCCGGCGGCCTGCCCGGTCACCTCGGCCACCTTCTTGGCGAGCGAGTTCGCGACGGCCTTGGCGATGAGCGTCTTGCCGCATCCGGGGGGCCCGTAGAGCAGCACACCCTTGGGCGGGCGCAGTTCGTGCTCGCGGAACAGGTCCGGGTAGAGGTACGGCAGCTCGACCGCGTCCCGGATGGCCTCGATCTGGTTGCCGAGGCCGCCGATCTGCTCGTATCCGATGTCGGGGACCTCTTCGAGGACGAGTTCCTCGACCTCGCTCTTGGGGACGACCTCGTAGACGTACCCGGAGCGCGGCTCCATGAGCAGGGCGTCGCCGGGGCGGATGGTGATGTCCAGCAGCGGCTCCGCGAGCCGCACCACCCGCTCCTCGTCGGTGTGCCCGACCACCAGGGCGCGCTCGCCGTCCTCGAGGATCTCCTTGAGGGTGACGATGTCGCCGACGCGCTCGAACTCCATGGCCTCGACCACGTTGAGCGCCTCGTTGAGCATGACCTCCTGGCCACGCCGGAGCCCGTCGAGCTCCACGCCCGGGCTGACGTTCACCCGGAGCTTGCGGCCGCCGGTGAAGATGTCGGCGGTGCCGTCCTCGTTCGCCGTGAGGAAGACTCCGAAACCGGCCGGGGGCTGGGCCAGCCGGTCGACCTCCTCCTTGAGGGCCACGATCTGGTCGCGGGCCTCACGGAGCGTGCCGGCGAGTCGTTCGTTCTGGGCGGACACGCCGGCCAGGTTGGTCTGCAGCTCGACGATCCGCTCTTCGAGAATCCTCGTGTGTCGCGGAGAGTCGGCGAGCTTACGTCGCAGGACGGCGATCTCCTGCTCAAGGTAGGCGATCTGCCCGGCCGGGTCGTCGGACCCGCGTCCCGGGCGGATGCCGCGGTTCATGTCGTCGTCGTGGGCTGCCACGGTCCTCACCTCCTCCAAGGGGAGCTGGACGCTTCCAGACCCTACCTGGGCGGGTGTCGATTGAAACCCCTAGATCACAAAGACGGTCGGGGTGTGTCCGATCTTCACCCTTGCGCTCTCCCTCACGCCAGGGGAATACCCACCGACGAAGATTGAAATCCCGGCGCGGGTAGGCTCGACGTGTTCAACACCCGTCGGAGCTGGCCGGATTCCCGTCCACTCCGGCGCGGGAAACCGTCAGGAGGGACGAGCGTGCAGCAGGAGGCCGGGGTCCGCGAGGAGGCGCTGGAGGTCTGGATCGACCAGGACCTGTGTACGGGTGACGGCATCTGCGCCCAGTACGCGCCGGAGGTGTTCGAGCTCGACATCGACGGGCTGGCCTACGTCAAGGCCGCGGACGACGAACTGCTCCAGGACAAGGGAGCGGCAACGCCCGTTCCGCTGCCGCTCCTCACCGATGTCGTCGACTCGGCGAAGGAGTGTCCCGGCGAGTGCATCCACGTCCGCCGGACGACGGACGGTGTGGAGGTGTACGGGCCGGACGCCGGGTGACCGGCGCGGCACGGCAGGTCACCCGGCGTCCGGCCCGCCACGGTGGCCCGACTCCGCGCGAACCGGAGCGCGCGCCCGGCTCGTGCTCCCGCGCACGCCGCCCGCCGCACGCCCGTCACACGCTGCGGGCGCCGGAGGGCGTGGAGCGGACGAACGCACCGTCCTCCCAGTACCACTTCACGCTCTCGCGCACATCGGGGCAGCAACTCGGCACGTCGTCGGACGAGTAGCCGAGGAGGGTCGCGCGGACGTCGCCCGCCCGCACGGCGAACTCCTCGACGTTGGTGCGGTCACCGGGCTCGACGAGCGTGGCCACCACGCGCGCGGTGTCGTCGCCGTCGGCGCGGGTGAGCACGTACACGCCGTCCGGCGGGGTGCCCATGGGGGCGTCGCAGTGGACCACCGCCACCGTCTCGGGCCGGCCGTCGCCGTCGAGGTCGCCGGACGCCTGCTGCTTCACCACCTGCTCGACCGGACCGCAGTCGAACGGGAAGTCCACACCGGCCGGATCGGGCGGTGCGCCCTGCGCCGGCGCGCTCTTCGTCTGCGGGGCCGGGCTCTGGGCCGCGGTCGCGGAGCCGGGCTGGAACAGCGACGACAGCGCGACGACACCGGCCAGGGCCGTCGCCGTGGCGACCCAGTGGATGGGACGGGCGTGCGTGTGGGCGAGTTCCGGGACGGCGGAAGGCTGCACGAGCAGTGCCTCCTGTGAGGGCTGTGCCGGTGGGGTGGCCAGCATCGTGCCACACGTCACACGACCGAGGGAACGGCGGGGGTGGGCCGTTGTGGAACGGGGGCACCGGGCCGGTCCGGCGGCGGTCCCGGGCATCGGGGGCCGGTCAACGCGGCGGCGCCGTGGCACAGTTCCGGGGGGTGCCGGGGAACTGAGCCACGGCGCCGGTGCGTTGTCGTGGCGGAGCCGTCAGCGGGTGGCGGAAGCCGTCAGCGGGCGGTGCCGCCGTCGGCGTTGGGGCCGGAGTAGTCCTCGCCGTAGGCGCCCTTCGCGGGACGGCGGCGGCGCATGGGCGGCTCGACACCGTCGGCGAGGCGGCGGGCGGTGAGCAGGAAGCCGGTGTGGCCGATCATCCGGTGGTCCGGGCGGACGGCCAGGCCCTCGATGTGCCAGTTGCGGATCATCGTCTCCCACGAGGTCGGCTCGTTGAAGCAGCCGATCTCGCGGATGGACTCCACCGTCCGGGCGAGCTGGGTGGTGGTCGCCACGTAGCAGCACAGGA
The DNA here is from genome assembly GCF_056323165.1 of Streptomyces sp. 3-6. Lineage (NCBI taxonomy): Bacteria > Bacillati > Actinomycetota > Actinomycetes > Kitasatosporales > Streptomycetaceae > Streptomyces > Streptomyces sp. 3-6. The sequence continues at coordinate 280,538 of NZ_JBWHZP010000004.1, forward strand.
TGCCGCCGGGGACGAGCGCCTTGGAGACGGCCTCCAGGCACTCCCAGGGGGCGAGCATGTCGAGGATGACGCGGTCCACGTCGGCGTCGGACAGGTTGTCCTGGAGGTCGCCGACGGTGAGCTGCCAGGCCGGGTGCGGTCCGCCGAAGTAGCGCTCGACGTTCTGCCGGGCGATGTCGGCGAAGTCCTCCCGGCGCTCGTAGCTGTGCAGCATGCCCTGGTCGCCGATGGCCCGCAGCAGGAAGCTGCTCAGCGAGCCGGACCCGACACCCGCCTCCACGACGCGCGCGCCGGGGAAGATGTCGGCGAAGGCGAGGATCTGCCCCGCGTCCTTCGGGTAGACGACGGCTGCCCCACGGGGCATGGACAGGACGTAGTCGGGGAGCAGGGGGCGCAGCGCGAGGTAGGCGACGTTACCGGTGGTGCGGACAACGCTGCCCTCGGGTGCGCCGATCAGCTCGTCGTGCGGGAAGGAACCCTTGTGGGTGTGGAAGTTCTTCCCGGCCTCGAGCGTGAACGTGTAGTGGCGGCCCTTGGGGTCGGTCAGCTGAACCTGGTCCCCGACCTTGAAGGGCCCGCGCCTGCGGGCGGCACCGGTCGGTTCGGACATGTGACCAGCCTACCGGTCCCCGGAGGGGCCACCGACCACCTCCGGGGCGGGCGCGGACGCGGGCGGGTGGCCGGCACCCGCCCGGCCCGGCGGGGTCAGCTGGGCCGGGCCATCGCCTTGACGAACGCCCGCTCCACGTCCGCCGCGGAGAGCACGCCGTAGATCTCGCCGGTGTCCTCGACCACCAGGTACTCGGTGGCCGGGGTGGCCCGCAGCACCTCCAGCAGGTCCTCGCCCGCGAGCTCGGCGGACACCCGCATGCCGTCGGTGATGTCCTGGGAGAGGCCGCTGACCGGCACCCACGGGCGGCGGTGCTCGGGCACGCCGACGATGGCGGCCTCGCGCACCAGGGACAGCGGGGTGCCGTCGGGGTCGACGACGACCAGGGCGCGGGCCCCGGCGGCGTTGGCCCGGCGCAGGGCCTCGGAGAGCGGGGTGTCGTTCTCCACCGGCACCGCGCGCCGGGTGAGGGTGCGGGCGCGCAGTTCGGGGAGGTGCTCGCGCAGCCGGGCCACGCGCAGGCTGTTGCCCGCGCCGGTCCAGATGATGGCGGCCAGGATCGCGGCGAGCAGGGCGTCCAGGACGGTGTCCATGCCGACGCCGTCCGCGGCGTCGGAGCCGAGGGCGCCGGACTGGGTGAGCAGGGGCAGGCCGATCAGCACGGAGACGGCGAGGGCGCGGCCCACCCAGGCGGCGGCGACCGTGCCGCTCATCGGCTTGCCGGTGAGTTTCCAGACCACCGCGCGGAGCATGCGGCCGCCGTCGAGGGGGAGGCCGGGCAGGAGGTTGAAGACGGCCACGATGAGGTTGGAGATCATCAGGCCGGCCAGCAGGACGCCGGGCACGGAGGCGGGGTCGACGACGAGCAGGCCGAGGTAGAAGACCCCGGACAGCACCAGGGAGAGCAGCGGTCCCACGAAGGCGAGCACGAACTCGCGGCCGGGGGTCTCGGCCTCCTTCTCGATCTCGGAGACGCCGCCGAAGAACTGCAGCTGGATGCGGCGCACCGGCAGCTTGAAGCGGAGCGCGGCGAGGGTGTGGGCCAGCTCGTGGACCAGGACCGAGGCGTAGAAGGCGACGGCGAAGAAGAGGGAGACCAGGTAGCTCGCGGCGCCGAGCTCGGGCAGGACGCGGTCGATCTGCCCGCCGAAGACCCAGGTGATGAGGATGGCGACGAGGAACCAGCTCGGCGCGACGTACACCGGCACACCGAACGGCCGTCCCATCAGCAGTCCGCCGCGCTGCTGCTCGGGGGGCCGCTGCGGGCCCTTGCCGGGGCCGGAGCCGGCGCGTGCGCGGTCGTCGGTGCCGCCGTGGGGCGCGGCGGGACCGCCGGGTGCGGCGGGCGGCGGCCCGGGGGGCGCCGGGGGCACGTCC
>NZ_JBWHZP010000005.1:0-271696 GCF_056323165.1 Streptomyces sp. 3-6
GCCGGATATGGAAGCACGGTAACGTGTGGAGTTGACCGGTACTAATAGGCCGAGGGCTTGTCCTCAGTTGCTCGCGTCCACTGTGTTGGTTCTGAAACCACGAACAACCCCATGTTTGTGCATGGTGCGGTTGAGTGTTTCATAGTGTTTCGGTGGTCATAGCGTAGGGGAAACGCCCGGTTACATTCCGAACCCGGAAGCTAAGCCTTACAGCGCCGATGGTACTGCAGGGGGACCCTGTGGGAGAGTAGGACGCCGCCGAACTCCTCTTGAGCTCCGGCTCTCGGGCATACAACCCGAGAGCCGGAGCTTCTTTGCGTTGCGGTAAAGTCATGGAGCATCGTTGACACGTTTTCCCACAGGAGGCTCCCGGGTGGAGGTCCAGGAGACGCGCGTCCAGACGGACCGCGTCCTCACCATCCCCAACATCCTCAGCATGGCGCGGCTCCTCGGCGTGCCGCTCTTCCTGTGGCTCATCCTCAGGCCGGAGTTCGGCGGACCCAACAGCGACGGCTGGGCGCTGCTCGTCCTCGCACTGAGCGGCGTCAGTGACTACCTCGACGGCAAGCTGGCGCGTCGCTGGAACCAGATCAGCAATCTGGGCCGGCTCCTCGACCCCGCGGCGGACCGGCTCTACATTCTGTCGACATTGGTCGGTCTGACGTGGCGCGAGATTCTGCCGCTGTGGCTCACGGCCGTACTTCTTGCCCGAGAACTGGTCCTGCTGGTGATGGTGGGCATCCTCCGGCGGCACGGCTATCCGCCGCCGCAGGTGAACTTCCTGGGCAAGGCCGCCACCTTCAACCTGATGTATGCCTTCCCGTTGCTCCTGCTCAGTGACGGATCCGGCTGGATCGCGTCACTCGCCGCAATCTTCGGATGGGCGTTCGCCGGATGGGGTACAACCCTGTATTGGTGGGCAGGAGTTCTCTACGTGATACAAGTCCGCCGTCTGGTTCGTGCGGACGCCATGGCCGATTGAACTCGCTGATTCGCAAGCGCAGCGTTGCGCCCCTTCCCGCAGGGTGACCCTGCGGACCATCTCTGCGAGTGACGTCGGTCAGACCGTCGTCTCTTCGAGGAGGACGCTTCCGACATGAAGGCCGTCGTGATGGCCGGGGGAGAGGGCACACGCCTTCGCCCCATGACCTCAAGCATGCCCAAGCCGCTCCTGCCGGTCGCCAACCGGCCGATCATGGAGCACGTGCTGCGGCTGCTCAAAAAGCACGGGCTCAATGAAACCGTGGTGACCGTCCAGTTCCTGGCGTCCCTCGTCAAGAACTACTTCGGTGACGGCGAGGAGCTCGGCATGGAGCTCACGTACGCCAATGAGGAGAAGCCCCTCGGAACCGCCGGAAGCGTCAAGAACGCCGAGGAGGCGCTGAAGGACGACGCCTTTCTCGTCATTTCCGGTGATGCGCTGACCGACTTCGACCTCACCGAGCTCATCAATTTCCACAAGGAAAAGGGTGCGCTGGTCACGGTCTGCCTGACCCGTGTTCCCAATCCTCTCGAATTCGGCATCACCATCGTGGACGAGGAGGGCAAGGTCGAGCGCTTCCTCGAGAAGCCGACCTGGGGCCAGGTCTTCTCCGACACGGTGAACACCGGCATCTACGTGATGGAGCCGGAGGTCTTCGACTACGTCGAGGCCGACGTGCCCGTCGACTGGTCCGGCGACGTCTTCCCGCAGTTGATGAAGGAGGGCAAGCCCGTCTACGGGTACATCGCCGAGGGCTACTGGGAGGACGTCGGCACCCACGAGAGCTACGTGAAGGCGCAGGCCGACGTCCTCGAGGGCAAGGTCGACGTCGACCTCGACGGGTTCGAGATCTCGCCCGGCGTGTGGGTCGCCGAGGGGGCCGAGGTGCACCCGGACGCCGATCTGCGCGGACCGCTGTACATCGGCGACTACGCCAAGGTCGAAGCGGGCGCCGAGATCCGCGAGCACACGGTCGTGGGCTCCAACGTCGTCGTCAAGAGCGGTGCCTTCCTGCACAAGGCCGTCGTCCACGACAACGTGTACGTCGGGCCCCACAGCAACCTGCGCGGCTGCGTCGTCGGCAAGAACACCGACATCATGCGCGCGGCGCGGATCGAGGACGGCGCGGTCATCGGTGACGAGTGCCTGGTCGGTGAGGAATCGATCGTCCAGGGCAACGTGCGGGTCTACCCGTTCAAGACCATCGAGGCGGGCGCGTTCGTCAACACGTCCGTCATCTGGGAGTCCCGCGGCCAGGCACACCTCTTCGGTGCCCGCGGGGTCTCCGGCATCCTCAACGTCGAGATCACGCCCGAGCTGGCCGTGCGCCTCGCCGGCGCCTATGCGACGACCCTGAAGAAGGGCTCGACGGTCACCACGGCCCGCGACCACTCCCGCGGTGCCCGCGCACTGAAGCGCGCCGTGATCTCCGCGCTGCAGGCGAGCGCCATCGACGTACGGGACCTGGAGAACGTTCCGCTGCCCGTGGCCCGGCAGCAGACCGCACGGGGCAGCGCCGGCGGCATCATGATCCGGACCACGCCCGGGGTACCGGACTCGGTCGACATCATGTTCTTCGACGGGCAGGGCGCCGACCTGTCGCAGGGCAGCCAGCGCAAGCTGGACCGGGTGTTCGCACGCCAGGAGTACCGGCGTGCCTTCCCGGGCGAGATCGGCGACCTGCGCTTCCCCGCCAGCGTTTTCGACTCGTACACCGGGTCGCTGCTGCGCAACGTCGACATCACCGGAATCGCCGAGTCCGGGCTGAAGGTCGTCGTCGACGCGTCCAACGGAAGCGCCGGCCTCGTCCTGCCCAGCCTGCTCGGGAAGCTGGGTGTGGACTCGCTGACGATCAACCCCGGTCTCGACGAGTCCCGCCCGACCGAGACGGCCGACGTGCGGCGCTCGGGGCTGGTACGGCTCGGGGAGATCGTGGCGTCGTCCCGGGCCGCGTTCGGGGTGCGGTTCGACCCGGTGGGCGAGCGGCTGTCCCTGGTGGACGAGAAGGGCCGGATCATCGAGGACGACCGGGCCCTGCTGGTCATGCTCGACCTCATCGCGGCCGAGCGCCGCAGCGGCCGGGTCGCGCTCCCGGTGACGACCACCCGGATCGCCGAGCAGGTCGCCGCCTACCACGGCACCCAGGTCGAGTGGACGACGACGTCGCCCGACGACCTGACCCGCGTGGGCCGCGAGGAAGGGACGATCTTCGGCGGCGACGGCAAGGGCGGCTTCATCGTCCCCGAGTTCAGCAGCGTCTACGACGGCACCGCGGCCTTCGTACGGCTGATCGGCCTGGTGGCCAGGACGCAGCTCACGCTCAGTCAGATCGACGCGCGGATCCCGCGGGCCCACGTGATCCGTCGCGATCTCGCCACGCCGTGGGCCGTCAAGGGCCTCGTCATGCGGCGCGTCGTCGAGGAGGCGGGAGACCGCTTCGTCGACACCACCGACGGGGTGCGCGTCGTCGAAGCCGACGGCCGTTGGGTCATGGTGCTGCCGGACCCGGCCGAGGCGGTCACCCACCTGTGGGCGGAGGGCCCCGACGACGCCTCCGCGCAGGCGCTGCTCGACGAGTGGTCCGCCGTCGTGGACAGCGCCGGACGGTAGGCGGACGCAGCCCGGCCGGCGCCCGGTCCCGAGCCACCGGGCGTCGCCCGGCCGGGACAAGGAGCGGTATGCGTGCGTGCCGGACAAGCCTCCCCAAGGGGGCCTGTCCGGCACCCGGCCAGGGCCGTTCGGAGGTACCGGCCGCGACGTGCGACGATGTCCGGCATGCCGCAGCAACCCCCGGTTCGGAGCACACCGACGCGGCCACCGCGCCCGGACGCGTCCATGTCGTTGCTCACCAACGTCATGGACCACAGCCTCGACGACGGATACGCCGAGGCCGCGGAGCGCAGGAAGGCCGCGGGTGAAGGCGGCCTGCCGAAGACCCTCCGCGCCAAACTGGGACTTGCCGTGGGCCTGGTTCTGGCGGCCCTGGTCGTCACCGTCGGAGCGGCGCAGGCCCGGGTCAGCGCCCCGGTCGTGGCGAAGGAACGCGAGGAACTGATCGACCGCATCGACCAGGAGACCGAGGCGGCCGACAAGCTGGAGAGCCGGGTCGACGCGCTGCGCGCGGACGTGGACGCCCGCCGGCAGGAGGCCCTCAGGGACAGCGGCGGTGACCGCTCCCGGCTGGTGGGCGTACTCGCCGGGTCGGTCGCCGTGCACGGGCCGGGCGTGCGGCTCGTCGTGGACGACGCGAAGGACGCCGGCACCGGCGGCAACGGTGACCCGCGCTCGGCGTCCGGCTTCTCCGACACCGGCCGGGTCCGGGACCGCGACATGCAGCGCGTGGTCAACGGGCTGTGGGAGTCGGGAGCCGAGGCGATCTCCATCAACGGTCAGCGGCTGACCGCCCTGTCGGCCATCCGGGCCGCGGGGGACGCGATACTGGTCGACAACAAACCGCTGGTGCCGCCGTACACGGTGCTCGCGGTGGGGGACGGACCGTCGCTGAGCGAGCGGTTCCAGAACAGCGCCGACGGGCTCTACCTGCACGCCCTGCAGGAGAACTACGGGATCCGCACCGCCCTCTCCACGGCGGACGACCTCCGGCTGCCCGCCGCACCGAGTGTCATCGTACGAACCGCGCAGCCGATATCCGGAAAGGGCACATCGTGATCGCCGTACTGGGCCTCGTCGTGGGAGTCGTGGCCGGCCTGTTGGTCCGGCCCGAGGTTCCGGCGGTCGTCGAGCCGTATCTGCCGATCGCCGTCGTGGCGGCGCTGGACGCCGTCTTCGGCGGACTGCGCGCCATGCTCGACGGCATCTTCGACGACAAGGTCTTCGTGGTGTCGTTCCTGTCCAACGTGGTCGTGGCCGCGCTGATCGTCTTCCTCGGCGACAAGCTGGGCGTCGGCGCCCAGTTGTCCACCGGTGTGGTGGTCGTCCTCGGCATCCGCATCTTCTCCAACGCCGCGGCGATCCGCCGCCACGTCTTCCGGGCGTGAGGCCGATGAACGAGCGCGAGCAGGACCACGGAACCGGCCGCCCCGACGAGCCCCAGAGCGGCACGGACGAGGCGGCGGCACGCACCGGAGCGGGACCCGAGGCCGAGGGCCGTCCCGAGCCGCCGATGGGCGAGGACGGCCGGACGGGGCCGCTCCCCGGGCAGGGAGAGCGCCCTGGGCCCGCGCGCGCAACCGAGGGACGCCCGGCGCCCGGTGCCGCACCCGGCGCGGAGCACCGCTCCGGGCCGTCACAGGGGAACGAGGGCGGACCGGCACAGACCCCTGGACCCGGCCGCCGTCCGGATCCGGAACACGGTCCCGGCCCGGCGCCCGACGTCGAGGGCCGTCCGGGACGGACCTCCGGCCCGCAGCAGCACCGTCCTGCCCCGGCGCCTGGCACCGATGCCCGTGCGGGACGGACGCCGGGGCCGGAGCATCGTCCCGGCCCGGTGCGCGGCGCAGGCGGACGCCCTGTGCCCGCATCGGGGCAGGGGGACCGCCCGGGGCCGCCGCCCGGCGCCGGTGACGGGCCGGGGACGGCACCCGGAGGCGAGCCCCGCCCCGGAGGCGAGGCCCGTCCCGGACCGCCGCGCGGACGTGAGGGCAGGCCGGGCCCGCACCCGGGACCGGAGGCACGCCCCCGGCCGGAGCAGCGCCCCCGGCCGGAGGGGCGCCCCGGGGCGGAGGGACGTCCCGGGCCGGTGCGGGGCCGGACCGACGGGCGACCGGAGCAGGCCCCCGGGCCCGGGGGCCGCCCGGCCCCGGTGCGCGGTACCGGCGGACGACCGCCGGGGCCCGTCCGCGGAGCGGAGGGACCTCCCGGGCCGCCGCGTGCGAGCGACGGCCGACCCGGACCGACTCCCGGCCCGGGCAACCGTCCTGGTCCGGTGCGCGGGACCGACGGCCGCCCCGGACCCGGCCCTGCGCCCGGCAACCGTCCAGGGCCGGCGCCCGCCTCCGGCGGGAACCGCCCCGGTCCGGCACCGGTACCGGGGGACCGCCCCGGGTACGTGCCGGGGCCCGACGGGCGTCCCGGTCCCCACCGGGCGGCGCCGCCCGGTGGGCAGCGAGCACCGCAGGCACCCCGCCCCGGGCAGCGAGCACCGCAGGCACCTCGCGCCGAGCAGGGGGCCCCGCACACCCCGCCTCCCGGGCAGCGAACACCGCAGGTGCCCCGCGCCGGACAGCGGCCCCCGCAGGCCGGGCCGTCCGCACAGGAGCGGCCGGAGCGCGGGAGCGGGCTGCGCAAGGAGTTGCCCCAGGAGGTGCCCGCGAGCGCGCCGGGAGCCGTGGAGGACGGCACGCAGGCGCAGCCCGTGCCGGAGCTGACCGGGCGGCAGCGGCTGGTGAAGGGGCTGTGGCCGCCGAGGCTGACGCGGGCCCAACTGATCGTCGCCGTGCTGCTGTTCGGCCTGGGCTTCGGCCTGGCCGTCCAGGTGGCCTCCAACAGCGACGGCGACAACGCCCTGCGCGGAGCACGTCAGGAGGATCTCGTCCGCATCCTCGATGAACTCGACGACCGCACGCAGCGTCTTGAGGACGAGAAGGCGGGCCTGGAGGAGCAGCGCGACGAACTGGAGAACAGCTCCGACCAGGCCGAGGAGGCCCGGCGGCAGACGGCCGAGCGGGAACGGCAACTCGGCATCCTGGCGGGCACCGTGGCGGCCCAGGGGCCCGGCATCACGATGACCGTCGAGGACCCGAAGGGGACGGTCGAGGCGGACATGCTGCTGGACGCCGTCCAGGAGCTGCGCGCGGCGGGTGCGGAGGCGATCCAGGTGAACGGCGTACGGGTGGTGGCCAACACCTATCTGACGGATTCCGGCAACGGCGTGGGGGTGGACGGGAACAAGATCACGGCCCCGTATCGTTTCAAGGTCATCGGCAAGCCGCAGGACCTCGAGCCGGCGCTCAACATCCCTGGAGGCGTGGTGCAGACTCTCGAGAAGGAACAGGCCACCGTGACCGTGGAGAGGTCGACCAAGATCGTCGTGGATGCCTTGCGAGCGGCGAAGCGGCCTGACTACGCTCGGTCGTCCTCCCGGTGAACCGGGGGTGCATGCGGCCCGTCCGGCGAGGGCATGAGGTTGCGGGGGGTCGGCGCACCGATTGGGCGGTGCGTGGTGGAAACTGTCTGGTGGATACGGACGTTGTGAGGATGTCCGGGTCGTCGGCCAGTGTGTTCAGTCAGGGTTCGTCCTGCCCCACGGGCGGGTCTGTTTCGGTCAAGGGGAATCGCCCGTGAAGTTGTTTGCGAAGTTGTTCGGCAAGAGCGCGCGAGAGGACAACGCCAACGCGACCGCTCGCCATCGCGCGCAGCCCGAGGAGGACGGCGGACGTCCGCTGTTCCGGGATCAGGTCGGTGCTCCGGGCGCGCCGTCGGTTGACCCTGCGCAGCAGGGAGGCATAGGTTTCGGGCAACCGTCAACCTCAGGTACGGGTGGAGACTTCTCCGGTCCGTACGCGTCCCAAGCCCCCGGTGGGCAGCCGCGGCAGGAGGATCCGTCCATGTCGGCCCTGGTGTGCACGAGGTGCGGTAACCGCAACGCGGAGAACAGCCGCTTCTGCTCCAACTGCGGCGCGCCGCTGAAGCCCGGCGTCACCCCGGAGCGTCCGTCGGAGACGACGTCGACCATCTCGATCTCCGGTCTCGAGGCGTACGACTCCGAGACGACCGGCCAGACCCAGATGCCGATGCTGTCGCCGGAGGCGCAGGCGGCGGTCGACGCGCTGCCGTTCGGCTCGGCGCTGCTGGTGGTGCGCCGGGGGCCCAACTCCGGCAGCCGCTTCCTGCTCGACGGCGACCTGACGACGGCCGGCCGTCATCCGCAGAGCGACATCTTCCTGGACGACGTGACGGTCTCCCGGCGGCACGTGGAGTTCCGCCGGAGCCAGGACGGTTCGTTCACGGTGGCCGACGTCGGCAGCCTCAACGGCACCTACGTCAACCGGGAGCGGATCGACCAGGTCGCCCTGTCCAACGGGGACGAAGTGCAGATCGGCAAGTACCGGCTGGTCTTCTACGCGAGCCAGCGGGGCTACTGAGGTCCCCGGGCCGCGTCCCGGGGACCCGAGGGAAGGTCCATGCCTCACACACCGAGCGGCGGCACCGGACACGGTGCCGCCGCCGCGGACACCGGACTGATGAGCATCGGCACGGTGCTGAACGTGCTGCGCGAGGAGTTCCCCGAGGTCACCATCTCGAAGATCCGCTTCCTGGAGGCGGAAGGGCTCATCGAGCCGCGGCGCACCCCGTCGGGGTACCGCAAGTTCAGCGCCCAGGACGTGGAGCGCCTGGGGCAGGTGCTGCGCATGCAGCGGGACCACTACCTGCCGCTCAAGGTCATCCGGGAGCACCTGGACGCCGTGGAGCGGGGTGAGGCGGTGTCGCTGCCGGTCGTGGGCCGTCAGCGGGACGGCGAGGGCGTCGAGCCCGTGCTCGCGGACGTGCCGACGGCCGCCCGCATCGGCCGGGCGCAGCTGCTGGCCGCCGTCGGAGTCGACGAGCGGGAGCTGGCGGAGTGGGAGTCGTACGGACTCCTCACCCCGGTGGAGGACGGCGTCTACGACGCCGAGGCGGTGACCGTGGCCGGACTGGTCCGCGAGCTGGGCCGGCACGGGATCGAGCCGCGGCACCTGAGGGCGATGAAGGCCGCGGCCGACCGGGAGGCCGGGCTGGTGGACCAGGTCGTCGCGCCCTTGCGGCGGCACCGCAACCCGCAGACCAGGGCCCATGCGGAGGCCCGCACGAAGGAACTGGCGGGGCTGACCGCCCGGCTGCACGCCACGCTGGTCCACCTGGCCCTCGGTGTGCGCGCCCCCTAGGGACCTGGGTACCCGGCAGCCGCTCCCGTCCCGCGTCGGGCGTCCGGGGCGGTTCCGGGCTGCGCCCGTCGGGAGGCCGGATCGCTCACCCGTTCCCGGCCCGACTACCCAAACATCCCGGGCACGGCCTAGGGTTGCTGTGTGAACGAGCTCGATGTCGTAGGTGTCCGGGTCGAAATGCCCTCCAACCAACCGATCGTGCTGCTGCGTGAAGTGGGAGGGGACCGCTACCTCCCCATCTGGATCGGACCGGGGGAGGCGACGGCCATCGCCTTCGCCCAGCAGGGCATGGCCCCTGCTCGGCCGCTGACCCACGACCTGTTCAAGGACGTGCTGGAAGCCGTCGGACAGGAGCTCACGGAAGTGCGCATCACCGATCTGCGTGAGGGCGTCTTCTACGCGGAGCTGGTCTTCGCCAGTGGCGTGGAGGTCAGCGCGCGCCCGTCCGACGCCATAGCGCTGGCGCTGCGCACGGGGACGCCCATCTACGGCAGTGACACCGTGCTCGACGACGCCGGCATCGCCATTCCGGACGAGCAGGAGGACGAGGTGGAGAAGTTCCGCGAGTTCCTCGACCAGATCTCGCCGGAGGACTTCGGCACCAGCAGTCAGTGAGCGGCGCGCTCCGGGGCGCCGCACAGCGGCCGTACAGGGCCGCACGAGGGCCGTACAGGGGCGCGATCCCGCCCGTGCGGAGCGCATTCGGCTAGCCTTTCCCCGCGACGGGGCACGGGAAACCACTCTTAGGGTGATTATCACTCGGCGTGCCGAGTGTGGCGATCGTTGACGCACCCTTGGTGACTGCCTACCGTCGAGGAGGCAGGTCAAGGACGGAGGTCGGCGTGAGAAGCAGCGGCGACGGTACGGCTGGGGGTGCCCCCGGACTGGGGGCGAGCAGCCCGTACCCTCCCATGGGCTCTCGGCTCCGCGTGGGCGGGGTGTACCCCCCGCACAGCAGCACGGCCGAGCACGCGCGACATCTGACGGCCGCCTCGGCGGACACCAAAGGGGCAACGTCCATGGCGTCCGACGAGATCGGCTACCGGGGTCCCACCGCCTGCGCCGCCGCGGGGATCACCTACCGCCAGCTCGACTACTGGGCCCGTACCGGCCTGGTGGAGCCGAGCGTGCGCCCCGCCCACGGATCCGGCACCCAGCGGCTGTACAGCTTCCGCGACGTCGTCGTCCTGAAGATCGTCAAGCGCTTCCTCGACACCGGTGTGTCGCTCCAGAACATCCGCACGGCGGTCCAGCACCTGCGCGAGCGCGGCTTCAGCGATCTGGAGCGCATGACCCTGATGAGCGACGGGGCCACCGTCTACGAGTGCACCTCGCCCGACGAGGTGCACGCCCTGCTCCAGGGTGGCCAGGGCATCTTCGGCATCGCCGTGGGCGTGGTGTGGCGGGACGTCGAGGGGGCGCTGTCCCAGCTGCACGGCGAACGCGTCGACACCGGCGAGACGCTGGTCGGCCACAACCCCGCGGACGAACTGGCCCGACGGCGCAACCGGGCCGTCTGAGACCGGCCCCGGCCCGCACCTGAGGGGCTCCCGCCGGCCGGGACGGCGATCCCGGCCGGAACCGGGCCGGTCCCCGACCACCGGAACCCACCCCCGCCCGGGCCGGGCACACCCCGAACCCGAACCCGGATTCCGCCCGGACCCGAACCCGAAATCCGCCCTGATCCAGTCCGGACAGGCCCCGGACCCGAACCCGGACCCCGCCCCGGACGCGCCCAAGCCCCGCCCGGACCCGGCCCGGACCGTCCGAGCCCTCACCCGGACACGCCCCGGCCCGGCTGCCCGGACCCGCCCCGGCTCCGGCCCGGACACGTCCGCCGGTCGCGGAGCGCCCCGGTGGGGCGTTGTCAGTGGCATGGGGCAGCATCGAAGACGTGAGGTCCGCGCCCACGATCCTGCATCTCGACATGGATGCCTTCTTCGCCTCGGTGGAGCAGGCGTCCAAGCCGAGTCTGCGCGGGAAGGCGGTCGTGGTCGGCGGTCTCGGGCCGCGCGGGGTGGTGGCCACGGCCTCCTACGAGGCCCGGGTGTTCGGCGTGCACTCCGCGATGCCCATGGCGCAGGCGCGCCGGCTGGCCCCGCACGCCGCGTACCTCGTGCCGCGCTTCGCCTTCTACCGCTCCCTCAGCGAGCAGGTCATGACCCTCCTCAGGGACCTGTCCCCGCTGGTGGAGCCGCTGAGCCTGGACGAGGCGTTCGTGGACCTGGAGGCCGCCGGCGCCGCCTGGGACGAGACGTCGGCGCGCCGTGTCGGAGCCGGCCTGCGCGCGGACATCCGCCGGGTCACCGGGCTCACCGGATCGGTGGGGCTGGCCGCCTCCAAGATGCTCGCCAAGATCGCCTCCGAGCGGGCCAAGCCGGACGGCCTGGTGGTCATCGAACCGGGGACCGAGCGTGACCTGCTCGCGCCGCTGTCGGTGCGGACCCTGCCGGGCGTCGGTCCGGCCACCGGCGACCACCTGCGCCGCGCGGGCCTGTACACGGTGCGGGACCTCGCCGAGGCGGGCGAGGACGAACTGGTGCGGCTGCTGGGCAAGGCGCACGGGCACGGGCTGTACGCCATGGCGCTGGCGCACGACGAACGGCCCGTGGTGGCCGAGCGGGAGGCGAAGTCGGTGTCGGTGGAGGACACCTACGACGTCGACATCCACGACCGGGTCCGGGTCGGCACGGAGGTGCGGCGGCTCGCCGACCGGTGTGTGCGCCGGCTGCGCGGCGCGGGCCTGTCGGGCCGCACCATCGTGCTGAAGGTGCGCCGCTACGACTTCTCGACGCTCACCCGGTCCGAGACGCTGCGCGGGCCGACGGACGACCCGGCGGTGGTGCGGGAGGCCGCGGCCCGCCTGCTCGACGCGGTCGACACCACGGGCGGCGTGCGGCTCCTCGGCGTCGGCGTCACCGGCCTGGCCGACTACACGCAGGAGGACCTGTTCGCCCAGGCGGCAGGGGAGCGGGAGGAGGCCGTACCCGAGGAGACCGCCGTCGCACCCGCTCCCGAGGACCGGCCGGCGCCGGAGCGGAGCTGGCCCGCCGGACACGACGTACGGCACGCCGTGTTCGGCCACGGCTGGGTGCAAGGCAGCGGGCTGGGCCGGGTCACCGTGCGCTTCGAGACGCCCGGCTCCGCACCGGGCCGGGTCAGGACCTTCCGCACCGACGACCCCGACCTGCAGTTCGAGGACCCGCTCCCGCTGGTCCCCCGCGACCCCGGCCCACGGGACGCCGCCCCGGCCGCCGCGGACGGCACCGGGTGACCGCGGCGGTGACGGCGCCGGGCACTTCCAAGGGGCACGGGGGCGCCGGACCGGTCGCGGGACGGCTCCGGCTCAGGCCGGCTCGTCCTGGCCCGCGAGCCTGCCGAAGTCGCGGTCCGGGAGCGGCGGCGGGGCGGCGACGTCCAGGCCGTAGTGGTGGTAGAGCTGCAGCTCCTGCTCGGGGGAGAGGTGCCGTCCGACGCCGAAGTCGGGGGCGTCCTTGATCAGGGCGCGGTCGAAGGGGACGTGGAGGGCGCCCTCCACCAGTTCGCTCGGTTCCAGGGGGACGAAGGCGTCGCGGCCGAACAGTCCGGTGCGTATCGCCGCCCACTCGGGGACTCCCGTGGCGTCGTCGAGGTAGACCTCGTCGATCGTTCCGATGCGGTGTCCGTTGCGGTCGAACGCCTTGCGGCCGATCAGGTGGCGCGGGTCGATGTCGGTACGCACGGGCCCTCCACAGGTCGCACTCATCCGTAAGCACTACAGAACGGCACATTCGGTCCGGCGGCCACTCGAAGGTCCGTGCGGGGCCCTCGCTGGTACGCTGGCTTTCGGCCGCTGACCCCGTGCGGGAGAGTCCTCCAGGCACCATCGGAGGCGCCGAAGGAGCAAATCCTCCCCGGAATCTCTCAGGCCCACGTACCGCACGGACGAGGTCACTCTGGAAAGCAGGGCGGGTGTCGACGGCTTCCGCTCTCACCGACGGTGAAAGCCGGGCGTCCCTGGGGCGGTCCGGTGAAGCTCTCAGGTCGAGATGACAGAGGGGGAGGCCGTCCGGGTACCCGTGCCGTGGTGCCCCACGAAGGTCGTCAGACCAGGAGGCCTCCGCAATGACCGCCCATCGCACTCCGCTCTCCGAGCTCGAGCAGGGGATCCCCTTCGAGCAGCGCCACATCGGACCCGACCACGAAGCCCGGGCCAAGATGCTCGCCCAGGTCGGCTACGGCTCGCTGGACGAGCTGACGGCCGCCGCGGTGCCGGACGTCATCAAGAACGCCGACGCCCTGGACCTGCCCGGAGCCCGCAGCGAGGCCGAAGTGCTCGCCGAACTGCGCTCCCTGGCCGGACGCAACCAGGTGCTCGGCTCGATGATCGGGCTCGGCTACTACGGGACGTTCACCCCGCCCGTCATCCTGCGCAACGTCATGGAGAACCCCGCCTGGTACACGGCGTACACGCCCTACCAGCCGGAGATTTCCCAGGGCCGCCTGGAGGCCCTGCTGAACTTCCAGACCACCGTCGCCGAGCTGACCGGGCTGCCGACCTCCGGCGCCTCGCTGCTCGACGAGGGCACCGCCGCCGCCGAGGCGATGGCGCTGTCGCGGCGCATGGGCAAGAACAAGAAGGGCCTGTTCCTGGTCGACGCGGACGCCCTGCCGCAGACCATCGCCGTGATCCGCACCCGCGCGGTGCCGACCGGCGTGGAGGTCGTCGTCGCCGACCTCAGCGACGGCATCCCCGCCGAGATCGCCGAGCGCGAGATCAACGGCGTGCTGCTGCAGTACCCCGGCGCCTCCGGCGCCGTCCGCGACCTCAAGCCGGTCATCGAGCAGGCGCACGACCTCGGCGCCCTGGTCACCGTCGCCGCCGACCTGCTGGCGCTGACGCTGCTGACCTCGCCCGGTGAGCTCGGCGCGGACATCGCCGTCGGCACCACCCAGCGGTTCGGCGTGCCGATGGGCTTCGGCGGGCCGCACGCCGGCTACATGGCCGTGCGGGAGAAGATGGCCCGCAGCCTGCCCGGCCGCCTCGTCGGCGTCTCCGTCGACGTCGACGGCAACCAGGCCTACCGGCTCGCGCTGCAGACCCGTGAGCAGCACATCCGCCGGGAGAAGGCCACCAGCAACATCTGCACCGCCCAGGTGCTGCTCGCCGTCATGGCCGGCATGTACGCCGTCTACCACGGCCCGGAGGGCCTGCGCACCATCGCCCGGCGCACCCACCGCTACGCCACGATCCTCGCCGAGGGCCTGCGGGCCGGCGAGGTCGAGATCGTGCACGACTCCTACTTCGACACCGTGACCGCGCGGGTTCCCGGCCGGGCCGGCGAGGTCGTCGCCGCCGCCCGGGACAACGGCGTCAACCTGCGGCTCGTCGACGCGGACCACGTCTCGGCCGCCTGCGACGAGACCACCACCCGCGACCGGCTGACGGCCGTCTGGCGGGCCTTCGGGGTCGACGGCGACGTCGAGTCCCTGGACGGCACCGCGCGGGACACCCTGCCGGAGGCGCTGCTGCGCTCCGACGAGTTCCTGACCCACCCGGTCTTCCACCAGTACCGCTCCGAGACGGCGATGCTGCGCTACCTGCGCCGGCTCGCCGACCGGGACTACGCGCTGGACCGCGGCATGATCCCGCTGGGCTCCTGCACCATGAAGCTCAACGCGACGACCGAGATGGAGCCGATCACCTGGCCCGAGTTCGGTCAGCTGCACCCCTTCGCGCCCGCCGAGCAGGCCGCCGGGTACCTCACGCTCATCCGTGAGCTGGAGGACCGGCTTGCCGAGGTCACCGGCTACGACAAGGTCTCCCTGCAGCCCAACGCCGGCTCCCAGGGCGAGCTGGCCGGTCTGCTCGCGGTCCGCGGCTACCACCGGGCCAACGGCGACGAGCAGCGCACCGTCTGCCTCATCCCGTCGTCCGCGCACGGCACCAACGCCGCGAGCGCCGTCATGGCCGGCATGAAGGTCGTCGTCGTCAGGACCGCCGACGACGGCGAGGTCGACGTCGAGGACCTGCGCGCCAAGATCGAGCAGTACCGCGACCAGCTCGCCGTGCTGATGATCACCTACCCGTCGACGCACGGGGTGTTCGAGGAGCACGTCGCCGACATCTGCGCGGCGGTGCACGAGGCGGGCGGCCAGGTCTACGTGGACGGCGCCAACCTCAACGCCCTGGTCGGTCTGGCCAAGCCGGGCCACTTCGGCGGCGACGTCTCGCACCTGAACCTGCACAAGACCTTCTGCATCCCGCACGGCGGCGGCGGCCCCGGCGTCGGCCCGGTCGGCGTCCGCGCCCACCTGGCGCCCTACCTGCCGAACCACCCGATGCAGCCCGAGGCGGGCCCGGAGACCGGGGTCGGCCCGATCTCGGCGGCACCCTGGGGGTCGGCAGGCATCCTTCCCATCTCCTGGGCCTACGTCCGGCTCATGGGCGGCGAGGGCCTGAAGCGGGCCACGCAGGTGGCGGTGCTCAGCGCCAACTACATCGCCAAGCGTCTGGAGCCGCACTACCCGGTGCTCTACACCGGCCCCGGCGGGCTGGTCGCGCACGAGTGCATCATCGACCTGCGCCCGCTGACCAAGGCGACCGGCGTCAGCGTCGACGACGTGGCCAAGCGGCTGATCGACTACGGCTTCCACGCGCCGACGATGTCCTTCCCGGTGGCGGGCACGCTGATGATCGAGCCGACCGAGTCGGAGGACCTGGCCGAGCTCGACCGGTTCTGCGAGACGATGATCGCCATCCGCGCGGAGATCGAGAAGGTCGGTTCGGGCGAGTGGCCCGCCGAGGACAACCCGCTGCGCAACGCCCCGCACACCGCGGCCGCGCTCGGCGGGGAGTGGGATCACGCCTACAGCCGGGAGGAAGCGGTGTTCCCGGCCGGCGTGAACGCCGCCGACAAGTACTGGCCGCCGGTGCGGCGCATCGACCAGGCCTTCGGCGACCGCAACCTGGTGTGCTCCTGCCCGCCGATGGACGCGTACGAGGACTGAGAGGCGCTGGACGCCTACGAGGACTGAGGCGCGGCGTGCGGCCACGCCCCCGGATCACGCCGGGGCGTGGCACGCGGCACGCCTCGTCGCACGCACGGACCGTGGGTGCGGGTGCCCGGCCGGGAGTCTCCCGGCCGGGCACTCGGCGTCCGAGGGTCGTGCAGCCGGCCGGTGACCGCCGGGGCGCCTCGCGGGTGGGCCACCCGGGCGCGACCGCGGCGGCGCGCCCCGCGCCGGGACCTCCGGCGACCGGAACGAAGCCCTGACCCGTCCGGCGCACGGGCCGGGCTCGCCGGGGGGAGTCAACCGGAGGTGGCCGCGTCCGGTGCGCTCGGCGCGTCCGTGGTGAGCGGAGCGCAGCGCGTCCCCCGGTCAGCGGACCGCCAGGTCCCCGAGGGACGGTTCCAGCAGGTCGAAGGCGTGGGTCGCCTCCGCGGCCACCGTCGCCTCGATCTCCCGCGCAGGAAGTCCGGCGAGGGTGAGGTGCTGGATGCGCTGGAACAGCAGCCGGTGGACGGAACCGAGCAGCGCCGCCGCCACCCGGATCGCGACGTCGTCGGCCGCCACGCCCGCCGCCCGGGCCAGGGCTTCGCGCAGCGCCTCCTCCCGGCGGTCGTGCAGGTCGCGCACGCAGGCGGTCAGGGTGGCGCTGTCGGCGACCATCCGGGCGAAGTCCGGGCCGGTGAAGCCGCTCACGGGATCGTGCGCGGCGACGGACGCGGCGAACGAGCGGCGCAGCGCGCCCAGGGCCGACTCGCCCGGGTGCCGCGTGGCCACCGCCGAGGCCAGGGCCCCGACGAAGGAGTCCTGGCGGTCCAGGGCCAGGTCCTCCTTGCGGGGGAAGTAGTTGGTGACCGTCTTCTTCGACACCCGCGCGGCGTCGGCGATCTCGGCGATCGTCGTCGCGTCGAAGCCCTGGCGGAGGAACAGACGGGTGGCCTGGTCGGAGATGTGACGCCGGGTCTCCTGCTTCTTGACCTCCCGGAGGCCGACCGTGGGCGCCGGTGCCTTGCTCTCGCCTTGGCTGTTCATGGGCCGAACCCTACCCTCATGGCAAAAGTACATTGACAGTAGTTATAGGTCGCGCGTAAATTTACCACCGACGTAAAAAGAGACCCGGGGGAGTACATGATCGATCCTGACGTCCTGCACCCGCTTCCGGAGCACGAGCGCGTGGTGTTCCTCCGGCCCCTGGTGACCTCGCCGACGGTCGAGGTGGGCGAGTACACGTACTACGACGACCCCGACGGGGCCGCTGACTTCGAGCGGCGCAACGTCCTCTACGCCTACGGACCGGAGAAGCTGGTCATCGGACGGTTCTGTGCCATCGCGACCGGCACCCGCTTCCTGATGGCCGGGGCGGAGCATCCGACGATGGGGGTGTCGACCTACCCGTTCACGATGTTCGGCGGCGAGTGGGCGGAACGGACCCTCGACCTGGTCACCGGCATGCCCAGCCGCGGGGACACGGTGGTCGGCAACGACGTCTGGTTCGGCTACGGGGTCACCGTCATGCCGGGCGTGCGCATAGGCGACGGCGCCATCGTCGCCGCCGGAGCCGTGGTCACGGCCGACGTCCCGCCGTACACCGTGGTCGGCGGCAACCCCGCCCGGCCGATCCGCCGGCGCCACTCCGACACGGACGTCGAGTTGCTGCTGGAGGCCGCCTGGTGGGACTGGCCGATCGGGACGATCACCCGTCACGTGCGCACGATCATGGCCGGCACCCCGGCGGAGATCGCCGCGATCGCCGAGCGGGAGCGCGGCCGCCACGACACCGCACCGACGACCTGACCGCCCCCGCGCGACCGGCCCCACGCCCTCGCGACCCGCAGAGCAAGGAGCACGACGTGACCGACACCCCCGCCACCCCGGTGCGGACGCTGCCGCCGCCGACGGCGCAGGCGGAGCGCCTCATCGAGCTCGGGCTGCACACGCACGCCGGGACACCCGCCGACGAGGTCCGTTCCTTCGCCGGCCGGCTGCCCACCGGCGGCGACACCCTGCTGGCCGTCCACCCGGACCGCCTCCCCGCCTCGGTCCTCGCGCCGCTCATCCGGCACGCCGGCAAGCCCGGCTTCGTGGTGACCGACATGGCCGACGTCGACCGCTTCACCCCCTACCGGGTCGACCTGCCCGACGCCGCTCTCTACGCCGTCACCGGGATCGACCGGGGGGACCATCTGGCCAACTGGAGCCCGGAGGAGGCACTGCCCGCGCTCGACGGCGAGGGCCGGACCCCGTTGCTGCTCACCGAGGGCATCCACTGGGTGCTCCAGCAGCCCGCGATCCTGGAACGCAACCGCTGCTTCATGACCATCGGCTCCCGGCTGCGCAAGCCGAAGGGGACGTACGACGCCCGCACGCCGGCGATCTGGATCAGCAACGGCACCGGCCGTGACGGCAAGGAGAGGCGCGACGCCCCGAAGATCGGCTGGTGCTGGTGGGGAAACCGCCACACCTGGCTCGGGTTCGCCTCCGCCACGGGCCGAACCGTCCGACCCGCCTGAGGCTGGGGTGAGGGGCCCGGGTCGAGGTGCGGCCCGGCATCAGGGCCGGGGCCGCCTGCGACACGCGCGTCCGACGCCGGTCACCGGTCCGGGCCCCCTGCCCCTTGGCCCCCTACCCTCCGGCCCGGTGCGGCGGTCGCCGTGCGGGGCGCGGCGCGGGGCGGGCTACGCCGGGTAGGCGTGGGTCTGGGTCGCCTTGACCGCCGCCCACACCGGGGCACCCGGCCGCAGGCCGAGTTCGGCGGCGGCCACCGTGGTCAGGTCCGCGGCCAGCGGCAGCTCACCGGTCAGGTCGGCCCGGACCCGGTCGCCGTGCACCTCCAGGCCGGCGACCTCGCAGCGCCACAGGTTGCGGGCGCTGGACCCGGCGGGACGCTCCGCGTGCAGGGTCACCGCACTCGGCGGGAACGCGACGAAGGCGGCTCCGGCGAGGTGTTCGCCGGTGGCGACGGCGGGGCCCCCGGCGAGGCGGACGGTGTGACCGTCGGCCCGGCCGCGGTACAGGTTCAGCCCGACCAGGCGGGCGATGTACTCGCTGCGGGGGTGCCGGGCGATGTCGGAGGGCGTGCCCTCCTGCACGGTCCGGCCCTCCTCGACCACCACGAGACGGTCGGCGAGCACCATCGCGTCCAGTGGATCGTGCGTCACCAGGACGGCGACGGCCTCGAAGGCGGCGAGGTGCCGGCGGAGTTCCGCCCGCACCTCCAGCCGGGTGCGGGCGTCCAGCGCTGCCAGCGGTTCGTCCAGGAGCAGCAGCCGCGGGCGGGTGACGAGGGCCCGGGCGAGCGCCACCCGCTGGGCCTGGCCGCCGGACAGCCGGCGGGGCTTGGCACCGGCCTGTCCGGACAGTCCCATACGGTCCAGCCACTCGGCGGCCAGCGCACGCGCCTCCGCCTTCCTGGCGCCCCGGCAGCGCGGCCCGAAGGCCACATTGTCGAGCGCGGTCAGGTGCGGGAAGAGCAGGTAGTCCTGGAAGACGACGCCGACCGGGCGGTCCTCGGGGGCCGTGTCCCGCAGGTCCCGCCCGTCCAGCCGCAGGTGCCCCTCGATGAGCGGGGAGAGGCCCGCCAGGGCGCGCAGCGCGGTGGACTTGCCCGCGCCGTTCGGGCCGAGCAGCGCGACCACGTCCCCGGGCGCCGCGTGCAGCGAGACGTCCAGCCGGAAGGAGCCCCGGTCCACCACGAGCCGGGCGTCGAGTCCTTCGGTGCCGGGGTCGCCGGAGCGGGAAGCCTCGGGTGACGGGGCAGGCCGTGCGGGGGCGCTCCCGGCGGTGCCGTCGCGGGCGCCGGGTGCGCCGGTGCGGTCGCCCGGGTGTCTTTGGTCCGTCGTTCCGTCGGTCGTACCGCCACCCGGATGTCCCCGGTCAGTCGCTCCGTCGGCTCCGGCACCGGTGGGGTCGCCGGTTCCGCCGGGGCCTTCCGGGAGGCCGTCCGTCATCCCGTTCACACCGCCCTCGTCCAGCGGTCGCGCAGCCCGGCCAGCACGGCGATGGACACCGCCAGCAGGACCAGGCTCAGGGCGATGGCCGCCGCCGGGTCGTTCTGCAGGGCCAGGTACACGGCGAGCGGCATCGTCTGGGTGCGGCCGGGGAAGTTGCCCGCGAAGGTGATCGTGGCGCCGAACTCGCCGAGCGCCCTCGCCCAGGCCAGCACGGCCCCGGCCGCGACGCCGGGGAGGATCATCGGCAGGGTGACCCGGCGGAAGGCGGTGAACCGGGAGGCGCCCAGGGTGGCGGCGGCCTCCTCGAACCGCGGGTCCGCGGCCCGCAGGGTGCCCTCGACGCTGATGACGAGGAACGGCATCGCCACGAAGGTCTCGGCGACCACGACACCGGCGGTGGAGAAGGGCAGCGTGATGCCGAACCAGGCGTCCAGCCATTGGCCCACGACACCGTTGCGGCCGAGGGCGAGCAGCAGCGCCACACCGCCCACCACCGGCGGGAGGACCAGGGGCAGCGTGACCAGGGCCCGGACCAGTCCCCGCCCCGGGAAGTCCGTGCGCGCCAGCAGCCAGGCGAGGGGCACGCCGAACAGCAGGCTGAGCGCGGTCGCCGCCGTGGCGCAGATCAGCGAGAGCCGCAGCGCCTCCCACACCTCGGGGCTGCGCAGCTGCTCCGGCAGACTGCCCCAGGGGGCGCGCAGGAGCAGCGCGAGGAGGGGCACGAGGAGGAACGCGAGCCCCAGCACGGCCGGCACGAGGAGCGGCAGCGGGACGCCCCGGCCGGGTGGGCTCCGCCGTGCCTTCCCGGCCCCGGGGGCACGGCCGGGCCCGGGCCGTGCGGACGTCCGGTCCCCGGGGCGGGGGGACTCACCGGCGCCGGTCATGGCGCGAGGAACCCGGCACCGTTCAGCACCCGCTGTCCCTCGGCCGACCGCACCAGCGCGAGGAACGCCCGCGCGGCCGTGGGGTTGGGAGCGTTCTTCAGCACGGTGGCCGGGTAGTCGTTGACGGCCTCGGCCGACTCGGGGAAGTCCACGCCGTCCACCCTGTCACCTGCCGCCCTCACATCCGTCCGGTACACGACGGCGGCGTCCGCCTCCTTGAGCTCGACCTTCGTCAGGGCGCTCTTGACGTCCTGCTCGTAGGAGACCGGGGTGAGATCGACAGCGGCGGCGGTCAGCGCGGTCCGGGCGGCGGCACCACAGGGGACGGAGCGGTCGCACAGGACGACCTTCAGACCTGGCCGGGTCAGGTCGCTCAGGGAGCCGATGCCGCGCGGGTTGCCCGGAAGGGTGGCGATCGTCAGGCGGTTGCGGGCGAACGGGGCGGGGGTGCCGTCGGCGTCGCCGTGGCGGGTGACGATCCCCATGGTCTTCGTGCTGGCGGCGGCGAAGACGTCGGCCGGGGCACCGTTGGTGATGCCGGCGGCCAGGCTGTCACTGCCGCCGAAGTTGAACGTGACCTTCGTGCCGGGGTGGGCCTTCTCGAACCGTTCGCCCAGGACCGTGAAGCTCTCCTCGAGCGAGGCGGCGGCGAACACGGTGACCGACCCGGTGGGACTGCCGTCGCGGGCCCCGGGCTCGCCCTGTCCGTCGGCGGCGCACGCACCGGTCAGCAACAGGAGGGCGGCGGCCCCGGTGCCGGCCACGGTCCGGCCCGGACGCGTCCCGACGGCAGTGGAGAGCCGCCGCGGCGGGCGCGCGGTACGACGACGGGGCATCTCTCGGCCGCTCCCTCGGGTGCGAGACGGGGGAAGGCGCCGTGCTGCGCTGCCTTCCACGGGTCCGACCATCATGGCGCAGATGCAAGGCCGAAGTCATCCATGGCATCGCACAAGCGAGGTGGACGGGCGATCAGGTGGGTGTGTGCGTTCGTCCGACGAGCGGGTGTCCGGCGTGTCGAGGACGAGGCACCAGGGGACGGAGGCGACGGGAGGGAGGGGGATGCCGTCTGGACCCCTGCCCGGCCGTCGGCCGAGCCGGCCCGCGTGACAGGGGACCGGCGTCAGACCCGGTCGATGTGGACGTTTGTCGACTTCACGCGGGCGGTGGCCTCCATGCCGACCTCCAGCCCCAGGTCCTCGACAGCCTCCCGGGTGAGCAGCGAGACGAGGCGGTGCGGCCCGGCCTGGATCTCGACCTGCGCGGCGACGTCTCCCAGCTTGATCGCGGTGACGATGCCGGGGAAGGCGTTGCGGGCCGAGGTGTAGGGGGCGTCCTCCTCGTCCGTGGCCGCCTTGGCGAGCTCGACGGAGAAGACGGCCAGGTCCCGGCCGTCGACGAGGCGGCGTCCGCCCCGGTCGCGGTGGGTGGTGATCCGCCCGGCGTCGGCCCAGCGGCGGGCGGTGTCGGGGCTCACGCCGAGCAGTCGTGCTGCCTGGCCGATGGTGTAGGACTGCATGCCGGTCACCCTATGGCCGGGTGCCGGGTACCGTGCCGCCGCTGCGCCGCTGCGCCGCTGCGCCGACGGGTCGGTACGCGAGTCGGGACCGATGCGTCGGACGTGCGGGACACGAGGAATCGGCGGGCCGGGCGGGACGTGCGGCAGAACCGGGCGGCGGGGGCGGCCCGTCGCCCGGCCCTTCGTGTCTTCACCGGCCGCGGGCGCGTGCGTCCGGCACCGGCCGCGAGCGGGTGCGGCGCCGCCGGTCGGGGTGGCGGTCAGGCCGTGGTCATGACCGGATCGGTGTCCCGGGGGCGCTGCGGCGCGATGACGCTGCCGTCGGGCAGCAGCTCACCGAGGTCCTCGAAGAGCACGACACCGTTGCACAGCAGGCTCCAGCCCTGTTCCGGGTGGTGGGCCGCCAGGCGGGCGGACTCCCGGTCGGCGGAGTCGGCTGAGGGGCACGGTGGCTGGTGCTGGCACATGGGTGGGTTCTCTCGCTCTGTGGTGTCCTGTGGCATGGCGGATCGTGCAGTCGCGCGGCTCGAAGCGTCGTTCATGGCCGCCCCCCGTGGTGACAAGTCGGTCGGGAACAGTGTTGCCGCAAGGGCGTCGATCCGCAGGGATTTCGCGGTACCGCCCCTCCTGCCGGGAGGACGCGTCACCCACGCGGACGGTTCATCCCAACTGCACTGTCACTTCGGGTGGTTCGAGGGGGCCGGATCGGGCTAGTCCCCCGGCGGGCAACGTCCGCCCCGTCGCGGCGCCCGGCACGCCGAGAGCACCCACCGGACGCGTGCTCCCCGGCGGGCGAACGCTGCCTGCCGCGGCTCCTCGGCGGGCGGACGCTGTCTGCCGCGGCACGGGTCACGGGCGCCGGCCCGCCTCACGGCGCGCACCCCGCCGCGCCCGGAACGTCCGGGGCGGCGGGGTGCGGGACGTGCTGTACGTCGTGCGTCGTGCCGAGGGCGCGGTGCGTCACGGGCGGCGGCGCGGAGGGCGCCGGTCGTGGGTCACGCCGGGGAGCCGAGCAGCCGGGGCCGGGTCACCCGGTGGGTCAGCACCGGGAGCAGGTCGGCCACCCGGTGCGGACGGTGCGCCGCGATCCCGGGCGGGGCCGGGGCCAGCGGGACGAGCAGGTCGGTGGCGGCCGGACGGCCCGCGGCGCCGTCCGCGGTGCGGTCGCCGTGCAGCCAGAGCGTCAGCATGTACAGCTCCGGCACCGACAGCAGCCGGGGCTGGTACGCCTCCGTCATCGCCTCGGCCTGGCGCAGCGCCAGTTCGGTGGAGGTGACGTAGGGCCCCTCGAAGAAGCGGGAGAACGTCCAGCCGTCGGCCGTGAGCACGGTGTCCGCCGCGGCCACCGCGTGTTCGCCGGAGCGGACCAGGAACCGCCAGCCGGCCAGCCGCGTCGCCGAGCCGCCGGTGGTGATCCCGTCCAGGACGTGCACGGGCAGCGGCAGCTCGGGCGTGAGGGGGCGTGGGGCGTCCAGGAGCGAGGGCGTGCGGGCGTCGCGGACCGCGGTGGGGGAGGAGAGCGCGGTCAGGACGGACCGCAGGGCGGGCGCGGGAGCCGGAGGGACATGCAGGGGCATGGTGGGTCGCCTCTCATTCGAAGGCACGGTGGCACGAGGGCGGGGGGTGGCGTGGCGTGGCGGACGGCGCTGTCTGCTCGCGGAAGTCAGAGAGGCGGGGGCCGGGCCGGAGCCCGAGAGGTGGGGGTGAGGACTGCCGGACGTCACCTCGTCGGCTGGATCGCTCGACCGCGGCGCCAGCTCTCTGCCTTGTTCACGGAGTTTATACGAAACGTGTTAGGGCTATGTTTCGGCTAGCCGTTTCGAGCAGGGAAAACAAGGGTACTTCCGGTCGATGAAATGCGTGAACCATCCCGGTTCCGCGGTGGCTGCGAGGCGGTGACCTGGAGAAATGCGTGAAGCGCGGTCGGCCCATTTCGATCGGCGTTTTTCACGATTCCTCAATGGGTGCGTGACGTCTGTTGCGCTTCATGCCCCGTGAATGTGCCACTGGTCACAACCCACAGGGTAGCGGGTGCCGGGCCGGTCGGGGACGTTATCGATCGCATCGGCTGGGCATCCTCCTCTGTGCACCAGGACCCCGGCGGCCGGTCTTCGGCCCGCCCATCCGAGGAGGGACTTCGATGGGGGAAAAGGTCGTGGCGGGTCAGTTCGACCTGTCCGATCGCCAGCTCTACCGCGACAAGCTGCGCAGGTGTCTGACCGGCTTGGAGCGACTGCTGGCGGAGAAGCGGTTCGACCGCCCCAAGAACCTCATGGGGGTCGAGATCGAATTGAACCTCGCGGGCGCCGACGGCATGCCGAGAATGCTCAACGCGCAAGTCCTCGAACGCATCGCGAGCCGTGACTTCCAGACCGAACTCGCCATGTTCAATCTGGAAGTCAACATCGCCCCCCACCGGGTGGACGGCCGGGTTTTCGACCGGCTCGCGGAGGAACTGCGCACCTCACTCGCGTACGCGGACCGAAAAGCCGCGGAGGTGGACGCCGGCATTGTGATGATCGGCATTCTGCCGACGCTGGACCGGGACGACCTGGTGTCCTCGAACCTGTCCGCCGTCGACCGCTACACCCTCCTCAACGACCAGATCGTGGCCGCGCGCGGCGAGGACTTCACCCTCGACATCGAAGGGGTCGAACACCTCACCTGCACCTCGAAGTCCATCGCCCCCGAGGCCGCCTGCACCTCCGTGCAGCTCCACCTCCAGGTCACCCCGGCCCGCTTCGCCGACGTGTGGAACGCGGCCCAGGCCGTGGCCGCCGCGCAGATCGCGCTGGGGGCCAACTCGCCGTTCCTGTTCGGCCGGGAGCTGTGGCGGGAGTCGCGGCCCCCGCTGTTCCAGCAGTCCACCGACACCCGGCCGCCCGAGCTGCAGGCCCAGGGCGTGCGCCCGCGCACCTGGTTCGGCGAGCGCTGGGTGACCTCGGCGTACGACCTGTTCGAGGAGAACCTGCGGTACTACCCGGCCCTGCTGCCGATCTGCGACGACGAGGACCCGCTGGAGGTGCTCGACAAGGGCGGAGTGCCGTCGCTGGCCGAACTCGTCCTGCACAACGGCACGGTCTACCGGTGGAACCGTCCGGTCTACGGCATCGCCGACGGCGTCCCCCACCTGCGCGTGGAGAACCGGGTGCTGCCGGCCGGCCCCACCGTCGTCGACGTGGTGGCCAACGCCGCCTTCTACTACGGCGTCGTGCGCGCCCTCGCCGAGGAGAGCCGCCCGGTGTGGACCCGGCTGCCCTTCGAGGCCGCCGCCGCCAACTTCGACGCCGCGTGCCGGTACGGGATCGACGCACGCCTGACCTGGCCCCGGCGCGGCCGCTACGGCGGGACGACCGAGGTCGACGCGGTCGCCCTGGTGCGCGACGAACTGCTGCCGCTGGCCGAGGCGGGGCTGGACGCGTGGGGCATCGAACCGGCCGACCGCGACCTGTACCTCGGGGTGATCGAGGAGCGCTGCCGCCGCCGCACGAACGGCGCGAGCTGGCAGGCCGCGACCTTCCACCGGGCGCTGGACGCCGGTCTGGACCGGCAGGCCGCCCTGGCCGCCACCACCCGCCGCTACCGCGAGCTGATGGTGCAGGGCGATCCGGTGCACAGCTGGCCCGTCGGACTGCCCGAACCGGTCCCGGCGACCTGACCGCCCCCCGGACGGTATCCGCGCGTCACCGCCCGGGACGGCCGACCGGCCCGGGAGGGGCGCCCCGGGCCCGTCGTGCGGCGGGGCCGCCGGGGGCCTCCGGGCCGTCGCCCCGCATACTGACCTGCATACTGATCCGGACCGGTCGGTGATGGGGAGGCAGGCGTGCAGGCGGAGGCGGGCCCGGGGGACGTGTCCCCTCCTCGGCGGGAGCTGTCCCGCAGGACCCTGCGGGACGAGACGCTGCTGGTCCTGGCGCTCTCCCTCGGCGCGAGCGCGGTCTCCGCGCTGATCAGTTTCATCGGCTCGGTCACCCGGCCCGGGGGCCTCAAGGACCAGGCCGCCACGCTCAACGCCTCGGCCGCGCCCGGCCGTCCGTGGCTGGACCTGGCCTGGCAGCTGTTCGGGATCAGCACGGCGCTCGTGCCGGTGGCCCTCGTCGCGCACTTCCTGCTGCGGGAGGGCGCCGGTCTGCGCACCCTCGGCTTCGACCGCACCCGGCCCTGGTCCGACCTGGGCCGCGGGGCCGCCGTCGCCGCGGTCATCGGCAGCAGCGGCATCGCCTTCTACCTGGCCGCGCGCGGCCTCGGCTTCAACCTCACCGTGGTGCCCGAGGCGCTGCCCGAGGTGTGGTGGAAGTTCCCGGTGCTCATCCTCGCGGCGATGGAGAACTCCGTCGTCGAGGAGGTCATCGTCCTCGCCTATCTGGTGCGCAGACTCGACCAGTTGGGCTGGGGACCCGGGGCCGTGCTGGCGGCCAGCGCGGTGCTGCGCGGCTCGTACCACCTCTACCAGGGCATCGGCGGCTTCATCGGCAACATGGTGATGGGCGTGGTGTTCGTCCTGCTGTACCGACGGTGGGGCCGGGTGGGGCCGCTGGTCGTCGCCCACACACTGCTCGACATCGGGGCGTTCGTCGGGTACGCCCTGCTGGCCGGCAAGGTGGACTGGCTGCCGACGGCCTGAGCGGGCGGGCGCGCCGCGCCCCCGGCCCGCTCCGTCAGGCGCCCGGCTCCGCCACCAGATCGCCGGCGATCACCGTGACGGCGTGCCCGTGCAGCAGGGTGCGCGCGCCCCGCACCTCCGTGCGGATCCTGCCGGAACGGGACGAGGCCTGGAGCCCGGTGAGGACCGTCCTGCCGAGGCGCTCGGACCAGTAGGGCGCGAGCGCGGTGTGGGCGCTGCCGGTCACGGGGTCCTCGTCGATGCCCACGTTCGGGAAGAAGCAGCGCGAGACGAAGTCGTACCCCCGCGCCGGGTCCGCCGCGCGGGCGGTGGCGATGATGCCGCGCGTGGAGTGGGCGGCCAGGGACGGCAGATCCGGGCGCAGCGCGTGCACCGTCTCCTCGTCGTTGACCTCGACGAGGAGGTCCCCGACGTCGGGGCCGGTGTCGAAGGCCGACAGCACGGCGGTGCCCAGCGCGTCGCCGAGTCCCGGTGGGACGGCCGCGGGGGTGAGCGGAGCCGTGGGGAAGTCGAGGGTCAGGCTGCCGTCCTCCGCGCTGTCCGCGCGCAGCACCCCGCTGCGGGTGGCGAACCGCACGGGGCCCCGGTGCGCCCCGGTGGTGTTCAGCACGTGCGCGGTGGCCAGGGTGGCGTGCCCGCACATCGCCACCTCGGTGACCGGGGTGAACCAGCGCAGCGCCCAGTCGGCCTCCCCGCCCCGGCTCATGGGGTGCGCGAAGGCGGTCTCGGCGTGGTTGACCTCGCGTGCGACGTCCTGCATCCAGGCGTCGTCGGGGAAGCCGCCGTCCAGGAGCAGCACCCCGGCGGGGTTGCCGGCGAAGGGGCGGTCGGTGAAGGCGTCGACGATGTGAATCCGCATGGCGTGACCGTACGGCCTGCGGGAACGTCCGTGCCAAGGCCGGTCGGCGAGTGCCGGCCCGGTGCGCGGGAGAGGGCGGGCCGTGCCGGTTGGAGGCGCCCGCCGTCCTCTGCGACCGGAGGAGTGGGCCCGCCCGGGCGTGGAGGGCGGGCGCGATCCGAAGCGCGCCACGGGGGCGCGACGGGGTTGTCAGGCGATGCGTCACCGATATATCGTTGAGTTATCGCGACAGCTCAACGACGAGGAGAGTGGTGGCCATGCGTACTCACGGACACGAACACGACTGCGGACGCCGTCACGGCGGCCCTCACGAGGGGCGGGGTGACTTCCAGCGGCTGCGCGCCGCATTCGGCCCCTTCGGTCCCGGTGGCCCGGGAGGCGGCGGACCCGGCTTCGGCTTCGGTCACGGCGGCCCCTGGGGCGGACGGGGGCGCGGAGGGCCGAGGGGAGGGAGGGCGCGACGCGGTGACGTGCGCGCCTCGATCCTCGCCCTGCTGCGGGAGCGGCCGATGCACGGCTACGAGATGATCCGGGAGATCGCCGAACGCAGCGGCGGGGCGTGGAAGCCCAGCCCCGGCTCCGTGTACCCCACCCTCCAGTTGCTGGAGGACGAGGGGCTGATCGCCAGCGAGGCGGACGGCGGCAAGAAGCTGTTCGCGCTCACCGACGACGGCCGCGCGGCCGCCGACGACGGGCCCGAGGCGCCGTGGGAGGACGTCTCGCGCGGAGTGGACTGGGAGGCCCTGAACGAGATCCGGCAGGCCGGCTTCGGGCTGATGGAAGCGTTCGGGCAGGTGTGGAAGACCGGGAGCGAGGAGCAGCGGGAGAAGGCGCTGGCCGTCATCAACGAGGCCCGCAAGAAGCTGTACCTGATCCTGGCCGGCGAGGACTGAGCCTCCCCCGGCCTGGGGCCGGACCTGTCCGGCCCCAGGGCCCTGGTATCGGACCCCGCCGGAGTCGGCGGCGCCCCACGTCGGGCACGTGGGGCGCCGCCCCGTGTGCCGGGCCGGGAAGGCCGGGGCGGGTGGCGCCAGGGCGGGAGGCGAAGCGCGGTGAGGGGCGGCGCGGTACGGCGAGGTGTCAGGGGCGGGCCGGGCCGCCGGGGGTGCCGACCCTGCGTATGACCGCCGCGTCGAACAGGTCGCAGGCCCGGGGGAAGGGCCCCTCGTCGTGGTGGTGCCATGCCTCCCAGAACAGGTCGGCGGGCAGGGCGTCGTCCGGGGCGTAGACCCGGTAGACGTACTGCCTGCCGTCCACGGCCGGCAGGGCGACCAGCCAGCACCTGCTCTCCATGCCCCTGTGGGACGAGCGGCGGGGCCCCTCCGGTTGCCGTGCGGGCGCGGGTCAAGGCGGCGCGCGCCCCCACGGGCCGGGACGGCGAATCTCCTTCGCAAGGAGGAGGGCCGGCCGCCGCCGTCAGCTTCCCGTGGGACGCGAAGATGCTTCCCGGCGCGGATGTCCGGGGCCGGGCCCGGCTGATGGGGTGGGGACGTGCACCCCCGTACATCACGGCCGACGGCCCCCGAGCCCGCGGAGCCGGGCAGGCGCCCCGCGGACCGCGCTGCCGGGCTGAGCGAAGACCTCGCGGCCGTGGTCGCCGGTGCCCGCCGCCGCGCCCTCAGGGACGGGGACCGGCAGATCGACACGGCCCACCTGCTGCACTCCCTCCTGGAGTCCGACGCGGAGGTGGGCGAGGTGTTCGGTGAGGGGCCCGGCAGCGCCCGGCTGCTCGGTTACCTGGTGCAGCGCAGCATCGGCTACGGCCTGCGCTGGCAGAGCGCCGTGGAGGACTCCGGCACCGTCCCGGTGGTGAGCGGCACCGCCGCGGGCCTGTCACCGGTGGCCGCCGCCTGCATGGACAGCGCCCGCGCGCATGCCGCACGGCGCGGCGGGCCCGCCCGAGGAGTGGACCTCCTCGCGGCGATCGTCGCCGCACCGGGGGCACGCGCCGTCGAGGTGCTCGAACGGGCGGGCATCGACGTGCCCGCGCTGACCGTCCGGACCGAGGCGCGGGCGGCAGGGCCCGGGCGGCCCCGGGAGTGTCCGGCGGTCCGCGCCGACCGCACGTTCGGGGAGGGCCCGCGCTGAAGCGGGGCTCCGACCGCCCCCTGCCCCCCGCTCCCGGCCCCGCCCGCCCGTCCCTCCGTCCGCGCGATGTGGCTCTCCCGACCGGCCTGACCGGCCTGACCGGCCTGACGGGCCTGACGGGCCTGACCGGCTTGACCGGTCCGGCCGTCCGTCCGATCCCGTCCGCCCGATGCGCCCGGCCGCCCACCCGGGGGCCCAACCGGGCCGTCCACTCGGTGAGACAGGTGCCATCGGGGGTGACGCTCCTGTCGACGCCTGCCATCATGAGTCGGTGCATACGACTGTCAGCGCGCCGGGCGGTCGCGGCAGGGGTGTCGGACTGGGTCTGGCGCTGCTGTCCGCGGTGGCCTTCGGCGGATCCGGTGTCGCGGCCAAGCCGTTGATCGAGGCGGGCCTCGATCCGCTCCACGTGGTGTGGCTCCGGGTGGCCGGAGCCGCCCTCGTCATGGCCCCGCTGGCCGTCCGCCACCGGGACCTGCTGCGCCGCCACCCGGCCCTGCTCGCGGGGTTCGGCCTGCTCGCCGTCGCCGGTGTCCAGGCCTTCTACTTCGCCGCCATCTCCCGCATCCCGGTCGGGGTCGCCCTGCTGGTGGAGTACCTGGCGCCCGCGCTGGTCCTCGGCTGGGTCCGGTTCGTGCAGCGGCGGCCGGTCACCCGGGCCGCGGCGGTCGGGGTGGTCCTCGCCGTGGGCGGCCTGGCCTGCGTCGTCGAGGTGTGGGCCGGTCTCCGTTTCGACGCCCTGGGCCTGCTGCTCGCCCTCGGTGCCGCCTGCTGCCAGGTCGGCTACTTCGTCCTGTCCGACCAGGGCAGTGACGCCGGCGACCGGGCACCCGACCCGCTCGGCGTGATCGCCTTCGGCCTGCTCATCGGCGCCGCCGTCCTGACCGTGGTCGCCCGGCCCTGGTCCATGGACTGGTCCGTGCTCGCCGGCACCGCGGAGATGGACGGCACGCCGGTCGCCGCCGGCCTCCTGGTGGCCTGGGTCGTGCTGCTCGCGACGGTGCTCGCCTACGGCACCGGCGTGCTGGCCGTGCGCCGGCTGTCGCCCCAGGTGGCGGGGGTGGTCGCCTGCCTGGAGGCGGTCATCGCCACCGTCCTGGCCTGGTTCCTCCTCGGCGAGCACCTCTCGGCGCCACAACTCGTGGGCGGCGCGGTGGTGCTGGCCGGCGCGTTCATCGCGCAGTCCTCGGCACCGGCCAGGGCCTCCGACGGGCCGGTGGCCCGGGGCGGCCCGGACCGGGAGTTGTCCTCGCCGGGGAAGGCGGCTTAGGGTGCCGATCATGCATGCGCGCGCCCTCGTTCTTCCGCCTCCGGCCGTCTGAGGCGGGCCTCCGTCACCCCGCCCGGCTGGTTGCCGGGCGCAACGGGGCTGCCCGCAGATGAAGTCCGTGGATCCCGCCGCCCCGGCCCCGGCCGGGACCGCCGGATCCCTTCCCGAACTTCCGCACCCGCGCCGTCGGGCGGGGTGCGCACATCTGCGGAGAGAACACGTGTCGAACACCGTCTCCGGTCTGCCCGTCGGGCGGGGCCTGCTCTATCTCGTCGTCGCCGGTGCCGCCTGGGGCACCGCGGGCGCCGCCGCGTCACTGGTCTACCGGACCGGTGACATGGGGCCCGTCGCCCTGTCCTTCTGGCGCTGTGCGCTCGGGCTGGTGCTGCTGTTCGTGGCGCAGCGGCTCGCCCGGCGCCCCCGCGCCGCCGTCACCGAGCCGCTGCGCCGCCGGGTGCTGCGGGCCGGGGCCACCGGCATCGGCCTCGCGGTCTTCCAGACCGCCTACTTCGCGGCTGTCTCCGCCACCGGCCTGGCCGTGGCCACCGTCGTCACCCTCGGCGCCGGGCCCGTGCTCATCGCCCTCGGCGCCCGGCTGACCCTGGGCGAGCGGCTCGGGCGCGGCGGTCTGGCCGCCGTCGCGGGCGCGCTCGCCGGTCTGGTGGTGCTCGTCCTCGGCGGCGGGGAGACGACCGTGGACGCGTGGGGTGTCCTGCTCGCCCTGCTCTCCGCGGCCGGGTACTCGACGATGACCCTGCTCACCCGCTGGTGGGGCCGCGACGGAGCCACGGACGCCACCGGCACGACCATGGGCGCCTTCGCCGTCACCAGCCTGGTGCTGCTGCCCCTCGCCGCGATCGAGGGCCTGGTGCCGCACACCGACCGGCCCGGCACGCTGCTGCTCCTGGTCGTGTACGTGGCGACGGTGCCGACGGCGCTCGCCTACGGCCTCTACTTCGCCGGTGCCGCCGTCGTCCGCTCGGCCACCGTGTCCGTGATCATGCTGCTGGAGCCGGTGAGCGCCGCGGTGCTGGCCGTCGCCGTGCTCGGCGAACGACTGACCGCGGCCACCCTGGTCGGCACCCTGCTGATGCTCGGCTCGGTCGCCGGGCTCGCCGCGAGCGAGGCCCGCGGCGCCCGGGCCCGCCGGGCGGAGCCGGAGGCCGTACCGGTCTGACGGGGCGGCGGTCCGGCGGGGCGGTCCGGCGGGGCGGTCCGGCGGGGCGGAGTGATCGGGGCGGACGCGTAGGGCCGAGAGGCCGGACGGGCGTGGGGCGGGCCCTGGGCCCTGCCGTCCTGGCCCCGTCGCCTCCCGTCCCCGGTCCCCGATGCTACGGCCGTGCCATGTGCACGCGGACCCGCGCGTTCCTCGGGCCGTCCCGGCCGGCAGGGCCACCCGCGATCCGCCCACGATCCGTCCGCGATCCGTCCGCGATCCGCCCGCGATCCGCTCGCGGACGGCTGCCGACCGCCTGCCTGCGTACGTGGGCTTCGCCCGACCCCGGTCACCTCCAGCCGGAGCCCGCGGACCCCCGGCAGCGGCCTGCCGGACGGGGCCTCGCGCCCGCCGCCACGACGGGCGCGGCCCATGGTGGCGATCCGGTGCAGAAGGCGGAGCCGCCGGCCCGGCACCGCTGTGGGACGGTCACGTACACGCTCGTCGGCGCGCCGGGCCGGGCAGGGTGCCGGCTCGTCTGCCAGGAGCGGGGGACCCGGACATGGTCGTCGATCACGCTCACGCGAACTCGGAATTCGCCTCCCTAGCCTGTCCGGAGCGCGGTGGGCCGGGCCGGGGTGGGTGACCGCCTCGCCGCGCCCGGCGTCGTCGGAGAAGTACCCGGGTTGGAGGACCCACGGCGGTTCACCGGGCGGGCCGTTGCGCGCGAGCCGGCCGACGTCGCGCACGGCCGATCCGCTGCTGCCAGGCGCCCTCGCGGGGTGTGGCCCCGGGGTGGATCAGCACCCCAGAGCCGCCAGGTAACCGGGCAGCACGGTCCCCGGGGCCAGGCCGGGGTCCGGGACGGGGGTGTCGTACCCCGTGCGCAGCGGGAGGACACCGGCCCAGTGGGGGAGGGCGAGGTCCTCGGGCTCGTCGTTGGCGCCGCCGGTGCGGACCTTGGCGGAGACCTCGCGCAGGTCGAGCCGGAGCACGGCGGTGGCGGCGAGTTCCTTCTTGTCGGCGGGGCGGCAGTCGGCGGCCCGCCCGGGTACGGCCTGCTCGACGAGGGAGTCCAGTGCCCGGCGCTTCTCCTCCGGGTCGGTCACGTCGTGGGCGCGTCCGTGCACCACGACGGAGCGGTAGTTGACCGAGTGGTGGAAGGCCGAGCGGGCCAGCACCAGGCCGTCGACGTGGGTGACCGTCAGACACACGGGCAGCCCGGCGTCGTCGTCGCGTGCGGCGCGCAGCGGCCGGGAGCCGGTCGAGCCGTGCACGTAGAGGCGTTCCCCGACGCGGCTGTAGAGGGTGGGCAGCACCACCGGTGCGCCGTCGCGGACGAAACCGAGGTGGCAGACGCAGCCCGCGTCGAGTATCGCGTGCACCGACTCCCTGTCGTACGCCGCGCGGTGGGCGGAACGGGTGGGGACGGTACGCCCGGTGCGCGCGTACGACGACGGCGGCGGCTGGTGCGGAGGGGTTCCCGGCATGGCGTTCACTGGCGTCCTCTTTTGCACTAGTGCATACTTGGGTTTGTGCTAGGAGAATATCGGATCACTGGAAGCGGCGCCGCCGAGATCGCCGCGAGCATCGAGCGCGGAGTCGGGGAGGGTGCCCTGCCCCCCGGCCGGGCGCTGCCTCCGCTGCGCGCCCTGGCGGAGCAGCTCGGCGTGAACCCCAACACGGTCGCGGCGGCCTACCGGACCCTGCGCGAGCGCGGGGTCATCGAGACCGCGGGCCGGCGCGGGAGCCGGGTGCGGGCCAAACCGGCCACCACCGCGCGCGACCTGATCCGCGTCGAGGTGCCGGACGGCGTGCGGAACCTGTCCGACGGCAACCCCGACCCCGCCCTCCTTCCGCCGCTCGCCGACGTGATCGCGGCCGCCGCGGCGCAGGGCGACCGGGACCCGGTGCTCTACGGCAGTGACCCGGTCGCCGCCGAGCTGGCCGGGCCCGCCCGGGCCGGGCTGCACGCCGACGGCGTCCCGGACGGACCCCTCGCCGTCACCTCCGGCGCGCTGGACGCCATCGAACGGGTGCTCGCGGCCCACCTCAGGCCCGGGGACGCGGTCGCCGTGGAGGACCCCGGCTGGGGCAGCCTCCTGGACCTGGTCCCGGCACTCGGGCTGCGCACGGTGCCGGTCGGTGTGGACGACGAGGGTCCGCTCCCGGACGATGTGCGGCGCGCCCTCGCGGGCGGCGCGCGGGCCCTCGTGGTCACGGCCCGCGCGCAGAACCCCACCGGCGCCGCGGTGAGCGCCGGCCGCGCGCGGGCCCTGCGCTCGGTGCTCGCCGGTCATCCGGGCACCCTGCTCATCGAGGACGACCACGGTCACCACATCGTCGACCTCCCGCCGCACCCCCTCGCCGGGACCACCCCCGCCTGGGCGTTCGTCCGGTCGGCGGCCAAGGCCTACGGCCCCGACCTGCGGCTCGCCGTGCTCACCGGAGACCCCGTCACCCTCGACCGGGTCCGGGGCCGGCAGCGACTCGGCCCCGGCTGGGTGCCCCTGCTGCTCCAGCGCGCGGTCGGCCGGCTGTGGGCCGGCGGCGTGGTGGACCCGGACGCGGTCGCCGCGGCCTACGGACGGCGCCGTGAGGCGCTGATCGGGGCCCTGGCCCGGCGCGGGATCGCCGCCCACGGGCGCAGCGGTCCGAACGTGTGGGTGCCGGTGCCGGACGAGACCGGCGCCGTCGCCCGGCTGCTGCACGCGGGCTGGGCCGTCGCCCCCGGAGCCCGCTTCCGCTCCCACGCACCGCAGGGCATCCGCGTCACCGTCTCCACCCTCACCGTCGACGAGACCGAACCGCTCGCGGCGGCGATCGCGTCGGCGCTCGAAGCCCCGGGCGGAGCCGTCAGGACGTACGTCTGACGCCCCGTCGGCCCGAGGCCGGCGGGACCCGCGCCCCGGCGCCTCACCCGGAGGAGCGCGGCTTGACCTGGGTGAGCGCGGCGCCCGCCAGCACGATCACCGCGCCGACCGGGATCGACCAGGTCAGCCGCTCGCCCAGGATCGTGACGCCGGCCGCCGCCGCGATCACCGGGACGAAGTACGTCACCATCTGGCCGGTCGTCGGGCCGACCTCGGCGACCAGGCCGTACTGGAGGAGCATCGCCAGGCCCGTGCCGAGCGTGCCCAGCGCGGCGATCGCCAGCAGCGGGACGACCGCGAGCCCGGTCGGCGCGGACGTGAACAGCACGGTGACGACGGCGAGTTGCAGGGTCGCCAGGAGCAGTTGCCCGCCCGTCAGGGACAGGTGGGAATGGGGGCTGCCGGCGAGGGTGCGGCGGACGTAGATCCAGCCGACCGGGTAACTCAGCGACGCCAGCAGCGCCAGGGCCGTGCCCCTCGCGTCCAGGCCCTCGAAGCCCTGCCAGGCCCCCAGCACGGTCAGCACCCCCACGAATCCCACGCCGAGACCCGCCAGCCGCACCCGGGTCGGCCGGTCCTCGGACAGGGCCACCAGCGACAGGGCCATGCCCCACAGCGGTGAGGTGGCGTTGCAGATGCCCGCCAGGGTGGACGGGATGGTCAGCTCCGCGAACGCGAACAGCGAGAACGGCAGGGCGTTGAGCAGGAACCCGGCCACCGCGAGGTGTCCCCAGGTGCGCAGTCCGCGCGGCAGCCGCTCACGGCGCACGGCCATCGCCGTGGCCAGCACGGCCGTCCCGAAGGCCAGCCGGCCGAGCGTGACCTGGAAGGGGGCGTATCCCTCGGTGCCGACCTTGATCAGGAGGAAACTGAACCCCCAGATCAGGGACAGCGCGCCGAAGCGGAGCCGCCAGTCCGGCCGGCGGCGGGTGCGGCCGGGTGTCCGACGGGCGGGACCCTGGGGGGTGGTCGTGGTGGTGGTCGTGCTGCTCATGGATGCCACGATGAAGGACCGTCATCTCGTAGCACAATCGAGAATTCGCACCCGATATCTCGTAGCATCGCTTACATGTTGAACCTGGAGCGCCTACGGACCCTCGACGCCCTCGCCCGGCACGGCTCGGTCAGCGGCGCCGCCGCGGGACTGCACATCACCACCTCCGCCGTGTCGCAGCAGATGGCCAAGCTGGAGCGTGAGGTCGGGCAGCGCCTGCTGGCGAAGAACGGCCGCGGCGTACGGCTCACCGACGCGGGCCGGCTGCTCGCCGAACACGCCGGCCGCATCCTGTCCCAGGTCGAGCTGGCCCAGGCCGACCTGGAGGCGCAGCGCGGGCAGGTCGTCGGCGAGCTGCGGGTGTCGGCGTTCCCCACCGCCGCGCGGGGCCTGTTCCCCCTCGCCCTGGCGGCCCTGCGCGAGCAGCACCCCGCCCTGCGCGTGCGCTCCCGCGAGCTGGAGCCCGAGCGGGGCATCGCCGGGGTGGTGCGCGGCGACCTCGACCTGGCGGTGGTGCTCGACTGGTACAACAAGCCGATGCCGCTGCCGGACGGCCTGGTGAAGGCGCCCCTCCTGGACGACCCGGCCGACGTGGCGGTGCCCGCCGGACACCGGCTCGCCGGCCGGGAGGAGGTGGACCTCGCCGAACTCGCCGACGACGAATGGATCACCTGGGGCGAGGGCGAGTTCTGCCACGAGTGGCTGATGTTCACGCTGCGCTCGCGGGGTGTGGAGCCGATCATCGGCCACCGCGCCGCCGAGAGCCACACCCAGCTCGGCCTCGTCGCGGCGGGCCTCGGCGTGTGCGTCGTCCCGCTGCTGGGCCGCGACCCGCTGCCCGCCGGCGTGGTCACCATCCCCCTCCGGCAGCGGGTCCGCCGCCACGTGTACGTCGTCTGGCGCGCGGACGCCGACCGCCGCCCGTCCATCCGCGCGGCGGTACGGGAACTACGGGCGGCGGGGGAGCGCGTCGGCTGACCGGCCGCCGCCCCGCGCCGAAAGGACGCCGCGCCTCGGACGCGGCCTGCGACGCCGCGCCTCGGACGCGGCCTGCGGTGCGCGTCGGGCGGGTGCCCGGACGGTTCCCGGGGACAGGGGCGGACCCGGAACGCGAGGCATGCCCCGTGTGTCCCGGCCGCGTGTTGGCGGGCCCGAGCGCATGGGGAGTCGGCCGGCGCCAGCCGCTCGATGTCCCGGGGGCGCCGGCTGGGCGCCCGTGTCCCGGTGACCCTGGGGGCTCCCGCTCGACGGTGCCGTGTTCGGACCGTCGGCGGGAGGGGAGCGGCGTGGCCGGGACCGTACCGCTCGGGGGCGTCCTGGCAGGGCCTAACCGGCGGCCCCCAGCTTCCTGAAGTCCCAGGACACGACCTTCTCCGGGGTCAGTCGTACCCAGGCGTGCCGGCCGTCGTGCGGCAGTTCCTCCAGGCCGAAGTACTTCCGGGCGAACAGTGTCTCCGGGACGTCCAGTTCGGCGTGCAGGTCCCCGACGCGGGGGACCTCGCCCACGAACTCGGCCCGGCCCGACAGTTCCGCCCCGCGCAGCTGGTCGTACTCCTCGCCGGTGTCCACCACGATCGCGATCCGCGGGTCACGGCGCAGCTGCGTCCAGCGCTTGCTGCGCACCACCGAGTACAGCCAGAGCGAGACGCCGTCCCAGGCGAACCAGAGCGCGCTCACGTGCGGTGCGCCGTCGGCCGACACCGTGGCCACCCGGCAGGTGCGCTGGGCGGTGAGGAAATCGTCCAGCTCGCCGGGCGTCATCATGATCTTCCGGCCCCGGCGTTGCGTGGCGCTCATACGGCCTCTCTTTCTCTCACGTCGTGCCAGAGGAGATCCTCTGACATCACGTCAGAAAAGGATGGGTCGTTCTCCCGCTCCGCGCAATGTACGCCGACTCACCACCCGGTCGGCGGTGACCGGGGAGGACCGTGCGCGAGAGCACGGTCGCACGCCGCACGGTCGCCTGCCCGGTGCGTCCGGCACCGTCGTGCGCCGACCCGCCGGGGTCCGCCCCCGCCCGCCGGTCGGATTCCGTGCGCCGACCGAGCCGGCGGACTCGGCGCGCCGGCGGCCCGCGACCGCATCGGTGGTCCTGCCACCTGTGCGGTAGCGGGCGCCCGAGCCGCCGTCCCGGTGGAGGGGACGGTGGCCCGGCGGGTGCCGGCGGCTCACCGCCCCGGCGCCCGGAGGAGGCGGCGTCGGCATCCGCCGGGCGGAGGGGGTCGTGCGGTCCGGTCCCGGCGGTTCAGGCCAGCGAGATCGAGTCCCCGTCGACGGTGATGGGCACGGACGGCAGCGGCTTCGGCGCGGGTCCGCCCCGCACGCTGCCGTCGGTGATGGATAAGTTGCTGTTGTGGCAGGGGCAGTTGATCACTCCGTCGGCGACGCTCTGCACCGCGCAGCCCCGGTGGGTGCAGTTCGCCGAGAAGGCCTTGAACTCCCCGGCGGACGGCTGGGTGACCACGACCTTCTGGTCGGCGAAGACCTTGCCGCCGCCCTCGGGGATCTCGGCGGTGGTCGCGAGCGCGGCACCGGCCTCGCCGCCCTCACTCCCGCCGCCGTCGTCGTCCGCCGAGCCGCCGGCGGAGTCGTCCGAGCCGGCGGCGGACGAGGAGTCGCCGGAAGCGCCGGCGGACGGCGAGTCGTCGGAACCTCCGCACGCGGTCAGCGCCACGGCGAGACCCGCGGCGGTGACCGTCGCCATCACGGCCCGGCGCCCGGGTCCGGGGGCGGCGTCGTCCTGCTCGGATGCGGCCGGGATCTCGGGGGTGGGTTCGAGCGATGCCCTGGTCATGCGGTGCGTCCCTTCCGGGGAGGTTGATCCGTGGACAGGTACGGCCGGCGGGCCCACGCCGTTCAGCGGTCCCAGCTTGGCCGCCCGGGGGTCGGGGGGACGTAAGCCACAGCTGTCGTTCGGCTGTCGGCACCGGCCGCCGCTTCCGGACCGCGTTCCCACGGGCCGGTCCGCCGGGCCACGTTTCCACGGGTCGGTTCCACCGGGCCGCGTTCCCACGGGTCGCGTTCCCACGGGCGGCTGGTTCCACCGGGGCGGTCCGTCGTCGTGGGGCGGAGCGTTGCCGTCCGGGCGTGGCGGCCCGCCTGCGGGGCGGGGAGGGAAGGGGCACCGGTCCCCGCCGGAGGCGGGTGGGGCGCCGGTACCCGCATTCGGGGGTGGGGGAGCGGGCGGCCGAGTGGGGGTGGAGGGACCGGATTATGGGGGCGGAGTCCCCATGTGGTCCGCGTCGGGCGGGGGTTGACTCGGGGTCGCCGCCCGCCCGGGCGGCCTGCCACTGCAGCCGTACCCCAAGGGGGAGTCCCATGAGTGTGCTGAAGCTCCAGACCCTGCAGCCGTCCACCTCGGCGGCGAACCGCGGCCCCGTGAGCCTCACCAGCAGCAGCAGCTCCTGCTGCACCACCAAGCCGCAGTGATCGCCGGCGGTCCGGACGGAGTCGCGCCCGCGTCCCCGTCGGGACCGCCGCCACCGGCGATCCGGGGGTGACCACCCCACCCCCGCCCCCCATCCGTACTCCGGGAGGAATCCAGATGAGTGTGCTGAAGCTCCAGACCCTGCAGCCGTCCACCTCGGCCGCGGCCCGCGGCCCGCTCAGCATCACCAGCAGCAGCAGCACCTGCTGCAGCGCCGAGCAGCCGCAGTAGTCCCCGGGCGGTCCGGGCGCGGGCACCGGGTGCCCGCGCCCGGACCGCTCCGCCCGTGCCCCGCCGGCCACCGCTTCGACCCGCGGCCCCCGGACGACGACCACAGAGGCTGACATGCGCGACGAACGCTGGATCAACCGTTTCCTCTTCGCCTGGAACGACACCCTGTTCTTCGACCCGCTGGACGTCTACTACCACCCGCGGGAGGACCACTTCCTCGCCGGGTTCGACGAGCGGACCCGAGCGCGTTTCGTCCGCAGCGGGATCTGGTGGAGCCACCGGCACAACCCCGCACTGCCCGCGCAGGGCTGGAAGATCCACGTGTCGGCGGACCACCGCAGCGTGCACCGGGTGGCGAACGTGGTGATCCGCCACCTGGTCGACCGGGAGGCCGACTTCAAGATCGCCCTCGACCTCAACGTGTACGAGATGCTCAACTCCAAGGGCATGTCCCGGGGCAGCGGCGGCAAGCTGGTCACCGTCTACCCGCGCGACGACGCGGAGTTCCGGTCCTGTCTGGCCGACCTGGCCCGGCTGCTGGACGGCGTCGAGGGCGCGTACGTGCTGTCCGACATGCGCTACCGGGACAGCAGGGCGCTGTACTTCCGCTACGGCCAGTTCCTGCACTCGCGGGCGGTGGACGTGCTCGGGCGGCCGGTGGCGCACATCGAGGGGCCGGAGGGGCCGGTGCCCGACGACCGGCGGCCCGGATACGCCCAGCCCTGGTGGGTGGAGTGGCCGTTCGACGACTGGAAGCCGGCCGAGGAGCCGGAGGACGACGGGCTGCTGGGCGGCCGTTTCCGGGTGACCGGCGCGATCCAGTTCTCCAACAGCGGTGGGGTCTACACCGCCGAGGACACCGCGGACGGGGACCGCAAGGTGGTGCTGAAGGAGGCCCGCCCGCACACCAACCCCAATCCGCGGCAGGGCCACGACGCGGTGGACATCCTGGCCCGGGAGTGGATGTTCCTGAACCGGCTGGCCGACGTGGGGGCCTATCCGCGGCCGATCGCGTACTTCGAGCACTGGGAGCACCACTACATCGCCGAGGAGTTCGTGGAAGGCGCCGACATCCGCACGGTGCTGCTCGCCGACAACCCGCTGGCCCGGCCCGGCTTCGACCTCGAACGGTCCCGCGACTTCCTGCGGCTCTTCCTGGACGTCTTCCGCGCGCTGGCCCGGGCGATCCGGGCGGCCCACGAACACGGGGTGATCCTCGGCGACTTCACCCCGGCGAACCTGCTCATCGACACCACCACCCACGAGGTGACCATCGTCGACCTGGAAGCGTGCCGGCTGATCGAGGCGCCGGGCACCGAGGCGGGCGACGACGCGGCCCTGGCGAAGCCGGTCGAGCTGTTCACCCCGGGGTTCAGCCTCTCCGGGCACCTCTACCGGGCGGTGGGCCCGGAGGGTGACCTGTTCGGCCTGGCCACCACCATGGCGTACTTCGTCTTCCCGATCGCCGCCATGTCCTACCTGCGCACGGACATCCTGGACAGCTACCGGGTCTTCGTCGACGCGCTGGGCTGGCCGGAGCGGATCCACACCCTGATCATGGACCTGGCCGCGAACCGGATCACCCTCACCGACGTGCTGGAGGAGCTGGTCGACGGCTCGGAGCTGGTAGACCTCGTGACGGCCGCTCCGCCACCCCCGGAGCTGCCGGAGCCGGCGCGGCTGGTGGAGGCGGAGGCCGGGGTGGCCGCGTTCGTCACCGCAGTGGCCGACCCCGAGCGCTCCACGCTCTTCCCGGTGGACCCGTTCGCGCACGTCACCAACCCGCTGAGCCTGGGTTTCGGGGCGAGCGGGGTGCTGTGGGCGCTGCACGCCTCCGGTGTGCCGGTACGGCCGCAGTGGCGCGACTGGCTGGCCGAGCGGATCGCCGACCTGGACGTACGCGACTACCCGGACGGGCTGATGGCCGGTCTCGCGGGCATCGCCTGGGCGGCCGACGAGCTCGGACTGGGCTCGCGGGCACGGGAGTTGCTCGGCCACGCCAACCGGCGGGCGCTCGAGGTCGGCGACCACACCTTCTACTACGGCCTCAGCGGCCTGGGCGTGACCAACCTCCGCTTCTTCCACCACGGCCGGGACCCGGTCGACCTGGCCGCCGCCCGGGAGTGCGCGCGGGTGCTGCGCGAGCGCGCGGAGCGCTCGGACGGAATGGCCCACTGG
Organism: Streptomyces sp. 3-6; assembly: GCF_056323165.1. NCBI lineage: Bacteria > Bacillati > Actinomycetota > Actinomycetes > Kitasatosporales > Streptomycetaceae > Streptomyces > Streptomyces sp. 3-6. The sequence continues at coordinate 41,846 of NZ_JBWHZP010000005.1, forward strand.
CGCAACGAGTTCACCGGGGAGGAGCCGCTGACCGGGCTGGGCTTCGGCCAGGCCGGGGTGGCGCTCTTCCTGCTGCGGATGCACCAGGTGACCGGCGAGGAGGAGTGGCTGCGGCTCGGTCGGGAGGCCCTGGCCTGGGAGATGAGCCGGCTCAAGGAGCTGGACGACGAGGGCCGGAAGATGTTCGAGCACGAGGGCACCATGGAGCCGTACATCGAGGTGGGGTCGGCGGGCGTGGCGCAGGTGCTGCTGCGCTACGGCGACCTGGAGGCTGCCCGGGAGGTGCTGCGCGGTCTGGAAGTGCGCTTCTCGGTGCTCCCGGCGTACTGCTTCGGGCTCACCGGAGTGGCCGAGGCGCTGCTGGACGCGGCCGAGTTCACCGGCGACCGCGCCTACCGGGACACCGCGCTGCGCCAACTCGACTACGTGCGCTCGGTGTTCCTCTTCGAGCCGGCCGAGCGCTTCGGGGTGCCGCGCGAGGACGACGGGCCGGTGCCGCTGGGCGTCCCCGGCGAGGGACTGCTGCGCTGCTCCACCGACTACCTGACCGGCTCGGCCGGGGTGCTGCGGGTTCTGCACCGGGTCAACCACGGCGGCCGGCCCGCCTTCCTGCTGGACGAGGTGGCGCCGTGAAGGAACTGTGGGTGACCCTGCGCGGGCATCGCCCGCGGTTCGTGGCGATCCTGATCGCCGAGGCGAGCACCGGCGGGATCGAGGCGCTGCTCCACCCGCTGTTGCTCAAGGCGCTGTTCGACCAGGCGATCATGACCGCCGACCTGCGGCGCTTCCTCTTCCTCGGCGGCTGCTACCTGGTGCTCGGCATCAGCCTCAACCTGGCGGCGTTCTGGATCTCCGCGTGGCGCAAGCGCTTCGAGAACGCGTTCATGCTGACGCTGGAGACCGAACTGCTGGACCGTACGCTCGGCCTGGACAGCCGCAAGCTGACCGGACCCGGGAACGCCTCGTACGTCAGCCGGATCCACAACGACGTCACCGAGGGCGTCCTTCCCGCGATGGACGTCTGCATCCGGATCGGCCGGACGCTGGTCTCCTCGGTGGTCTTCGTCGGCGTGCTGCTCTACCTGTCCTGGCAGGCCAGCCTGATCCTGCTGGTGATCGTGCCGCCGCTGGTGGTCGTGAGCAACCGGCTGGCCAAGCGGATCGAGGACAACACGGAGCCCGAACGGGAGGCCGAGGCCGGCTACGTCAGCCGCCTCACCCGCACCCTGGAGTCCTTCCACGCGCTGCGCGGCCTGCCCGCACTGCTCCCGGGCACCCGGGCGGTCAACCGGCGTGCGCTGAGCGGCTTCCTGGACCTCACCTACGTCAACTACCGCCTGTCGCTGAAGCAACGGACCCTCAGCGACCTGGTGATGAACCTGTCGGACACCGCGTCGATGGTGGTCGGGGCGTTCTTCGTGTTCACCGGCCGGATGTCCTTCGGCAGCTTCCTCGCCTTCGTGAACTCGCTGTGGCGGGCGGTCTCCGGCATCTTCGACCTGATCAACATGATTCCGCAGGTCCGGCGGAGCAACGCGGTGCTGCGCCGGATCCGGTCGCTGCGCGACGCCCCCGGGTCCGCCTACGCCGACGAGGGCCCCGCGGTACGGCTGCGCGGGGTACGGGTCCGCTACGACGACACCGCGGAGGTGCCGGACGCCAAGGAGGTGCCGGTCGCCGACTTCGACCTGGGCACCGGTGAGCGCGTCCTGCTCCGCGGCCCCAACGGCTGCGGGAAGACCACCCTGCTGCACGTCGTCGCCGGGACCCTCGCCCCGGACACCGGTACGGTCGTCCTCCCGCCGCGGGTGGCGAGCCTGACCGCGCCGGTGAACCTCCCGCCACTGCCGGTGGGTGAGCTGGTGCCGGACGAGGAGCTGCGCGCCGCGCTCGGCCTGGACGGACTGACCGACCAGCTTCCCTCGAACCTCTCCTCCGGGCAGCGGCAACGGGTCGGGGTGGGCGCGCTGTTGAGCGAGGACGCGGACGCCTACCTCGCCGACGAGCCGTTCGCCAACCTCGACGAACTCGGCCGGGACGTGGTGTTCCGGGAGCTGAGCGGGCGGACCGAGGGGCGGGCGCTGCTGGTGGTGCACCACGGCGACGAGGTGCTGGACAGCCACTTCGACCGCGTGGTCACCCTGCCACCACCGCCGAAGCCGGGCCCGGCGGCCGGCCCGGCGCCGGACGCGGGCGCGGCGGAGCAGCCCACCGCGCGCCGACTGACGTCCGCCCACCCATCGGTCCCCTCCCCGTGAACCGGCCGACGGCACGGCCCTCCGGGCCCGGGGGACGGCCCCCGTGTCCGGGGGACGGCCTCCGTGGCCGGGGACTGCCCCCGTCTCCGGAGGGCGGGGCACCCCGCTCCAGCGCCACCGTCCCTCCGACCTCAAGGGGGGCCTCTCCGAGCCCGTGCCACCTCCGCCCCCGGTGCCAGGAGCCCGGTACGGGCCGCCGGCGACCGACGACCGCCGGCAGGACCGTTCAGGGTCTGCCGTACGGGAAGGGGGAAAGCGGACCCGTACCGGGTACCCGCGAAGCTGCTCGCCGGGCTCCCCGGGGGCTTGCGGCCGGGCGTGGGGCTCAGCCGCTCGCCCTCCCGGCGGTGCCGACCGACGGGAAGGCGGGTGAGGTCGGGGTGAGCCGGGCCCTGCCGATCCCCATACCCCTACCCGTCCCCGTACCGCGACCGGTCTCCGTACCGATGCCCACACCCACGCCCACAGCCATGCCCACACCCAGGTCCGCACCCATGCCGCCCCCCGTGCCCGCACCCGTGCCCTCGAAGAGGGCCGGGGTGGCGCGGACGGCGGTGGCGAAGGAGGTGCGGTCGGGGTGGCCGGTCTTCTGGAGCAGGCTCGCCACGTGCTTCTCCACGGTGCGTGGGGAGATGTGCAGCAGGGCGGCGATGTCCTTGTTGGCGACCCGCTCGGCGAGCAGCTGGGCCACCTCGAACTCCCGGGCGGTGACACCGCACCGGCGCAGCGCCGGTGGTACCCGCTCGGTGCCGGTGCGCCGCTGCCGGACCGTGGCGCCCATGCCGCGCAGCAGCGCGCGGCAGGCGCCGGCGGGGGCTCGCAGCCCGGCACCGTGGAAGTACTCCTCGGCCTCGCGCAGCCACTCCACCGGGGTGCCCCAGCCGTCCCGGTGCGCTGCCGGGGCGACCAGGCGGACCGCCAGGTGGCGGGCGACGGGGTGGGCGGTGGCGGCCTCCAGCGCGGTTGCCGCCGCGGCGGTCGCCGCTCCGGTGCGGCCCTCGCGGCCCAGCAGGACGGCGTGGGCCAGCCCGGCGAACTGGCGGTTCCAGCGGGTGCCGCCGGCGCCGGCGGTGCCGGGCAGGTGCTGCCGGCCCAGCCGCCCCGCCAACACGCCCAGCAGCACCGCCAGTCCGTGGCGGCCGAAGTCGGCGGTCGAGGGGTTCTCCGCGTCGAGGGCGAGCGCCTGGGCGAGTTCCCGCTCCGCGTCGCCCGGCCGTTCCTCCAGCAGCGAGCAGAAGGCGCGCGCCAGCCCGTACGCCACCGGGCGCAGGCCGGGGGCGGCGTCGGCCACCGACTCCAGCCTCTCCAACGCGCTCTCCGCCTCCGCGCGGCGGCCCTGATGGGCCAGGCGTACCGCCTCGGCCAGCCGCAGCTCGGCCAGCGTTCCCACCAGGCCGAGCCGTTCGGCCTCGGCGGTCGCCGCACGGATCTTCTCCCCGGCGGTCTCGAACTCGCCGCGACGGATCCGCTCCAGGGCCATCGCCAGGCAGAGGTGCAGCGCCAACGGGAGTACGCCCCGGCGGACCGCCTCCCGGTGGGCGTCTTCGAGCGGGGACAGGCAGCCGTCGCGGTCCGCGGCGAGCCGGGCCAACTCGGCCTCGGCGGCCAGCCGGAGCACCGGGAGGTGGTGGGCCAGGGCCAGCGTTCGGGCCTCCTCCAGCCGTGCCCGGGCGGCCGACTCGGCGTAATCCTCCGCGAGTCGGGCGAGGAGGAGCAGAGCACGGCAGGCGAGGGCGGGCCGTTCGGCGCGCAGGGCGGCGGCCCGGGCGCGTTCGGCGCGTTCGGCGGCGGTGCGCAGGCGCTCGGGCGCCGGCCGGTGGAGCTGCGCGTGCGCGGCGGCCAGGTCGACCACGGCGGTGTCGGCGTCGGCCGGTTCGTCGCCGAGCAGCCAGTGGGCGGTGTCGAGGTGCCGTTCGGCGGTCGCCAACCGCCCGGTGAGGAGCGAGAGTTCGGCCAGGCGGGCGTGAAGTACGGCGCGGGACGCGGCGGGGAGGTCCTCGGACGGCGCCTCCTCGCCGGTGAGCAGCGCGGCCACCGGCTGAAAGCGGGCCGACCAGGCGGCGGCGTCCAGCAGGCGGGCCAGTACGGTGGTCCGCAGCTCGGGCGGGGTCTCGGGACCGGCCAGCCGGTGCGCCCGGTCCAGCAGGACGACCGCGCCCCCGACTCCCGTCGTACGCCCGTCCGCCGTACCGTCCCCGAGCCCCGTACCCTCACCCGCCGTACCGTGATCCGCCCCCGCGCCGCCCTCCGCCCCGGCGCCGCCGTTCGCTCTCACGCTGCGTTCCGCCGCGGCGCAGTACAACCGGACGGCCTGCGCGGTGTCGCCGGCCTGGGCGTGGAGGTCCGCGGCGAGTACGCCCCAGCCGCCGGGGAGTTCCGGGTGGAGTGCGACCAGGGCGGCGGCGACCCGACGGGCGTGGGCGGCGCGGCCGACCGGTCCGAGATCGGCCAGCAGCGCGTGGCCCACCAGGGGGTGCCGGAAGGCGTACCACCGCGGGTCGTCGGCGTCGGGCACGATCAGGTGGGCGGCGGTCGCCGCCCGGACCACCGCGGTGAAATCGGCGTCCGTGCAGCCGAGCGCGCGATGCAGCACCGGCAACGGGAAGCGCGGGCCGCAGAGCGCCGCCGCGTTCAGTAACTCCGTACCGAGCGGGGTGAGACGGGCGGTGCGACATCGGATGCTGTGGGCGACCGCGCCGGGCACCGCCGGTCTGTGGTGGTGCTGCGGATGAGACCGGAGGAGCCGTTCGCCGCCGCCACCGGGCTGCCGGAGCAGTTCGACGGCGACGAACGGGATGCCGCCGCTGTACTGCCGTACCCGGTGGACCACCTCGGCGTCGACCTCGCTCGCGGGGATCCGGCGTACCGTGGCGACCAGCCGGCGCACCTCGTCGAGGTCGAGCGGGGCCAGGTCCAGGACGACCGCGGTGCCGCGCTGCCGCGCCCGGGCGGCGAGTTCGACCGCCACGCACGGCTCGCTCCGGGCGGTGAGCAGCAGGACGGCGGGCAGCCGTGCGAGGTGGTCCAGCAGGTACTCGACCACCGTCAGGGTGCCGGGGTCGGCGTCGTGCAGGTCGTCGAGGACCAGCAGCAGCGCCCCGCGCCGCCGACCGACGACGGCGACCAGGCGCAGGACGGCCTCGGCGACCGCCAACGGGGAGCCGACCCCCGGGGTGCCGGTCAGCAGACGAGTCAACACCCTTTGGTAGCAGCCGAGTTCCTCCTGACCTGGCAGGAGTCCGGCACGGGCCAGCGACAGCAGCGCCTCGACCAGCGGGCGGTACGGCACGACCGAGCCGACCGTACTGGCCCGGCCGCTCGTGGTGGCCACGCCTGGTCCGGCCGCGGCGAGCGCCTCGGCGGCGAGCCGGGTCCGTCCCGCGCCGGGCTCGCCGGTGACGAAGATCGCCCCGCCCCGGCCGGCTCGCGCGGCGGCCAGGGCGGCGGCGATCCGCCCCCGTTCGGCTGCCCGGCCGACGAACTCCGTCTGCTCCTCGGGTGGTTCACCGACTCCGGGGACGGCCCGGGGCCCGGAGGGGAGCGGACCGAGGACGACGGGGACAACGGCGGGGCGGACGTGGAGCTGCGTCATCTGTCTCTCCTGAGGTGGGGAAGAGAGGACTCGGCCCGATCGGCCGTGCGGGCCCGGGACGCAGGGGCGCGGCGCCGGGCACCGGGCGGAGCGAAGCGGAGGAAGCAGGCGTTGGGGACGGAACGGAGCAGCGGGACGTACGGGAGGCAGGGGTGCCGCGGGCGGGCGCCACCCCGTGCCGTCGGCGCGAGGTCGGTGCACCGGTTCGCCCTCCCGTCGCCCCGCGCCGAACAGCCGGGACCAAGGATAGGAACGGTGCACAGCCCCTCTACAGCCGTCCATTTGGGGGGCTTGTGGGCCCCCGTTGTGTCCCTTGCCCTCCTGCAGGAGGGCCGCCGCCCTCCGCGTCACCGCCCGGCCCGGCGCAGTGCCCGGCCGCTCCGGGGCGGCAGGTCCGCACGACGCGGCGGCGCGAGAACACGTGGCCCTGACCCGGAACGGAACCGGAACTCCGGAACCGGCCCCGGCCCCGGAAACCGACGTCGATACCGGCACCGGCACCTGCGCCCGCACCGCCGCCCGCTCACTGCGCGTCCAGGCTGTCCTCCCGCATCACCCGGGCCAGGTCGATCTTCGTGTACGCGGGCCGGCCCACCTGGCGGTACTTGGCCTTGACCCGGTCCAGGTAGTCCTTGGCCGTGTGCACCGTGATGCCGGCGCGCCGGGCGGCCGACTTCAGCGTCATCCCGGACGCGTAGTCGAGCAGGATCTGCCGCTCCCGGGGCGAGAGCCGGGGGCGGGTGGGGCTCTCGTCGTGCGCGCAGGCGAAGGCGAGTTCCGGGGAGTGGGCGCTGCGGCCGGCGGCGACGTCCTCGATCGCGGCGACCAGGGTCGGCAGGTCGTTGTCCTTGGTCAGATAGCCGGCCGCGCCGGCCCGTACCGACTCCATGATCCGGGCCCGGTCCGGAACGGTGCTGATCACCAGCACCCGGCTCCCGGAGTTCAGCAGCAGCCGGATGTTGTCGGCCGGGTCGGAGCCGTCGCCCAGCCGGAGGTCGAGCAGCACCACGTCGGGGGGCACGTACGACGGTTCCGGGTCGGGCAGGCGGAGCAGCTCCGCGGGGGTGGTGGCGGTGGCCACCAGTCGCAGGCCCGGCACCCCTTCCAGCCAGGCCCGCATGCCGTCGGCGAGCATCCGGTCGTCGTCCACCAGTGCGACGGTGATCACCCGGGCCATCTCAGCTCCACTCGTACGCCCTCACCGGGTTCGGTGTCCAGTTCGGCCCGGCCGCCCACAGCGGTCATCCGCCCGCAGACCGAGCGGCGCAGCCCGAGACCGGGTTCGTGCCGCTGCGGATCGAACCCGCGTCCCCGGTCGACGACGGTGACCACGACGGTCCCGGGCCGTTCCGGGTCGCCGGTGGCGGTGAGGTAGGCGTGGTCGGTGCCCGCGTGCCGGCGCACGTTGTTCAACGCCTCCCGGACCGCGTCCGCGAGGGCGCCGGAGACCTCCGGCGGCACTTCGGGCAGGGCGTGGTAGCGGGCGGTGACCCGCAGCCGCAGGCTCTCCGCGGCGCCTATCACCTCCTCCAGTGCCTCGCTGATCCCCCGGTGGTGGACCTCGTCGGTGGTCCGCTCGATCAGCCGGCGCAGATACGCCGCCTCGCGGGCGCAACGCTCCCGCACCGCGGGGGCGTTGGCGTCCACCCCGCCGGCGGCGAGGGTGGTCAGGGTGGCGAGGACGGTGTCGTGCAGCAGCCGGTGGTGTTCCAGCCGCTCGGCGTACCGGGCCTTGGCCGCCTCGGCGGCCAGCGCGCGGGCGTTGGCGTCGTCCAGCAGCCGGCCCTGGCGCCGCAGGTACCACCAGAAGACCCAGGCCATCGCGGCGGACGAGAGCAGCGAGTTGGTGTGACCGAGGACGACCGCGGTGCTGGCGTCCACCAGCCGGTAGCCCAGGAGATGGGCGGCGGCGAGGAGGACGACCACGCCGACCACCTGGAGCCGGTCCAGGACGAGGGCGGCGGTGGCGCACGCCGAGCCGCCGAGCAGCATCGTCCAGCCGAGCGCGGCGGAGCTGTCGGCGCCGCCCCAGGCGTACAGGGCCAGCGGCAGCCCGACCCCGTTGACCAGGACGTCCGCCCAGATGTGCCGCCGCTGCAACCACCCGCTCCGCAGCGCCGTACCGTGGACGAGCGCGCTCAGCCCCAGCGCGAGCGCGAGCAGCACGTACGGCACCGGCTGGTCGCGTTGGTGCTGGAGGACCGCGACCAGACCCACCGTCAGATGGCTGACCCGGTAGAGCAGGGTGGCCAGCACCATGAAGGACCTGGCGCGCTGCAACCCCGAGCCCACCGCGGTCCGTTCACGCGACAGTCCGGGTCGCCGTAACCACAAGGGCACCGCCGACAAAGCCACGCCACGCCTCCCTGCCCGGGGCGCCGCGCGGTCCGGTGCGGGACGGGATGGGACCCGCGGCGCCGGTACGTGTCCACGACGCCACGTATTCTGCCCCAACATGTCCATGCCGAGCGCAGTTCGGTCGCAGATCGCCCAGACTCGGAAGATCAACGTCCGTAACGCCCCCGCGTTCAGCCCCGTGCCGGGACGCACGGCCGTGTGCGTCGTCCCGCCCGACCCGCTCGGCGGCCCGGTGGGAAACAGCTCGCGGCCGCGAACACCCGAGCGCGTACACCTGGCACGCGCATACCCGGAGCACGTACACCAGAAAGCCCGCGCCGACGGTGGCCGGGCGTCGCCCCGCCGCGTCCCGAGGAGGCGTAGGGGTGGCGGTGGCGGGCGGTGCCGAAGGGCGGCTTCCACGTGCCGCGGCAGCGTTACGCCTCGATCCTGCGGGCGGCGGGGGAGTCCGCGGTGATCTCCGCGCGACGGCTCGGGCGTTCCGCGGCGGCTGTCACGCTCGGTTACTATGCTCACGTCACGCCGGAGGCCCGGAGCAGCAGCGCACCGGCCTCGACAGAGCGCCGTCCTCGACGGGACGCTCGGGAAGAGGGGAGATCAGCGTGCCGGCCGGAACTCCCCGCATTCTTCCGCCGGTTGACCGTGCCCGACTCCCGGGCCCCGGGTGTCCGGAGTCGGACACGGACGGCAGGGCCGGCGGATCGGATGGCCTGGGAACGTGCTGACCGGAGTCACCGCCACCCGCTACATCACGCCCCTGCGCGAGGGAGGCTCCCTGCCCGGGCTGATCGAGGCCGACGACCTGGGCGCCTACGTGCTGAAGTTCACCGGCGCCGGCCAGGGCCGCAAGACGCTGGTCGCCGAGGTCGTGTGCGGGGAACTCGCCCGCCGGCTGGGGTTCCGGGTGCCGCGCCTGGTGACCGTCGACGTCGATCCGGTGCTCGGCCTGGGGGAGCCCGACCAGGAGGTGCAGGCGCTGCTCCGCAGCAGCGGCGGCACCAATCTCGGCATGGAGTTCCTCTTCGGTGCCCTCGGGTTCGACCCGGTGGCCTTCGACGTGGACCCGGAGGAGGCCGGGCGGATCGTCTGGTTCGACGCGTTGGTGAACAACGTCGACCGCTCCTGGCGCAACCCCAACCTGCTGCTCCGGCGCGGGGAACTGTGGCTCATCGATCACGGCGCGACCATGATCTGGCACCACAACTGGCCCGGCGCCGACGCCTCCGCCGCCCGCCCCTACGACGCCTCCGACCACGTGCTGCGCACGTTCGCGCCGGACGTCCGGGCCGCCGCCGCGCGTCTCGCGCCGCTGGTCACCGAGGACCTGCTCGCCGAGGTCACCGCCGCCGTGCCGGACGCCTGGCTGCACGACGAGCCCGGCTTCGACACCCCGGACGACCTGCGGCGGGCCTACGCGCGCCCGCTGCTCGCCCGCGCGGCCACCGTCCACCGGCACATCGACGGCATCGAGGAGGACCGGTGAGCGGCCGGCACGTCTACGAGTACGCGCTGCTGCGGGTGGTGCCGCGCGTCGAACGCGGTGAGTGCGTCAACGCCGGGGTCCTGCTGTACTGCCGGCCGCTGTCCTTCGTCGCGGCGCGCACCCATCTGGACGAGGCCCGCCTGCTGGCCCTCGACCCGGACGTCGACCTCCCGGGCGTGCGGGCGGCGCTGCGGGCCGTCGAGCGGGTCTGCGCGGGCGGGGACGGGGCGGGCCAGGCGGCGCAGGACGACGCGGGCCGCCGTTTCCGCTGGCTGATCGCGCCCCGCTCCACCATCGTGCAGCCCGGCCCGGTGCACACCGGTTTTACCGCCGACCCGGCCACCGAGACGGAACGGCTGCTGAACCTGCTGGTGCGGTAGCGGCGGGGCCAGGACCGGTGGCCTGGTGCGGTAGCCGCGGGATCAGGACCGGTGGCCTGGTGCGGTAGCCGCGGGGTCAGGACCGACGGCGCCTGAGGAGGTAGCCGCCGACAGCGAGGGCGCCGGCCACGAAGGCCGCCCCGATGCCCAGCTCCAGGCCGCTCGGGCCGCTGTCGGAGGAGCCGCCCAGCCCGCCCCGCACCCCGCGCGAGGCGACCGCGGCGGGGGACGTCGAGGTGCCGGCCACGCCGGGCGGCGGCTCGGGCGCGGGCGTCGTCGTGGGGACGGCGGTGGGCCCGGTGGGCGGGGCGGTGGTGGGTCCGGCGGGCGAGGCGGACGGGGCGGCCGTCGTCGGACGGGGCGAACTGGTCGAGGAGGCGGTGCCGCCGGCGCGCCGGGGGAGTGCCTCGCAGGCGATGCCGTCGTCGGGGCCCTGGTCCTCGTCGAGACGGTGCGGGTCCCGGCGGTCGGAGTCGAACAGCGCCTGCGCGTCCTCCTGGTAGGTGAAGTCGCGGCAGTCCAGGTCCTGGGCGTGCGCGGGGGCGGCCGGCAGGACCGCGGTGAGCGCGATCAGTGTGCCTATGGCACCGGTACGACGGCGCATGGAGCGCCTCCTTTCCGGCCACGGATGGCTCGGCCTCCGACGCTAGGTCCGCCGGTCTCCGCGGGCGCGCGGCCGTGGGCCGATCGGGTGCCGTGCCGGGCGTGCGGCCGGGGGCGCGGGCCCGGCCGGTGCCGCCGCCGGGGCGGCGGATGGGGCGGCGGATGGGGCGTCCGGGAGACGGGTAATGGATCACACGGGCCGGACGCGCCGTTGACACCGCGTGCCAGGGCTTCTAGCGTCACGTCTGCTGAAGGTACTAAGCGGTCGCTCACCGATGGGCCGGACCGCTGGAGCCGCACCCCAAGGGCGAGGAGAAGCAGCAATGTCCACCACTGAGCAGCGGGTCGCGGTCGTCACCGGTGCCGCGCGCGGCATCGGCGCCGCCACCGCCGTACGACTGGCCGCCGAGGGCCGTGCCGTCGCCGTGATCGACCTCGACGAGGCCGCCTGCAAGGACACCGTCGAGAAGATCACCGCCGCGGGTGGCAGGGCGATCGCCGTCGGCTGCGACGTCTCCGACGAGGCGCAGGTCGAGGCCGCCGTCGCGCGGATCGCCGAGGAGCTCGGCGCTCCCACCATCCTGGTCAACAACGCGGGCGTGCTGCGCGACAACCTGCTGTTCAAGATGAGTGTCTCCGACTGGGACACGGTCATGAACGTGCACCTGCGCGGCGCCTTCCTGATGTCGAAGGCCTGCCAGAAGCACATGGTCGACGCGGGCTTCGGCCGCATCGTCAACCTGTCGTCCTCCTCCGCGCTCGGCAACCGGGGCCAGGTCAACTACTCCGCCGCCAAGGCCGGCCTCCAGGGCTTCACCAAGACCCTCGCCAAGGAGCTCGGCAAGTTCGGCGTCACCGCCAACGCCGTCGCCCCCGGCTTCATCGCCACCGAGATGACCAAGGCCACCGCCGACCGCGTCGGCATGGGCTTCGAGGACTTCAAGGCCGCCGCGGCCACCCAGATCCCCGTCGCCCGGGTCGGCGAGCCCGACGACATCGCCAACGCCATCGCCTTCTTCACCGGGGAAGCGGCCGGCTTCGTCTCCGGCCAGGTGCTGTACGTGGCCGGCGGGCCGCTCGACTAGGACGACCGGGACGACTGGAGCACTGGACATGACCGCAGTGGAACTCTCGGGCAAGGTCGCCCTGATCACCGGCGCCAGCCGGGGCATCGGCCTGGGCGTCGCCGAGGCGCTCGTCGCGCGCGGCGACCGGGTGTGCATCACCGGCCGCAACGAGGACGCCCTGAAGGAGGCCGTCGAGACCCTGGGTGCCGACCGCGCCATGTACGTGGCCGGCAAGGCGCACGACGAGGCCCACCAGGCCGTCGCCGTCGAGCGCACCATGGAGACCTTCGGCCGCGTCGACTACCTCGTCAACAACGCCGGGACCAACCCGGTGTTCGGGCCGATCGCGGACCTCGACCTGAACGTGGCCCGCAAGGTCTTCGAGACCAACGTGGTCTCCGCGCTCGGCTTCGCCCAGCGCACCTGGCACGCCTGGCAGAAGGACAACGGCGGCGCGATCGTCAACATCGCGTCCGTCGCGGGCCTGGCGCCCTCGCCGTTCATCGGCGCTTACGGCGTCAGCAAGGCCGCCCTGATCAACCTGACCGTGCAGCTCGCGCACGAGTTCGCGCCGAAGGTCCGGGTCAACGCCATCGCCCCGGCCGTGGTGAAGACGAAGTTCGCGCAGGCCCTGTACGAGGGGCGGGAGGAGGAGGCCGCCGCCGGTTACCCGCTGGGCCGGCTCGGTGTGCCCTCCGACATCGGCGGCGCCGCCGCGTTCCTCACCTCGCAGCAGTCGGACTGGGTGACCGGCCAGACCCTCGTGGTCGACGGCGGCGTCTTCCTGAAGGCCGGAGTGGTCTGACCGCGCCCCGCCCGGGCCGCGGAGCAGCCGCTTGCGCGGACACCACGCCCCGGGCGGCGGGAGCGACCGCTTGCGCGGACACCCGGCCCCGGCGGCGGAGCAACCGCTCCGTACGGAGCTGACCCGACGGTCCCGGCACGGGCTTTCCTTGACGAAAGGGAAGCCCGTGTCGGCGTTCCGGGGCTTGTGGGGGGATATGGCGTCGCCGTCGGTTGCGGCTCGATCTCAACTGTCGTCCGGGGGAGGGTCAGCACGCGGAACACTGCGGTATCGTCTGCCGACCCTTGGTACGGCAGATCGAGGAGCGTGCGCGTGTTCAACCGGAACCGAGGCCTGCGGCGGATGGCGGCCATCGCGTCCATATCGTCGTTGGTCGCCGGATGCGGCGTCTTGTCGTCCGATACCCCGGATGACGAGGAGCCAATCGTCGTGGGGACGACCAGTGCGCCCAGCACGCTGGATCCTGCCGCTTCCTGGGACAGCTCCTGGGAGCTGTTCCGCAACATCTACCAGACCCTGCTGAGTTATCCGGTCGGCGCGACGACGCCCCAGCCGGACGCCGCCGAGAGCTGCGCCTTCTCGGACGACTCCAACCAGGTCTTCCGCTGCGAACTGCGCGAGGGGCTGAAGTTCTCCGACGGCGCCACCCTCGACGCCAAGGCGGTCAAGCACTCCATCGACCGCATCCGCAAGATCAACGTCAACGGCGGACCGGCGGGTCTGCTCGGCAGCCTGGAGCGGGTGCAGGCGCCGAGCGAGCGCGAGGTGGTCTTCTACCTCAACAAGCCCGACGCGACCTTCCCGTTCGTCCTGGCCACGCCCGCCATGTCGATCGTCGCCCCGGACGACTACCCCGCCGACGCCCTGCGCAAGGAGAGCGGCATCGTCGGCTCCGGCCCGTACGCGCTGAAGTCCTACGACGAGGGCAAGACGGCCGAACTGGTCCGCAACGGCACGTACAAGGGATTCGCCAAGCCGCGGAACCAGGCGGTGACCGTCCGCTACTTCCAGGAATCCCAGCCGATGGTCGAGGCGCTGCGCGGCAAGGAGGTCGACATCACCTACCGCGGTCTCGCCGCCGACGACATCATCGACCTCCAGAGCAAGACCGGCTCCGAGGACGAGATCCAGCTCGTCGAGGGCACCGGGACCGACATCAGCTACCTGGTGTTCAACCCCAAGGACCCGTGGGCGGGCAAGAAGGAGGTGCGCCGGGCCATCGCGCAGGTCATCGACCGCGGGGCCATCGCGCACAAGGTCTACAAGGACACCGTCGACCCGCTGTACTCCATGGTGCCCAAGGGGCTGACCGGCCACACGACCGGCTTCTTCGACAACTACGGCGAGCCCAGCGTGGCCAAGGCCAAGCAGATCCTCACCGACGCGGGCATCACGCAGAAGGTCCCGCTGACGTTCTGGTACACCACGGACCGCTACGGATCCGCGACCGCGGTGGAGTTCAAGGAGCTCGAACGGCAGCTGGAGGCGTCCAAGCTGTTCGACATCACGCTCAAGAGCCGCCCGTGGAAGACGTACGTCGCCGGCTACCAGAAGGGCGAGTACCCGGTCTTCGGGCGTGGCTGGTTCCCCGACTTCCCGGACGCGGACAACTTCATCGCCCCGTTCGTCGGCAAGCAGAACGCGCTCGGCACGCCCTACGAGGCGACCCAGATCACCAACGTGCTGCTGCCGCGCTCCCGCCGGGAGAGCGACCGCGGCAACGTGGTCCGCGAGTTCGAGGAGGCCCAGGAGATCCTCGTCGACGACGCGCGACTGCTCCCGCTGTGGCAGGGCCGGCAGTACGTCGCGGCCAGCCGGGACATCTCGGGCGGCGAGCGGGCCCTGGACCCCTCGACGATCATGATGATGTGGGAGCTCTCCCGCAAGACCAGCTGGTGACGGACCGGGCAGCCCGCGCGGGGTCGGTCGTCCGCCCCCGCGCGGAGGGCGTTGTCAGTGGTCGCCGGTAGGTTGCGGGCACCGGCAAGTGACCGCAATCGTGAGGACGTTGACGTGACCGACATCGCCATGCTGCCCGAGTCCTGGCGCGGGGTTCTGGGCGACGAGCTGCAGCAGCCCTACTTCAAGGAGCTGGTGGAGTTCGTCGAGGAGGAGCGGGCGAAGGGCCCCGTGTACCCGCCCCGCGAGGAGGTCTTCGCGGCGCTGGACGCCACCCCCTACGACAAGGTCAAGGTCCTGGTCCTCGGCCAGGACCCCTACCACGGTGAGGGCCAGGGCCACGGTCTGTGCTTCTCGGTGCGGCCGGGCGTGCGCACCCCGCCGTCGCTGCGCAACATCTACAAGGAGATGCACGCGGAGCTGGGCACGCCCGTCCCGGACAACGGCTACCTCATGCCATGGGCCGAGCAGGGCGTGGTGCTGCTGAACGCGGTGCTCACGGTGCGCGCCGGCGAGGCCAACTCGCACAAGGGCCGCGGCTGGGAGAGGTTCACCGACGCGGTCATCCGCGCGGTGGCGGACCGGCCCGAGCCGGCCGTCTTCGTGCTCTGGGGCAACTACGCGCAGAAGAAGCTGCCCCTGATCGACACGTCCCGTCACACGGTGGTGAAGGGCGCCCACCCCTCCCCGCTCTCGGCGAAGAAGTTCTTCGGCTCCCGCCCGTTCACGCAGATCAACGAGGCCCTCGCCGCCCAGGGCCACGCCCCGGTCGACTGGACCATCCCCGACCTCGGCTGACCCGGCGCCGGGTGCGGGACCGCCGGGTTCCCGCACCCGGACGACCCGCCGGTGCGCCACGGGGCGCCCTGTCCGCCGTCGCGGCCGGCTGCGGTTAGCGTCGGGAGCGACATCCGGCGAGCGGTGCGGAGGGCGCGGTGGCGGAACGACAGGGCCGGGCGGCGGCCGACGCCGTGCTGACCCGCATCGGGCAAGTCGTGATGCTGCACCACGCGGGCGACCGCGAGGAGGCGCGCCACCGGCTGCTGGGCCTGTGGGCGGAGATCGGTGACGGGCACCCGCTGCACCGCTGCACCCTGGCCCACTACCTGGCCGACACCCAGGACGACCCCGAAGCCGAACTGGCCTGGGACCTGCGGGCGTTGACGGCCGCCGAGGAGGCGCTCCGGAGCGGCCCGGGGGTGCCCGGGGCGTCGGCCGAGGTGCGGGCCCTGTACCCCGCGCTGCACCTGAGCCTCGCCACCGACTACGCCGGCCTGGGCCGCCCCGACGCCGCCCGCAGCCACCTCCGGCGGGCCAGGACAGCGGCCGTCGCCCTGGCCGACGACTCCTACGGAGACGGCGTCCGGGCGGCCATCCGGCGGCTGGAGATCCGGCTGGGGGAGGGCGACGGCCCTCCCGGCGGCGGGGGCGGGCCGCCGAGGCAGCGGAGGTAGGGGGCGTCGGGGCAGCGGAGGTAGGGGCGTCGGGGCTGCCGCCGTCCCCACGGTCCCGGGTGGTCCCAGCGGGCCGACGGTCCCGGTGATCCGTGTGATGCCGGGGACCCCGGCGAACCGGCTCCGCCGGCGGCGCCCGATCCGGCCGCGCACCGACCCCGGGGCCGCCGGCCACCGCACCGGCGCACCGGCCCCGGAATACCTGCTGGGCGCCGGTCCTCCGTCGGGCCCGCGTCGCGGGGGTCCGCGGCCGTCGCCGCGCGGCAACGGGCCGTCCACCGTCTGCCGCCTCACCGCCCGTAGACCTCCCGGCAGATCGCCGCCTGCGGGCTGTCCTGCGGCCAGTGGCCGTACGTCCTGCCCAGCGCGCACACGTCCGCACCCCGGCCGCGCGCCGGCCCCGACCCCGGCCCCCCGACGGCCGGTCCGGGTGCGGCGGCCTCGCCTCCCGGGGCGGGGCGGTCCGGGCGGGAGGGCCGGTCGCGGTCGGGGGACGGCACGGGGCGCTCCGGCACGGTGGGCGGGGGGCCGGTGGGCCGCGGGGGAGCGGCGGACGGCCGCTCCGCGTCGGACGGTCCGATCATCTCCAGGGCCTCCCGCGCCGGCGCCTGCACGGCCGGTGTGCGCACCACCCCGTCCGGGCCGGGGGCCGGCGGCACCGCCGACCCGGACGGGGCCGTCGGCGGCCGGGGGGCGGAGGAGGGGGGCGGGACCGTGACACAGCCCGCGAGGGCCGACACCGCCACGGTCAGCAGCAGGGCCGCTGTCGTCGTCGTTCGATGCACCCGGGCCAGTCTGCTGGCTCCGGGCGCCGTCCCGGGACGCTTCGGGCCCTCGGATGCCCCGCACGGGTGATGTCCGGCCCCTTCCGGGGGCCGTGCGGGCGCCGGGCTGACGTCAGTCGCCGGTGGCGCCGTCCAGGGCCTCGCGGATGAGGTCGGCGTGGCCGTTGTGCCGCGCGTACTCCTCGATCATGTGGGTGTGGAGCCAGCGCAGGTTGAAGCGTTCGCCGGTACGGGCGTCGGTGCCGCGCGACATGTCGTCCAGCGCGAAGCCGGCCGCGTTGCGCCGGGCGACCGCGATCTCCTCCTGCCAGGTCGCGTACGCCTCCTTCCAGGTGTCCGCCGGGGTGACGCGGAAGTCGCCGTCGGGGTCGGTCTCGCTGTAGTGGATCGGTCCGGCGTCCTCGTCCATCAGCACCCGGCGGTACCAGCCGCGCTCCACGTCGGCCATGTGCCGGACGAGCCCGAGCAGGGTGAGTGAGGACGGGGACACCGACGCGGTGCGCAACTGGGCGTCGGTCAGGCCCTCGCACTTCCGGGCCAGGGTGCTGCGGTGGTAGTCGAGCCAGCCCTCCAGCATGGCCCGTTCGTCGGCGTCGGTGGCGGGTTCACGGCGATCGGTCGTCATGGGGGCATCCTCACGGATGCCGGGCCGCGCCACGACGGGTTTTCAGCCGTCGAGCATCCCCTGCAGCAACTCCCGCAGGCTGTCCCGCAGTTCCCGAAGACCGGGCGGGTGCGAGCCGAAGGACCCGGCCACGCAGGAGAACAGCAGCCCGTCGGCCCAGGCGATCAGGGAGAGCGCGTGCCGGCCGGGGTCGGTGGAACCGAGTGCGGTGACGAGGGCGGTGAGCGCGTCGCGGAACCGGGCGCCGGTGGCGTCGAAGTGGGCGCGCAGCTCGGGGCGGCGGGTCGCCTCCAGGGCGAGTTCGTAGCGGGCGAGGGTGAGGTCGCGGTTGCCGGTCAGGGCGCGGTGGGTGGCCAGGGCGAGCGCGTCCACCACCGCGCCGGTGCCCTGCCCGGGGTCCGGCAGGGCGTCCAGGGCGAGCACCCGGGCCTCCCGCTCGGCGAGCCGCCGCACCGCGAGTTCCAGCAGCGCCTGCCGGGTGCGGGCCACGTTCGAGGTGGAGCCCTGCGGCAGCCCGGCGGCCTCGTCGACCGCCCGGTGGGTCAGCCCCCGCATCCCGCGCTCGGCGAGCAGGGCGAGGGCGGCGTCGGCGACGAGGTCGGCGCGTGCGGCGCCTGCGGTGCTCACGGACATGGGCTCAACCTACCGTCGGTACTACTGCTGTAGTACAGTCGTCCCCACGGGCACTACAGGTGTAGTCACCGTGGGGAGGAGCAGTCATGGCACGGATCGAGCGGGCCGTCGTGATCGGCGGCGGGATCGGCGGCCTGACCGCCGCCTCCGCCCTGCATCGTCGCGGGATCCGGGTGACCGTCCTGGAGCGGGCCGCCTCGCTCGCTCCCGTCGGCGCGGCCATCTCCCTGGCCCCCAACGGGTTGCGCGCCCTGGACCTGATCGGTGTCGGCGACGCCGTCCGGGCCCTGGCCGCGTTCCAGGGCGACGGCGGGGTGCGCGCCCCGGACGGGCGGTGGCTGGTGCGCTCCAGCGCCGCCGCCGCGAGCCAACGCTTCGGCGGCCCGCTCGTCCTCCTGGCCCGCGCCACCCTCGTCGACCACCTGGCCGCCACCCTGCCGCCGGACGCCGTCCGCACGGCCGCCGACGCACGCGTCCTGGACCCCGGCGACCCGGCCGACCCCGCCCGGCCGGCCCGCGTGAGCACCCCCGGAGGGGAGCTGACGGCGGACCTCGTGGTGGCCGCCGACGGCATCCGGTCCGGCGTACGGAGCACGCTCTTCCCGTCCCACCCCGGGCCCGCCTACGCCGGCTTCACCACCTGGCGGGTCCTCGTTCCCGTCCCGGGTGCCGTCTTCGCCTCGCACGAGACGTGGGGCCCGGGCCGCCTCTGGGGCACGCACCCGCTCCAGGACGGCCGGGTCTACGCCTACGCCGCCGCCCGGACACCCGCGGGCGGACGGGCCCCCGACGACGAGAAGGCCGAACTGCTGCGGCTCTACGGCGACTGGCACCACCCGGTGCCCGCCGTGCTGGCCGCCGTCCGCCCCGAGGACGTGCTCCGGCACGACGTGCACCACCTCGCCCGGCCGCTGCCCGCCCTGCACCGCGGCCGGGTCGCGCTCCTCGGCGACGCCGCGCACGCCATGCCGCCCAACCTCGGCCAGGGCGGCAACCAGGCCATCGAGGACGCCGTCGTCCTCGCCCACCACTGCGACGACCTCACCGCCTACACGGCAGACCGGCTGCCCCGCACCACCGCGATCGCCCGCCAGGCGGTCCGGGCGGCCCGGCTGAACCTGATGACCAACCGGGCCGGCACCGCGCTGCGCGACCACGCCCTGGCCGCGGTGTCCAGGGCCGCCCCCGGCCTCCTGCTGCGCGCCTTCGACGGCATCGCCGACTGGCGCCCGCCCCGGCCGCCGTATGCTTCCCCGCAGACCACGCCGGGCGACGGCTAGAGGAGAACACCCCGTGAAGGTCGGCTGCATCGGACTCGGCGACATCGCGCGGAAGGCCTACCTCCCGGTGCTGGCCACCCTGCCCGACGTGACGCTCCACCTGCAGACCCGCACGCCCGCCACGCTCACCCGCGTCGCCGACGGCCTCCACCTGCCGCCGGACCGCCGCCACGCCGACCTCGACTCCCTGCTCGCCCAGGACCTCGACGCGGCCTTCGTGCACGCGCCGACCACGGCCCACCCGGAGATCGTGGCCCGGCTGCTGGACGCCGGCGTCCCCACGTACGTCGACAAGCCCCTCGCCTACCACCTCGCCGACTCCACCCGTCTCGTGAAGCTGGCGGAGGAACGCGGCGTGAGCCTCGCCGTCGGCTTCAACCGCCGCTTCGCCCCCGGGTACGCCCAGTGCGCGGAGCTGCCGCGCGACCTGATCCTGATGCAGAAGAACCGGGTCGGGCTGCCCGAGGACCCGCGCACCCTGGTCCTCGACGACTTCATCCACGTCGTCGACACCCTCCGCTTCCTCGTGCCCGGCACGGTCGACGACGTGAGCGTGCGCGGACGCACCGAGGGCGGACTGCTGCACCACGTCGTCCTCCAGCTCGCCGGCGACGGCTTCACCGCGCTCGGGGTGATGAACCGGCTCAGCGGTTCCGCCGAGGAGATCCTGGAGGTCTCCGGACAGGACTCCAAGCGCCAGGTCCTCAACCTGGCCGAGGTCATCGACCACAAGGGCCAGCCCACCGTGCGGCGGCGCGGCGACTGGGTCCCGGTGGCCCGGCAGCGCGGCATCGAGCAGGCCGTGCTCGCCTTCCTCGACGCGGTGCGGGCCGGACGGGTGCTCAGCGCGCGGGACGCGTGGGAGACCCATGAGCTGTGCGAGCGCGTGGTGCGCGCGGTGACCGATCCCTCCGCCGCCTGACCCGCAGCGCCTCCACCACGCACCACACCGCGACGACCACCGGCGCCGTGAGCGGCACCCAGTCGCCGAACCGGACGTACGGCGTCGTGCCGTGCGCCGGAGCCACCTCGTAGACGTGGGTGCCGGAGGCGTCCGTACCCAGCCACGGCCCGACCCGCCGGCCGTCCGGGCCGTACACGGCGGACACGCCCGTCAGCGTCGCGTGCACCATCGGCCGGCCCGTCTCCGCGGCCCGCAGCGCGGCGATCGAGGCGTGCTGCTCCGGCGCCCAGCTCCGCTGGAACGTCGACGTCGAGGACTGCGCCAGCAGCACGCCCGCGCCGTCCTCGGCGAGACGCCGGCTCATGTCCGGGAACGCGGTCTCGAAGCACACCATCGGGCCGATCCGCAGCCCGCCGCCCGCCTCCATCACCACCTGCTCCGCGCCGCGCCTGCGGTCCTCGCCCGCCGCCCGACCGACCGAGGTGGCCCAGCCCAGCAGCGAGCGGGCCGGGATGTACTCCCCGAACGGCACCAGCCGCATCTTGTCGTACCGGTCGCCGGTCAGCCCCTCCGGGCCGACCAGCACCGAACTCTTGAAGATGCCGGGCCGGTCGGACCTCCGGGCGTCCACGTTCACCAGCAGATCGGCGCCCGTCCCCCGGGACAGCGCGGCGAGCCGCCCGGCGAGATCGGGACGGTCGCCGAGGTCGAACCCCACACTGCTCTCTCCCCAGACCACGAGGTCGACGTCCTGGCCCGCCAGACGGCGGGTGAGCTGTTCCTGCCGGTCGAACCGGCGGTCCGCGCTCGCGGGCCCGTCGATCACCCCCGGCTGGACGACCGCGATCCGGACCCGTTCACCGGTCTGCGGCCGCGGTGACCACACCCACGCCGCCGACCCCGCCGCGGCCACCGCCGCCAGGGCGGCCACGGCCGGCAGCCGCGCCGCACGCACCGCGACGAGCACCGCCACCGCCACGTTCACCGCCACCAGCAGCAGACTGACCAGCCAGACGCCACCCACCGAGGCCAGCCGCAGAGCCGGACCCACCTGCCACTGGCTGGCGCCGAGCACCCCCCAGGGCCCGCCCAGGGCGTGCCAGGAACGGATCAGCTCGATCACCAGCCAGCCCGACGGCAGCACCACCAGCGCTGCTGCCACCCGCCCCCGGGACGGCGTACCGCCCAGGAGCCGGCGCACCAGCCACCCCCAGGGCGCCCACAACGCCCCGAGCAGCGCCGCGACGACGAACGTGAACACGTGCAGGTGCGGCAGCAGCCAGTGGTGCATGGCGAACATGAACCCGAAGCCGCCGCACCACCCGTCGAACGCCGCCCGGCGCCCCGTCGGCGCGGTCCGCGCCAACAGGATCCACGGCACCAGCGCGACACCGGCGCACCACCACAGGGCCGGGGCGGGGAAGGCCAGGACCGGCACGGCGCCCGCGACCACCGCCACGGCGGAGCGGTACCACGGGGAGGCGAGCCGGCGACCGAACGTCTTCATGGGCGGCTCCCTACCCCGTGATGGCCCCAGTGTGCGCCCGCGGGCGATCCCGGGCGGCGCGGGCCCGTTCAGTTGATCACATCGGCAGCCCACGGCCGGGCAGGCGCCGCCACAGCTCGCGCACGACGACCTCGCTCAGCCGCCAGCCGTCCTCCGTGCGCACCGCGGAGAAGGCGTACCGGCCCCCGCACACCACGTCCGGCGCCGCCGCCCCCCGGCCGTCCCAGCCGCCGCCTCCCCTCGGGCTGAGGTAGTCGGCCCGCACGTCGGCCGTGTCGCCGGTGTCCAGCTCCCGGACGCCGAACCGCACCGACCGGTTGACGATCAGGTGCTGCCGCACCGGGAACGCCGTCAGGGACCCGGCCAGCCAGTCCGCCACTTCCCCGGCACTGCCCTCGATCCCGCCGGCCGAGCGGTGGTCGGCCCTCCCGCCCGGTGCGAACAGCCCGCGGAACCCCTCCCAGTCGCCGTCGTCCAGGGCCACCGCGTACTCGGTGACGAGCGCGTCCACGGCCAGCCGGTCCCTCACGGTCGCGAGCTCCACACGCTGGGTCATCGGATCAGTGTTGGCCAGGAGACGTGAGGTGCCAAGGGGGCGTCCGGACTTTCGTCGCCTGTCGCCCGTTGTCCGGCTCGCCCTGTGGGTCGTGGCCCCGTGGCCCGGGTTCGGGAGGGGCGGCGGCGCCGGGTCTGCGAATCTGGGGCCGTTGCACGCGAGCGTCTGCGGGAGGCAGGAACATGAAACGACTCGTCACCGTGGTCACCGGCGGAAGCCGGGGGATCGGGGCCGCCACCAGTCTGCGGCTCGCGGCCGAGGGACACGACGTGGTGGTGGGCTACGTACGCGACGCCGAGGCCGCCGAGGCCGTGGCCCGGGGCGTGCGGTCGGCCGGCGCGCGTGCCGTCACCGTCCGGGGCGACACCTCCGTGGAGGCGGACGTCGAGCGCCTCTTCGAGGTGGCGGAGCGGGAACTCGGCCCGGTGACGGGGCTGGTGAACAACGCGGCGGTGACCGGACCGCTGGGCCGCTTCGCCGACGTCGGCACTGACACGCTGCGGCGGGTCGTCGACGTGAACCTCATGGGCGTGCTGCTGTGCGCGCGGCGGGCCGCGCAGCTGATGACACCCCGGGGCGAGGGCGTGATCGTGAACATCTCCTCGGGCGCCGCCACCCTCGGCAGCCCCGGCGAGTACGTCCACTACGCGGCGACCAAGGCGGCCGTCGACGCGCTGACCCTCGGGCTGGCCAAGGAGCTCGGCCCGGACGGGATCCGGGTCAACGCGGTGGCGCCGGGAGTGATCGACACGGAGATGCACGCCGCGATGGGCGCACCGGACCGGGCCCGGCAGGCCGCCGCCGCGATCCCGATGGGCCGCGCCGGACGGTCCGAGGAGATCGCCGCGGCCGTGGCCTGGCTGATGTCACCGGACGCCTCGTACACGACGGGGACGGTGCTGCGGGTGGCCGGCGGACGCTGACCGGTGAAGACGGCGTCCCGGCAGGGGAGTTGAGGAGGCCAGGGGTCAGGCCCCGGAGCCGGCGGAGAGGGAGAGGGCGCGTACGGCGCCGGGGGAGGGGTGGACGGCGGGGGGAGGGCCCGGCGGCGGAGACCTCGGGCCTCCCGCACGCTTGGCCTGGCGGACGCGAGAGGCGGGGTGCGGGGGCGCGGGGCCTCAGGCCGCCTCGACGATCCCTCCGCGGATCGCGGCAGCCCACTCCACCACGAGCAGCTCGTACTCCGCGCGCTCGGTGGCCGACAGCGAGCGGCCCGCACGCAGCCACAGCGCACGGATCTGCTCGTTGACGTCGTCGGCGGACCGCACGGAACCAGGGGTGAAGAAATCGGGGAACATGCGGACAGCCTAGGCCCACGCACTGACACTCCGCTACCGGACGGCTACGGGTGACGCGGCGCAGGACGCCCGCGCTCCGGCGCCTCCCGTCGGCTCCGGTCCGTGCCCGCTTTCCGGCGGGACGAGCGCGCCGGGCTCCGCTTGCCCGAGCGGTCCGGGGCGGTCCGCCTTCGGGCGGGTCGTGCGACGGCATGCGGGATGCGTGCGTGCGTCGACGGCACGGACCGGCCGGCTACGACACCCGTCGCCTCCGGAGCCGACGGGTCGTCAGGAGTGGTGCCACGGCGGCCGGTCAGGTGCACGTCGAACCCTGCGTCACAGAATCGTCACATCGTGTTCACCGGGTGCGCACGCCTGTCACGCTGATCGCCCTGCCGAATCTGCACCTTGAGGGACGAACCATGCGCATCCGTACCGTCGCCGTCGTGCTCGCCGCCACGGCCCTGCTCACGCTCACCGCCTGCGAGGGGACCGACAGCGGCGCGGCCGGATCCGCCACGTCGGACACCGTCGGCCGGGACGCCGGCGACACGCCCGAGAGCGACCCGCGGACCGATTCCGGGAACGCGAGCGACACCGGGACGGAGAAGGGAGAGCCGGACAAGGACGGGAGCGAGACGGAAGCCGCGGACGGGACCGACGCCGGTGCCGATGCCGCGCCGACGACCGCCCAGCTGCCGGACTTCACCGGCCAGGACCTGCAGGCCGCCCAGGACGCGGCCCAGGCCGCCGGTTTCTACGCCCTCGACGACCAGGACGCGAGCGGACAGAACCGGCTGCAGGTCCTCGACCGCAACTGGGTGGTGTGCAGCCAGGATCCGGCGGCCGGCACGCACCCCACCGACACCATGGTGACCCTGTTCGCGGTCAAGGACGGCGAGCGCTGCTGAGCGGCCGGGGACGGGCCGCCCCGGGGCCGGCCAGGGCGGGGCTCCCCGTCGCGGCGACGGGGAG
This sequence comes from Streptomyces sp. 3-6, assembly GCF_056323165.1. NCBI lineage: Bacteria > Bacillati > Actinomycetota > Actinomycetes > Kitasatosporales > Streptomycetaceae > Streptomyces > Streptomyces sp. 3-6. The sequence goes on from NZ_JBWHZP010000005.1 coordinate 66,287, forward strand.
CCGGGCCGCAGGACGGCGTTCCACCGGCTCTCCGGCCGCCGGGGCCGCCGGGGCCGCCAGGAGACGGGACGTTTCCTCCACCGACCTCAGTGCGCCGGTTCGGCCGCGTCCGGGCTCAGGACGCCCAGGGCGACCAGCGCGATGATGACGATGCCGAGGGCGATCCGGTACCAGACGAACGGCATGAAGCTCCGGGTGGAAATGAAGCGCATGAACCATGCGATCACCGCGTATCCGGTCACGAACGCGATGACCGTGGCGAAGACGGTCGGGCCCCAGGAGACGTGTCCGCCCTCGGTGGCGTCCTTGAGTTCGAAGAGGCCGGAGGCGAGCACGGCGGGGATGGCGAGTAGGAACGAGTAGCGCGCGGCGGCCTCGCGCCGGTACCCCATGAACAGGCCGCCGCTGATGGTGGCGCCGGAGCGGGAGACGCCCGGGACCAGCGCCATGGCCTGGCAGAGACCGTAGATCAGGCCGTCCTTGACGGTCAGGTCCGTCAGTTCCTTCGGCTGCCGGGCGGCGCGGTGCCGGCCGCCGCGCTCGGCGCGTGCCGCCATCCGGTCGGCGATGCCGAGGACGATGCCCATGCCGATGAGCATCGTGGCGGTGATCCGCAGGTCGCGGAACGGCCCCTCGATCTGGTCCTTGAGCGTGAGGCCGAGGACGCCGATGGGGATGGAGCCGACGATCACGAGCCAGCCCATGCGCGCGTCGGGGTCGCCGCGGAGCTCCTTGTCGGTGAGGGACCGCGTCCAGGCGGACAGGATGCGGCCGATGTCCTTGCGGAAGTAGATGAGCACCGCCGCCTCGGTGCCGATCTGGGTGATGGCGGTGAACGCCGCCCCCGGGTCCTCCCAGCCGGAGAAGGCCGCCGTCAGGCGCAGGTGCGCGCTGGAGGAGATGGGGAGGAACTCGGTCAGCCCCTGGACGAGTCCGAGGATGAGGGATTCAAACCAAGACATGAGGTAGCGGAGTCCAAGTGCCGGTCGTGGAAAGGGCGGAGCGGGCACGCCGGACCGCAGGGTGCGGTGATCGATGATCGGGCGCGCCGCGGGGGCAGCGTAACGCCCTTAAATGAACAAGAGGTGCAGGGTCGTCGCGGGGTCCTCTCCGGGCCGCGTCGCGGGCAGGGGAGGGAACCGGCGGATCCCCCGCGAGGGCGAGGGCGAGGGCGAGCGGCCGGGGCAGGGGCCGGGGGCCCGGAGGCCGTCGGCGGTCGCCGGGCTGCTCAGCGTCCGCGCAGCTGGTGCCGCTTGCGCCACGCCACCAGCGCCCCCGCCAGGCCCGGAACGGCGATGCAGGCCAGCGCGATCAGGAAGGCGGGCGAGGTGGGAGCCGAGGCGCTGTCGCCCGCGACGGCGTAGGCGGCGGTGTTCGGGATGGAGCCGAGCGCGGTCGCCAGCAGGAACGGCAGCAGGCCCATCCGGGAGACCGCCGCGCAGTAGTTGGCCGCCGCGAACGGCACCCCGGGGAACAGCCGGGTCGCCAGCATCGAGCGGAAACCGTGGCGGCTGAGCTGCCGGTCGGCGGCCTTCAGCCACCGTCCCCGCAGCAGCGGACGCAGCGCGTCCTGGCCGAGCGCCCGCCCGAGGCAGAACGCCAGCCCCGCCCCGAGCACCGTGCCGCCGAGGGCCGCGCCCAGACCGAGCTGGGTGCCGAACAGCGCGCCCGCCCCGAGGTTGAGCAGCGGACGCGGCACGAACGCCACCGTGCACACCCCGTACGCCACCGCGTACAGCACCACGGCCGCCGCCCCGCCGAGCTGCGCCGGAAAGCCGTCGGTGAGCAGCCGCTGCGGCTCGAACAGCAGCATCGCGGAGGCCGCCGACAGCAGCAGCACCACGAGCAGCGACAGCCGGGACCACGGTGACAGCAGCACCCTGGCGCAGCGGGCGGCGGCGCCGGCCGCGGGAGCGGACGGGGCCAGGGGGACGGCGATCGCGAGATCGTGGGGACCGACGGCCTGGGGAGGAGCCGTGGCCGTGCCGCCAGAGCGGGTGGAGGCATCGAGCATTCGGTGACAGTAACCGACGCGCCGGTGTGATCGCCGTAGTGTGCGTCTCATGAACGCCTCCGCACCGGACGCCGGGAGCCACGCCTCGCGGGTGCCCGCCGGCTCGCTCGCCGACACCGTGCTGGACCGGCTCACCGCCGTCTACCCGACGGCGGCCGATCCGCAGCGGGCGGTCGGGATGCGGGCGTACATGAAGGACGTCGCCCCCTTCCTGGGCCTGACCACCCCGGTCCGCCGGGCCCTGTCCCGCACCGTCGTGGAGGGGCTGCCCCGCCCCGACGAGGCGGACTGCGCGGAGATCGCCCTGCGCTGCTGGAGTCTGCCCGAGCGCGAGTACCACTACTTCGCGGTCGACTACCTGCGGCGCCACGTACGGCACTGCTCCTCCGGCTTCCTGCCGGTGACCCGGCAGCTCCTCACCACCGTCCCGTGGTGGGACACCGTCGACCTGCTCGCCGCCCACGTGGTGGGAGCGCTGGTCGCGGCCGACCGGGACCTGGCGGCGGAGATGGACGCCTGGAGCGTCGACGAGGACCTGTGGCTCGTGCGGACCGCGCTGCTGCACCAACTGCGCTACAAGGAACGCACAGACACCGCACGCCTCTTCGGCTACTGCGCGCGGCAGGCGGGGCATCCCGACTTCTTCGTCCGCAAGGCCATCGGCTGGTGCCTGCGCGAGTACGCCAAGACGGACCCGGACGCGGTCCGTGCCTTCGTCGCCCGCGAACGGGACCGCCTCGCGCCGCTGTCGGTACGGGAGGCACTGAAGAACATCGGCGCCTGAGCAGGGTGCGGGCGGCCCCGCCCCCGCCGCCCGTCCCCGCCGCCCGTCCCGGCCGTCCGTCCCCGCCGTCCGTCCCCGTCCCGCCCCTGTCCGGTGCGCGCCTTCGGCTCGCCTCCGCCCCCGCGTGCGTCGGGGCTGCCCGTCCGCTACTGCCCCGGCCCCGCACGCACCCCCTCGTGCCCCGGACTCGGACACCCGACGCTCGCGGATGCCCGCGCGTGCACCCGGATCGGGCGTCCCGCCGGGGCCCGGTCCGAAAACCGTTCGACGTGGGGCCGCGCGTCCGCCAGGATCGACGGCATGGTCCGGTACGCCTTCCTCCTCGCCGCATCCGCCGCCGCGGATGCTCCGAAGGCTGCCGTCGACGCTCTCCTGGCCGCCGCCGACGGCGCCCGAAGCTGACCCTCCCCGGAACGACCGGCGGACCCCGCAGGGGGAGGGTCGGCCGGTTCCTCCCGGGGTCCCCGTCCCGCCGTGTGCCGATGCCGCCGCGCCGGGGCCGTCACGCAGCACCACCGAGAGACTTCGAGGTACCGCCATGTCCAAGACGGCGTACGTCCGCACCAAACCACACCTGAACATCGGCACGATGGGGCACGTCGACCACGGCAAGACCACCCTGACCGCCGCCATCACCAAGGTCCTCGCCGAGCGCGGGGGCGGCAGCTTCGTGCCGTTCGACCGCATCGACCGGGCGCCGGAGGAGGCCGCGCGCGGCATCACCATCAACCTCGCGCACGTCGAGTACGAGACCGACACCCGGCACTACGCGCACGTGGACATGCCCGGTCACGCCGACTACGTCAAGAACATGGTGACCGGCGCGGCCCAACTGGACGGGGCGATCCTGGTGGTCTCCGCCCTCGACGGGATCATGCCGCAGACGGCCGAGCACGTGCTGCTGGCCCGTCAGGTGGGCGTCGACCACATCGTCGTCGCGCTCAACAAGGCCGACGCGGGTGACGAGGAGCTCACCGACCTGGTGGAACTGGAGGTCCGCGAGCTGTTGTCCGCGCACGGGTACGGCGGTGACGCGGCGCCCGTGGTCCGGGTGTCCGGACTGAGGGCGCTGGAGGGCGACCCGCGCTGGACGGCGTCGATCGACGCGCTGCTGGACGCCGTGGACACGTACGTGCCGATGCCCGAACGGTACGTCGACGCGCCCTTCCTGCTGCCGGTGGAGAACGTGCTCACCATCACCGGCCGGGGCACCGTCGTCACCGGCGCCGTCGAGCGGGGCACGATCCGCGTCGGCGAGCGGGTCGAGGTGCTGGGCGCCGGCGTGGAGACGGTGGTGACCGGCCTGGAGACCTTCGGCCGGCCGATGCCGGAGGCGCAGGCCGGGGACAACGTGGCGCTGCTGCTGCGCGGTGTGCCCCGTGACGCGGTGCGCCGGGGGCACGTGGTCGCCGCGCCGGGGAGCGTGGTGCCCGGCCGCCGGTTCACCGCCCGGGTGTACGTGCTGTCCGCCCGCGAGGGCGGCCGCACCACACCGGTGTCCACCGGCTACCGGCCGCAGTTCTACCTCCGCACCGCGGACGTGGTCGGCGACGTCGACCTCGGCGCGACGGCCGTCGCCCGCCCCGGCGACACGGTGACCATGACCGTGGAGCTGGGCCGGGAGGTGCCGCTGGAGCCGGGGCTCGGCTTCGCGATCCGCGAGGGCGGACGCACCGTCGGCGCCGGCACCGTGACGGAGGTCGGCTGAACGGAGCGCACGGCTGCCCGCCCCGCCCGGGGGCGGGCAGCCGCCGGCCACGTACCCGGCGGGCACCCGGGCCCCGGGGGACGAGCCGTCGGGCCGCCGGGACAATGGGACGGTGACCGAGCCCATCCCCGTGACCCGCGCCGTCGACCACGGCACCGCCAAGCTGATGCCCGACGTCGACCGGGAGCGGGCCTGGCTGCTCACCGTCGACGGGGCGCCGCAGTCGTACGTCGACCTGGACGACCCGTGCCACCTGGAGTTCGAGTACGCGCGGCGGATCGGCCACGTCCTGGACACGCTCCCCGAGCCCGGGCGCCCGCTGGACGCCGTGCACCTCGGCGGCGGCGCGCTCACCCTGCCCCGCTACCTGGCCGCCACCCGGCCCGGGTCCCGGCAGGACGTGGTCGAGGCGGACGGCGCCCTGTCGGCACTCGTCGCCGAGCACCTGCCGCTGGCCGGGGGCAGCGGGGTCACCGTGCACACGGCCGACGCGCGGGCCTGGCTGGGCGCGGCACCCTCCGGCTCCGCGGACGTCCTGATCGCCGATGTGTTCGGCGGCTCCCGCGTACCGGCCCACCTCACCACGGTCTCCTATGCGCAGGAGGCCGCCCGGGTGGTGCGCGACGGCGGCGTCTACCTCGCCAATCTGGCGGACGGGGCGCCCTTCGCCTTCCTGCGCTCGCAACTGGCGACGCTGGCGACGTGCTTCGCGGAGCTGGTGCTGGTCGCCGAGCCCGGGGTGCTGCGCGGGCGGCGCTTCGGCAACGCCCTGCTGGCCGCGGCCCACCGCCCCCTGGACACCGCCGCGCTGGCCCGGCGCACCGCGGCGGACGCGTTCCCGGCCCGGGTGGAACACGGCGAGGCGCTCCGCGGGTTCACGGCGGGCGCCCGCCCGGTGCGGGACGAGGACGCCGTACCGTCACCGGTACCGCCCGAGGGCGCGTTCGGCATCGGCTGACCGGGGCGTCGGCCGGCCGGGAGGCTTCGGTGTCCCGGGGCATTCGCTGGTTCCGGGCACCGGTTGTCCCGGGGCACCGTCCTTCTCAGGCTGCCGGAATCGGGGTTGCGCACATCCCGGGTTGCCACCACCCCGGGCCACCGACACCCGCCGGGCGACCGCCCGATCCCGTCAGGCCTTCTCGACCGCGTAAGGCCATCTCGACCCCGTCAGGCCTTCTCGACCACTTCGGGCCGGTCGTCCGCTGCGGGCGACTCGGTGACCACGCCGGTGGTCCGGCGGCGCAGGTTGCGGACGTCCGGGACGCACAGCACCGCCCCGGTGACCACCACGATCAGCGCGGCGCACCCCCACAGGGCCTGCGGGCGCCCGAACGCCGACTCGGCGGGCCCGGCGAGCGCGGTCGCCAGCGGAACCAGTGCGAGCGACCCGAACCAGTCGTAGGCGGAGACCCGGGACAGTTTCTCCTCCGGGATCTCCTGGTGCAGGGCGGTCATCCAGGACACGCCGAACATCTCCACGCACACCCCGGTCACGAACATCACCGCGCACAGCGCCGCCACCGGCACCGGCACGGCCAGCGCGGCCGAGGGCAACGCCAGGGGGAACACGCACAGGGTGCCGGTGAACAGCAGCCGGACCGGCTTCCAGCGGGTCATGATCAGGGCGCCCACCACGGTGCCCCCGCCGAAGAAGCCCAGCGCCAGTCCCCACGGCGCGGCACCGCCCAGGTGGTCCCGGGCGACCAGGGGCCCGTAGACCGCGTCGGCCGCGGCCACCACCGCGTTGGCGAGGGAGAACTGGACGACGATGCCCCACAGCCAGGGACGTCCGGAGAACTCCCGCCAGCCCTGCCGCAGGTCGGAGAGCAGCCCGCCGCCGGGGGCGCGCGGGGGGATGTGCCTCACGTCCAGGAAGGCGCGCAGTGCCGCCGCCAGCGCGAAGGCGGCGGCGTCCGCCACGAGCACCCAGCCCGGTCCGACCGCGGCCACCATGGCACCGCCGAGCGCCGCACCGCCGAGGACGGACCCCTGCATGGCCATCCGGAACATCGCGAAGGCCCGCCCGGCCTGCTCCCCGTCGACCGAGGAGAGCAGCATGCCCTCGGCCGCCGGGGCGAAGAACGCCTGACCGGTGCCGCCGAGCGCGCTGAGCAGCATCATCTGCCACAGCAGCGGCTCGCCCGCCAGCACCAGGACGGCGAACGCGCCTTGCGAGACGCAGTTCAGGACGTTGGCCGCGACCATCACGTGGTGCCGCGGCAGCCGGTCCGCCACCGCGCCGCCGATCAGCAGGAACAGCACCAGGGGCAGCGTCCGCGCGGCGGCGACCAGACCCACGTCGCCGGCGCCGCCGCCGGCGGCCAGGACGGCGAAGGCGGCGGCGATCAGGGCGCCGTTGCTGCCCAGACTGGTCACCACGGCGGAGGCGGTCAGCAGCGTGTAGTTGCGTCCGGCCCAGACGGGACGGCGGCGGGAAGCGGTGGTGGACACCCCGCGACTATCGCCGGGGCGGGGCCGGGTTGCCAAATGCCCGCCCCGCCCGTCGGCCATGACGCCCATCGGGCATGACGCGGATCGGCCATGATCCGGACGCCGGGCGTCAGGTGCCCGTCGGGGGTTCCTCGGTGAGCCGCACGGTGCTCAGGATCTTCTGGATGGTCGCCTCGGACAGTTCGTCCTTGACGCCCTTGGCGCCGAAGAGGTTCCAGGTGACGTAGTCGCCCGCGCCGTTCTTGAACGCGAAGGTGATCGCCTTGCCCTCGCTGTCGCACTTGCCCTTCTGCGGGGTGCCGTCGGAGTAGGCGGTGGCGACGCTGCCCTTGACGCCGGAGGTCGTCGTGTACGGCTTCGGCTTGACCGTCTTCACACTCTTCTTGTCGGGCTGCGTGTAGCCGCCGAAGATCCACCACGGCACGCGGGTCTCCGCCGCCTGGTCGGTCGTCTTGGCGCCGTTCTCACCGCGGGTGCCCGCCGTGACGAGAGCGGTGTCCTCGTCACGGCCGTCCTTGTCGTCGTCGGTGGTGCACCACTTGGACTTGAGGTAGGCGGGGGCGGTGACGGTGGTGCGGTCCCACTCCCCGTCCTTGTCCTCCCACTCGAAGCCGACGCTGGTGCCGGGCGTCTCGATCTCCCAGTCGGCGGGGACGTCGAACTTCGTGCCGAAGCGCGTGTTCACGACGACCTGCCAGCCCGGAATGGTCGCCTTCTCCGCCTCGCCGCCGCGCGGGTTGTCCTCGGAGGCCGACGCGCTCGGCTCCTTCGACGGGTCCGCGGACGCGCTCGCCGACGGCTTGCCGTCCTTGCCGTCCTTCGCGGTGTCGTCCTCGTCACCCCCGAGCACCAGGAATCCGGTCACGCCCGCGGTGATCACCACGGCGGTCGCCGCGATGATCGCCACCAGTTTCGTCCGGTTCCCGTCCCCGCCCTTGGGCGCGTTGGGGTCGCCGGGCACGGTCGGAGCGTTCCACGACGGCTGCTGCTGCGACTGCTGCGCGTACGGGTTCGCCTGCTGGTAGCCGGGCTGCTGGTACGGATTCGGCTGCTGGTACCCCGGCTGCTGGTACGGGTTGTTGTCCTGCGGGTTCTGCTCGCCCCCGGGCGGCTGCTGTCCTGGCCACATGGGCAGCCACCCTAGCCGCGCTCCGGACACGATTCGGTCACTGCCCTTTGACGGGGACGTAGCAACTGCCGGTGACGCGGACCTGGACGGCTGTGGCGACCTGTCCTACTCGCGGGTAACCTGCGGCCATGAGCGCAGACCAGATGTCCGTCGGCGAGATGCTCGCCGCCACCGTTCCGATGGCCCGGACCCTCAACCTCCGGTTCGTCGAGACCACGCCGGAACGAGCCGTGGTGACCCTGCCGGACCAGGGCGAGTACCACAACCACGTCGGCGGCCCGCACGCCGGTGCGATGTTCACGCTCGGCGAGTCCGCGAGCGGCGCGATCGTGCTCGCCGCCTTCGGGGACCAGCTCGCCCGCGCCGTGCCGCTCGCGGTCCGCGCCGAGATCGCCTACCGCAAGCTCGCGATGGGCACCGTCACCGCCACCGCGACCCTGGGCCGTCCCGCCGCCGAGGTCGTGGCGGAGCTCGACGCCGGACAGCGCCCGGAATTCCCCGTCTCGGTCGCCATCCGGCGGGAGGACGGTGACGTGACCGGTGAGATGACCGTCGTGTGGACCCTCCGGCCCAACGGCTGACGGGCACCGGTCACCGGCCACCGGCGTCCGGCCACGGGCGTCCGGTCACCTGCCACCGGCGTCCGGCGTCCAGCGTCCGGCCACCGCGTCCGGGCGGCCGTGTTCACGGGCTCGCCCGGCCGGCTCGGGTGGGTGTCCGGGGCGTCCGGCCTGCTCGGGTGGGCGTCCGGCTCGTCCGGCTGGTCTCTCGGCCTCCGTGGGGCCGGCCTCCGCGGGTTCGGCTACCCGAGTCCGGCCTCCGCCTACCGGTCGCCTGGGCCGGCCCGGTCGGCTCGGTCGGTGGCTGCCGGGTCATCGGGGGGCGCTCGCCGGGGGTGCGTGCGGGGGCGCCCACCGGGGGTGCGTGCCGGGGTGTGCGCCGTCGCACCCGCCGGGGTGAACGCCCGCGTGCGGAACAGCGTGCAAGCCGGGGTGCGTGCCGGTGGCGTCCGCCGCCCGTCCAGCCGTCCGCTCGTCCGTTTCCGTCCGGTCCCGGCTCAGACCGTGCCCGCTCCGTAGGGGCCGTACAGGTCGAGGAGCCGGACGCGGGCGGCGTGCAGCCGGTGGGCGACCACGTTGCCGACCCACTGGGTGAGGTCCCGGCCGAGACCGGCGTCCTCCCGGCAGAGCGCGAGCACCGACGCGGCGTCGAACTCGTGGGCCCGTACCGGCGTGGCCGCCTCGGCGCCCAGGTGCCACACGTGCGGGGTGAACAGCCAGGACCAGCCGACCAGTTCGTTGTGCCCGAGGCGCTCGATGACGGCGGGGCGACGGCCCGGCACCCGCATGTCGAGTTCCACGGTGCCGGTGCGGACCACCCAGAACCGGTCGGCCCGTCCGCCCTCCTCGAACAACCGGGTGCCCTGCGGGAAGGACACCTCGCGGGCGGTGCTCAACAACCGCGCCCGCTGCTCGGCGGGCAGGGCGCGCGGCATGCTGGGGGACGGGGGAGCGAACATGGCGGGCCTCCCGGGGGCTTCCACTGCGCCGACTTCGGCGGTGTCTGCGCTGCCGTTCCAGCGTCCGCCCGTGACCACGGCCCGTCCATGGGCCGGACGGCCCCTCCTCACGCCGGACCGGGGACGTGCCCCATGCCTCCGGCCGTGCCGCATCCTCCCGGTGTGCCCCGTCCGTCCGGGCGTGGCCCTCGCCTCCGGGTGGGGTGGGGGTCCTCCGGCGCCGGTCAGGGACCTGTGGCCCTTGCCCCTTGGGGGCGGGTGCACGAGGCTGGGGACGATCACCGCTCAGCAGGAGGTACACCATGTCCCCCACCATCACGGTCGGCCTCGACGGCTCGCCCGAGAGCAGGGCCGCCGCCGAGTGGGCGGCCCGTGAGGCGAGGCTGCGCGGTCTGCCGCTGCGTGTGCTGCACGTCCGGGAGCCCGAGCCGGAGGCCCGCTTCCCCGCGCTCCCCGGCAGGAACCAGGCCCCGGATCCGGAGCGGACCGGGAGCAGCGACGGTCGGTGGGGCGTGCTGGAGGAGGCGGCCGACGGGCTGCGGCTGCGGCACACCGGCATCGAGGTGGTCGCCGACCAGACGGACGGCCGCGCGGTCGACGTGCTCGTCGAGGCAGCGGCCGACGCCGACCTGCTGGTGCTCGGTTCCCGGGGGCTCGGCCCGGTCGGCGGCTTCCTGGTCGGGTCGGTCGGCCTCGGTGTCGTCGCCCGGACGGAACGGCCCGTGGTCCTGGTCCGGGCCGGTGAGCAGGCGGCCGACGAGCACGAGCCGGACCCCGCCGGCATCCCCTCGGCCGCCACCCGCTACCGCCCGGTCCTCCTCGGCGTGGACGCCGCCCGGCCGGAGGACGCGGTGATCGGCTTCGCCTTCGAGGAGGCCGCCCGGCGTGGCACCGGCCTGCACGCGGTGCACGGCTGGAACCTGCCGCCCTACTACGTCCACGGACTGCCGGCCGCCCCCGAGCTGTACGACGAGGTCGCCGCCGCCGAGGCGGAGGCGCTGACGAAGGCGCTGCAACCGTGGCGGGAGCGGTACCCGCAGGTGGAGGTCGAGGAGGAGCCGATCGGTGGCAGCCCTTCGGTCCGTCTGGTGGAGGCGTCGCGCGGGGCGAGCCTCGTCGTCGTCGGCCGCCGGATCCGGCGCGGCCCGTTCGGGGGACGGATCGGTGCCCTCACCCATGCCGTGCTGCACCACGCGGTGGCCCCCGTCGCCGTCGTCGCGCACGAGTGACGCGCCCTCACACCCACACCCACACCCACGCCCACCCCCGGACCCGGCACAGGCCACGTGCCGGGTCCGTCGGCTCCGATTCGGTGCGGCCCGGGGACGGCCTCATGCCCGGTGTGGTGTGAGGCTCGTGCGGCTCGGCGGCGCAGCCGCCGTCCGCCCGACCCCTGTCACTCCACCCGATGCCTGCCCGCCCCGCCCGACCGCTGCCGACCCCGACCGACCGCCGTCCGTCGGCCGTCCCGGTGGGGGGATTGCGCCGGACAGCGCCGTCCGCAACGCGCGGCGCGGGAGAACGCAGGAAGCTGGTACTCCGCCCCGGAAGGCCGGGTACCCGCCACGCACGCATCCGTCAGAAGCGCCCCGCCACGGACGCACCCGCCACGGACGCACCCGCCAGGGACGCATCCGTCACGGCCGCCTGAGGTACGGCCGCCCGAGGTGCCGAGGCGTCCGTACGGAGGCGTGGCGGGGCCCGCCCGCGCCCCGTTCACCCGCCCGACCGTCCTGCCGACCACCCAGGGAGAGCGACCGATGCCCGAGCACCAGGACCAGAAGCACAGCCAGAAGCACGGCCAGGCCAAGGGTCAGGACCAGAGCCAGGACCAGGGCCGGCTCCAGGACCCCGGACAGGTCCAGAATCAGGCCCGTGGCCACCGGACCGTACTGAGCGACGAGGAACTGCGCACCCTGGACGCCCACTGGCGGGCCGCCAACTACCTGGCCGCGGGCCAGATCTACCTGCTCGCCAACCCCCTGCTCACCGAGCCTCTGCGGCCGGAGCACATCAAGCCACGGCTGCTCGGCCACTGGGGCACCTCCCCGGGGCTGAACCTGGTGTACACGCACCTCAACCGCGTGATCGCGCAGCGCGGCACGGACGCCCTGTGCATCTGGGGGCCCGGTCACGGCGGTCCCTCCGTGCTGGCGAACTCCTGGCTGGAGGGCAGCTACAGCGAGACGTACCCCGACGTCGGCCGCGACCGGGACGGCATGGAGCGGCTCTTCCGGCAGTTCTCCTTCCCCGGCGGCGTCCCCAGCCACGTGGCCCCGGAGGTGCCCGGCTCGATCCACGAGGGGGGCGAACTCGGCTACTCCCTCGCCCATGCCTACGGCGCCGCCTTCGACAACCCCGGCCTGCTGGTGGCCTGCGTGATCGGCGACGGGGAGGCGGAGACCGGGCCGCTGGCCGGTTCCTGGCACTCCAACAAGTTCCTCGACCCGGTCCACGACGGTGCCGTCCTGCCCATCCTGCACCTCAACGGCTACAAGATCGCCAACCCGACCCTGCTCGCCCGCCTCCCCGAGGGCGAACTCGACGAGCTGCTGCGCGGGTACGGGCACGACCCGATCCACGTCGGCGGGGACGAACCGGCCGCCGTCCACCGGGCGATGGCCGCCGCCCTGGACAGCGCCCTGGACCGGATCGCCGAGGCGCAGCGGGCCGCCCGCGAGGACGGCGTGACGGAGCGGGTGCGCTGGCCGGTGATCGTGCTGCGCACCCCGAAGGGCTGGACCGGGCCCGCCGAGGTCGACGGCAAGCCGGTGGAGAACACCTGGCGTTCCCACCAGGTCCCGCTGGCCGGCGTCCGCGACAACTCCGAGCACCTCCGGCAGTTGGAGGCGTGGCTGACGTCCTACCGGCCGGACGAGTTGTTCGACGCCGAGGGACGCCCCGTCCCGGACGTCCTGGCCTGCATTCCGGAGGGTGCCCGGCGCCTGGGCTCGACCCCGCACGCGAACGGCGGGCTGCTCACCCGGGACCTGCCGCTGCCGTCCCTGGACACCTTCGCGGTGCCCGTCGAGAAGCCGGGCGGCAGCCTGCACGAGCCCACGCGGGTGCTCGGCGACTTCCTGGAGCAGGTCATGGCGGACACCGCGGGGCGCCGCGACTTCCGGCTGGTGGGCCCCGACGAGACGGCGTCCAACCGGCTCCAGGCGGTCTACGGCGCCAGCGGCAAGGCGTGGCAGGCCCGGACCCTCGACGTCGACGAGGACCTCGACCGACACGGCCGGGTGATGGAGGTCCTCTCCGAACACCTCTGCCAGGGCTGGCTGGAGGGCTACCTGCTCACCGGCCGGCACGGGCTGTTCTCCTGCTACGAGGCGTTCGTGCACATCGTCGACTCCATGGTCAACCAGCACATCAAGTGGCTGCGCACCGCCCGCCGCCTGACCTGGCGCGCGCCCGTGCCCTCACTGAACTACCTGCTCACCTCGCACGTGTGGCGACAGGACCACAACGGCTTCTCGCACCAGGACCCCGGCTTCGTCGACCATGTGCTCAACAAGAGCCCCGAGGTCGTCCGGGTCTACCTGCCGCCGGACGCCAACACCCTGCTGTCGGTCGCCGACCACGCGCTGCGCAGCCGCGACTACGTCAACGTCGTCGTCGCCGGCAAGCAGCCCTGCTTCGACTGGCTGACCATGGACGAGGCCCGCGTGCACTGCGCCCGAGGCGCCGGCATCTGGGACTGGGCGGGCACCGAGAACGGCACCGAGCCCGACGTCGTCCTGGCCTGCGCCGGTGACGTGCCCACCCAGGAGGTGCTGGCCGCCGCGCACCTGCTCCGCCGGCACCTGCCGGAACTCGCGGTCCGCGTCGTCAACGTCGTCGACCTCACCCGGCTGCTGCCCCGCGGGGACCACCCGCACGGCATGACCGACTTCGAGTACGACGGCCTGTTCACCACCGACAAGCCGGTGATCTTCGCCTACCACGGCTATCCCTGGCTGATCCACCGCCTCGCCTACCGGCGCACCGGCCACCACCACCTCCACGTGCGCGGCTACAAGGAGGCGGGCACCACGACGACGCCGTTCGACATGGTGGTCCGCAACGATCTCGACCGCTACCGGCTCGTCATGGACGTCATCGACCGCGTGCCCGGCCTCGCGGTCCGTGCCGCCGCCCTCCGCCAGCGGATGGCCGACGCCCGTACCCGGCACCACACGTGGATCCGGGAACACGGCACCGACCTGCCCGAGGTCGCGGAGTGGACCTGGACCGGAGCCGCCTGAACCGGCCTCCCGCCCGTCCCACCGCACGCACACGGCCGCAGCCGCGGGCAGACGCACGGCCACCGGCCCCGGGGCGGCACGGCCACACAACCGGGGGCGGGGCTCTACCGGAACCGGGCCGTGCCGGAACTGGCCCGGGCCGTGCCGGAACCGGTCCCGGCCGTGCGGCCTCCCCGCGAGCCCGCCGTGAGGTCCGCCCTACAGCCCGTCCAGCTGCTCCCCGTGGGCCTTCGCCAGCTCGGTGTACAGGGTGCCGTTGAGCGTGAGCCCGGCGCGCTCCTCCGCGGTCAGTTCCCGCCGGACCTTCGCCGGAACCCCCGCCACCAGGGAGCCCGGCGGGACCCGCATGCCCTGCGGCACCAGCGCCTGCGCGGCGACGAGGGACCCCTCGCCGATCACCGCGCCGTTGAGGACGGTGGCGCCCATGCCCACCAGACAGTCGTCCCCGACGGTCGCGCCGTGGACCACCGCGTTGTGCCCGACGGACACCCGCTGGCCCACGGTGACGGGGAAGCCCGGGTCCGCGTGGAGGGTGCAGTTGTCCTGGATGTTGCTGTGCGCGCCGACCGTGATGCGCTCCACGTCCCCGCGGAGCACCGCCCCGTACCAGACGCTCGCCCGCTCGTGCAGGGTCACGTCACCGATCACACTCGCCGTCGGCGCCACGAACGCCTCGTCGTGCACGTCCGGTTCCTTGTCGCCGATGCCGATGATCAGCGGCCTGTGCTTCATGTCGCCCTCCGCTCACGTGATGCAGGGCACCGTACGCCATGCCGGTGGGGTGAAGATCACAGGTCTCCCGGGCCCCCGCCGGCCCGCACGCGGACTACGGTGAGCGCGTGCCGAAAAGCAGGAACACGTTCTCGTCCTGGCCGCGCCGCCTCGCGCAGCGGGCGGTCCACGCGGGCTGGGCCTGGGCACAGCGCACCGGCTCGGTGACCGCGGAACACCCCGGCCGCTTCCGCTTCGGCGCCCTCGGCACCGGCACCCGGCTGGCCTTCCCCCTCGGCACCGTGTTCGGCGAGCCGTGGATCCACCTCGGCGCGCACTGCATCGTCGGCGAGCAGGTCACCCTCACCGCGGGCCTCATGCCCGACCTCGACCTCGGCCCCGAGCCGATCCTGCGCATCGGCGACGGCGTCGTGCTCGGCCGGGGCAGCCACATCATCGCCGACACCACGGTCGCCATCGGCAGCGACTGCTACTTCGGGCCCTACGTCTACGTCACCTCCACCAACCACTCCTACGACGACCCGCACGAGCCCATCGGCAAGCAGTGGCCGCGGATGGAACCGGTCGAGATCGGCCCCGGCTGCTGGATCGGCACCGGCGCGGTGATCCTGCCGGGCGCCCGCCTGGGACGGAACGTCGTCGTGGCCGCGGGCGCGGTGGTCCGCGGCGAGGTGCCCGACCACGCCGTGGTCGCGGGCGCCCCGGCCCGCGTCGTGCGCCGCTGGACCCCCGGGGACGGCTGGCAGCCGCCGCTGCGCACGCCCGCGCCCGTCCCCATCCCGGAGGGCGTCACCCCCGGGCAGCTGCGCGCGCTGTCCCTGCTGGACGAGCGGAGCGTGGCCGCCCTCGCCGCACTGGACGCGCCGGGAACCGCCGCGGCCGGGCAGCGCCGCGGTGAGCCGATCGCGGAGGGGACGGAGCGGACGGAGCGGCCCGGACCGGGGGAACCGGACGGTGCGGACAGGTCCGCCCAGCTGGAGCTGGAGGGCTGACGCCGGCCGGGGACCGGCGGCCGACGCCGGGCGAGTCGGGCGACTCCGGCCCGCGCCCCGACGGCACCGTCGAGCTGGTGTACGTCACGGCGGCCGGGGAGCTGCCCCCGACCGTCCACGACGACGACCACCGGGCGCCCACCGGCCCATCGGGCCAGGCACCACCGTCGAGGCGAGCACCCCGCACACCCACGGCAACCGGGGCGACGGGCCGATGGAGATCATCCTGACGCTGACGGTGTCCGTACCGCCCGTGCCCTGAGACACCCCGCCGAACGCCGTCGTCACGCTGTTACCGTGCCGCCATGCGCGCACCCATCGGAGACTTCGACCACGCCACGCCCGTCACCGAGTGCCTCGACGACCTCACCGCCCCGGTCGCCGCCGCCGTGCGGAACTGGACGGGCAGCGTCCCCGCCGAGCAGATCCTCCACGTCGACACCGACCCGCGCTGGGCCGACACCGCCGTCTTCGTGGAGCACTACGGCCGGGATCTCCTCGAACGGTCCGCGAACTGCGTGGTGGTGGCCGGCAAGCGGGGCGGGGAGACCACGCTCGCCGCCTGCGTGGTGCTGTCCACGACCCGCGCCGACGTCAACGGCGTGGTACGCCGCCGGCTCGGCGCCCGCAAGGCGTCGTTCGCGCCGATGGAGACCGCGACCGGCGAGACCGGCATGGAGTACGGGGGCATCACCCCCCTCGGCCTCCCCGACGACTGGCCGGTGCTGGTGGACGCCGCCGTGGCCGACCTGCCCTACGTGCTCGTCGGCAGCGGGCGCCGCCGCGGCAAACTGCTGGTGCCGGGCAAGGCCCTCGCCGAACTCCCGGGCGCCGCCGTCGTGGAGGGGCTCGGCGTCGTCTGACACCGGGGCGCTTCAGCCGACAGAGCGGACGGACCGGTCCGTGACGCCCTGTCAGTTCTTCCGGTCCTGCGGTGGATGCCCCGTCGGGTCACCGTGGAGGCGGGCCGGGTAGGGCAGGGCACTGCCGGGCCGGCGCGGGGCCGTACCGGGGCGGCGGTGGCGCGTGGACCGAGGAACGCGCGGAGCGCGGCGGACGGGTGCCGTCGGGCGGGCCGGCGACGCGTATTCGGGATCCGTGTGCCGGGCCAGGGCGACCGGGACGCGGTACCCGGGGACCCGCGGCGCCGGGTCAGGGTGACCGGCCTCAGCCCAGCCGGGGGATCTCGATCGCGGGGCAGCGGTCCATCACCATGTCCAGGCCCGCGGCCCGGGTCCGCTCGAAGGCCGCCTCGTCGACGACGCCGAGCTGGAACCACACGGCGCGGGCGCCCTTGGCGACCGCCTCGTCGGCCACCGCGCCGGCCAGGTCGCTGTTGACGAACACGTCCACCACGTCGACGTCGAAGGGGATGTCGGCGAGGGACGCGTAGCCCTGCTCGCCGTGCACCGTCTCGGCCTTCGGATGCACCGGCACGATCCGCTTGCCGAACCGCTGCAACACCTGGGCCACGCCGTACGCGGCACGGTCGGGGTTGGACGACAGGCCCACCACGGCCCAGGTGTCGCCGAGTTCGGTGAGAATCCTGCGGACGGTAGCGTCGTCGCCGTACACCGTTGACCTCCGGATCGGGGTGAGGATGGCGGGGGCACCCGGCGGGTACCCCTTCACCGGCGGAACACCGTGGGACGCCGGGTGATTCCCCCGGTGGCCGGGCGCGGTCGCCACCAGCAACGTGCCCGCGATGTGGCAGCGGACCCTGTGGGCCGACGGACTGCCGGCCGGATCCGACATCGACCGCCGGTTCGGGCCCGTCACCTCCGGGGCCTCGCGCGGTGGATCGGTCGGCCTCGCCCTGCCCGGTGCACGGTCGCTCCATCGCGCGAGGGCGCGGGCCCGGGCCCCTGAAGTGCGCGAGAGAGCTGCGTCTTCCCGCCGGCGCGCCTACGCTCGCCTCGTGCTGCGCATCACCGACGCCCGAACCGGCCACCTCGTCGACGCCGCCCCCGTCCGACGGGGCCTGACCCGGGTCGAGGCCCACACCGAGGGGTTCGACGCCACCGCCCTGCGGGTGATGGTCGTCGCCGACCTGCTCGTCCGTGCCCTGGAGCTCGGCGGCACCCCGGTGTGGGCGCTGCTGCGCGGGGATCGGGGCCGCCCGCAGCTGCGGACGGCGGCCGCCGCTCTGGGGGTGCGCCCGTTCGAGGAGGACGGGCACGCGGAGGCCGGACTCGGCGAGGCCCAGATCCTGCACGTGGTGGCGGAGGGAGGTGCGGCCCCCGACGGAGTGCCGGTCGCCGTTGCGCCCGTCCTGGCCGACGGCTTCGAGGCCCCGACCGAGCACCACGATCCCGACGGCGGCTCCACCGTCTCCGATGTCTCCCACCCATCCGACGGCTCCCGGGTCTCCGCTGCCTCGGGAACCGCCGCAAGCTCCGGAAGCTCCGGAAGCTCCGGAAGCCCCGGGGGCCCTGACGCACCTGACCGCCCTGCCGGAGCGGACGGACCGGTCGGCGGGGACGCTGCGGACGCCGGGCCCCGTCCGGGCGCCCCAGCCCCGCCCGCCCCCGCCTCCCTCGCCCCCGGTGTTCCACCCGGCCTCACCGACCTCGCAGCCCTCCGCCTCGTCCTCCTCTCCCACCCGCGGGCCACCGCCGTACGCCTCGACCCGGCCGCCGTGACCGGCGCCGCGCGCACCCTCGCCCACTGGCGTCGGTCGGTCGCCGACTGGGCGCGCCACCCCTCCCGGCCCGTTCCCGACCCGGTGCGCGCCCGGCTGCGGTCCGCCTGGGAGAACGACCTGGACGCCGTGGGCGTGCTCGCCGTCCTCCGGGACGTGGAGCACGCGCCCGACCTGCCGGACGGCGCCCGCTTCGAGACTTTCGCCCACGCCGACCGCCTGCTCGGCCTGGAACTCACCCGCGACCTGGGAACACCGGCATGATCGAACGATCCGGAGCGGGCCCGCTGCGCCGCCTGTTCGTCCTGCGCCACGCCAAGTCCGCCTGGCCGGAGGGCATCCTCGACCACGACCGGCCCCTCTCCGCACGCGGCCGGCGGGACGCCCCCGCCGCCGGCCGGGCGCTCGCCGAGGCCGGCCGGCTGCCCGGCCACGCCCTGTGCTCCACGGCCCTCCGCGCCCGCCTGACCTGGGAGGGGGCGTCGGCGCAGTGGGGCACACCCCCGCCCGTCCGCTTCGACCCGCGCCTGTACGGGGCGGGTGTGCCGGAACTCCTCGCCGTGCTGCACGAGGTGCCCGACGAGGTCCGCACTGTCCTGCTGATCGGGCACAACCCGGGTCTGGAGGACCTCGTGCTCACCGTGGCCGGTGACGGTCTGGACGACACCCTGGACCGGGTCCGCGTCAAGTTCCCGACCTCCGCGATCGCCGTCCTGGCCTGGCGCGGCGGCTGGCCCGACCTGACCGCCGGGTCCGCCCTCCTCACCTCGTTCACCGTCCCCCGGGGAGCGAAGCCGTAGCCGGTCCGGCCGGGGCGGGACCCTGCGCATAGGCTGGCCGGATGCAGGACCAGTACCGCACCGTCGCGCGCGCGGGTGTGCACGAGATCGAGATCAACCGTTCCCGCTTCCTCTGCGCGCTCGCCCCCGCGGCCACCGAGCAGGAGGCGCAGGACTTCGTCGCGGCCGTGCGCAAGGAGCACGCGGACGCCACCCACAACTGCTGGGCCTACGTCATCGGCGCGGACGCCTCCGTGCAGAAGGCCAGCGACGACGGGGAACCCGGCGGCACCGCCGGCGTCCCCATGCTCCAGATGCTGCTGCGCCGCGAGATGCGCTACGTCGTCGCCGTCGTCACCCGCTACTACGGCGGGGTCAAACTGGGCGCGGGCGGCCTCATCCGCGCGTACGGCGGCGCCGTCGGCGAGGCCCTGGACAGCATCGGCACCCTCACCCGGCGCCGGTTCCGCCTGCTCACCGTCACCGTCGACCACCAGCGGGCCGGCAAGGTCGAGAACGACCTGCGCTCCACCGGCCGCGACGTCCGGGACGTGCGCTACGGCGAGCGCGTCACCATCGAGGTCGGCCTGCCGGACGCCGACGTGGACGCCTTCCGCGCCTGGCTCGCCGACGCGACCGCGGGCACGGCCCTGCTGGAGGTGGGCGGGGAGGCGTACGGGGACGCGTGAGCGTGCGCGCCCCCTGCTGACCTCATCGGTGGTCGCCGCGCACGACGAGTCGCGGCCTTCGACGAAACGAACGCTGCCCGGGAATGACTCCCGCTGCCACGTCGGGGCGGGAGCGCATGGAGGCGCGTCCGACCAGCGAGGCCACGTGCGGTCGCCGTGGCGATGGCGTGCACCACCCCTCGGCCGGGCTCCCGTTGCCGGACCGGCGGCGGAAGCCGAGCGAGGCCCCCTTCGGGGCGGTCAGGTCGTCGCCGTCGTCCGGTCGTGGGGGTCGCCCCGGTGGGCGAGCAGGCTCGCCAGGGTCCACCGGCCGGGCCCGAGAGCGGAGATGAGCAGGAAGGACCAGCAGAACATGACGGCTGTCTCGCCGCCGTTCTCGATCGGGAAGACCGCATGGGGCTGGTGCACGACGAAGTACGCGTAGGCCATGGATCCTGAGCAGAGGAGGGCCGCGGGGCGCGTCCCGATACCGCACAGGACCAGTGTGCCGCCGAGCAGTTGGATGGCGGCAGCCCACCAGCCGGGCCACGCGGCGAAGTCGGGCTTCGCTCCGTGGGGGCCGCCCAGGACGTCGAACAGGGTGGCGGCTCCGTGACTGGCGAACAGCAGTCCCAGGACGATCCTGAACAGTCCGATCACGTGCTCGCTGTTCTTCTCCAGCGCCTTCATCGGTGTGTCTCCTCTGTCTCGCGCAGCGCTCTCGCGGAGGCTGCGTCGCGGTGGGGGGCGAAGACCGGCCCGCGGGGCTCGGGGACCTTGGTCCGGAAGGTTCACGGCGGATGGGCTGTGTCGGGGCTGTGTCGGGGCTGAGGTGTGGGCGGATGCGCGTCCGGTGCGTCACTCGGCTGATGCGGGGCTCAGAGTGCGGCCGGGTGGGGGGCGTCAGCGAGGCGGCCGCGGTGTGGCAGTCGAAGAGTGAACCACGCCCGAGGGCTTTGTCTAGACCAATAGGGCGAGAAAGTTCCCGTCGCCTACGCGAATCCGAAAGAGCCCGCCCCGCTTGGGCGTTCGTGTGCTCGACCCCTTGACCGAAACGGATCCACCGCTAAGGTCTAGACCTGAATCAAGAAGGTCTAGACCTTAGCGAGTGAGCGCGGGGGGGGGCCGGCGTCGTGCGCAGGAAGGCGGGGCGTCGAGCGGCGTGCGCCGCGGCACCGGTGTCCCCGCGCGGCTGCCCCACCCCACCGGGCGGCGCGGCGGCGCGGAGCTGCCGCCGCACCCGATGCGCGCGGTCCGCGCTCCCGGAACGGCTGCCCTGACGACGACCGAAGGAAGTGGAATGGCATGAACACGAAGAAGAAGGCGGCTCTCGCGATCGGAGCGCTGGTGGCTCCCCTGCTCGCCATCAGTCTCCCGGCAGGTACGGCCAGCGCCCACGGCTGGGTGACCGACCCCGGCAGCCGGCAGGACCAGTGCGCCGCGGGCGTCGTCGACTGCGGCCAGATCAAGTACGAGCCGCAGAGCGTCGAAGGGCCGAAGGGCCTGACCAGTTGCAGTGGCGGAAACGCTCAGTTCGCCGAGCTCGACGACGACGGCAAGGGCTGGCGGGTGACGCCGGTCAGCAGTACGCACACCTTCAACTGGCACCACACGGCACGGCACGCCACGGCCAACTGGCAGTACTACATCGGCAACACGAAGATCGCCGAGTTCGACGGCGGTGGCGCCCAGCCTCCCGCCGACGTCAGCCACCAGGTGAACTTCGGTGACTTCACCGGCCGCCAGAAGGTGCTCGCCGTGTGGAACGTGGCGGACACCGACAACGCCTTCTACGCCTGTATCGATGTCAACGTCGGCGGGG
Source organism: Streptomyces sp. 3-6 (assembly GCF_056323165.1). Lineage (NCBI taxonomy): Bacteria > Bacillati > Actinomycetota > Actinomycetes > Kitasatosporales > Streptomycetaceae > Streptomyces > Streptomyces sp. 3-6. The sequence goes on from NZ_JBWHZP010000005.1 coordinate 87,773, forward strand.
GCAACGGCGGAGGCAACGGCGGAGGTGACGGCGGCGGTGGCGACGACGGCGGCGGTGACGGTGAGCCGGGTGACTGCGTCGCGCCGCTCTGGAGCGCCGGGAGCGTGTACACCGGCGGCGACACCGTCTCCTACGGCGGACACACCTGGCGGGCCAAGTGGTGGGTGACGGGCGAGCAGCCCGGTACCACCGGTGAGTGGGGCGTCTGGGAGGACCTCGGAGTCTGCTGATCCCGGCCGGGCGGCGCGCGCCGGCGTCCACGTGTCCACCGCTCTCGTCATGTCCTGAGGCGGCGGACCGGTGAGTGGACGACGGCGTCGCCCCGCCCGCCCGGCCCCTCCGACGGCGCGGCCGGCCCTCCCTGCACGGCCGCGCCCCGGTCCCTCCGGCGGCGCGGCCGTCCGTCCCCGTACGGACGCGCAGCGGCGAGCACCGAGCCGCAGCGGGTGGCATCCGGATGCGCGGCAGGCCGGCCTCGGACGGGACGCGGCGGCGGGAACGGCCGCGGACCGGAGCCACCGCCTCGCCGAGCAGTACCGTCATCGCCGACGCGACAGACACCACGACCTGTCGAGGCGGCTCGGCCACCCCACCGCCGGGTCACGGCCGCCCCCCTGGCCGTCCGCCGTCCGACCTGCTGGCCGTCCGCCGTCCGCCCCCTGGCCGTCCGCCGTCCGACCCCCGTGTTCCGTTTGCCGTCCGCCCCCCGTGGCCGTCTGCTGTCCGATGCGGGTGGCAGACTGATGCCCGTGACGGATGAGGTGCCGGCCGGCGCCGGTGTGGCCGACGACGGTCACGAACCGTGCCGGGCCGGTGTCGGCCACCGGGGCCGAGGAGGGGGAGACATGCGGGTCGGAGTCGCGCTGTGAGATTCCTGCACACGTCCGACTGGCACCTCGGCCGGTCCTTCCACCGCGTCGGCATGCTCGACGCCCAGGCCGAGTTCATCCGCCACCTCGTGGAGACCGCGCGCGAGCGTGCCGTGGACGCGGTGGTCGTGTCCGGGGACGTGTACGACCGGGCCGTGCCGCCGCTCGCCGCGGTGGAGCTGTTCGACGACGCCCTGCACCGGCTGGCCGACCTCGGCGTGCCGACGGTGATGATCTCCGGCAACCACGACTCCGCCCGCCGTCTCGGGGTCGGCGCCGGGCTCATCGGCCGCGCCGGCATCCACCTGCGCACCGACCCGTCCGCCTGCGGCACCCCCGTCATGCTGTCCGACGCCCACGGCGAGGTCGCCTTCTACGGGCTGCCCTACCTCGAACCCGCCCTGGTGAAGGAGCGGTTCCAAGTGACGAAGGCCGCCCACGAGACGGTGCTGTCCGCCGCCATGGACCAGGTCCGCGCCGACCTCGCGGCCCGCCCGGCCGGCACCCGCAGCGTCGTGCTCGCCCACGCCTTCGTCACCGGCGGCCGGCCCAGCGACAGCGAACGGGACATCACGGTCGGCGGGGTCGCCGCCGTGCCCGCCGGGGTCTTCGACGGCGTGGACTACGTGGCGCTCGGCCACCTGCACGGCTGTCAGACGCTCACCGAGCGCGTGCGCTACTCCGGGTCGCCGCTGCCGTACTCCTTCTCGGAGGCCGGGCACCGCAAGAGCATGTGGCTCGTCGACCTGGACGCCGACGGGGCCGTCACCGCCGAGCGCGTCGACTGCCCGGTGCCCCGCCCCTTGGCCCGGATCCGCGGGCCTCTGGACCACCTGCTCGCCGATCCCGCGCTCGCGGCGCACGAGGAGGCGTGGGTCGAGGCCACCCTCACCGACCCGGTGCGCCCGGCCGACCCCATGGCGCGCATCACCGAACGGTTCCCGCACACCCTCAGCCTGGTCTTCGACCCGGACCGCGCCCCCGACGACCCCGACGTGTCCTACGCCCGGCGGCTCGCCGGGCGCGACGACCAGGAGATCGCCGAGGACTTCGTCGCCCACGTGCGCGGCGCCGGACCCGACGCACGGGAACGCGCCGTGCTGCGGGACGCCTTCGACGCGGTGCGCGCGGACGACGTGGCCGGGGAGGTGGCCCGGTGAGACTGCACCGGCTGGACCTCACCGCCTTCGGGCCGTTCGGCACCGCCCAGAGCGTCGACTTCGACGACCTCTCCGCCGCCGGTCTCTTCCTGCTGCACGGCCCCACCGGCGCCGGGAAGACGTCGGTGCTCGACGCCGTCTGCTACACGCTCTACGGAGCCGTCCCCGGCGCGCGGCAGAGCGGCCAGGGGACCACCCTGCGCAGCGACCACGCCGACCCCGGCACCCGCACCGAGGTCACCCTCGAACTCACCGTCGCCGGCCGCCGCCTGCGCGTCACCCGGCAACCGCCCTGGGAACGCCCGAAGAAGCGCGGCACCGGCACCACCGTCGACAAGGCCCAGACCTGGCTGAGCGAACGCGACCCGGTCGGCGGCACCTGGAAGGACCTCAGCCGCTCGCACCAGGAGATCGGCGAGGAGATCACCCAGCTCCTCGGCATGAGCCGCGAACAGTTCTGCCAGGTCGTCCTGCTGCCGCAGGGCGACTTCGCGCGCTTCCTGCGGGCCGACGCCGAAGCCCGCGGCCGGCTCCTCGGGCGCCTGTTCGACACCCGGCGGTTCGCCGAGGTCGAGAAGCGCCTCGCCGAACGCCGGCGCGGCACCGAGGCCCGGGTCCGGGAGGGCGACGCCGCGCTGCTGGCCGACGCGCACCGCATGCAGCAGGCCGCCGGCGACACCATGGACCTGCCCGACCTCACCCCCGGCGACCCCGGCCTGGCCGACGCCGTGCTGAGCGCCGCCGCCGTCGCCCGCAGCACCGCGCGCGAACAGCTCACCGTGGCCCACTGCCGGCTCGCCGCCGCCGAGTCCGCGCGGACCGCCGCCTCCGACGCCCTCGACGAGAGCCGCGAACGGGACCGGCTGCAACGCCGGTTCGCCGAGGCCCGCGAACGCGCCGCCCGGCTGGCGGAGCGGGCCGCCGGCCACCGGGAGAACGAGGCGCGCATGGCGCGCGCCCGCAAGGCGGAGACGGTGGCCGCCGCGCTGGACCTGCGCGAGTCCGCCGACACCGACCACCGCCGCGCGACCGCCGCCGAAACCCGCGCCCGCGCCCTGCTCCCCGCCGCACTCGCCGACGCGGGCGCGGCCGGACTCGCGGCAGCCGCCCGGCGGGCCGCCGAGGAACGGGGCGGACTGGAGTCCGCCCGCCGGGCCGGGCAGCGCCTCACCCGACTCCTCGACGAACGCTCCGACCTGGACCGCCAGGAGCGTGCCGACGCGGACGTCCTGGACGAGGCCGAGGCGTGGCTCGCCCAGTGGGAACGCACCCGCGACGGACTCCGCGAGGCCATCGACACCGCCCAGCAGGCCGCCGCCCGCGCCGACGACCTCGCCGCCCGGCGCGACGCCGCCGCGCAGCGGCTGACCGCCGCCCGGCAGCGCGACGACCTGGCCGCCCGCACCGAGGACGCCCGCCGCACCGCCCTGGACGCAGCCGAACGCGCCACCCGGGCCCGCGCCCACTGGCTCGACCTCAAGGAGCAGCGCCTCGACGGCATCGCCGCCGAACTCGCCGCCCACCTCACCGACGGCGCCCCCTGCGCCGTCTGCGGCGCCACCGAACACCCCGCCCCCGCCCGCCGGGACGCCGGACACGTCGACCGGGAGACCGAGGAACGCGCCCTCGCGGACAGCCGCGCCGCGGAGGAAGCGCACGCGGAGGACGAACGGACGCTGTCCACGCTCCGCGAGGCCCTCGCCGCCGCCCGCGCCGAGGCCGGCGACACCCCCGTCGAGCGGCTCGCCGATGCCCTCGCCGAGCTGGAGGACGCGTACGCCCGGGCCCGCGACGCGGCGTCCCTGCTGCACCCCGCCCAGGAGGAGCTGCGCCGCGCGGAACGGGAACACGCGCTGCGCACCGCCGCCCGCCAGGAGGCCGCCGTCCGGGCGGCGTCCCGGGTGGGCCACCGCGAACGCCTGGACCGGGAGCGGGCCGCGCTGGAGGAGGAACTGACCCGGGCCCGGGGCACCGCGCGCAGCGTCACCGAACGCGCCGCCGAACTGGAACGGGACGTCGCCCGGCTCACCGAGGCCGCCGACGCCGCCCGCACCGCCGAGGACACCGCCCAGCGGCTCAAGGATGCCGACGCCCGGCTCGCCGACGCCGCCTACCGGGCCGGGTTCGACACCCCCGAGGACGCCGCCGCCGCCCGCCTCGACGACGCCGCCCACCGGGAGCTGCAACGACGGCTCGACGCCTGGCAGCACGAGGAGGCCGCCGTCCGCGCGGTCCTCGCCGAACCCGGTACCGCGGCTGCCGCCGCACAGCCGCCGGCCGACGTGGCCGCAGCGCAGCGCGCCGCCGAGGAGGCCGACCGGCGGGTGCGCGAGGCGGCCTCCGCGCGTGACGCCGCCGCCCGCCGCTGCGCCGAACTCGACCGGCTCTCCGCCCGGTGCGCCGACGGGGCCCGCCGGCTGGCGCCGCTGCGGGAGGAGTACGACCGGGTGGCCCGGCTGGCCACGCTCACCGCGGGCACCTCCGCGGACAACGACCGCAGGATGCGGCTGGAGTCCTACGTGCTCGCCGCCCGGCTGGAGCAGGTGGCCGCCGCCGCGACCGTGCGGCTGCGCCGGATGTCGTCGGGCCGCTACACCCTCGTCCACTCCGACGACCGTGCCGGCCGCGGGCGCAGCGGCCTCGGGCTGCACGTCGTCGACGCCTGGACCGGACGGGAGCGGGACACGGCGACGCTGTCCGGCGGCGAGACGTTCTTCGCCTCGCTCGCCCTCGCCCTGGGCCTCGCGGACGTCGTCACCGACGAGGCGGGCGGCGTCCGGCTGGACACCCTGTTCATCGACGAGGGCTTCGGCAGCCTGGACGACCAGACCCTCGACGAGGTCCTCGACGTCCTGGACTCCCTGCGCGAACGCGACCGCAGCGTGGGCATCGTGAGCCACGTCCCCGACCTGCGGCGGCGGATCCACGCCCAGCTGGAGGTCGTCAAGTCCCGCTCCGGGTCGGTGCTGCGACAGCGCGGCGGTGGCTGAACCCCCGTGACGGGGGCGCGAGTTGAGCCTGTAGGTTCGGCGCATGGTGCGTCACGCGGAGCCGGGCACGGCACAGTGGGTCGAATCGGGCGGCGGGCCGCTCGTCGCGGTGCCGGAGGCGGTGCTGCCGTTCTGGACGGGCGCCGACGGCGAGGAGGCGGCCTCGGACTACGACCGGGCCTGCGACGTGGACGGCCCGGTCGGCCTCCTCCCCGTCGGGGACGGCGCCGCCCTCGTCCTGGGCGACGAACCGGCCGCCACCGCCTACCTCCTCGAGCACCGCACCCTCGTCCGGTGGATCGCCGCCGACACCGAGGACGACCTCCTGGCGTGCGTCCCGGCGGCCCTGGAGACGGCGGACTGGGAGCCCGGGGTGCGGTGGAGGGTGCCCGGCCCGGTCCTGCTGTTCGACGCCGCCTGGCCCGGCTCCCGGTCCGCCGGCACCGACCACCTGCGCATCCCCCTGCCGCCCGGCCCCTACACGGTCCGCGCGGCCCAGGTGCGACCCGGCCCGGAGACCTGGCTGACCCTTGTCCGGTTGAGCGGGGCATCCTGACCCGGGCCCGAGCCGGAGCCGACCCGAACGGGCCCGCACAGGCCCCGGACCTGTCCCCGACCCGCCTCGACCGGCCCTGAGCCGCATCGGACCGGCTCGGACCTGCCCCGGACCTGCCCCGGAAACGACCCGAACCCCGCCCGGACCTGCCCCGGCGGGAAAACCCGGGTGCGCGGGCGCCCGACGGCCCCCATGATGGGCCACCATGCCCCGACTGCCGCACCCCGATCCCGACCCCGCCTCCCCGCGCCGCGACGCCCTGCCGCTGCGGGGCCGCACCGCCCTGGTCACCGGCGCCGCCCGCCGCGCCGGCATCGGCTACGCGGTGGCCCGGCGCCTGGCGGCGTACGGCGCCAGCGTCTACCTGCACCACCACGTGCCGCACGACGCCGCCCAGCCGTGGGGCGCCGACCGGCCCGAGGAGGTGGCCGCCGGGGTCCGTGCCGCCCTCGCCGATCCCGACGCGACGGTGCACGAGGGGCCCGGCGACCTCAGTGACCCGGCGGCCCCCGCCGCCCTGCACGCCCGCGCCACCGAGGCACTCGGCGGACGACTCGACATCCTCGTCGCCAACCACGCCCTCAGCGGCTCGGACGGCGACCTCGACACCGTCGACGCCGCGATGCTCGACGCGCACTGGGCCGTCGACACCCGCTCGGTCCTGCTCCTGGTCCAGGCCCATGCCCGGCACCGCGCCGCCCTGCCGCCCCGCACGCCCGGCGGCCGGGTGCTGATGATGACCTCCGGACAGGACATCGCGGGCGGCATGCCGGACGAGATCGCCTACGCGCTCCAGAAGGGCGCGCTGGCCTCCGTCACCCGTTCGCTGGCCACCGCGCTCGCCCCGCACGCGGTCACCGTCAACACCGTCAACCCCGGCCCGGTGGACACCGGCTATCTGACCGGTGACGCCTACGACGCGGTCGCCGCCCGCTTCCCCGCCGGACGGTGGGGCAGGCCCGACGACCCCGCCCGCCTCCTGGCCTGGCTGGCCACCGACGAGGCGGAGTGGATCACCGGGCAGGTCATCGACTCCGAGGGCGGCTTCCGGCGCTGACGGCGCCCCGCACGCCGCCGGCCGCCCCGGCGCGCGGGGGCAGCGGTCCGGGCCCGCGACGAGGCGGGCCCGGACGCACGCGTGCGTACCGCTACAGCGCGGACAGTTCGTCCACCAGGTCGTCCAGGCCCAGCGACCCCTGCGACAGGGCGGCCATGTGCCACGCCTTCAGGTCGAAGGCGTCCCCGTGGCGTGCCCGGGCGTTCTCCCGGCCCCGCAGCCACGCCCGCTCGCCCAGCTTGTAGCCGATCGCCTGGCCCGGGATCGTCAGGTAGCGCGTCAGCTCGCTCTCCACGAAGTCCGCCGGGCGGCTGCTGTGCGCGCCGAAGAACTCCTGCGCCAGATCCGGCGTCCAGCGCTCACCCGGGTGGAACGGCGAGTCGGCCGGGATCTCCAGCTCCAGGTGCATGCCGATGTCCACGATCACCCGGACCGCCCGCATCATCTGCGCGTCGAGGTAGCCGAGCCGCTCCTCCGCGTCTGTGAGGAAGCCCAGCTCGTCCATCAGCCGCTCCGCGTAGAGCGCCCAGCCCTCGGCGTTGGCGCTGACCATGCCGATCGACGCCTGGTAGCGGGAGAGGTCGTCGGCCACGTGCACCCACTGCGCCAGCTGGAGGTGATGGCCGGGCACCCCCTCGTGGTACCACGTCGACACCAGGTCGTAGACCGGGAACCGGTCCAGGCCCATGGTGGGCAGCCAGGTCTGGCCCGGCCGGGAGAAGTCCTCCGACGGGGGCGTGTAGTACGGCGCCGCCGCGCTGCCCGGCGGGGCGATCCGGGACTCCACCCGCCGTACCCGCTCGGCCAGTTCGAAGTGCGTGCCGTCGAGGGACTCGATCGCCCGGTCCATCACGCCCTGGAGCCAGTCCCGGACCTCGTCGACGCCCTCGATGTGCCGGCCGTGCTCGTCGAGGTGGGCCAGCGCCACCCACGGCGTCGCGGCGCCGGGCAGGATCTTCTCGGCCTCCGCGCGCATCTCGCCGAGCAGCCGGTGGTACTCGGCCCAGCCGTAGGCGTACGCCTCGTCCAGGTCGAGGTCCGTGCCGTTGAAGTACCGCGCCCAGCGGGCGTAGCGCTCCCGGCCCACCGTGTCGGGCGCGCCCTCCACGGCGGGCGCGTACACGTCGCGCATCCAGTCGCGCAGCTCCACCACGGCGGCGGTGGCCGCCCGGCCCGCCTCGTCCAGCTCCGCGCGCAGGGCGTCCGGGCCCGCGGCGGCGAAGTCCTCGAACCAGCCGCGGCCCTCACCCGTGTCGGACCACTCGGTGAGCTGTCCGACGAACGTGGCGGTCGGCCGCGGCGCCGCGTACAGCTTCCGCTCCAGGCCGAGCGCCAGCGACTCCCGGTAGCCGCCCAGCGCGGCCGGTACGGCGCGCAGCCGCTCGGCGATCGCGGCCCAGTCCTCCTCCGTGTCCGCCGGGGTCACCGTGAACACCTCGCGCACCGACTGCGCGACCGTGCCCAGGTTGCCCACCGAGCGGAGCCCTTCCTCGGCCTCGTGCACGGCCAGTTCGGCGGTGAGCCGCTCGCGCAGCAGCCGGGCGCACCGCCGCTCGACGCCGCTGTCCGCGCCGGGGCGCCGCTCCGCCTCGTCCAGCCGTGCGAGCGTGGCGCGTTGCAGGTCCGCGAGGGCTTCCTGCCCGGCGGGCGACAGGTCGGGCAGCCGGGAGGAACTCTCCCGGACGCCCAGGTAGGTACCGGTGATCGGGTCGAGGGCGACGAGGGCGTCGACGTAGGCGTCGGCGACCTGACGGGGCAGCGGGCTGTGGGTGGTCTCTGACATGCACACCATCCTGGTACGCCGCCCTCCGCGCGTCACCCCGATTGAGCCGAGGGCGAAGACGGCAGGAGCGGCCCGCAGTCCCACTGCTGGAAGATCAGCCGGGTCTCCACCCGCGCCACCTCCCGCCGGGAGGTGAACTCGTCCAGGACGAGGCGCTGCAGATCCGTCATGTCGGCCACCGCGACGTGCACGAGGTAGTCGTCCGGCCCGGTCAGGTGGAACACCGTCAGCGACTCCGGCAGTTCCCGGATCCGCTCCACGAACGGCCCGACCAGCTCCCGCCGGTGGGGTCTGACCTGGACGGACAGCAGGGCCTGGAGCCCCCGGCCCAGCTTGGCGGGGTCCAGCTTCAGCCGGTGCCCGAGGATCACGCCGGAGCGCCGCAGCCGGGTCACCCGGTCCAGGCAGGTCGACGGCGCGACCCCGACCTGCGCGGCGAGGTCCCGGTAGGTCGTCCGGGCGTCGTTCTGCAACAGCCGCAGCAGGTGCAGATCCACCGGATCCAGTACGACGGATTCAGCCACTGACCGAACGTAGCACGGGAAACCGCCCCTCGCGCCCGTCCGGTGTTCACCCTTCCGCCATGGACCTGGGCATGGACACGCGAAGCGCGCACACGCGCGGCACCCCGAGAGCACTCGCCACCGAGGCCGTGCACGCCGGCCGGGACGACCTCGCCCGGCAGGGCCTGCACGCCCCGCCGATCGACCTGTCCACCACCTACCCCTCGTACGACAGCCGGGCCGAGGCGGCCCGCATCGACGCGTTCGCCACCACGGGCGCGGAACCGGACGGCCCGCCCGTCTACGGACGGCTCGGCAACCCGACCGTCGCCCGCTTCGAGACCGCCCTGGCACGCCTGGAGGGCACCGAGGCCGCCGTCGCCTTCGCCAGCGGCATGGCCGCGCTCTCCGCCGTCCTGCTGGTGCGCGGCGCCATGGGCCTGCGGCACGTCGTCGCCGTCCGGCCGCTCTACGGCTGCAGCGACCACTTGCTCACCGCCGGACTGCTCGGATCCGAGGTGACCTGGACCGACCCGGCGGGCGTCGCGGACGCCCTGCGCCCCGATACCGGCCTGGTGCTCGTCGAGTCGCCGGCCAACCCCACGCTCGCCGAGATCGACCTGCGGGCCGTCGCCCACGCCTGCGGCTCGGTGCCGCTGCTGGTCGACAACACCTTCGCCACCCCGGTGCTCCAGCGCCCCGCCGAGCACGGCGCCCGCATGGTGCTGCACAGCGCCACCAAGTACCTGGGCGGGCACGGGGACGTCCTGGCCGGCGTGGTGGCCTGCGACGAGGAGACGGCCGGCCGGCTGCGGCAGGTGCGCTTCGCTACCGGCGGTGTGCTGCACCCGCTCGCGGGCTACCTGCTGCTGCGCGGACTGTCCACGCTGCCGGTCCGGGTCCGGGCCGCGTCCGCGAACGCCGCGGAACTCGTCCGCCGGCTGGCCGCCGACCCGCGCGTGGCCCGGGTGCACTACCCGTCCATCGGCGGGGCGATGGTCTCCTTCGAGGTGCACGGCGACCCGCACGCGGTGATCGCCGGGGTCCGGCTGATCACCCCGGCCGTCAGCCTCGGCAGTGTGGACACGCTCATCCAGCACCCGGCCTCCATCAGCCACCGCATCGTCGACGCCGACGACCGCCGCGAGGCCGGCGTGGGCGACCGTCTGCTGCGCCTCTCGGTGGGCCTGGAGGACGTCGACGACCTGTGGGCCGACCTGGACGCGGCCCTGGGGGAGCGCGAGCCGGCCCAGGGGGAGCCGGCGCGCACGGAGGTGCCGGCGTAGCGCCCCGGCGCACCGCACCGGGTTCCGGGCGGCCCGGCGGTCACTCCGCCGGGCCGCCCGCCGCTGTCCGCTTCCGCCGCCGTTCGCCTCATCCGCGTCCCCCGCCGCTGTGGGCGTCGTCCCTCGTGCCCGCCCGTGGTCGGCGGCATGGGCGTTGTGGCCGTCCTGGGCGTAGGGGGCGTCCTGGGCGTCCTGGACGTCAAGGGCCGGATCCGCGGCCGGGACCCGGCCGGAACCCGGCCCGTCCGCCGTGGCCCGCCCGCCGTCCCCCGTGCGCCCGAACAGCGCCGCGACGGGGCCGTCACGCCACGGGCGGCGCCGCATCGGGTGCCGCGCGCCGCACCGGGCCGCCGCCTCCCGCGTCACGACCGGCCGACGCGCTCCCCGCGGCCGGGACCGGCACCCGGCCGCCCGGCGTCCGCCCCGGCTCCCGCGCCGCGCGGGGTGCGTCTGTGGTCCGCCGGGGCGGCGTCCACCTGGGCGGTGATGACGAGGGTGCCCTCCTCGATCCGGTAGTCGAGGGGGAGTCCCAGACCGCGCATGGCGGCGACCATGCCGGTGTTCGACGCCTGCGTCACGGCGTACACCTGGGCGCAGCCCGCCTCCGCGGCCATCGTCACGAGCCGGCCGAGCAGTTCGCGGCCGATGCCCCGGTGCTGCCACGCGTCCTCGACGATCAGCGCCACCTCCGTCTCGTCACCGTCCCACAGCAGGTGGCCCAGGCCGACGATGCGGCCCGAGGCGGTCTGCGCGGCGAGGGTGCGGCCGAAGCGCGGGCCGAGCAGGTGCCGCAGATAGCGGTCCGCGTCGCCGACCGGGCCGTGGTAGCGCATCCGCAGGGTCCGGGGCGAGCACCGCCGGTGCATGTCCCGCGCGGCCGGCACGTCGGAGGTGTCGGCCCGGCGCACCGTCACGTCCCGGCCCTCGGCCAGGGTCAGCACGTCCCGTCCGGCGGGGAGCCGGGGGCCGAGCCGGGCGTCCAGGTCCACGAGCGCCCGGGCGCGGGCGAACTCCGTGGGCGTGAACGGCAGATGCGGCCGCTCGACGACGATGGTGCCCCCGTCGGGGGCGCGCAGCCGCATCACGGTGGCTTCCAGCCCGTCCTCCGCCGGGGTCCCGTCCGCCGACGGGTGGCCGGGCCGGGGGGCGGGCAGCGAGCGGATCGTGCAGCGGCCCAGCAACTGGCGCAGGCTCAGGGGGAGTTCCGCCGCGTCCAGCGCGGTGCGGGCGGCCATGGCCAGGACCCGGGTCGGGATGTCCGCCAGGTCGTGCGCGTCCGCCCGTTCGATCCAGGTGTCCGTGCCCCCGGCGGCCGACACCGCGGAGGACAGCTCGGCCCCGGCCAGGGCGGCCGGGGCGCGCAGCAGGAACTCGTCCACCGTGGCGGTGCCCAGCGGGTGTGTCTGCAGGCTCAGGATGTCGACCTCCCGCCCGGCGAGCGCCGTGCACAGCGCGGCCAGCGACCCCGGCCGGTCCTCCACCGTGGTCCGCATCCGCCACAGGGCGCCCTCGGGGCGGGCGCCACCGGTATCCGGTTGGGGCGGTGGCGCGTGACCGGGGCGTCGTGCCCGTTCCCTGCGGAACAGCGCCGCCAGGGAACGGGCGGGGCGGGCCGACGGGTTCGGGCGGCCGGCGCGGCCGTGCGGGACGGGGGACGTCGGATCCGACATGTCTCGACTCATGCGTCCACCGTGAACCCGGCGTGTTGCGTGATCACGAACGCGCTGTGACCGGTGAGTAAAGAGTTCCTGTGTCCGGATTGCCCCTCCCCGGCCGGGGTGTCCGCGCTACTGGCCGACCCGCCCCGGCAGCAGCCGCTTCGTGTACAGCACGGTGCCGTCCTGCTCCCGCAGCCGTACCGTCAACTCCCCGCTGTCGCCGTCGATGTCGACCTGGCCGAAGAACTGGTACCCCTCGGCGGGCGAGACGTTCGACGCGGTCGGCGCCTTGACGAAGACCCGTTCCGGTCCGAAGGTCCCGTCGAGTGCGACCGCCGGGAAGGCGCCGGCGTTCAGCGGCCCGGAGACGAACTCCCAGAACGGCTCGAAGTCGCCGAACGCCGCCCGCTCGGGCCGGTAGTGCTGCGCCGAGGTGTGGTGCACGTCGGCCGTGAGCCACACCGTGCCGGTGATCCGCCGGTGCTTGACGAACCGCAGCAGCTCGGCGATCTGCAGTTCACGCCCGAGGGGCGCGCCCGGGTCGCCCTGGGCCACCGCCTCGACGTGCGGCCGGCCCTCGGTGGTGTCCGGCACGACCAGCCCGATCGGCATGTCCGCGGCGATCACCTTCCACACCGCCCGCGACCGCGCCAGCTCCCGCTTCAGCCAGTCCAGTTGCTCGCGGCCCAGGATGCCCTGCGGGTCCACGGTCTGCCGGCCGGGGGAGTTGGCGTTGCGGTGGGTCCGCATGTCCAGGACGAACACGTCGAGCAGCGGCCCCTGCCGCAGCACCCGGTACATCCGGCGCTCGCGGGCGCCCGGCCGGGGCGCCGCCGTGGGGAAGTACTCGCCGAAGGCGCGACGGGCCCGGGCCGCCAGCACGTCGACGCTCTTCTCCGTGTAGCGGGTGTCCGTGTCGGCGATGGTCTGGCCCGGGTACCAGTTGTTGCGCACCTCGTGGTCGTCCCACTGCACGATCGACGGCACCCGCGCGTTGAACCGGCGCAGGTTCTCGTCGAGCAGGTTGTAGCGGAAGGCGCCGCGGAACTCGGCCAGGGTCTCGGCGACCTTGGACTTCTCCTCGGTGGTCACGTTGCGCCACGGGCGGCCGTCGGGCAGGGTCCGGGTCGCCTCGATCGGCCCGTCGGCGTAGACGGTGTCCCCGCTGAACAGGAAGAAGTCGGGGTCCAGCCGGGACATGGCGTCGAAGATCCGGTAGCCGCCCGCGTCCGGGTTGATGCCCCAGCCCTGCCCGGCCAGGTCGCCCGACCAGACGAACCGGACGCCGTCCCGCCGCCGCACCGGTGCGGTGCGCAGGACACCGGTGACCGGCTCGCCGGAGCGGCGCGGATCGTCGGGGTCGGTGAGCGTCACCCGGTAGTGGATCGTCTCGCCCGGGGGGAGGCCCAGCAGGCGGGTCGTGCCGGTGAAGTCCGTCCCGGCGCCGAGCAGCGGGCCGCGCCAGGGGCGGGCGTTGCGGAACGACTCCGTCGCCGAGGTCTCCACGAGCATCCGGGCCGGCCGGTCCGACCGCACCCACACGAGCCCGGAGTGGTGCGTGACCTCGCCGCTCTGCACGCCCCACGGCGCACGCGGGCGTCCGGACCGGGCGAAGGCCGGGGCCTGCCCGAGGGCGGGGGAGAGGGCCACGGCCGCCGAGGCCGCGAGCGATCCGCGCAACACGGCGCGGCGGGCGGGGAACTGACGGTGTGTCATGGAGGCGCCTCCAGGGACGGGAGCCGGGATCCGGTCAGTGTGCGCCGTCAGATGTACGCGGGCGGCGCGGCACGCACCCGAACTCCGCGTGAACAACCGGATCGCGCCACCCCGGGCGGTACCCGGCCCGCAGGCCCGCCGGCCGTCCGGGCGCGGGCGTCGGGCACTCGCGCGGACCGCGGGCCCGTCGGCCCACCGGCCCTCCGGACGTCGGCGCCCGGGGTTCGCGCCGGCCGGCGCCCGCCGCGGACCCGTCCCGCCCGGGCCTCAGCGGCTGCCGTCGAGGAGGACGCGGGCGACGAGCGCCGGGTCGTCGTTCATCGGCACGTGACCGCAGCCCGGCAGCCGCACCAGCCGGGCGCGCGGGATCATCCGCTTGGCCCGCACCCCCTGCCGGGGGATCAGCAGCCGGTCCCGGCTGCCCCAGGCCACGGTGACCGGGATGCCGGGCACGTCGTCGGTGAAGCGCACGGTGGTGCCCGCCCGCAGGGTCTCGGTGAACGCGGGCGCCCCGGCGAGCGCGAGCGTCTCGGCGACCACCGCCCCGGGCGCACGGCGTCCGGGGCGGGCGTAGATGGTGCTGGTGAGGGCGGCCCGGCCGGCCGCGGAGCGGGCGAGCCGCTCGATCAGGGGCAGCGGCATCCGCTCCGCGAGGCGCCGCATCGCGAGGAGCACGCCGAAGGCGTAGCGCCGTTCCGCCGGGGTCCAGAACCCGGCGGGGGAGAGCGCCGTGACGGAGCGGGCGAGTCCCGCCCGGCCCAGTTCCAGCGCCAGCAGGCCGCCGAGCGAGTTGCCCGCCACGTGGGGCCGCTCGACCCCCAGTTCGGCGCAGAGCGCGCCGAGGACCGCGGTCATGGTCGGCAGGTCGTGGGGCAGACCGTCGGGCAGGGCGGGCGAGGCGCCGAACCCCGGGAGGTCCACGGCGATCACCTCCCGTTCCGTCGCCAGGATGTCCGCGACCGGGTCCCAGGCCTGCCGGTGGTGGCCGATGCCGTGCAGCAGCAGGAGCGGCTCCCCGCGACCGGCGCGCGCACAGGACAAGGTCACGGTGCGCGGGCCGTGCGCGGTGGTGACCTGGAAGGAGACGGTCGCGGACATGAGGGTGCTCCTCGTCTGGGACTCGTGGGCCGGAACCCGTGGACTGGGATCGCGCGGCCCGGGCGCGGTGCCGGACCCCGGACGCCGCTCGACGCCGTAGACAGCTTGTCAGCAATCGCTACCGACGGGTAGCCCCGAGCGGGTCCGAGCGTCCCGACGGCGGGCGCCGCTCCGTACGCGCCGGTCGGCCCGCCTGGACACCGCCCGCTCCGTACGCGCCGGTCGGTCCGCCTGGACACCGCCCGCTCCGTGGGCTGGGATGGCCGGGTGAGCGACGCCACCCGGACCGACGTCTTCGAGGAACACCGCTCCCTCCTGCTCGGCGTCGCCTACCGCATGCTCGGCCGCGTGTCCGACGCCGAGGACGTCGTCCAGGACGCCTGGCTGCGCTGGTCGGACGGCGACCGGTCCGACGTCCGTGATCCGCGTGCCTTCCTGGTGCGGGTCACCGCCCGCCTGGCCGTCGACCGGCTGCGCCGGATCACGGCACGCGGCGAGACCTACGTCGGCCCGTGGCTGCCCGAGCCGTACCTCACCGCGTTCGGGGACACCGCGCCCGACACCGCCGAGCGGGCCGTGCTCGCCGACTCCGTCTCGCTCGCCGTGCTCGTTGTCCTGGAGACGCTGTCCCCGCTGGAGCGCGCGGTCTTCGTCCTGCGCGAGGCCTTCGGCTTCCCGCACGCGGAGATCGCCGCCCTGCTGGACCGCTCCGAACCGGCCGTGCGCCGGCTCGCCGCGCGCGCCCGGAAGCACGTCGCCGAGCGCCGCCCGCGCTACGACGCCGACCCCGCGCACCGCCGCGACCTCACCGAGCGGTTCCTGGCCGCCGCGGCCGGCGGCGACCTGGAGGGGCTGCTCGACCTGCTCGCCCCGGACGCCCGGCTCATCGGCGACAGCGGCGGCCGGTCGCGCGCCCCCCTGCGGGTGCTGCGCGGCGCCGACCACGTGGCCCGCTTCCTCGCCGGGGTCGCGGCGAAGGGCGTGCCGGACCTCACCGTCCGCGTGCTGGAACTGAACGGCGGCCCCGCGGTGCTCGTCCTCTCCGGGGGCAGGCTCGACGCCGTCTTCCAGGTGGACGTCGCCGACGGACGCGTCCGGACCGTCTACCTCATCCGCAACCCGGACAAGCTCCGCTCCCTGTCCGACATCGAATGACCCCTCCGGCCGCGGCTTCCGGGCCCCGTCCATCCGTCCGCCGGGCCGCGCCGACGCGCCGATTGGTATTGACCAAGGGGGTGGGCCGCCCTATCGTCGCTGATAAGTGCAACAACCTTTAATAAACAAGGGCGCTAAAACGCCGCCGCACACGGCGACCGCGGAGGACAGGGTGGGGACCACGCAGCTGGAAACGGTGCCGGAACCGAAGTACTGGCATCTCAGGACCGTGCTCAGCGAGGCCCTGGAGACCGAGTTCTCCGTGGGGGAGATCCTGCCGAACGAGCGCGATCTCGCGGCCCGTTTCGGGGTCGCCCGCGCCACCCTCCGGCAGGCCCTGGAACAGCTCGAACTCGAAGGCCGGCTGCAGCGCCGCCGGGGCGTCGGCACCACCGTCGCGCCGCCGCGGGTGGGGGTGTCCGTCGGCACCGCTCAGCACGCCTGGCCCGGCGGTCCCGACGACGCCTGGCAGGCCCTCGACAGCGCCCTGGAGGTGCCGTCGGCCGCGATCGCCGAGGCCCTGGTCACCGGCCGGGACGAGCCCGTGCACGTGGTGCGCCGGTCCCGCGTCTCCCACGGTCAGCCGGTCGCCGCCGAACTGCTGTACATCCCCGCCGCCTCGGTGCCCGACCTGTCCGGCATCGACGCCCCGTCCGGCCCGGCCCGCGCGCGGGCGGTCCTGAGTGAACTGCAGCGCCTGGAATTGGAGCGGCAGGAGAACACCGTGGAGCTGGGCTCCGCCCGCGCGGACGACGCCCGCGAACTCGACCGGCTGCCGGGCGCCCCCGTCCTCGTGGTCACCACCCGCTACGTCGCCCGGGGCCGCACGGCCGCCCTCTCCGTGGCGACCTACCGCGCCGACACCTGCCGTCTGACGTTCGGCGACTCCGGCGGCGTCGAGATCCACCACGGCCCGGAGCGCCACGCCTCCTGAACGCCCCTCCCCGGCGCCGCCCGCCCGCGGCGCCCCCGGGGGACGCGCACGCCGCCGTCGCCCTCCGGGCGGGGCGGCGGGACGCGCGCGGTGAGCACCACGGGACCGGGGCCGACGGGAGCAGGACGGACGCCGGGCGCACGACGGCCGGACCGCGGCGCGGGCGAACCGCGACGCGGGCGGATCGCCCCGCCCGGTCCCGTCCTGCCTGGTCCCGTCCCGCCCGGTCCCGCCTGGTCCCGGACGCGTCCGTCCCCACCCGCTGACGGCCCCCTACCGCCGGGCCGTCACCGTGCCCTCCACGGCGAAGAGTTGCTGCTCCACGTGGTCCAGGGCGAGCCGTAGCGCACCGGTGGCCACCACGGCCTCGCCCAGCAGCGACAGCGCCACCCTCGGCGGACGCAGACAGTAGCGGGCCAGCTCGCGGCGCAGCGGCGCCAGGACACCGTCCAGCCCCGCCGCCCAGCCGCCGATCACCACCAGCTCGGGATCGAGCGCCAGCACCAGCGCCGCCACGTCGTGCACCAGCCGCTGGATGAACCGCTCCATGGCCGCGACGGCCCGCAGATCGCCCTCCCGCGCCTGGGCGAAGACCTGCGCGACGGCCTGCTCGTCCAGCGGGTGCAGGGGCTCGTCGGTGGTGGACAGCAGCGTCTCCGGGGTCACCTCCCGGCCCAGCAGGTGCAGCGCCCCGATCTCGCCCGCCGCCCCGCCGTACCCGCGGTGCAGCCGTCCGCCGATCAGCGAACCGGCGCCGGGGCTCAGCCCGGCCAGCACGAACACCACGTCGTCGGAGTCGGTGGCCGAGCCCTTCCAGTGTTCGGCGACCACGGCCGCGTTGGCGTCGTTCTCCACCAGCACCGGACAGCTGAAGGACCGGCCCAGCCGCTCGCCCAGTCCCAGCCCCGTCCAGCCCGGCAGCGCCGTGCCCAGTCGCACCGTGCCGTCCGCCTCGACGATGCCGGGCGTCCCGACGCCCACGGCGCGCAGCGCGTCCCGGTCGACCCCGGCCCGGCGCAGCAGGGTGGCGACGGCCGCCAGGAGCCGCTCCAGCCGCTCGTCGGCCGACGCCGTCTCCCGGACCTCGCCCGCCTCGGCGCCGATCACCCGCCCGTCCAGCCCGGACAGCAGCGCGCTCACCCGGTGCGGGCCGATCTCCAGCCCCAGCAGATGACCGGCCTCCGTGCGGAACCGGAACCGCCGCGCCGGCCGCCCCTGGCGTCGTGCGGTGCCCTCCTCGGCGGCCTTCTCCGCCACCAGGCCCGCCTCGATCAGGCCCTCCACGACGCCCTCGACCGTGGGCCGGGACAGTCCCGTGACACCGGAGATCTCGGTCAGCGTCGCGCAGTCCGTGGTCCGCAACGCGTGCAGCACCACCGCGGAGTTGATCCTCCGCAACAGCGACGGGTCCCCGCCGGTCAGCCGACCCACCGTCCGTCCTCCGAGTTCGTGCAGGTGTTGGCCGGATCGTACTCGTCGCCGCCCACCCCGGCGACCTCCGGGCACCGCACCCCCCCCTGGGGGCCCGCTCCCTCAGCCCGGCGTCACGAACCCCGACTCGTAGGCCGCGATCACCGCCTGCGTGCGGTCGCGCGCCCCCAGCTTCCCGAGCAGGGAACTGACGTGCGACTTCACCGTCTCCGCCCCCACCACGAGCCGGGCGGCGATCTCCGCGTTGGACAGCCCCCGCGCCATCAGCCGCAGCACCTCCGCCTCGCGGTCGGTCAGCCGCGCCGACCACGACGGGGGGCCCTCCGCCCGCTCACCCGCACCGTAGGAGGCGGCCAGTTGCCGCACCGAGGCGGGGAACAGCAGGGAGTCGCCCTCGGCGACCAGCCGTACCGCGTGCACGATCTCCGCCGGACGGGCCCGCTTCAGCAGGAACCCGTCGGCGCCCGCGCGCAGCGCGTCGTAGACGTACTCGTCGTTCTCGAACGTGGTCACCACCAGGATCTTCGGCGGCGCGTCGAGGGTCCGCAGCAGGGTCCGGGTCGCCTCGATGCCGTCCATCAGCGGCATCCGCACGTCCATGGCCACCACGTCCGGCCGCAGCCGCCGCACCAGCGGGATCACCGCCGCCCCGTCGGCGGCCTCCCCGGCCACCTCGATGTCGGGCTGCGCCTCCAGCACGGCCCGCAGGCCCGCACGCACCAGCGGTTCGTCGTCGACGAGCAGGACGGTGACCGGCATGCGGACAGCCTAGAGTGCCCCCCGGACCACGCCGCACCTGAGGGCCGCCGGGCACCGGCCTTCACGGGCCCGGGAACTGCCGGGCCGTCCGAGCGCGGTGCGGCGGCTCGGCACCGGTGCGCCGGCCGGGACGCACGGGTCAGCCCGTGGGCAGCTCGGCCCGCACCCTCCAGTCCTCCTGCTCGGGCCCCGTCCACGCGTTGCCGCCCAGGAGCGAGGCGCGCTCCCGTATGCCCCGCAGGCCGCTGCCCTCCCGGTGGCGGGGAGCGGCCGGCGGCAGCGGATTGCGCACGTCCAGGCACACCGTGCCGTCGGCGACGCCGATCCGCACCCGTACGGGGACCGCGCCGGCGTGCCGCAGCACGTTCGTCAGTGCTTCCTGGAGGATCCGGTACCCCTCCCGCGACACCGGCCCCGGCACCGTCTCCACCGGCCCGGTCACCTCGGCGTCGACCGTCGCCCCCGACGCCCGGGCGGACTCCAGCAGACGGTCGGCGTCCACGAGCCCCGGGCGGCCGCCGGCGGGCCTGTCCGGCTCGCGCAGGACCCGCAGGACGCGCTCCAGATCCTCCAGGGCCGCCCGGCCGGTCTCCTCGATGGCGCCGAGCGCCCGCTCGGTGAAGGCCGGGTCGCCCGCCGTCCGCGCGGCACCGGCCTGCAGGACCGCGACCGTCAGCGCGTGACCGATGGAGTCGTGCAGCTCCCGGGCGATCCGCGTGCGCTCCAGGAGCTGATCGGTCCGAGCCTCCAGCGCGGCCAGCCGCTCGGCGGGGGAGGGGCCGAGCAGCCGGCGCGCGGCAGCGGTGATCAGCTCGCCCAGCCCCACCACGGCCGCGCCGAACGCGATCAACGGGATCGGGGCGAGCAGCGCGTACGCCCAGTGGTGGGACGCGTCCCTCAACAGGGGTACGTCGTCGGGCACGCTCCCCACGGCCAGCTGGACCAGCGACACGGACAGCAACGGCAACCACACCGTGACGATCGTCGCCACCGCCCCCAGGACCAGCCGCACCGTGAGCCACAGTGCGGTGCGCCGCCGGTCACGCCAGGTCGCCGACGGCTCCTGCGAGATGCCCGGCTCCGGTTCACCGGACGTCAGCAGCAACCGCGCCTGGACGCCCTCGAGCCTGCGCACCGCCGGGACCAGCCCCATCGGAACGACCACGAGGGCGGGCAGCCAGGGCTTCGAGGGAAGGATCAGCGCCCAGACGGCAAACGGCAGCGCGGGCACCCACAGATGCAGCTGGCGTGTGTAGGTGACCCCGCGCAGGAACGGACGCAGGAAGCGGAACATCCCGGCATCATGGCAGGCGCCCGCCTGCCGTCGCCTCCCCCGCACGGGGGAGCGGATCTCCCCGTCCGGGGGAGGCTCCGGCCCCGGGCCGACGGCCATGCTGAGCCCATGACCAGCATCGACGTCAAGGACCTCACCAAGGAGTACGGCACCCGGCGAGCCGTCGACCACCTCACCTTCCGTGTGCGGCCGGGCCGCGTCACCGGCTTCCTCGGCCCCAACGGCGCCGGCAAGTCCACCACCATGCGCCTGGTGCTCGGCCTCGACCGCCCGACCTCGGGATCGGCGACCGTGGGCGGTCACCCCTACACCACGCTGGAACGGCCGCTGCACCGCGTCGGTGCCCTGCTCGACGCGCAGGCCGCGCGCGGCAACCGCAGTGGCCGCGACCACCTGCGGGTCCTGGCCGCCAGCCACCGCATCCCGGACCGCCGGGTGGACGAGGTGCTGGAGCAGGCGGGTCTGGCCTCGGCGGCCCGCCGCCGGGTGCGCACCTACTCCCTGGGCATGCGCCAGCGGCTGGGCATCGCCGCCGCGCTGCTCGGCGACCCCGAGGTCGTCCTGCTCGACGAACCGTCCAACGGCCTCGATCCCGAGGGCATCGTGTGGATCCGCACCCTGCTGCGCCGGCTGGCCGATGAGGGACGGACGGTGCTGGTCTCCAGCCATCTGATGAGCGAGACCGCCTCGTTCGCCGACCACCTGATCGTCCTCGGACGGGGGCGGCTGCTGGCCGACACCCCGCTGCGGGACTTCATCGAGGGGCGGGTGCGGCCCGCGGTCCGGGTCCGCACGTCCGACCCGGCCGCGCTCAGAGCCGCCCTGGCCGGTGCCGGCCATGACGTCCTGGACCACCCGGACGGGCACTGGACGGTGCCGGACGCCCGGGTGGAGGACATCGGCCGCCTCACCTCCGCCGCGGGGGTGCCGATCCTCGAACTCTCGGCGGACGAGGGGACGCTGGAACAGGCGTACCTCGACCTGACCGAGACCGAGACCGAGTTCGCCGCCCGCCACCAGGAGGTCTGACCATGTCGTTCGCACCCGTGCTCCGCTCCGAGTGGCTCAAGATCCGCACCGTCCGCTCGCAACCCGGCGCCCTCTTCGCGATGTTCGCCGCGACCACGGCCTTCTCGGCGCTCTCCGCGACCTCCGAGACGGCGGATCCGGAATTCGACCCGCTGTTCACGGCCCTGTTCGGGGTCGTGTTCGGGCAGATCGCCGCCGTCTCCTTCGGAGCCATGGCCGTGTCGGCGGAATTCCACGACGGCGCCCTGCGGCAGTCGCTGGCGGCGGTACCGCAGCGCGGCCGGTGGTACGCCGCGAAGATCGTGTCGATCGCCGTCCCCGTGCTGCTGGTGGGCCTGCCCACGGCGGTGGCGGGCCTGCTGGCGGGGCGTGCGGGGCTCGGCCCGGCGGCGAGCGGCCTCACCGTCGGTGAGCAGGTCCGCGCGGTGGTGGGCTGCGCCGTCTACCTGATGCTGATGGCGTTGTTCTCCGCCGGGCTCGCCACGGTGCTGCGCAGCCAGGTGGCCACGCTGTCCGTGCTGATCCCGTTCCTCATCATGGTGTCCTTCGTGGTCGGCGACATGTCCGGCTCGATCGCCGACGTCCTGCCGGACCGGGCCGGCCAGGTGATCCTCCACCAGTCCTACGACGGAATCCTCGGCCCCTGGGCGGGACTTGCCGTGAGCGCGCTGTGGACGGCGGCGGCCCTGCTGGCCGGGGCGTGGCGCCTGCGCCGCCGCGACGCCTGACCGGGGCCCGGGGCTGCCGCCTGCTGACGCCCCGCCAAGTGTCAGTGGCGGCGGGTTTACTGGAACCCATGGACATCGCCCGGCACATGGCCCTCCTCGACGAGCTGTGCGTCCGCCCCTTCCCGGCGGACCACGGCCTGTCGCACGGTCGTCCCCGGGGACCGGGACACCACGTCACGGTGCTGGCGGGTGGCCGGGGTCTACGCGGCGACCCGGCGTCGTGGGCGGTGACGCTCGAACAGGTCGAGGCGGAGTGCGACGCCCTCAGGGAACGGCTGACCGCGCGCTGGGGTCCGCCAGGCCTGTGGAACCTGCAGACCGTCCTGCTGCGGACCGAGCGGGAGGAGATACCCGAGCCCTGGGCGTGGCTGAGCGCCCGGGCCGGTACGGCGTGGCTGTGGGAGGTCGAGGGGACGGGACGGTGGGCCGCGGTGGCCGTCGCCGACCGGGACGGGGCCGGCGGGGTGCAGCTGCTGGCGGTGGTCAGCGGCATACCGCCGGCCTGACCGACCGGGAGGGGGCGGTCCGGGGGAGGGCGGGCCCGGGGCCCTACGCCCGCGCGGCCTCCCGCAGCCGGGCGAACTCCTCCGCCAGGGTCGTGGGCGTCCAGTGCGCGTTGAGCCCGCTCGGGTTGGGCAGCACCCACACCCGGGTGTCACCGATCGTGCGGTCCTGCGGCCCCACCCGGGCGGCGCGGTCGTCGAAGGCCACCCGGTAGGCGGTGACCCCGAGCACCGCCAGCCACCGGGGACGCAGCCGGGCCACCTTCTCCGCGAGCAGCCGCCCGCCCTCCTGGTACTCCCGCGTGGTCAGCTCGTCCGCCCGGGCCGTGGCCCGGGCCACCACGTTGGTGATGCCGAGCCCGTAGCTCAGCAGCTCCTCCTGCTCCGCGGGCGCCAGCAGCCGGGGCGTGAAGCCGGACCGGTGCAGGGCGGGCCAGAAGCGGTTGCCGGGACGGGCGAAGTGGTGGCCCGTGGCCGCCGTCATCAGGCCGGGGTTGATCCCGCAGAACAGGACGTCGAGGCCGTCCGCGACCACGTCCGGCACCAGCCGGTCACGGGCGGCCTCCAGCTCCTCGCGGGTGAAACGGGGCACGGAGCGGGTCAGAGGATCGCCCCGGGGGTGTAGCCGGCGGCCTCGGGGTGCTGCTTGACGATCGCGTCGATCCGCCCCACCACGGCGGTGACCTGGCCGCCCGCGGCGCCGGTGAAGGACAGCTTGTCCGCCATCAGCGCCTCCAGCTCGGCCCGGCTCAGCGGCAGCCGCTCGTCGGCGGCCAGCTTCTCCAGCAGGTCGTTGCGCTCGGCGCCCTGCTCGCGCATCGCCAGAGCGGTGGCGACCGCGTTCTCCTTGATCGCCTCGTGGGCGACCTCCCGGCCGACCCCCGCCCGCACGGCGCCCATCAGCACCTTGGTGGTGGCGAGGAAGGGCAGGTAGCGGTCCAGCTCGCGGGCGACGACCGCGGGGAAGGCGCCGAACTCGTCGAGGACGGTCAGGAAGGTCTCCAGCAGCCCGTCGAGTGCGAAGAACGCGTCCGGCAGCGCGACCCGGCGCACCACCGAGCAGGACACGTCGCCCTCGTTCCACTGGTCGCCCGCCAGCTCGCCGGTCATCGAGGCGTAGCCGCGCAGGATCACCATCAGGCCGTTGACGCGCTCGCAGGAGCGGGTGTTCATCTTGTGCGGCATGGCGGACGACCCGACCTGGCCCGGCTTGAAGCCCTCGGTGACCAGCTCGTGCCCGGCCATCAGCCGGATCGTCTTCGCCAGCGACGACGGCGCCGCCGCCAGCTGCACCAGCGCGGTCACCACCTCGTAGTCCAGCGACCGCGGGTATACCTGGCCGACCGAGGTGAACGCCTCGGAGAAGCCCAGGTGCCCGGCGATCCGCCGCTCCAGCTCCGCCAGCCGGTCCGCGTCGCCGCCGAGCAGGTCCAGCATGTCCTGCGCGGTGCCGACCGGACCCTTGATGCCGCGCAGCGGGTAGCGGCCCAGCAGTTCCTCCACCCGGCCGTACGCCACCAGCAGCTCGTCGGCGGCGGTCGCGAACCGCTTGCCGAGCGTCGTCGCCTGCGCGGCCACGTTGTGCGAACGCCCGGCCATGACCAGCTCGCCGTACTCCCCGGCGAGCCGGCCCAGCCGTGCCAGCACGGCGACCGTGCGGTCGCGCATCAGCTCCAGCGAGAGCCGGACCTGCAGCTGCTCGACGTTCTCGGTGAGGTCCCGGGAGGTCATCCCCTTGTGCACGTGCTCGTGCCCGGCGAGGTCGTTGAACTCCTCGATGCGGGCCTTCACGTCGTGCCGGGTGACCTTCTCGCGCTCGGCGATCGAGGCCAGGTCGACCTGGTCGAGGACGCGCTCGTAGTCGGCGATCGCCGCGTCCGGCACCTCGATCCCCAGGTCCTTCTGCGCCCGCAGCACGGCGAGCCAGAGCTGCCGCTCCAGCCTCACCTTCTGCTCGGGCGACCAGAGCGTGGCGAGCTCGGCGGAGGCGTAGCGTCCGGCGAGGACGTTCGGGATACGGGGCTTGGCAGGCGCAGCAGTCACGTGCACGGAGTCTACTGGCGGTTCCTGCAGGCAGCCGCCACGGGGTGATTCGGCGGAACCTCCAAAGCGGCTGGGTACGGCCCGACGCGACTCGGTGGGGCCCGCCGGGGCCCCGCACGGCCCGCCGCACCGCGGTGGCGGCTCGGCCGTGGCTCGGCTGGCCGCGTGGCGGCACGTCGTCGGCCCCGTCACCGCTGCTTGGGGGGCCGGCGCCGCTGCGTGGGAGCCCGGCGCCGCTCAGCCGAGGTCGTACGGGAGCAGCTCCGGCCGCTTGGGCGGCAGGCCGTCACCCGAGGAGCGGCCGGTCAGGCGGCGGCCGATCCACGGCAGCAGGTGCCGGCGGGCGAAACGGACGTCCTCGACCCGGCGGGAGGCCCAGCCCGGCGGCAGGGTGGCCGCCGGCGGGATCCGCCAGTCGGGGTCCTCGGGCGGGTAGCCGAGCGTCTGCCACACCGCCTCCGCGACCCGGCGGTGCCCCTCGGCCGTCAGGTGCAGCCGGTCGACGTCCCACAGCCGCGGGTCGGACAGGGCGGGCGCCCCGTACAGGTCCACGACCAGCGCGTCGTGCCGACCGGCGAGGTCCTCGACGCAGGCGAACAGGGCCTCCATGCGCGGCCGGAACCGCTCCAGCACCGGACCCTGCCGACCCGGACTGCGCATCAGCACCAGCTGCTTGCAGTGCGGGGCCAGCCGCTCCACGGCCTCGGTGAGCAGGTCGCGGACCCGCCCCATGTCGCACTTGGGTCGCAGCGTGTCGTTGAGGCCGCCGACCAACGTGATCACGTCGGGCCGCATGGCCGCCGCGGTGTCCACCTGCTCGTCGACGATCTGCTGGATCAGCTTGCCGCGCACCGCGAGGTTCGCGTACCGGAAGCCGGGCGTGACGGCCGCCATCCGGGCGGCCAGGAGGTCGGCCCAGCCCCGGTACGTGCCGTCGGGCAGGAGGTCCGACATGCCCTCGGTGAAGGAGTCGCCGACCGCGACCAGGCTGGTGTGGGAGGGGTTCGTCTGCATGGCCCGACGATGGTATCCGGTCGACATACCCAGCGGTCGGTCGGCTCCCCCGCAGCTCAGGACCGCTGTTCGAACAGCTCCCGCAGCTCGTCTTAGGCCCGCTGTGCGGACAGCTCCCGCAGCACGTCTCAGGCCCGCTGTGCGGACAGCTCCCGCAGTGCGGCTCAGGCCCGCTGTCCGAACAGCTCCTGCAGCACGTCCTCCATGGTCACCAGCCCCGCCAGCTTCCCGTCGGCGCCGAGCACCGCGGCCAGGTGGGTGCGGCTGCCGCGCATGGCCGTGATGACGTCGTCGAGCGGGGTGCTCTCCCGGACCCGCGCGATGGGGCGCATGTCCCGCAGCCGGAACGGCATGTCCCTCGGCGAGGCGTCCAGGGCGTCCTTGACGTGCAGGTAGCCGACGATCCGCCGGCCCTCGTCCACCACCGGGAAGCGGGAGAACCCCGACTCCACGGACAGCTCCTCCAGCCCCTCCGGGGTGACCCCCAGGCGCGCGTAGACCACCTGCTCCAACGGCATCACCACATCCCGGACCGGGCGGCGGCCCAGCTCCAGGGCGTCGTTCAGCCGCTCCCGCGCCCGGTCGTCGATCAGGCCGGCCTCGCCGGAGTCCTTGACGATCTGGGCCAGCTCGGCGTCCGAGAAGGAGGCCACGACCTCGTCCCGCACCTCGACCCGCAGCAGCCGCAGCAGGGTGTTGGCGAAGGCGTTGATGGTGAAGATCACCGGACGCAGCGCGCGGGAGAGCGCGACCAGCGGCGGGCCCAGCATCAGGGCGCTGCGGGTGGGCTCCGCCAGCGCGATGTTCTTGGGCACCATCTCGCCGAGCAGCATGTGCAGGTAGGTGGCGAGGGTCAGCGCGATCACGAAGGAGACCGCGTGCCCCGCACCCGGGGGGACGCCCGCCGCCTCGAACACCGGCTCCAGCAGGTGGGCGATGGCCGGTTCGGCGACCACACCGAGGACCAGGGTGCACAGGGTGATGCCGAGCTGCGCGGCGGCCATCAGCGCCGACACGTGCTCCAGACCCCACAGCACGCTCTTGGCCCGCCGGTCGCCCCGGTCGGCGTGCGGCTCGATCTGACTGCGGCGCACCGAGATCAACGCGAACTCGGCGCCCACGAAGAAGGCGTTGACGACGAGGGTCGCCAGACCGATGAGCAGCTGTACCGCGGTCATCGCCGCGCCCCCTTCTTGTCCTGCCCGTGCCCGCCCGTGACCCGGTCCCGCGCGGGTTTCCCGTCCGCACCGTCACGGCGGCCCCCGCGACCCCCGCGGCCGTCACCGCCGCCCCCGCCGTCCCCGTCGTCGTCGGGGGAGAGGCGGGCGTCGTCGAGCGGGGCGTGGAGCAGCAGGCGCGCGGCCCGGCGGCCGGTCGCGTCGACCACCTCGACCCGCCAGCCGGCGACCTCGCACACGTCGCCGACGGACGGGATCCGGCCCAGCTGGGTGGCCACCAGCCCGGCCAGCGTCTCGTACGGCCCCTCCGGCGCCCGCAGGCCGACCCGGGTGAGCTGGTCCATGCGGGCCGAACCGTCCGCCGAGAACAGGGCGTGCCCCTCCTCGTCGGCACCGGCCCGGGCCAGGTCGGGGGTCTCGTGCGGGTCGTGCTCGTCGCGGACCTCGCCGACGACCTCCTCGACGATGTCCTCCAGGGTGGCCACCCCCGCGGTGCCGCCGTACTCGTCGATCACCACGGCCATGGTGCGCCGGCCGGAGAGCCGGTCCAGCAACCGGTCGACGGTCAGCGACTCGGGGACCAGCAGCGGGTCGCGCATCATCTCGGACACCGGCACCCGCCCGCGGCGCTCCGCCGGTATGGCGAGCACGTCCTTGACGTGCGCGGTCCCCACCACGGCGTCGAGGGTGTCCCGGTAGACGGGGAACCGGGACAGCCCGGTCGCGCGCGTCGCGTTCGCCACGTCCTCGCAGGTCGCCCGCACGTCCAGGGCGACGACCTGGACCCGGGGCGTCATCACGTTCTCCGCGGTGAGGTCGGCCAGGTTCAGGGTGCGCACGAACAGTTCCGCGGTGTCCGGCTCCAGGGCGCCCTCCTTGGCGGAGTGGCGGGCGAGGGCGGCCAGTTCCTGCGGGCCGCGCGCGGACTCCAGCTCCTCGGCGGGTTCCAGGCCCAGGCGGCGCACGATGTGGTTCGCCGTGTTGTTCAGGTGGGTGATGAAGGGGCGGAAGGCGGCGCTGAACCAGCGCTGCGCGTTCCCCACCCGCTTGGCGACGGTCAGCGGCGAGGAGATCGCCCAGTTCTTGGGCACCAGCTCGCCGACCACCATCAGGAACACGGTCGACAGGGCGGTGCCGATCACCAGCGCCAGTGAGCGGGACGCCGAGGCGGAGACCCCGACGTCCTCCAGCGGCCCGGCGATCATCGCCGCGATCGACGGCTCGGCGAGCATACCGACCACCAGGTTGGTGACGGTGATGCCGAGCTGCGCGCCGGACAGCTGGAACGTCAGGTTGCGTACGGCTTTGAGGGCGCCCGCTGCGCCCCGCTCACCGCGTTCGACCGCACGCTCCAGCTCCCCCCGCTCGACCGTCGTGAGGGAGAACTCCGCCGCGACGAACGCGCCGCAGGCGAGCGAGAGCAGGATCGCCACCAGGAGCAGGAGCACTTCGGTCATCGGGACACCTCCGTCCCATGGTCGGACAGGACCGGGAGGGATGCGCGGTGTCGCGAGGAGGCACCACGGCGCGCGCGGGCGCTACGGCGTGGACAGGGAGGCTCGCCCATGGGCGGACGCACACAACCTTTCATGGAGGACCGAGTGGCCATCCAAGAGTAAAGGATGGGCAAAAGGCGGTTGGACGGGTCGTGGATCACGCGCCGAGCGGCTTCACCCAGCGGCGCCACCGTTCCTCCGGCCCGTAGCCGGCCGCGCGCCACGCGTGCTGCGCGGTCGTGTTGCTCCGCAGCACCATCGCGTCGGCCCGACGGCCGCCCAGCGCCACGAACCGCTCCTCGGCCGCGCCGAGCAGCGCGGAACCGACGCCCTGCCTGCGGTGGTCCGGGTGGACCGCCAGCCGGTACAGGTGGCACCGCCAGCCGTCGAAACCGGCGATCACCGTCCCGACCACCTCCCCCTCCCGCTCGGCGAGGATCAGCGCCTCGGGGTCGCGCGCGATCAGCCGCTCCACACCGGGCCGGTCGTCGCTGATGCTGGTGCCCTCGGCGGCCACCTTCCAGAAGGCCAGCACGGTGTCGAGGTCCTCGGCCGTGGCGGCCCGTACGCGCAGCTCGTCCATGGGCCGATCCCAGCACGCGGGACGGCCCCGCGGACGGGTTTTCCACGATCCGGACCGCGCCGCCCCGCGCGTGGCGGCGGCCGTGCCCGGGCCGCCCGCCGACGGGCGCTCAGTCGTGGGCGATGGCCTCCAGGACGTTCATCCGGGAGGCGCGCAGCGCCGGCAGCAGGGCCGCCGCGACGCCGATCAGGGCCGAGCCCACCACCACCGCGACGATGGTGGTCCAGGGGACCGCGAACGCGGTCAGACCCTCCAGGGCCAGCACCCGCTGCACGCACACCCCCCACACCAGTCCCAGCGCCAGCCCCAGCACCGCGCCGAAGACCGCGATCACCACCGACTCCAGCCGGACCATCCGCCGCAGCTGCCGCCGCGACAGCCCGATCGCCCGCAGCAGCCCGATCTCCCGGGTGCGCTCGACCACCGACAGCGCCAGCGTGTTGACCACGCCCATCACCGCGATGACGATGGCCAGCCCGAGCAGGGCGTAGACGAGGTACAGCAGCACCGCGATCTGGTCGTGCACCAGCTCCTTGTAGTCGGCCTGATCGCGCGCCCGGACCTGCGGGTAGGGCTCCAGCGCCGTCTCCAGGCGGTCGCCCAGGGTGCCGGCGTCCGTGCCCGGCGCCGCGTTGACGTACAGGGCGGAGTCCTGGCCGCCGGGCAGGTACCGCTCCACGGTGGCGATGCCCAGGAACAGCCCGCCCCGCATGCCGAAGCCCTCGCCGCCCGCCAGGTCGGTGAGGGCGGCCACCGTCAGCTCGGCGCGCCGCCCGCCGGGGAACTCGACCGGCACGGTGTCGCCGACGCGCACCCCGTGCTCCGCGGCGAAGTCCGCGTCCATCGCGAGGTTCCCGTCCGCCAGGGCCGCCGCGGTGTCACCACTCGTGTACGTCACGTTGGCGACCTCGTCCACCCCGTCGTCGTACCCGGCGGCGGTCGTCTCGATCCGCTCCCCGTCCGGCAGCCGCACGGCCATCGGGGCGAACCGCTGCCGCACCACCCGGCCCACCCCCTCGGTGTCGCGCACCCGCTCGGTCAGCTCCGGGGTGAACGGCAGCAGGTTGGCGTTCTGCACGACGAAGTCCGCGCCGAGCGTCCGGTCGATCTGCTCGTCGAAGGACCGGGACATCGAGGCGCCGGCCACCGACATCCCGCCGACCAGGGCCAGCCCGACCATCAGGGCGGCGGCCGTGGCACCGGTGCGGCGCGGATTGCGCAGGGCGTTGCGCCGGCTCATCCGCCCCACCGCGCCGAACAGCACCGGGAAGGCGGCACCGAGCACCCGGATCACCGGACGCACCAGCAGCGGCCCCGCGACGACCGTGGCGACCAGGGTGAGGAACACGCCGGCCCCCAGCAGCAGGGCCGCCGTGGACGTCTCCCGCGCCACCGCGCACCCCACGAGCGCCGCGACGCCCAGCGCCCCCAGCACCGCGCCGGCCACGGCGCGGGCGCGCAGCGGCCGGCCCACCCCGGCGACCTCGGCGTCCACGAGCGCGGCCATCGGCGACACGCCCGCCGCGCGGCGGGCGGGAAGGTAGGCGGCGACGAAGGTCACGCCGAGCCCGACGGCGTAGGCGATGACGGGAGTGGACCACCCGATGACCATCTCGGCCGCGTCGAGGTTCATGCCGACCAGGCTCATCAGCCCGATCAGGCCGTAGGCCAGGCCGATCCCCGCCGCCAGCCCCAGCGTCGACCCGACCAGGCCGAGCAGCACGGCCTCGGCGAGCACCGACCGGCGCACCTGACGCCGGTCGGCGCCGAGCGCCCGCAGCAGCCCCAGCTCACGGGTGCGCTGGGCGATCAGCATCGAGAACGTGTTGACGATCAGGAACACGCCCACCAGCACCGCGATCCCGGCGAAGCCGAGCATCACGTACTTGATCACGTCGAGGAAGCCGCCGAGCTGCTCCGCGGACGTCCGCGCGGTCTCGTCGGCCGTGCGCACCGTGTAGGGACCGGGCCCGAGGGCGGCGGTCACCCGCTGCTTCAGCACCTCGTCGGTGACGCCGGGCGCGGCCGTGAGGGAGACGGCGGTCGCCAGGCCGGCGGAGCCCAGCAGCTCGGCCGCGGCCACCTCGGGGTCGAGGAAGACCAGGGCCGCGCCCGGGTTGGTGGTGGTGAAGGTGGCGATGCCGACGACCTCCACCCGGAACGAGCCGGGCCCGGCCTGGATCGTCAGCGTGTCCCCGATCCCGACGTCCTTGGCGTCGGCGGTGTCCGCGTCGAGCACCGCCTGTCCGGGGCCGCGGGGGGCGCGGCCGGAGGTCAGCTCCACCACGCTGTGCTCGCTGAGGTGCCAGTCCACGGCCAGGGTGGGCGCCCCGGTGGTCGACCCCAGTGCCCGGTTGTCGGCGTCCACCACCGTGACGTTGCCGGCCTCCACGTCCGGGTGCGCCGCCGCGACGCCGTCCAGCCGGGACAGCCGCTCGGCGAGCGAGGCCGGCAGGGTCCGCAGCGCGCCCGTGGGCACGGAGGACTCCAGGTCCTCCCGGGGTGTCACGGTGACGTCGGCGGACGAGGAGGCGAAGAGGCGGTCGAAGGTGCGGGAGACCGTGTCGGAGAAGATCAGACTGCCCGCGACGAACGCCACCGACAGCACGACGGCCAGCGCCGACAGCAGCAGCCGGCCCTTGTGGGCGAGGAAGCTCCGCAGCGTCGCCTTCAGCACGGGCTCAGTCCTCGCCGCCCGGTCCCGGTCCGGCCGGGGCGCTCCCGTCGGCGGCAGCCGGTCCCGGTGGCCGGTCCGCGCCGTCGGGCCGGGCGCGGATCACGTCGAAGCGCTTCATCCGCTCCAGCACGGTCTCCGCCGTGGGCCGCGCCATCTCGTCGACGATCCGGCCGTCCGCCAGGAACAGCACCAGGTCCGCGTGGGCGGCGGCGCCCGGGTCGTGGGTGACCATGACCACCGTCTGGCCGAGCCGGTCCACGGCCTCCCGCAGCATGCCCAGCACCTCCAGCCCGGCCCGCGAGTCGAGGTTGCCGGTCGGCTCGTCGGCGAAGATCAGCTCGGGGCGGGACGCCAGCGCCCGCGCGCAGGCCACCCGCTGCTGCTGACCGCCGGACAGCTGCGCGGGCCGGTGCGTGAGCCGGTCCCGCAGCCCGAGGGTGTCGATCACCTGCCGGAGCCACCGCTCGTCCGGCTTCTGCCCGGCGATGTCCATCGGCAGCGTGATGTTCTCCCGCGCGTTCAGGGTGGGGATGAGGTTGAACGACTGGAACATGAACCCGATCCGGTCGCGGCGGATCCGGGTCAGGTCGCGGTCCTTCAGCCCCGTGATCTCGGTGTCCCCGATCCACACCCGGCCCGCCGAGACGGTGTCCAGCCCGGCCAGGCAGTGCATCAGGGTGGACTTCCCCGAGCCCGAGGGACCCATCACGGCGGTGTACCGGCCGCGCGCGATGTCGACGTCGACGGCGTCCAGGGCGAGCACGGCGGTCTCGCCGGATCCGTACGCCTTGGTCAGGCCGCGGGCGCGGGCCGCGACCCCGTCGGCCGACGCCCGTCCGGGCGCGTGCTCCGCGGTAGGTGTGGACAAGACCGCCTCCTCGGGGTGGGGCGCACGCACGGGACCCGTCTCGACCGGAACGTGCCGTGCGCCCGAGGGTAATGTGACGCGGCCCACAACCGGTATCCCTTCGGGGCGCGTCGGCCTGCGCTCGGGGCCGTGCGCCGGATCCCGTCGCGGCCGGCGCCCGGCGGGCGCACGCGGGAGGCCGGCGGTCCACGCGTCCCGCTCCACCCCGCCCCGCCGTCCTCCCGGTCCGCGCGGCGAGGGGGGCGTGCGCCGGCGGGCCGACCGGCCGCCCGGGACGGGTGCCCCGCGCCGGTCCGGACGGGTCGGGTGCGGTCCCGTCAGCTTCCGCCCGGCGGTCCGGAGGGCCCCGCGGTGGCGTCCGCCGCGTCCGCCGGCGGCCGCCAGGCCGTGCCCAGGGAGCAGAACGAGGCGGGCAGCACCGGGCCGCCCTCCGGCATCAGCATCCGCCGGTAGGGCCCGAGCACGAACCCGGCCTCGCGCAGCGCCGCCACCGGGTCACGCGACAGATGACAGCCGCCGGCCAGCGGCGGGTACACCGTCCGGTCCAGCGCCCGCTGGGTGAACCGCATCGCCCGGCCGCCGCCGCTGCCGTGCTCGAAGAACCGCACCTCACCGCCCGGCCGCAGCACCCGCCGGAACTCCGCCAGCGCCCGCGGCACGTCCCGCACGCTGCACAGCACCAGCGAGACCACCACCGCGTCGAACGCCTCGCTCTTGACCGGCAGCGCCTCCGCTGCGCCCGGCGCCACGTCCACCGGCACCCGGGAGCGCAGCGCCGCCTCCACCGCCAGGGAACGCAGCCGGCGCTCGGGCTCGATGGCCACCACCTCGGCGACCGTGCCGGGGTAGTGCGCGAAGTTCAGACCGTTGCCCGCACCGACCTCCAGCACCCGGCCGGACAGCCCGGCGAGCAGCCTGCGCCGCACCCGGGCCATCCCGATGCGGGTCTCGGCCGCGACGCTCGCGCGGGCGTACCAGCGGGCGAACAACGGATGGTGCACGCAGTCCTGGAGCCGGCCGGGACAACCGGCGGACCGTGGGCGCATGAGGACCTCCCTGGACGGGGCCGACGGGCGCCCGGGCCACGGCCGGCGCGCGCCCGTACCGCAATTCTCCCCCGCGAAGGGCGTCCCGCACCCCGCCCGCGACCCGCCGGCCGGCTCAGGGAGCCTCGCGGGCCCCGAACGCCTCCGCGTCCCAGGTGCCGTGCAGGCGCGGCGCCAGCCAGCCGGGCGCGGCCGACCGGAAGGCGGCGGGGGACAGCCCGCCCGCGCCGGCCGGCACCGCCCCCAGCAGGGGCACCCCGCTCACCTCCGGCAGGTCCGCCAGGTTGCAGCGGGCCGCCAGGTCCGGGGAGGCGGGCCAGCTGCCGAGGACGACGCCCGCCGGCTCCAGGCCCCGGCGGCGCAGCTCACGCACCGTCAGTTCCGTGGCGTTCAGCGTGCCGAGGCCGGCCGACGCCACCACCAGCACCGGGGCCGCCAGCATCCCGGCCGCGTCCGCCAGGGTGCCCCCGGCCGGGTCGAACCGGACGAGCAGGCCGCCCGCGCCCTCCACCAGCACCAGGTCGTGCCCGGCCGCCAGCTTGCCCGCCCGCTCGGCGACGTCCGCCGGACGCACCGGCGGACGTCCGGCCCGCCGCGCCGCCGTGGCCGGGGCGAGCGGTTCGGGGTAGCGGTCCGTCTCCTGCGCGGTCACCGCGCCGGCCAGCCGCAGCACCTCCTCGACGTCACCGGGCTCGCCCGGCCGCACACCGGTCTGCGCCGCCTTCAGCACCGCCACCGACCGGCCGGCCGCGACCGCGGCGGCGGCCATCGCCGCGGTCACCACGGTCTTGCCGACCTCCGTCCCGGTGCCCGTCACCACCAGTACCGC
This sequence comes from Streptomyces sp. 3-6, assembly GCF_056323165.1. Taxonomy (NCBI): domain Bacteria; kingdom Bacillati; phylum Actinomycetota; class Actinomycetes; order Kitasatosporales; family Streptomycetaceae; genus Streptomyces; species Streptomyces sp. 3-6. The sequence continues at coordinate 122,016 of NZ_JBWHZP010000005.1, forward strand.
CACCTCAGCCCACCTCGGCGGCGGCCAGGACCGCGCGGGTGACCCGCGCCAGGTCGACGTCGTGCGTGACGAACGGGGGCATGGTGTAGATCAGGTCGCGGAACGGCCGCAGCCAGACGCCCTCGCGCACCGCCGCGGCCGTCGCCGCGGCCAGGTCGACCTCGTGGTCGAGCTGGACGACGCCGACGGCACCGAGCACCCGCACCTCGCGGACGCCCGGCAGGTCCGCCGCCGGTGCCAGCCCCTCGCGCAGTCCCGCCTCGATCCGCTTCACCTCGGCGAGCCAGTCCTGCCCGAGCAGCAGCTCGACCGACGCGCGGGCCACCGCGGACGCCAGCGGGTTGCCCATGAACGTGGGCCCGTGCGCGAGCACCGGCACCTCGCCGCGCGAGATGCCCTCGGCCACCCGCGCCGTGCACAGCGTCGCCGCCATCGTCAGGTAGCCGCCGGTCAGCGCCTTCCCCAGGCACATCACGTCCGGGGTCACCGCCGCGTGGTCCGCCGCGAACAGGGCGCCGGTGCGCCCGAACCCGGTCGCGATCTCGTCGAACACCAGCAGCACGCCGTGCTCGTCGCACGCCTCCCGCAGCACCCGCAGGTAGGCGGGGGAGTGGAACCGCATCCCGCCCGCGCCCTGCACCACCGGCTCCACGACCACCGCGGCCAGCTCGGCCGCGTGCCGCCCGATCAGCTCGCGCAGCTCCTCGGCGTACGCCTCGTCGTACTCCGCGGGCGGCGCCCCGGCGAACACCTGCCGGGGCAGGACACCCGCCCACAGCCCGTGCATCCCGCCCTCGGGGTCGCACACCGACATCGGCTGCCAGGTGTCCCCGTGGTAGCCGCCGCGCCAGGTCAGCAGCCGGTGCTTCTCGGGACGGCCGAGCGAACGCCAGTACTGCAGGCACATCTTGACGGCGACCTCGACCGAGACGGACCCCGAGTCCGCGAGGAAGACGTGCTCCAGACCCTCGGGGGAGATGTCGACCAGGAGCTTCGCCAGCCGCACCGCGGGCTCGTGGGTGAGCCCGCCGAACATCACGTGGCTCATCCGGCCGAGCTGCTCGCGGGCCGCCTCGTTGAGGACCGGGTGGTTGTAGCCGTGGATCGCCGACCACCAGGACGACATGCCGTCGATCAGCTCGCCGGAGCCGTCGGCGAGCCGCAGCCGCACCCCGCTCGCCGACTCCACGACGAGCGGTTCCTGACGGCCCGGCATGGGCCCGTAGGGGTGCCAGACGTGCCGCCGGTCCAGTTCCAGCAGCTCGGCGACCGGCCGCTCAGGCATTGGGAGCGAGGTCGGTTCCGGCGCCCCGTCGGCGGACGGCGACCAGATCCGGGCGCGGCTCCTCGGCCGCCGGGACCGCCTCCGGCGCCGCGTCACCGCACGCGTGCCCGGCGTCCGGACCGCAGCCGCCCGCACCGCAGGACGCCGGCTCGCCGGACGGCGCGGACCCGCACACGTCCCCGGCGCCGTGGCTGCCGCAGCCGCCGCCCGTGCGGTGCTCGGGCAGGGTCACCTGGTCGGCGCCCTCCACCTCGAACCCGGCGTCCGCGATCATCTCCAGGTCGGCCCGGCCCGCCTGGCCCTCACTGGTGAGGTAGTCGCCCAGGAAGATCGAGTTGGCCAGGTGCAGCGCGAGCGGCTGCATGCTGCGCAACTGCACCTCGCGGCCGCCGGCGATGCGCACCTCGACGTCCGGGCACACGAACCGGGTCATGGCCAGGATCCGCAGGCAGCGCTGCGGGGTGAGGTTCCACTGCCGGGCGAGCGGGGTGCCCTCGAACGGGATCAGGAAGTTGACCGGCACCGAGTCCGGGTCCAGCTCGCGCAGGGCGAACACCACGTCGACGAGGTCCTCGTCGCTCTCGCCCATGCCCGCGATCAGGCCGGAGCAGGCCGACAGACCGGCCGCGTGCGCCTTGCGCACCGTGTCCACCCGGTCGGCGTACGTGTGGGTGGTGGTGATGTCCCCGTAGGTCGCCTCGGACGTGTTCAGGTTGTGGTTGTAGGCGTCCGCCCCGGCCTCCCGCAGGCGTTCCGCCTGGCCGTCGGAGAGCAGCCCGAGACAGGCGCACACCTCGACGTCCTCGTTCTGGTCCTTGATGGCCCTGATGGTGTCCGAGACCCGGTCGACGTCCCGGTCGGTCGGACCGCGGCCGCTGGCCACCAGGCAGACCCGCTTGGCCCCGCCGGCCAGACCGGCCGCGGCGGCCTTCGACGCCTCGTCCGGCTTCAGCCACGTGTACTTGAGGATGCCGGCCGTGGAGCCGAGCCGCTGGGAGCAGTAGGAGCAGTCCTCCGGACAGAGGCCGGACTTGAGGTTGACCAGATAGTTCAGTTTCACGCGGCGCCCGAACCAGTGCCGCCGCACCTTCCCGGCCGCGGCCACCACGTCGAGCAGCTCGTCGTCCGACGTCCCGAGGACGGCCAGAGCTTCCTCGCGGGTCGGCGTCTCGCGCCGAAGCCCCTTGTCCACCAGCGTGTTCAGCAGGTCCATGAAAGCCGATCCTGTCCTACTCGACCGCCCCGGGCCAAGGAGACTTCGGACAACAGACCCGCTCGGGCGTGTGGGTATCGCCACACGGTGCTCCCGGGCCGCTCCCGCTAGTGTCTGTGCACTGCCTACAAAGGACCGGAGGGCCCATGGCGTTCGGCTGGATCGAGGAACAGGCGCGTACGCGCCGCCGGGCCGGACTCGTCAGGACGCTGCGCCCGCGCCCCGCCGACGCGCCGCTGGTCGACCTGGCGAGCAACGACTACCTGGGGCTGGCCCGCCACCCGGAGGTCACCGAGGGGGCGGCGCGGGCCGCCCGCACCTGGGGCGGCGGGGCGACCGGTTCACGGCTGGTCACCGGCACCACCGAACTGCACGCCGAGCTGGAACGCGAACTGGCCGAATTCTGCGGGCACGAGTCGGCGCTGGTCTTCTCGTCCGGCTACGCGGCCAACCTCGCCGCGGTCACCGCGCTCGCCCCGCACGGCTCCCTGATCGTCTCCGACGCCGGCAACCACGCCTCCCTCATCGACGGCTGCCGGCTGGCCCGTGGGACCACGCAGGTGGCGGCGCACTCGGACCCGGAGGCCGTGCGCAAGGCGCTGGCGGGACACGACGGGCCGGCCGTCGCGGTGTCCGACACGGTGTTCTCCGTGGACGGCGACGCCGCCCCGCTCGCCGGCCTCGCCGCGGCCTGCCGCGCGCACGGCGCGGGCCTGGTGCTCGACGACGCGCACGGGCTGGGTGTGGTCGGGGAAGGCGGCCGGGGAGCCCCGCACGCGGCGGGGCTGGCGGGCGCCGCCGACGTCGTCGTGACCGTCACCCTGTCCAAGTCGCTCGGCAGCCAGGGCGGCGCGGTGCTGGGACCCGCCCGTGTGACGGAGCACCTGGTCAACACGGCGCGGACGTTCGTCTTCGACACCGGACTCGCCCCCGCGGCGGTGGGCGCGGCCCTCGCCGCCCTGCGGCTGCTGCGGCGCGAACCGGACCGCGCCGCGCGGGCGCACGGTGTGGCGCGCGAACTGCACGCCCGGCTGACGGCGGCGGGCCTGGACGCGGTGCGTCCCGACGCCGCGGTCGTCTCCGTGCGGGCTCCGTCCCCGGAGCAGGCCGTGCGATGGGCGGCCGACTGCCGGGCGGCCGGTCTGTCCGTGGGCTGCTTCCGTCCTCCTTCCGTGCCCGACGGCGTGTCACGGCTCAGACTGACCGCCCGAGCGGACCTGTCCGGGGCGGAGATCGAACGCGCTGTACGGGTCATCGGCGATACGCGGCCATGAGTCGGCGGGACACGGCCGTGCGTCGCCCGTGGGGCGGCTCCGGTCAGCGGGTCCCGGCGAGGAAGCGCGTCCAGCTCCGGCGGGAGAAGAACAGCGCGGGTCCGGCGGGGTCCTTGGAGTCGCGCACGGCGAGCAGTCCGGCCCAGGGGCCGGCGGCCGGCCGGGCCGTCTCGACGCAGTTGTTGGCGCCCGTGCTGTAGCTGCTGCGCAGCCAGCTCACCCCGCGCAGGGAGGTGCTGGAAGGAATGGTCCGAGGCGGTGCGGGCATCGTGCCTCCTTACCCGCCGGCGGCTGTCCCGGCGATGAAATCCAACGAGTCCTCGGGTGACAGGGCGTGGATCGACAGGGCCTCGAAGGCCTCCGAGTACGCCCGGAGGTCTTCTTTCCGCTCCAGATGGAGGCTACTCGTCAAGTGGTCGAGGACCACCACATCCAAGTCGGACGTGCGCCTGAACGAAAAGATGACGAAAGGCCCCGTCACGCCGATGTGCGCCCCGGCGGTGAACGGCAGCACCTGGAGCCGTACGTGGGGCAGCCGCGCGGCCTCGACCAGCCGGTTCAGCTGGCGGGTCATCACCCCGGGGCCACCGACCCGGCGGCGGAGCACGGCCTCGTCCAACACCGCGCGCAGCTGCAAGGGGTGGTCCGCGAACAGCACGTCCTGCCGGGCCAGCCGGACCTCCACCAGCGTGTCGAGCCGCTCCTCCGAGACGCCCTCCAGCGCGGCCCGGGTCACCTCCCGGGCGTACTCCGGTGTCTGCAGCAGGCCCGGGACCACCGTGGTCTCCAGGGTGCGCATGGCGCCGGCCTGCGACTCCAGGCTGATGAAGTCCCGGTAGGTGGGCGGCAGTACGCCGCGATAGGCGTGCCACCAGTGGTGCCGTCCGCCGGCGTCACCGGTGCCGGCCAGCAGCATCAGCAGGTCCCGCAGCTGGGGGTCGCCCACCCCGTAGGCGTCCAGGAGGAGCCGCACGTCGGCCGGTTTCACCCCGCTGGTGCCGGTCTCGATGCGGCTCACCTTCGACTGGTGCCAGCCCACCAGCGCGGCTGCCCCGCCACTGGTGAGGCCCGCCGCGGTGCGCAGCGCGCGCAGCTCGGCCCCCAGTTTCCGGCGCCGCACCACGGGACCGTGCTGCATGGTCTCCCCCTACTCCCCGCGGGCCGTCCAAAAACGCTCGCTCGTGGCAGAGTTCACCGCTTCGAGCGACAGATATATGCATATCCCGGTGGATCGGCACCCTTCACCCCGCGGTGGTGGCAGTCTGGCGACGAAGCACCAGTGCGGGACCGTACTCCAACCAGCCGCTCCGTGTCGGACCGCGGTCCCGTGGAAAGGGACGACGCGCCATGGCAGACCACCTGGAATCATCCGTCACTCTGCCGAGCGATCCCGCCTCGGTCTCCGCGGCCCGCACCCATGTGGCGGACGCGCTCGCCCAGTGGGGCATGCCGGCCGGCGCGGAGGTGGCCGAAAACGTCCGGCTGATCGTCTCCGAACTGGCCACCAACGCCGTGCAGCACACCTTCGGCCAGTCGCCGACCTTCCGGGTGGACGTGGGACTCGTCCGTGACGAGCGGCTGTACGTCGCCGTCACCGACAGCCACCCGCGGTTCCCCCGGAGACTGCCCGCCGCCGTCCAGCAGGACAACGGCCGCGGGCTGGTCATCATCCGGTGGCTGACCGCGGAGTGCGGCGGCCGGATGCGGGTCCGGCCCACCGGGGAGGGCGGCAAGACGGTGTCCGTGGAGCTCCCCTGGGCCGTGCCGGCGGAACCGGTCCCGGCGGCGGGGCAGCAGGAACCGTAGCCGGCGGCCGGCCGGGGGCCCCGCGGTACGGCCCGGCGCGGCTCTACGCTCCCGCGCGGAGGTCAACGACCCCGGGCCGCCCCGCGCGGGGCGGGCGGGCGCAGGCCGGACGACCGCCTGACGGTGTCCCGCAGGGGCTCTGCCCGGGGCGTGGGCGACGCGGTGCCCGTGCGGCCGTCCCCGGCCACCGCGCGGCCCACCATCCGGGGGAGCAGACCCCACAGCCCGACGCAGACCAGAAACGTTCCGGCACCGGCGGCGATCCCGCCCGCCCGGTGGGTGGTCACGTCCACCACCAGCATCACGGCACCGCTGAAGGCGAAGACGAGGACCACCAGGCCGCAGGTCGCCAGCCGTGAGGAGACCTGCACGATCAGCGGCTTGGCGCCCTGCTGGAACAGCGAACGGTGCAGCGCCGCCGGAGCCGTGAACAGCGCGGCGGCCAGGACGGCCAGCAGCAGGGTGGTGACGTAGGTGGCGCGCTGCACCGTGTCGAGCGAGGTGAACCGCGAGGTGAAGGCGAGCGACAGCAGGAAGGCGAACAGGATCTGCACGCCCGTCTGGGTCACCCGCAGTTCCTGGAGGAGCTCGACGAAGTTGCGGTCGGCGCGCTGCAGCGGGGTCTCGCCGCGCGCCGTGCACGGGGGATGCTCGGCCATCCCGAACGCGTAACCCGCATCGGCCGTCTCATGCCGGTCCGGGCCCTGCGACCGCGCGGCGCGGCGGGGGCGGCGGCTCTCCCGATGCCGCCGCCCCCACGCGTCACTTCACCCGGCCGTACCAGACACTGCCGGTCCAGATCTTCTGCAGACGCACCACGTCCCCGGTCTTCGGGGCGTGCCAGAGCTTGCCCTTACCGGCGTAGATGCCCACGTGGTAGACGTTGCGGCCCGAGTGGAAGAACACCAGGTCGCCCGCCTTGCGGTTCTTGGCGGAGATGTGACGCGTCTTGTTGTACTGCTGGGCGGCGGTGCGCGGGAGCTTCTTGCCGGCCTTCTTGAACGCGTACTGGGTCAGCCCCGAGCAGTCGAACCGGTTCGGGCCGGTGGCTCCCCACCGGTAGGGCGCGCCCTTCTTGGCGGCGGCCACCTTCAGGGCCTTGGTGCCGTGACTTGCGGCGGCGGCCTCCGTGGCGGCGCCCGGGACCGCGATCGAGCCGCCCACGGCGGCGAGGGTGAGGGCCGAGGCCGTGCCGGCCCGGACCATGAAGGACGGGACACGATTGAGCGCAGACATGCGCAACCCTTCGTCAGCCGCCTGTGAAGGATGACCTGTCGGATTCGGGCTGGCGAAGTTGCCCGGCCGCACGCGTGCGGCTTCACCCCAAGGACTGCTCGGACCTGACGGCCCGGCAACCCGTCGTGCTGGGTCCTCCACTCCTGCCGATCCACTCCGTGTCGACCGGTCATCCGGGCGGCGGCAGGACTCGGCGTCCGCCCGGATCGCCCCGCCGCGGCGGCGGGGTCTTGTCGTCAGTCAGGGATCTTGGCTCATGCCGTGCCCGATTTCCCAACGGAACCTAGGGTTTGTGTTGTTACTCACCACTCACCCGTTCGGGTGGACACCTGTGCGTTCGAGGGTGCGTCACCGGCCTGGAGGAGTCCCGGACCAGCGGCGGAACGACTCATTCCGGCCACGGTCCGCGCGTGGTGCGCAAGCCGGACGGGCCGGAAACCGGTGGTGCGTCTACGCCGCTTGGGGGTACACCGTTCGGTCCGTTTCAACTCCGGCCCCGACGTGCCGCCGAGCCGCCGCGCCCCGGAGCGGCGCGGCGGACCCGGCCTCGCGTCAACTCCCGGAAACCGGCGGCAGGGTGACGCGTCCGGTGCGCCGCTCGCCGTCCAGCACCCTCAGGGCCCGGGCGAGGGTGGCGGCGTGCAGGTCGCTCTCGCCCCGACGGTGCATCAGGGCGAGCGCGTCGCGCAGGGCGGCGGCCGCGCCCACCAGCGCCTGGGCGGCCCGCAGCGCGCCGTAGGTGTCACCGTCGCGGGCCGGGTTGATCCGGCCGACCAGGTCGACGGTCTGCAGGTAACGGTCGATCAGCTCCGCCTCGGCCCGGGTGAGGGCCGGCAGCGGCGGCAGGTCGGGAAGCAGCACGGACGGCTCACCTCGCACCGGACGACGTGGCCCGCGTGCCCCGACGTTCCGGCACGACGCCGTCCGCCAGGCCGTACTCCACCGCCGCCGCGGCGTCGAGGGCGAGGTCGCGCTCGAGGTCCGCCCGCACCTGTTCCGCGCTCCGGCCCGTGTGCCGGACCAGCATCTCCTCGGTGCGCGCCCGGACCCGCTCCAGTTCGGCCGCGTGCACGGCCAGGTCGTCCGGACGGCCCTCCACGGGCTCCGGGAGCGACGGCTGACGCAGCACCAGCCGCGCTCCCGGCAGCACGAACCGCTTGCCCGGGGTGCCCGCCGCCAGGAGCAGGGCCGCGGTGCCCTCCGCCCGGCCGAGGCAGACCGTCTCCACGTCGCAGGTGAGGAAGCGCAGCGTGTCGTGGAGCACCGACAGGGCGTGGAAGGAGCCGCCCGCCGCGTTCACGTACAGCGAGACGTCCCGCTGGGGAGCCTGGTGCTCCAGGAGCATCAGCTGCGCCGCCGCGTCGTGCGCGGCGGTCTCGTCGAACGGTGGGCGGAGGAAGACGATCCGCTCCTGGCACAGCGTGGTGTACGGATCCGTGGTCCGGTGCCCCGGCGCGGTGCCTTCGGTGAACTCCGGCAGGGCGTGGCGGGCGGACGGCAGGGTCATGGCGAACCCCCTCCTGGCAGGCTGTGGGAGTAAAAAATGTACAGGACGTACATCCCGTTAGGATGGGGGGATGGCCTACGAGATTCCGGTGACGCAAGCCAGGGCTGAGCTCGCCGACCTGATCAACCGCGTGGTGTACGGCGCCGAGCGGGTCGTCGTGACCCGGCACGGCAAGCCCCTGGTCGCCCTCGTCCCCGCCGACGACCTGCGCCGTCTCGAAGAACTGGAGCGGGAGGCGGAGACCGCCGAGGAGGTGGGGGAGCAGGTGGTCAGCACGCTGTCCGGGGTGCGCGAGGTCGCGTCCGCCCCGAGCGAACAGCACCGCTTCGGGATCACCGCGGAGCACCGGGGGCCCGCGCCGTCCTGATCCCAGTGGCACCCGGCTCCGGCTGACCGTTCGGGTGCGTCGGCCGCCGCGGGCGGGTCGCCGCGTCGGGTGCGTCGGGTGGGTCGGGTGGGTCCGTCGCTTCGGGCGCCATCAGTGCCGTGGACACGGGAGGCCGGGCGTGTCCGGCGGGCGTCCGGCGGTTCCTCCACGGCGGGCCGGCCGGGCGTGAGCGGCGGGATCACGGGGCTGCCCGGTGGCGGGGTCACGGGGCAGCCCGGAGCACGCGGCGGGGGAGGGACCGGCCGCGGTCCGGCCGGTCCCTCCCCCTCGGTGCGCTCGGCGGTCGGTGCGCTGGGCGTCGGTGCGCTCAGCGCAGCGGCAGCCGCCGTGCGCGACGTTCGCCCGCCGCCTTCCGCTCGGCCTCCGCGGCCTTGGCCACGGCCGCGTACTGGTCGACGTACTCCTGCTCGGACAGCGTGAGGATGGCGTACATGATCTCGTCCGTGATCGCCCGCAGGATCGCCTTCTCGTTCTCCATGCCCGCGTAGCGCGAGAAGTCCAGGGGTTCGCCGAACCGGATCACCACGGGGTGGAGGCGCGGCACCACCCGGCCCGGCGGCTGGGCCTCGAACGTGCCGATCATGGCGCACGGGATCACCGGGACGCCCGCCTTCAGCGCCATCACCGCGACCCCGACCTTGCCCTTGTAGAGGCGACCGTCGTGCGAGCGCGTGCCCTCCGGGTAGATGCCGAGCAACTCGCCCTTGGACAGCACCCCGAGCCCTTCCCGGATCGCCGCCTGGCCCGCCTCCTTGCCCGAGCGGTCGACCGGGATCTGCCCCGCGCTGCGGAAGAAGAACGCCGTGAGCCGGCCCTTGATGCCGGGGCCCGTGAAGTACTCGGCCTTGGCGAGGAAGGTGATGCGCCGTTTCAGCACGGCGGGCATCAGGAAGTGGTCGGAGAACGACAGGTGGTTGCCCGCCACGATCGCGGCACCGGACGAGGGCACGTTCTCCAGGCCCTCGATGCGGGGCCGGAACACGAGTCTGAGCAGCGGCCCCAGCAGCACGTGTTTGAGCAGGTAGTAGAACAAGGCACGCTCCTCGGCTCCGGCGGACCGGTGGGCCGCCGTCCTCCAGCAGGTCGACCGGCACGTGGCGGGGTGTCAGTCTAGGTCCGGGCAGCGCCGCCCGGCACCAGGTCCGACGGGGGCGGCGCGCGGTGCCGCCCACGCGCGGCACGACGCCCGACCACGCGTGTGCCGGTGGGGACTTGTGCGGCTGGGGTGGTCCGCGGGGCACAGCCTCGTGCCGGACCGGGGCCGACGGCAACCCGCTCCCGCACGGGTGACCGGATCCGAGGGGTGGCCGCGGCAGCCGGAGGGGGCCGGTTCCCTGTCGCCGGATGCCGGTGCGGGCTCCGCGCCCGAGGCCGTATCCGGACCGGGCCCGGGGGCCGGGCCCGGGCGCGCGCCGGGGGCGTCCGGCGTGGTGCCGTGCCCTGCCGTGCCGCGTGGCGCGGATCGCGGGGCAGCCGGCGCGGCTGGGCGCGCCCCGGCCGGTGGTGCGGTGCGGCGCGGTGACCACGCGGGGACGCTCCGCCGGGGCGGGGGTGCCGGGATCCGGGGTCGCTGCGGGTGTAGGCGCCCGCTCCGGTCGTGGGCACCGCCCGCCGCGACCCTCCCGGATGGCGCGCGCCCGCCTGCCGGGGGCCGGGGTCCGGGGCCCGGCGTGGTCCGCGCGGCAGGCGTTAGGCTCGACGGTATGCGGATCTCCGTCTCCTCCGACATGGACGAACCCGTGGCCCGGGCTCTGGTGGCCGCCCTGCGGGAGCGCGGCCACGAGGTGCGCCCGCACGGTGCCCTGAAGCCGGGCGACGACCCGCAGTGGGCGGTCTGCTCCGAGGCCGCCGCCCGGGAGGTCGCCGCGGGAACGGCCGACCAGGCCGTGGTGTGCTGCTGGACCGGCACCGGCGCCTCGATCGCCGCGAACAAGGTGCCGGGCGTGCGGGCCGCGCTGTGCACCGACGCCTACACGGCGGACGGCGCGCGCCGCTGGAACGACGCCAACGTGCTGGCCCTGAGCCTGCGGCTGACGTCCCCTCCGCTGCTGGAGGAGATCCTCGACGCCTGGTTCGCCGGGGAGCCCAGCGAGGACGCCGACGACCGCGGCAATGTCCGGCACGTCCAGGAGCTCGACACCACGCGGGCGCACTGACGGCACGTCGGCGGTCCGCGCCCGCCCTCGTCCGTGGCCCCGCCGTCGACCCCTCGCAGATCGGTGAGCGGCGCCGGACGAACCGGGGCCGGCCGGGCCCGCGGTGTACCGGGCGGCTCGGGTGACGGGCTCGCCGACCAGCAGCTCCGGGGTGCGGACCGCTTCCCGCCCGCATGCGCCGGGACCGCCCGCATACGCCGGGACCGGCGGACCCGCGGGCCGCCCGGCCCCGTGCCCGCCGCCCCGTCGGCACCGGGGTCAGGCCCCCCGGCTCAGCACCTTCTCCAGGGTCCCCAGGGCCCCCGACAGCTCGTCCGCGGTGATCGTGAGCGGGGGCGCGATCCGGATGGTGGAACCGTGGGTGTCCTTGACCAGGATGCCTTCGCGCATCAGGCGCTCGCTGACCTCGCGCCCGGTGCCGAGCGCCGGGTCCACGTCCACCCCGGCCCACAGGCCGCGCGAGCGGAAGCCGACGACGCCCTTGCCCACCAGCGACTCCAGGCCGCCGCGCAGCACCACGCCCAGCTCCGCCGCCCGGCGCTGGAACTCGCCCGTCTCCAGCAGCTCCACCACCGCCGTGCCGACCGCCGCCGCGAGCGGGTTGCCGCCGAACGTCGACCCGTGCTCCCCGGGGTGCAGCACCTCCAGCACCTCGCGGCGGGCGACCACCGCCGACACCGGGACGATGCCGCCGCCCAGCGCCTTGCCGAGCAGGACCACGTCCGGGACGACCGCCTCGTGCTCCACGGCCAGCGTCCGGCCTGTGCGGCCGAGGCCCGACTGGATCTCGTCCGCGATGAACAGGCAGTTCTCCCGGCGGGTCAGCTCCCGCACCCCGGCCAGGTAGCCGTCGTCCGGGATGATCACGCCGGCCTCGCCCTGGATCGGCTCGATCAGCACCGCCGCCGTCGTCGCGTCGACCGCCTCCTCCAGCGCCGCCAGGTCGTTGTAGGGGACCACGCGGAAACCGGGCGTGAAGGGGCCGAAGCCGCCGCGGGCGACCTCGTCGGTGGAGAAGCTAACGATCGTCGTGGTCCGGCCGTGGAAGTTGTCCGCCGCCACCACGATCGTGGCCCGGTCCGCCGGGACGCCCTTGACGTCGTAGGCCCACTTGCGGGCCACCTTCACGGCGCTCTCCACCGCCTCCGCGCCGGTGTTCATCGGCAGCACCATGTCCAGCCCGGTCAGTGCCGTCAGCCGCTCCGCGAACTCCGCCAGCCGGTCGTTGTGGAAGGCCCGCGAGGTCAGGGTCAGCCGGTCCAGCTGGCGGTGCGCGGCGTCGATCAGCTCCGGGTGCCGGTGGCCGAAGTTGAGCGCCGAGTAGCCGGCCAGCATGTCCAGGTAGCGGCGGCCCTCCACGTCCTCCACCCAGGTGCCCTTCGCGCGGGCCACGACCACGGGCAGCGGGTGGTAGTTGTGGGCGAGGACGGGCTCCTCGGCGCCGATCAGGCCGGCGGACGAACGGGTGCGGGCGGCAGTGGTCATGAGCGGATCTCCTGAGTGCAGCACTTGATGCCGCCGCCGGCCTTGTGGAACTCGGACAGGTCGACGGGGACGGGAACGTAACCGCGGTCGGCGAGCCGGCCGGCGAGGGCCGTCGCCCCGGGCGAGATGAACACGTGACGGCCGTCCGAGACGGAGTTCAGGCCGAAGGCCATCGCGTCCTCGCGGGTGGCGAGCACCGCGTCCGGGTACAGCCGGGCGAGCACCTCGCGGCTGCCCGGCGAGAACGCCTCCGGGTAGTACGCCACGTTCTCGTCGTCCAGCACGAACAGCGCCGTGTCCAGGTGGTAGAAGTACGGGTCCACCAGCGTCAGGCCGATCACCGGCACCCCGAAGTGCTCCTGCACCTCGCGGTGCGCCTCGGGCGTGGTGCGGAAGCCGGTGCCGGCCAGGATCCAGCGCCCGGCCGGAACCAGGTCGCCCTCGCCCTCGCACACCGACTCAGGGTGGTGCACCTCGTAGCCCTCCGCCTTGAACCACGCCTCGTAGGCCGCCGACTCCGGACGGCGTTCCGGCGCGTGGAAGAGGGACCCGAACACCCTGCCCCCCACGACGACCGCCGCGTTGGCGGCGAACACCATGTCGGGCAGACCGGGGACGGGCTTCACGTTCTCCACGGTATGGCCGTGGTCCCGGTAGGCGTCGACCAGCGACCGCCACTGGCGCCGCGCCAGCGGGACGTCGACGGGACGGTCGGGGTGCATCCAGGGGTTGATCGCGTAGCGCACGGCGAAGTGTCTGGGTTCGCAGACGAGGTAGCGCCGCGGGCTCGGCACACGGGGATCGGACACAGAGGGTTTCCTCCGCTTCCACACGGTGACGACGGGGGTGAGTCCACGGTAGGAAGCGGGCCGGGACGCCGACAAGCGACAACGGCTGCGCGTCCACGCACGAACGCTGCGTCTTCAGGCGTTCGGGCGCACGTCTGCTGCGTGGTCCGGCGCGGGCTGGCTCGCACCGGCCTCCGGACTGTCCGGCAGCAGGTGGGACAGCACCATGACGCTGATCGTCTTGCGCACGAACGGCTCGGCACGAATGCGTTCCAGCACCTCCTCGAAGTGCTCCACGTCCCGGGCCCGCACGTGCAGCAACGCGTCCGCCCCGCCGGTCACCGTCATCGCCGCGGCGATCTCCGGGTGGTTGCGCACCACCTCCGCCAGCCGCCGCGGCGGCGCCGCCCCCTCGCAGTACACCTCCACGTACGCCTCGGTCCGCCAGCCCAGCGCCGAGGGCTCCACCGTCGCCGTGAACCCGGTGATCACCCCGGTCTCCCGCAACCGGTCCACCCGGCGCTTGACCGCCGTCGACGACAGCCCGATCGCCGCGCCGATCTCGGCGAAGGACGACCGGGCGTTCGCCATCAGCGCATTGACGATCTTGCGGTCGAGGTCGTCGAACGGCGTGGGCCTGCTGCTCATGGCGGCACTGTATCCAGCCCGGCCCGCCGCGAGCGGCAACCGCGTCGGCCCACCCTGTCCTGCGGATACGTCCGCCCCGGGACGTGTCCAGACGTGACGATCGGCTCTAGACTCCCGGCCATGCTGCGCGCCCTCGCCGTCGACGACGAACGCCCCTCGCTGGAGGAACTGCTCTACCTGCTCAACGCCGACCCCCGCGTCGACAGCGCCGAGGGCGCCGGTGACGCCACCGAGGCGCTGCGCCGCATCAACCGCGCACTGGAGTCCGGCCCCGACGGGCCCGACGCCATCGACGTGGTCTTCCTCGACATCCAGATGCCGGGCCTGGACGGCCTCGACCTCGCCCGGCTGCTCTCCGGGTTCGCCCGGCCGCCGCTCGTCGTGTTCGTCACCGCCCACGAGGACTTCGCCGTCCAGGCCTTCGAACTCAAGGCCGTCGACTACGTCCTCAAGCCCGTCCGCCGGGAACGCCTGGCCGAGGCGGTCCGCCGGATCGCCGAACGGCGCGTCCCCGCCCCCCGCGAGAGCGCCCCCCGCATCCCGGTCCACGAACCCGACCCGGACCACATCGCCGTCGAACTCGGCGGCGTCACCCGCTTCGTGGCCGTCGACGACATCACCCACGTCGAGGCCCAGGGCGACTACGCCCGCCTGCACACCGACCGGGGCAGTCACCTGGTGCGCATTCCCCTGTCCACCCTCGAGGAACGCTGGCGCTCGCGCGGCTTCGTGCGCATCCACCGCCGCCACCTCGTCGCCCTCGCCCACATCGGTGAACTCCGCCTCGACGCGGGTACCGTGAGCGTGCTGATCGGCTCCGAGGAACTCCAGGTCAGCAGACGGCACGCCCGCGAACTGCGCGACCTGCTGATGCGCCGGACCGCGGGCTAGGGGAGGAGGAGACGCCATGCCCCAGGACCCGACCGAGCGCCGGGTGGTCGTCACCGGCCCGCCCCGCCGGGCGCGCCGCTCCTTCGGCTACTACCGCCCGCGCACCGAGATCGACGAGCAGACCACCCTCGGCCACACCTACGTCCGCTCCCTGATGCGCATCCAACTGCGCGCCGGACTGACCGTGTTCGCCGTGCTGGCGCTGCTCATCGGCCCGCTCCCGCTGGTCTTCGCCGCCGCCCCCGACGCCCGCCTGGAGTGGGGGGTGCTGGGCTTCGGCCTGTACGTCCCCCTCGTGCTGCTCGCCCGCTGGTACGTGCGCCGCGCCGAACGCAACGAACGCGACTTCGTGCGGCTCGTCGAGGACCGCTGACCCCGGTCGTCCGCCGTGAACTCCAGCTACGCCGTCCCCGCCGTCGCCCTCGTCCTCGTCTCGACCGTCCTCGTGGGCGCCTTCGGCCTGCGCATATCCCGCACCACCTCCGACTTCTACGTCGCCTCCCGCACCGTCGGCCCCCGTCTGAACGCCGCCGCCATCAGCGGCGAGTACCTCTCCGCCGCCTCCTTCCTCGGCATCGCCGGCCTCGTCCTCGTCCAGGGCCCGGACATGCTCTGGTACCCGGTCGGCTACACCGCCGGCTACCTCGTCCTGCTGCTGTTCGTCGCCGCCCCGCTGCGCCGCTCGGGCGCCTACACCCTGCCCGACTTCGCCGAGGCCCGGCTGGCCTCCCAGGCGGTGCGCAGGCTGGCCGGGGCCTTCGTCGTCGGCGTCGGCTGGCTCTACCTGCTGCCCCAGCTCCAGGGCGCCGGACTCACCCTCACCGTGCTGACCGGCGCCCCCGACTGGCTGGGCGGGGTGAGCGTCGCCGTCGTCGTCACCGCGATCGTCGCCGCCGGCGGGATGCGCAGCATCACCTTCGTCCAGGCGTTCCAGTACTGGCTCAAACTCACCGCCCTGCTCGTCCCCGCCCTCTTCCTGGTGCTCGCCTGGCAGGGCGACGGGGCGCCCCGCCACGCCTTCGACGAACCGGCGGCCTTCCGCGAGCAGCGCGTCGTCCGGGTCGAGGACGCCCTCACCCTCCGGCTCGACGAACCGCTCACCGTCACCGTCGACGGCACGGTCGACGGCCGCCGTCACGCAGGGGCCGAGGTCGCCCTGCCCGCGGGCACCCACCACATCGCCGGCGGCACCCGCCTCACCTTCGCCGAGGGCACCGACGTGCCCTCCGCCGGCCGCGGCGCCGACGACGCCCTCTCCCCGTCGCGCGCCGAGTCCCGCGAGGAGCGCCCGCTGTACGCCACCTACGGCCTGATCCTCGCCACCTTCTTCGGGACCATGGGCCTGCCGCACGTCGTGGTGCGCTTCTACACCAGCCCGCACGGTGTCGCCGCCCGCCGCACCACCGTCGCCGTCCTCGGCCTGATCGGCGCCTTCTACCTGCTGCCCCCGGTCTACGGCGCCCTCGGCCGCCTGTACGCCCCCGAACTCACCCTCACCGGCGACGCCGACGCCGCCGTCCTGCTCCTGCCCCAGCTGATGATCGGGGGAGTGGGCGGCGACCTGCTCGGCGCGCTGGTCGCCGGGGGAGCGTTCGCGGCGTTCCTGTCCACCGCGTCCGGGCTCACCATGGCCGTCGCCGGGGTCCTCACCCAGGACGTGCTGCCGTCCCGGGGCGTGCGGCACTTCCGGCTCGGCACGGTGCTCGCCATGGCCGTCCCGCTCGCCGGCAGCCTCCTCGTGGGCGGACTGCCGGTGGCTGACGCCGTGGGCCTGGCCTTCGCCGTCTCGGCCTCGTCGTTCTGCCCGCTGCTGGTCCTCGGCATCTGGTGGCGGCGCCTCACCCCGCCCGGAGCCGCCGCCGGGATGCTGGTGGGCGGCGGCTCCGCCTTCCTCGCGGTCGCCGCGACCATGGCCGGCTACCCGGGGGAGGGCGCCTGGCACGCGCTGCTCGCCTGGCCCGCGCTGTGGTCGGTGCCGCTGGGCTTCCTCACCATGATCGTGGTGTCCCTGGCCACCCCCGGCCGGGTACCGCCCGGTACGGCCGCCGTCCTGGCCCGCTTCCACCTGCCGGAGGAACTGCGCACGGAGGTCTCCACGTGAGCGGCTTCCTGGCCGGGCTGCTGGTCGCCGTCCTGCCCCTGCTGGCCGCCGGGTTCTGGCTCGGGCGGCGCACCGCGCGCCCGGCCGGCCTGGCCGGTCTCGGCACCGACGTCGAGCACGCCACCTTCGAGACCCTGCACACCGCCTCCCTCGCCACGCCCCCGCTGCGCGCCGGCCTCACCGAGGAGACCGCCCGCAAGGCGGCCCGCAAGCTGCGCTCCCTGCTCGGCACGGACGCCCTGTGCCTCACCGACCGCGAACGGGTCCTGGCCTGGGACGGCGTCGGCTCCCACCACCGCGCCGAGATCATGGAACGCCTCACCGGCCCGCTCGACTCCGGCCGCGGCGAGGCCTTCCCGCTCGTCTGCGACACCCCCGACTGCACGGTCCGCTGGGCCGTCGTCGCCCCGCTCACCGTCGACGACCGGGTGCACGGCGCGCTGGTCGCCTGCGCGCCGCGGGAGTCCGCGGTGCTGGTGCGGGCCGCCGGGGAGGTCGCCCGCTGGGTGTCCGTCCAGCTGGAGCTGGCCGACCTCGACCAGTCCCGCACCCGGCTCATCGAGGCGGAGATCCGGGCCCTGCGCGCGCAGATCTCGCCCCACTTCATCTTCAACTCGCTCGCCGTGATCGCCTCGTTCGTGCGCACCGACCCCGAGCGCGCCCGGGAGCTGCTGCTGGAGTTCGCCGACTTCACCCGCTACTCGTTCCGCCGGCACGGGGACTTCACCACCCTCGCCGACGAACTGCACGCCATCGACCACTACCTGGCCCTGGTGCGCGCCCGCTTCGGCGACCGGCTCGCCGTGACCCTGCAGATCGCCCCCGAGGTGCTGCCCGTCGCCCTGCCCTTCCTCTGCCTCCAACCGCTGGTGGAGAACGCGGTCAAGCACGGCCTGGAGGGCAAGGCCGACACCTGCCACATCCGCATCACCGCGCAGGACGCCGGCGCCGAGGCCCTCGTCGTGATCGAGGACGACGGCGCCGGCATGGACCCCGAGCTGCTGCGCCGGATCCTCGCCCGCGAGGCCGGCTCCACGGGCGGCATCGGCCTGTCCAACGTGGACGACCGGCTCCGGCAGGTCTACGGCGACGACCACGGACTGGTGATCGAGACCGCCGAGGGGGCGGGCATGAAGATCACCGTCCGGCTGCCGAAGTACCAGCCCGGGGTCCATTCCGGAGGGCGCCTCGCCCCGAAGTGAGCGGGAGGAGGTGAGCAGCGACGAGGTGAGCGGGGACGGAAGTGAGTGGGGACGGGGTGAGCAGGACCGTTCCGCCACGCGCGGGCCTCAGCTGCGCGTGGCCGCCATTCCGAGCGTGATCACGCCCAGGACGACCCAGCCGAACCACAGCCAGCCGTTGCTGCCGAGCGCCACCGTGTAGGCCGTCACGGCGACGAGCGCGCCGATGGTGAGCGCTCCCATGGTCTTCACCTGGGTGGAACCGTTCGCAGAACCGGGCATCGCGACACCCTCCTCATGGTTCGGTTCCCTCCATGGTGCCCCCGTTCCGCCGCTTCACGGTGTGCACGACGGCGTGCGGGCCGCCTTGCCCCGCTTTGTCGCCGACGTGGGCCCCGGACCGTGCGGCGAGGGGGCGACGCCGTGGTCCCGCGGCGGCGCCTCCCGCGAGCAGGCCGCGACGGCCGTTCCGGACCGGGCGGCGGACAGCGCGACCGTCCTCACCCGGTCGGGTGAATCCGGGGACCTGCTCCTCGTACCGTCGCGCCCCGGCACCGGCCGCATCGCCCCGCCGGGCACCGGCCGCCCCGCTGCGCCGAGCGCCCCGTCCGGACGGTCCCGGTGCGGCAGGGCAGCGTCGCGGTGCCGGCGAGCCCGGTGCCGGACCGGCGGCCCGGCGGGCCGGACAGCGGCCCGTCCGCCCCCGTCGCCGGACGGGCCGTGCGCCGCCCGCACGCCTCGGGCCCCTCCCCGCGCAGGGGGCGGGGAGGGGGCTCAGCCGCCGCGGGCGTGCAGCGAGGCCAGGTAGGCGTTGTACGCCTCGAGCTCCTTGTCCCCGTCCCGGTCGGCGGCCCGGTCCTGGCGCTTGGCCTGCCGCTTGTCGGAGGCGTACCACTGGAACAGCAGCGCTATCAGCACGATGACGGACGGCACCTCGCTGAACGCCCAGGCGATGCCGCCCGCCGCGTTCTGGTCCGCGAGCGCGTCGATGCCCAGCGACGCGGGCGGGTTCGCGTACGTCGAGACCAGCGGCGTGGACGCCATCATCAGCGCGATGCCGAAGAACGCGTGGAACGGCATGCCCGCGAACAGCTCCAGCATCCGCATCAGATGGTTCGGCCGGTGCGGGCCGGGGTCCACGCCCATGATCGGCCAGAAGAAGACCAGACCCACGGCCAGGAAGTGCACCATCATCGCGATGTGCCCCACCCGGGAGCCCATCAGGAAGTCGAACCCGGGGGTGAAGTACAGCGCGTACAGGCTCGCGATGAACATCGGGATGGTGAACAGCGGGTGGGTGATCACCCGGATGTACCGGCTGTGCAGCAGCTTCAGGAGCAGTTCGCGGATTCCCGTGCGGCCCCGGCCGGCCGTCGGCAGGGCGCGCAGCGCCAGCGTGATGGGGGCGCCGAGCAGGATCAGGATCGGCGAGACCATGCTGATCACCATGTGCTGCACCATGTGCACGGTGAACATGACCATGCCGTAGTCGTTCAGCGCGGTGCACATCATCAGTCCGACGCTCAGCACACCGAGGACGAAGGACACGGTCCGCCCGACCGGCCACTTGTCGCCCCGCCGGGTGAGCCGCACCACGCCCCAGACGTAGAGGGCCAGCCCCAGGAGGCAGGCGACGAGGAAGAAGGGGTCCGCCGACCAGGCGAGTCCGCGTCCCAGCGTGAACGGCGGCAGATCCATCGTCATGCCGTGCCCGCTGTGGTCCATCCGCCGGCTCCTGTTTCGTGGGGTTGTGCGCTGTCTGTCCGGACCCAGACTAGAACCGCCCCCGGCCGCGGCTGCGACCGGGGGCGGCTTCAACGTCCGCGCGCCGTGGCTACAGCACGCACTGCGACTCGGCGTACCGCTCCTGGGGCACCGTCTTGAGCGTCTCGACGGCCTCGGCCAGCGGCACCGTCACGATGTCCGTCCCGCGCAGCGCGGTCATGTGTCCGAACTCACCGCGGTGCACGGCCTCCACCGCGTGCCAGCCGAACCGGGTGGCCAGCACGCGGTCGTACGCCGTCGGCGTGCCGCCCCGCTGGACGTGGCCGAGGATCACCGGCCGCGCCTCCTTGCCCAGGCGCGACTCGAGTTCGAGGGAGAGCTGGCGCGCGATCCCCGCGAACCGCTCGTGGCCGTAGACGTCCTTGCCGCCCTCGTCGAAGTCCATCGTCCCGGGCCGCGGCTTCGCGCCCTCGGCGGCGACCACGATGGCGAACCGCTTGCCGGCCGAGAACCGCGCGCCGACCTTCGCGGTCAGCTCGTCGATGTCGAACGGCCGCTCGGGCACCACGATCGCGTGGGCGCCGGCCGCCATGCCGGAGTGCAGCGCGATCCAGCCCGTGTGACGGCCCATGACCTCCACGATCAGCACCCGCTGGTGGGACTCGGCGGTGGTCTTCAACCGGTCCAGGGCCTCGGTCGCCACGCCCACGGCGGTGTCGAAACCGAAGGTGACGTCCGTGCCGGCGATGTCGTTGTCGATGGTCTTCGGCACGCCCACTATCGGCAGGCCGTTGTCGGACAGCAGCCGGGCCGCCTTCAGGGTGCCCTCGCCGCCGATCGGGATGATCGCGTCGAGACCGAGTTCCTCGACGTGGCCGCGGGCCCGCTCCACGCCGTCCCGCAGGTGCTCGGGGCGGACGCGGGAGGAACCGAGAATGGTGCCGCCGCGGGCCAGGATGCCGCCCACCGCGTCGAGGTCCAGCTTGAGGTAGTCGCACTCCAGGAGGCCCTTCCAGCCGTCCCGGAAACCGATGACCTCGTCGCCGTGGTCGACGACGGCACGGTGCACGACCGACCGGATGACGGCGTTCAGTCCGGGGCAGTCACCGCCGGACGTGAGGACACCAATGCGCATAGCCCGCAACAACCTTCTCGAGTGGGCCGGGACCGGACCGCGCTGTCCGGTTCGATCCCCGCCACCCTAGCCCCACCGGGGGGCCGTGCCGTAGCGCGCGTCCGCCTGCTGGACGACTCCGCTCACCTGTGCGGACCAGCCGTCAGACGGGCCCGGTGCGGCGGGCCCGGCGCGGGGCCGAGCAGGCGGACGGCGCCTGGCTACGCGGGCTGCTGCGCGGCGGCGATCCGCTCGTTGCGCAGGGCCTCGTACCAGCGGTCGTCGGTCGGCGGCAGTGCGTTGACGTCGAGCGCCAGCTTCAGCAGCAGGTCCGCGATCAGCGGGTTGCGGGCCAGCACCGGGCCGTGCATGTAGGTGCCGAACACCGTGTCGTTGAACGCGCCCTCGGTGCCGTCCCCGGTGCCGTTGCCGTTGCCGAACCGCACCTGGGCCAACGGGCGGGCGGTGGGGCCGAGGTGGGTGACGCCCTGGTGGTTCTCGAAGCCGGTCAGCGGGGGCAGGCCCAGCTGCGGGTGGATGTCCGCCAGCACGTCCCCGACGCACCGCTCGCCCTCGCCGCGCACCGACACCACGTCCAGCAGCCCGAGGCCGGGCTCGCGCTGGCCGAGGTCGTTGATGAACTCGTGGCCGAGGATCTGGTAGCCGGCGCACACGGAGAAGACGATGGCGCCGTTCTCCACCGCCCGGTGCAGTCCGCCGTCCCGGCGCAGCCGCTCCGCCGCGAGCCGCTGCGGGCGGTCCTCGCCGCCGCCGATCAGGTAGATGTCGCCGGAGGTCGGGATCGGCTGGTCGCTGCGCACGTCGAGCCGGGCCACGTCGAGCCCGCGCTGCCGGGCCCGGCGCTCCACCACCAGCACGTTGCCCTGGTCGCCGTAGGTGCTGAGCAGGTCGGGGTAGATCCAGACGACCCGCAGACTGTTGTCGCTCATGAAGTCACTGTCCTTGTGAGTACGTCGTGCGTCGGGGGTGCCGGGACGTCAGTTGCCGACGCGACGGCGCAGGTCCTGGAAGGCGGTGTAGTTGGCGATGACCTCGATCCGGCCGGGCGGGCACTGCCGCACCGCCTCGTCGAGGTTCTCGCACACCTGGAACTGCTGGTCGGCGACCTCCAGGCGCACCGCGAGGTCCAGCTTCCGGTCGCCGACCACGCAGATCGGGTGGCCGGTCAGCCGGGTGTAGTCCACGTCCCACAGCCAGGAGGTGTCGGTGCCGTCCGCGGAGCGCGCGTTGACGGAGAGGATCACCGGGGTGGGCGGCGGGTCGATGAGCGAGAACGTCTCCAGCCAGCCCGCGGGGTTCTTGGCGAGCAGCAGCCGCAGGTCGCGCCCCTGGAACTGGACGACGTCGTAGCGTCCGGCCACGGCCTGCACCTGGTACATGCGCTCCAGGGCGACCTGCGGGGGCACGCCGAACACGGCGGCGACGGCCGCGGAGCTGGCCGCGTTGGCCTTGTTGGCGCGGCCGGGCAGCTGGAGGTGGATCGGCCACGCGGAGCCGTGCGGGTCGAGGACGTGGTCGCCGGACAGGGCCCAGCTCGGGGTGGGGCGGCGGAAGCCGCACTCGCCGCAGAACCAGTCGTCGCCGGGGCGCTGCATCACACCGCCGCAGGACGGGCAGGACCAGGCGTCGTCCTTCCACATCTGGCCGGCGGCGACCCAGATCACGTTGGGGGAGGAGGACGCGGCCCACACCACCAGCGGGTCGTCGGCGTTGGCGACGATCACGGCCTTGGAGCCGGCCAGGCCCTCGCGCCAGTTCTCCGCGAGCATCCGCGTCTCGGCGGCCCGGTCGAGCTGGTCGCGGGAGAGGTTGAGCAGCGCGATGCACTTGGGGTCGGTGGCCTGGGCGACGCCGACCAGGTACTTCTCGTCGACCTCTATGACGCCGAACCGGGACTCCGCGCCGGCCGCGAGGGCCGAGGTGATGCCCGCCGGCATGTTGGCCCCGAGGGCGTTGGAGACGACCGGGCCGGCCGCCTTGAGCGCCTCGGCGATGAGCCGGGTGGTGGTCGTCTTGCCGTTGGTCGCCGAGACGAGGGTCACCTCCAGGTGCTGGGCGAGCCGGGCCAGGAGGTCGGGGTCGAGTTTCAGCGCCACCCGGCCGCCGATCACCGAACCGCTGCCCCGCCCGGCGGCGCGCGATGCGGCCGCGACCGCCTTGCCGGCGGTCACGGCCAGCTTGGCCCGCGGCGTGAGCGGGTCCGAGTTGCCTGCCATCAGTTCTCGATCCTCCTTGCGTACGCGCCGCGCCGGTGGGGGACGGCCACGTGGTGTGGGCCTCAGCCTATCGAGATCGCTCCGCGCTCCAGAACGGCGGCACCGCCGTACGACGGGCGTTGCCGCAAGGACCGTACCCTTGCCGCCATGCGACACGGTTCCATCCCCGGCGTCCGGGGGCGCGTGCGGCCCCTCACCCTGCTCGGCGACCCGGTGCTGCACGCCCCGTGCCGCGAGGTCACCGACTTCGGTCCCGAACTGGCCCGCCTGGTGGAGGACTTGTTCGCCACGATGTACGCCGCCCACGGGGTGGGCCTGGCCGCGAACCAGATCGGCGAGCCGCTGCGGGTCTTCGTCTACGACTGTCCCGACGACGAGGACGTCCGGCACCTGGGCCACGTGGTGAACCCGCGGCTGACCACGGCGGACGGTGTGGTGCTGCGCGGTCCGGAGGGCTGTCTGTCCCTGCCGGGACTGGAGGCCGGCACCGAGCGCCACGACCACGCGGTCGTCGAGGGGTTCACGGTGACCGGCGCACCGGTCACCGTCCACGGCACCGGGTTCTTCGCCCGTTGCCTCCAGCACGAGTGCGACCACCTGGACGGCCGGGTCTACGCCGACCGTCTGACGGGGTGGCGCCGGCGCCGGCTGCTGCGGCGGGCCGCGCGGGCGCCCTGGAGCGGTCGCTGAGCCGTCAGAAGCCGGGTCCGCCGACCCGGTCGCCCGCCGCCGCCAGCCGGCCCCACAGCAGGTCCGCCAGGGCGGCGACCAACTCGGCCCGGGTGCAGGGGCGTTCGCCGAGCCACCAGTCCCCGGCCGCGTGCATCATGCCGACGATGCCGTGGCCCCAGACGCGGGCCAGCTGGTGGCTGGCCGGTCCGAGGTCGAGCCGTTCCTCGATGACCTGGGCGAGCTCCTCACCCATCCGGCGCAGCAGTGGCGCGGAGTGCTTGCCGACGTCGAAGCCCTGCTCGCTGGGCGTGCCCTCCGCCGGGTGCATCAGGAAGCGGTACACCTGGGGGCGCAGTTCGATGGCCGCGAGGTAGGTGTCCAGCGTGGCCTCGACCCGCTGGCGGCGGTCGGCGGGGGCGTCCAGCGCGGCCCGCAGCGAGGACAGCAGCGCGTCGGTGTGCCGTTTGGCCAGGGCGGCGTACAGTCCTCCCTTGTCACCGAAGTGCCGGTAGAGGATCGGTTTGGTGATGCCGGCCTCGGCGGCGATGGCGTTCATCGAGGCTCCCGGGCCGTCGCGCAGCACCACCCGGTCGGCGGCCTCCAGCAGCTCGCGCCGGCGGCGGTCGGCGGACCGCTGCTGGCCGGTCCGCTGTGTGGTGTTCATGAGCTCTCCCCACCCGTGCTGATTCGGTGACGCCTGCGCAAACTAGCACTGACGGTGTCCGGGGCCCCGGACGGGATGCGGGCGGTCCCGGGGAGTTGACATTCCCTACCGCCCGGTAACAGACTGCGGTTACCGCAAGTAACATCGTACGTGTGCCGCCGCTGGAGGAGTCATGGCCGAGTTCACCATGGAACTCAACGACGAACAGAAGGAGGTGCGGGACTGGCTGCACGGCTTCGCCGCCGACGTCATCCGCCCCGCCGCCGCCGAATGGGACGAGCGTGAGGAGACTCCCTGGCCGGTCATCCAGGAGGCCGCCAAGGTCGGCATCTACTCCCTCGACTTCTACGCCCAGCAGTACTTCGACCCCACCGGCCTCGGCATCCCCATGGCCATGGAGGAGCTGTTCTGGGGCGACGCGGGCATCGCCCTGTCGATCGTCGGCACCGGCCTCGCGGCCGTCGGCGTCCTCGCCAACGGCACCGAGGAGCAGATCGGCACCTGGATCCCCCAGATGTACGGCGACGCCAGCGACGTCAAGGTCGCCGCCTTCTGCTCCTCCGAGCCCGACGCCGGCTCCGACGTGGCCTCCATGCGCACCCGCGCGGTCTACGACGAGGCCAAGGACGAGTGGGTGATCAACGGCACCAAGACCTGGGCCACCAACGGCGGCATCGCCAACGTCCACGTCGTCGTCGCGGTCGTCGACCCGGACCTCGGCTCCAAGGGCCACGCCTCCTTCATCATCCCGCCGGGCACCCCGGGCCTCTCCCAGGGCCAGAAGTTCCAGAAGCACGGCATCCGCGCCTCGCACACCGCCGAGGTGGTCCTGGACGACGTGCGCGTCCCCGGCTCCTGCCTGCTCGGCGGCAAGGAGAAGCTGGACGAGCGCCTGGCCCGCGCCCGGGAGAAGGCGAAGCAGGGCGGCGAGCGCGTCAAGAACGCCGCGATGGCCACCTTCGAGGCGTCCCGCCCCGCGGTCGGCGCCATGGCGGTGGGCACCGCGCGCGCCGCCTACGAGGTCGCCCTGGAGTACGCCACCACCCGGGAGCAGTTCGGCCGCCCGATCATCGACAACCAGGGCGTCGCCTTC
Organism: Streptomyces sp. 3-6; assembly: GCF_056323165.1. NCBI lineage: Bacteria > Bacillati > Actinomycetota > Actinomycetes > Kitasatosporales > Streptomycetaceae > Streptomyces > Streptomyces sp. 3-6. The sequence continues at coordinate 147,480 of NZ_JBWHZP010000005.1, forward strand.
CAGCTCGCCGACATGCGCACCCAGATCGACGCCGCCCGCCTGCTGGTGTGGCGCGCCTCCTGGATGGCCGTCAACGGCAAGCCGTTCACGGCCGCGGAGGGCTCCATGTCCAAGCTGTTCGCCAGCGAGACCGCCAAGCAGGTCACCGCCCAGGCGATCCAGATCCTCGGCGGCAACGGCTACACCCGGGAGTACCCGGTCGAGCGGATGCACCGCGATGCCGCCATCTACACGATCTTCGAGGGCACGAGCGAGATCCAGCGCCTGGTGATCGCCCGCACCCTGTCGGGCATGCCCATCCGCTGACCCGTCACACCAGCAGGACACGCGTAGATCAGCACCACGAAGGCGGCCCTCCCGGATCACCGAGAGGGCCGCCTTCGCCGAACTGATCAAGAACTAACCACGTCTGGGAGACTAATGGGAGATCGACTTCTCTCCCGGTATCGACGCTTACGGAGTTGGTCCTTCGTCGGCGTCAGCGGGGGATACGGACCGAACTCCCGCCGGTCCACCACAACCCGCTGCGACGCCTCCCACAACTCCTGCAGATGGTCCGCGATCGCCCGCTCCATAGCAAGCGTCACATGCGAGTACACCCCCTCAATGCCCTGAAGCTCATGCCCCATCCGAGCCTCAACAGCCACCCGGGGATGCCTCCCCTCGTCCAGCCACACCTTCTGACTGTGCCGCAGCCCGTGCGGCGTCAGCCCTTCCACCCCCAGCACCGGACGCACACCCGGCCGCTCCTTCGCCCCACGGACGACAGGCCGGGGCGCCCGGCCGGCCACCATCGGACGCCAGGTCCCCGCATACCAGTCCCCACCCCGCAGCAGCCGGCCGCCCTTCGGCGCCGTGAACACCCACTCGCTGTCCGGCCGAGACTCGATGAGCTGCCGCAGGAGCTCAGCAAGGAACGGCGGAATGATGAGGCCACGACCCGAGTCGTACTTGTTGCCGATCTGCGTGAACTCACCGTCGACGTACTGGGCCTGCTCGACCGAGTGCAGGCGCGCCCCGCGGCCGGTGTCCTCCAGCTCCAGCTGGTCGCGGTGCAGGCCGGCCACCTCGCCGATCCTCAGCCCCGTGTACGCGGTCGCCAGCACGAGGGCGTACTCGTTGAGGCCGCGCAGGGCCAGCCCGTTCAGGGCGATCAGCAGAACCTGCCGCGGCGTGGCAATCGACCTCTCCACTCTGACTCTCGGCTGGAACCGCCCACGCCGTCGGTTCCGGCCCGCGACGACCGGGTTGTCGGCGCGCAGCCGCTCGGCGACTGCGTCTTCCATCAGGATGCGGAACACCGAGACGATGCCCTCGACGGAGTTCTTCGACAGCCCTTCCTTGTCGCGCAGCCTGAGGGTCCACGCGGTTACCGCTGACGGGGTGATGTCCTTGATCGGCACTGACCCCCACTCGGGCAGGATCCGGTTCTTGAGCCGGAGCCGGTACTCCCTGAGGGTGAGCGGGGCCAGGTCGAGGGTCGTCATCCACCGCTCGGTCCAGTCGGCCAGTGTGATGCGGCCGTCGTTCGGGTTGATGAACGTTTTGCGGCGCACATCGACCTCGAGGCCGTGCGCGTACTGCTCGGCTGCCCGCTCGCTGTAGAACGGTTGCCCGTTCTCGTCCTTGGAGACCGACCCCCACTTGCCGTTGGGGAGCTTGTATCGGCCTCGGTACCGCCACTTGCGGGCTCGCTTGTCGTAGCCCCGCTTCTCGCCGTATGCCATGGTCGCCTCGGATGCCTGCGGCCGTCAGCCGGTGACTGTCCGAAGGGCCCGGTAGACGGTGATGTCGTCGAGCCGGCGCCATCCGCGGACTGTGGCGGTGAGGATCTTCTCTAGTGCTTGTGCGCCTTCGGGTGTGACGAGGCGGCTGTCGATGTAGACGTTGAAGCGGCTGTCGGCGCAGTCTTCGACCCAGATGCGCACGTTGTGAGGCATGCGTGAAACTGACACTACCCGCACGGGCATAGGTGTCCCCCAATACCACCGCGGGCGCCCCCCATTGTGGTCAGTTAATGACAGCACATGTCCGGCCGCGGCGGGAGGGAAAGAACGCGACAAGTGTGGATTCGGTTACGCCCCGTTGGCCTTCTTGGGTTCGTCGTCCAGGTCAGGGAGGCGGTGGAGGTTTCGTTCGGCTTTGCGCCACGCGATGAGCGCTTCTTGGATCTGCTCGGGTGTGGCGTCGGGCTGGCCATGGACGACGACGGTCATGCGGACTCCCTTGGCTCCGGGGAGTTGGATGACTTGCGCTTCAAGCAGGGGGTCGTCGCTCTCCAGTTCGTCGACGACGCGCAGGGGGAGCTTGTCGCGCAGCGTGCCCTTGCTGGCGGCCCGGTCGGCTGCGCTCTGATGCGGGGGCGGTGTGGGGGCGGCTTCGCCGCCGTGGAGGATGGCACTGCCGGAGCCGGCTGCCCAGCCGAGGTGGGGTTCGACCTTGGCGAGTGAGGGCGGGATGCGGCTGGGGCGGCGGCTGGGGTCCTCGAGGTTCTGGACGGTGCTTTCACTGATGTCGGCGAGTTCTGCGAGGGCGAACTGCGTGAGGCCGCGGGCTTCGCGGGCCACGCGGATGGCGGTGGCGAGCCGCGGCCATTGCAGGTTGGTCCGGTCCTCTGTCATGGCACCCCATCATGCCGCACGGTTTGGCAACGCGCACCTAGCACATCCCCCAACTGACCAGGATTGATCGGTCTTAGAGGGCGCATTTTTGTTGCCTTGTTAGCCCCTCGTTGCGCCTCCGCAACGTGAGTGCGCCGGTGCACGCCGTGCACCCCTGGCCACGGGTTAGCCGCTCACGCCCCAACGGACACCCAATGAAGCCAGAGAAACACCCAATAAACCCGGACCAACGTCTTGCCTGCTGCCGCTAAATGGGTCTACGTTGGGTCCTGTGAGACCCAACGGAGCGGCAATGAAGGCCATCCGCGAGGCACGGGGGATCAGCCTTCAGCAGCTCGCCAAAGACATCGGCCGAAACCCCGGCTACCTCTCCCGGGTCGAACGCGACCAACAGGGAGCAGGCGACCGGACCCTCCACCTCTACGCCGAACGTCTGAACGTGCCCATCACTGCCATAACCCACAAGGAGACCCCGTGACCAGGAAGAACCTGGGACCCCCGAACGACAACACCCCCACTGAGTCCCGCCGGCAGCCAGTCGACGAACCGGCGCTCATCCTCCAGTTCGCCGCAGTGGTAGAGCAGCTCGCCGCAGTCACCGAGCTGCTCGCCGTGAGGCAGGCGGCCGTCGACCCGGAGATCCAGTGCTTCACCCCGGAGGAAGCCGCTAAGGCCCTCCGCAAGACCGAGAACTGGGTCGTCGAGAACATCCAGCAGGGCCGCATCCCGCACACGTACATCGGCAAGTCGCCGCGCATGACGGCCGCCCACATCCGCTGGGTGCAGAGCCAGGGCGAGCGCGTGCCCCACAAGTACGCCAAGCCCGTCGCCGCCTGAGCCGGCCCGCGCTGCTGCTTGAGCGCATGTGAGGCCGACCCCGCGCCTACGGGACCGGCCTCGTGATCCCCATCCAGAGCACGCAACGAAAGGGACCACCGTGTCCATGATCTCAGACCGGAACGCCTACATCGCCAGCCTGCGGAAGTTCACCGACTGGTTGGAGCAGCACCCCGACGTCTCGACCCCGATGTCCGAGCGCTTCCTGCTGCCCCTCACCACGAACGAGGCTGTGAGGGAGTTCGCCGCCACGCACGGCCTGGACGTCGAGGTGGACGCGAACGGCAACACCGAGGCGGTCCTCCACTTCGGTTCCATCCAGTACGTCGCCTACGGCTACGCGGACTTCATCGAGTTCTGCAAGCAGTCCAGCGAGAAGCAGGCCCGCACGTGGGCCGACAAGAACAACATGGTCATCCAGCCCCGCGACGGCCAGGGCGGTGCGGCATGAGTGACCTGACGCCCGGCTTCCCGCTGGATGACTTCGACCGGATCACCTCCCAGGTCCGCATGCTGTCGCCGCTGGAGACCATGTTCCGCGCGGCGGAGGAAACCCTGCTGGCGACCCGCCCCGAGGGGTTCGAGGTCGAGGAGATCGGCCGGCTGGCCCTGAAGCGGCTGCCCGAGTGCGAGCAGGAGCAGGCGTTGGACGAGCTGCTCTACACGTACTGGGAGGCGCACGCCGCCGACCGGGAGATGTGGGCCCGCCACGACGCGGGAGGCTCGCTGTGAAGGTCAACGGTGCCGCGATCTCGAAGATGGCGCAGGATCTGGCCGCCTACGAGGCACACCCGGATCTCGGCTTCGCCTGCTGCACCGCGCACGCCGTCGCCGACCACGTCCCCGCCCTGCTGGCCGAGGTCCAGCGGATGAGGTCTTCGCGGTGGGACGCCACGAAGGTGACGGCCGATCTGGAGAGCCGTCTGCACGCGATGCACGCGGAACTCACGAGGGCTCGCGCCCGGGTCGCCGAGCTGGAGACCGACCTCGCGGCGAAGGGGCAGGACCACGCCGCCGCCGTGGCGGGTTGGGAGCGCTGCCGCACCTCGCTCAGGGAGGCGACGGAGGAGATCGCCCGCCTGGACTCGGACTTGGGCGGGGCCACTGCCCGCGTCGCCGATCTGGAGGCCCGCGCCGTCGACCGTGCCGAAGTCCTCACCGAGGTCACCACGTGGCTGGTGAAGAAGGCTCGCGAGTTCCGGGCCGCCAACCAGACCGTGCAGGGCGACACCGCTTCGATTCTCGCCTCGAAGATCGAACGAGGCGCAATCCGTGCCAACAACACCCGGATGCTGCCCGCTGACTTCTACGAGCCCGGCCACACCTACACCAACCCCGAGCACGACACCGACTGGAAGTTCCGCGTCGACACCGTCACCACGCACCCCGACAACGGCGAGCGAACGGCCCTCGGCTGGCGGCACTCCCGGGGCGAGTGGGAGCCCTACGCCTACGGCGAGGACGACTACGACGTGCACCGGCACGTCGGGCTCGACGACCGCACTGAGGAGCCGTCGTGACCGGCCAGCCCAAGTCGCCCGCGCCGACGAACCCGCGGGTGGGCCTCAATCCGACGGGCCGGCTGCGCCGGTCGTCGGCCCGCAGCCGCAGGAAACTCGCCCGCCGCGCCGCCCGCGGCGCCACCAAACCCACCCCCAAGGAGACCCCGTGAGCGCCGACATCTACGGCGGGATCAACGTCGACCTCAACGACGGGCCCGTCCGCGCCGAGTTCGACCGCGGCTTCGACGGCCGGGAGCAGGCCCGCCTCGTCATCGGGGAGCCCGGCAGCTCGATCGCGATCACCGTCACCCAGGCCAGCCCGGAAGCGGTCGCAGACCTCGCCGAGGCCGCCGCCCGACTCCTCGCCTGGACGCAGCGCCAGGCCCTCAAGGAGGTGGCGTGACATGGCCACCGTGACCGCACCCGCTGACGTGGTCGAGGAGGCCCTGGTCCGTATCGACGTCGAGGCCCGCCGCCAGTACGGGCCCGACGAGCGGACCTGGACCGGCCCTCAGCTGCGCGACTACCTCCACAACCTTGAGGCAGCCCGCCTCGACCCCGGATGGGTGATCACTCGATGAGCACCTACCTGCATGACGGTGTCGTCTTCGATCTGGCCGTCACCTACACGGATGTGACCGGTGTCGAGTGGCAGTGGACCGGCGACCGCAACGCGGCGGGCGAGCCGCTGATGGGCGCCACGATGCGCGGCAGCAGCTTCTTCCAGCCTGGCGTGCTGTCCCTGCCGGACCTGTACGCCTGGCACGGGCCGCTCATCCCGACCCCGCGTAAGGCGACCGCCTCGATCTACCGGCAGGTGCTGCGGCAGAGGGTCACCCGGTGACCGCGCCCACCCCGGAGACACCGGCGGGCGAGCCGGCCCGGACCGTACCCGCCTGGATCACCGACCCCGACCTCATCGCCTCCATCGAGACCGGACTCATGACCATCGACGACATCACGGGGGAGCCGTGAGCAGCGTGGCGGTGGTGTTCATCGCCGCCGCCACCGTCTTCCTCCTCCTCCACGGCGAACCCATCTCCGCCCGCATCCGAGCACGCAAGGAGCAGCAGTGAGCTTCACCGACCTGATACCGGCCCTGAAGGGCACCGGCCGCCGCCGCGCCGTCGACAAGGTCGCCGAACTGCGCGACGAGAACCGCCGCCTGCTCACGCTCATCACCGGAGCCGACGACGCGTTCGCCCTCCTCCACCAGCAGCTCGCCGAAGCCCACAGCAAGCAGGCCGAAGCGGAAGAGATCGTCGTCCAGCAGCAGGCCGACATCGACGACCTGACCGCCGAACGGGACACGTGGCGGGACGACGCACTCGCCCTACGCGCCCGCTTCGGCCCGCAACTCGCCGCCGAAGCCAACACCAACCGCATCGACGTGCCGCCGATGGTCCGCGACACCAGCGCCATCGAAGACCAGGCGACCGGCCCCATCGACGTCCGCCCCCTCTGGGCAGCCGCCGCAGCCGGACGCCTCGGCCCCGTCACCGACCCCGGCCACATCGGACCCGACGACGACACCCAGCCCATCCCGGCCCCCTGAACCGCCGCCCCGGGCCGGATGACCAAGGCCGGCCCGGGACGGCAACCAAGAACCCCCGAGCGAAGCGACCGCCCGGGGATCCGACACCAGCATCCCACGGAGGGATTCCCGATGATCGACGAGATCACCACCTACACCATGCTCGGCCGCCACGGCGAGCACTACGAGGTGCCCGACGCCATCCAGGCCGCGCCCGGTCTGGTCGTCTTCCGCCTCCCGCACGACCTCGCCCTCAACAACCCCTGCCGCTGGAACATCGGACACCACTCCGGCGGCTGCATCGCCGAGTCCATGCGCCGCGAGAACGCACTCAAGGGCGCCCAGATCATGGCAAGCCTGCACGACTGGACCCAGCAGCCGGCCACCCTCGAAGCCGAAGTCGACCACCGGGCCCTGTTCAACCGGCTCGCCCACGTCGACTGCCTCCCGATCAACACCGAGTACATGCGCGGCGACGTCTCCCGTAACGGCACCTACAACGACGCGGACATCGAGAAGGCCGCCGCCCAGTACACCGCCGACGGCTACAGCGCGGTGGACATCCTTACCGCCATGCACAGCACCGTGCCGTGGATGGGCCTCGACACGAACGACTTCAACGAGGCCCACGACCGCATCGTCACCGCGGCGGGCGCCAACTGACCCACCGCCCACGAGAAGCGCCCCGCCGGGCGGAATCCGGCGGGGCACCCCACCCGAGCATCCCACGGAGGAAAACTCATGAGCACCCTCAAGCCCGTCACCGCCGAAGAGTGGTCCAACGCCCTCGACACCGCGCGCCTCACTCCCGGACCGACGTTCGGCTACGGCCTGGCCACCAGCGGGTGGGAGGCCGCCGTCCATATCGCCACCAGCGACGACCTCACCGACGCCACGCGCGCCGAACTCATCGCCGCCCTGCAGGACTCCATCGACGCCACGGTGCGTCGGGTCCTCGGCCACAGCGGCGAGATCCGCCGACACGAGAACTACGCCGACGGCACCTCGCAGGTCATCACGCTGACCGCCTGACCCGCACCTCCCATACCAGCCGCGTTGAGCCTCCCCCCGGTTCCGCGGCATCCGGGGCCGCCAGCCCTGCACCACCCCCCGGTCAGGGCTGGCGGCCCACAACAACCACACCCGAAAGCAGGAGACATGACCACCCAAACCACCGCAATCCCGGCCCACGTGGCCGCGCACGTCCTCTTCCACTACGGACACAAAGGCATCCCCGCCGGCGACTGGCACGCCGCCCTGATCACCCTCATCGACCGCGCCGACCTCACCGCCGCCAAGCAGCTCGCCACCGCGTTCCCCGACTACGGGGCCGCCGTCCTCCTCGCCAAGTACGACCGCGACGGCATCACCCACCTCCAGAACATCGCCACCGGCCAGAACACCACCGGCCCGCTCGGCTGCCCCCTCTGCGGCGACACCACCGGACCCCACGACCTCCGTACCGGCCTCTGCGAGACCTGCGCCGACGGAGACCAGCAGTGACCGCCGCGGTCGAGGTCGACGCGCAGGTCGTCACGGAGCCCGGCATCTACTCGGGCATGCCGATCGACGTCTACCACGGCGACCCCGTGCCCGGCGGCAGCCTCTCCTCTTCCGGCGCCCGCAAGCTCCTTGACCCCGGCTGCCCCGCCCAGTTCAAACACGACCGCGACAACCAGCAGCCGCACAAGCGTGAGTTCGACATCGGACACGCCGCCCACATGCTGGTGCTCGGTGACGGCCCGGAACTCGAAGTGATCGACTTCCCCGACTACAAGAAGGTCGCCGCCCGCGAACTCCGCGACCTGGCCTACGACGAGGGCAAGACGCCACTGCTCCGCAAGGAGTACGAGCAGGTGACGGCGATGGCCGACGCCATCCGCCAGCACCCCACCGCGGGCAAGCTGTTCGCCCCCGGCAACGGCATCGCCGAACAGTCCCTGTTCTGGCAGGACAACAAGCACGGCGTGTGGCGGCGAGCCCGCCCCGACTGGATGCCCCACCGGCAAGAGAACGGCCGGCTCGTCGTCGTCGACTACAAGACCGCCCGCGCCGTCGACCCCACCGCCCTCCAGCGGGCCGTCTACGAGCACGGCTACCACGCCCAGGCCGCCTGGTACCTCGACGCGGTGAAGGCCCTCGGCCTGGCCGGCGACATCGAGCCCGCGTTCATCTTCGTGTTCCAGGCGAAGACCGCGCCCTACCTGGTGCACCTGGTCGAGCTCGACTTCCCCGCCCTCACGCTCGGCGCGGCCCGCAACGACCGCGCCCTGTCCATCTACGCCGAATGCCAGCGCACCGACACCTGGCCCGGCTTCAACGACGCCATCACCTACCTGCCCCTTCCGCCCTACGCGGAGAAGCGTGACGAACAGGAGTACCTGTGAACCAGCCCATCCCCGTCCCGTCCAACAACGCCCCGGCCCGCATCGGGCAGGGCACCGCGGTCGAGCAGTCGAGGGCCGCCGCCGAAGTCCAGGCCGCCGTCGTCGTCGCCCAGCAGTGCCCCCGCAACATCCAGGCCGCCGTCGCCGAGATGCGCGAATCCTGCAAGCAGCAGGGCCTCGCCGAGCGCGCCTTCTTCCGCTACTCCCGCGGCGGCTCCACCGTCACGGGAGCCTCCGTCCACCTGGCCCGCGAACTCGCCCGCGTCTGGGGCAACGTGCAGTACGGCCTCGTCGAGATGCGCCGCGACGACGACTACGGCCAGTCCGAGATGCAGGCCTTCGCCTGGGACGTCCAGACCAACTCCCGCAACTCCTCAACCTTCATCGTCCCGCACCGCCGCGACACGAAGAACGGCTCCAAGCAGCTCACCGACATGCGGGACATCTACGAGAACAACGCCAACAACGGCGCCCGCCGCGTCCGCGAGGCCATCTTCGCGATCCTCCCGCCCTGGTTCGTCGAGGAAGCGAAGGAGCTGTGCAACCAGACGCTGCGGGACGGCGGCGGTAAGCCGCTCGCCCAGCGGGTCGCCGACGCCATCAAGACGTTCGAGGGCATCGGCATCACCGTCGACCGCATCGAGAACCGCTTCGACCGGCCGTCCGCGAAGTGGACCGAGCACGACGTCGCCCAGCTGCTCGTCATCTACAAGTCGATCCAGCGCGGCGAGGTCACCGCCGAGGACGAGTTCCCGGCCCCCCGCGTCACCGCGGACGAGCTCGTTGGCGGTAGCACGCCGAAGCCGGCCGACACCCCCACCCAGTAGCCCACACCCGCGGGTCGGGGTCCCGCTCGCCGCAAACAAGCGGGGCCCCGGCCCAGATCAGGAGAACACGGCCCCATGACCATCAACCAGACCGACACCACGCAGGCCCTGTCCCGCGAGCTCCTCGACACGCTGATCGACCGCTGGCAGGAAGTCGCCGACGCCTACCAAGCCAAGGCCGACAACCTCGACGACGACCTCACCCGCCGCTACACCGACTACCGGCACATCTACCTGCGGAACATCCGCGACCTGCGCCACCTCCTCGACACCGGCCGCATGCCCTGCTCCCTCATGAACAACGACGAACGCCGCCGCGGCGACTGCGGACGCAACCACGCAGACGAACACGACAAGCACGGGCAGGCCGCACCGGAGACCGCACCGGCCAACGACCCGTGGACCGCCCGACACACCGCCACCTACAGCGAGGCAAACAGCGACACCAAGAAGCAGCCGACCACCGGCCCGTGGTGGGGGCCCGGCGTCACCGCCGAGCAGGCCGCCCTCTCCGTCGTCTCCCTGCACATCGCCCAGGCCTTCATCCAGAGCAACAACGAGGAAGTCCACCTCTGGGCCCGGGAGCTCGCCCACGAACTGAAGCGAGAGCTGTTCGACCTCTCCGGAGACATCGGCCGCCACCTCCTGCGGATGACCCTCCAGCAGCCCGCCCTCAGCGACCACGTCCCCTTCTAGCCCACCCCGCACGGCGGCCGGCCGTACCCGAAATACGGCCGGCCGCCACCAGACAAGGAGACCACGCGATGACCGACTTTTGGCGCCGTCTGCGGGCGGCCCTCACCCACAGCGGCCCCGGCTACGACCTGCCCACGCGAGCCGAGACAGACCTGCGGACCGCGCTCGCCACGCTTGCCGACCGCTGGGAGGAGCACGCCGACGCCCTCTCCGCCGGACTGCCCACCGGCTTCTACGCCCACTTCACCGAGGCACAGGAGCGGCAGGCCACCCGCGCCCCCGCCTACCGCAAAGCCGCCGCCGACCTGCGCGATGTTCTCCGCACCGGCCGCATCCCTCACGACCTCATGACCGACGCCGAGCTTGAGCAGCACGGCACCTCGGCCGCCACCTAGCCCGACCTCGATCGGGGGCCGCTCGCACCCGTAATGCGAACGGCCCCCGGAACCCAGCACACCACACGGAAGGAAGCACGTCATGGCCTGGCACCTCGGCCGCATGGCCGGCTTCGACCTCGAGACCACCGGCCCCGACCCCTTGACCGCCCGCATCGTCACCGCCTGCATCATCCAAGTCGGCGACAAGCAGCCCGCCCAGGCAGCGAACTGGCTGACCGACGTCGACGGGCACGACATCCCCGCCGAAGCCACTGCAGTCCACGGCATCACCACCGAACACGCCCACAAGCAGGGCGTCGCCCTGCGACTCGCCGTCGAGGAAATCCACGGCGCCCTCACCCAGGTGATCCTGTCCGGCATCCCGATCGTCGCGATGAACGCCCGCTACGACCTGACCCTCCTCGACCGCGAAGCCGAACGGTACGGCCTGGACTCGCTCCCGGCAGGCCCGGTCATCGACCCGTTCGTCATCGACAAGGAAGTCGACCGGTACCGACCCGGGAAGCGCACCCTCACCGCCCTATGCGAGCACTACCGGGTCCCTCTCGACGCGGCGCACTCCGCGGACGCCGACGCGATCGCCGCATGCCGCATCGCCTGGAGGCAGGGCGCCACCCACCCGAAGCTCGCCGCCATGAGCCTCGACGAGCTCCACAACGCCCAAATCTGGTGGGCCGCAGAACAGGCCGCGAGCTTGCAGGAGCACTTCCGGAAGACCCGCCCCGACGCCGTCGTCGAGGGCGCCTGGCCCCTCATCCCCCGCCAACTGGAAGGCGCCGTTTCATGAGCTTCATCCAGCCCGCGTTCGACGGCACGGAGATAGCCGCCCCGGCCCCGGCGAAGTCCCGCCGCCGCGTCGACGACTTCGAGGCGTGGGTGGACGAGGTGTGGCCCGCGTTCGTGGCCGCCGCCGACACCGGCCGCCCGTTCACCGTCGACGAGATCAGCCGCACCCACAACCTCCCCGACCCGCCCTCGCCCAAGAGCCAGTGGGGTGGCCTCCCCGGCCGGCTCCAGGACGCCGGAATCATCCGCCACCACGGCTACGGGCAGTCCGCCCGCTGCCGCCGCAGCCTCGTCCACGTGTGGATCGGCGTCCCCGCCGCCCACCGCGAAGCCGTCGCACGACGACGCCGCGAAGACCGCGCCGCAGCACGTGCAGCGCGCGCAGCCGAAAGGCGGGCAGCGTGAAGCTCACCGACGACATCCTCACCGTGCTGACAACCCGCGTCGCTACCGATGGCACCCACCTGGTGCTGACCGGCCCGCGCATGGACCCGAAGCTGTACCAGCGCGTCAACGAGGTCCTCGAAGCAGTCGGCGGCCGGTGGACGACCGGCGCCCAGGCGCACGTGTTCCCCGTCGACGCCGCCGACGCGCTCGCCCCCGTGCTCGCCACCGGCACGGTGGTGACGCTGCGGGAGAAGCGGCAGCAAGCCCAGTACTTCCCCACCCCGGCCGCGATTGTCCAGCGGGTCATCGACCTCGCCGCGATCGAGCCGGGCCTGGAGGTGCTCGAGCCGTCGGCCGGCTCCGGCGCCATCGCCGCCGCGGCAGCCGAGCGGGGCGCGGTCCTCGACTGCATCGAGCAGGACCCCGGGTATGCGGCCGTCCTCGCCGACGCCGGATGCGTGCGCACGCTCACGGTCGCCGACTTCCTCACCGTGCCTGCCGAGCCCCGCTACGACCGCGTGGTCATGAACCCGCCGTTCACCCGCGGCACCGACATGCAACACGTCGAACACGCCCTTCGCTTCCTCAAGCCCGACGGGCTCCTCGTCTCGGTCATGTCGTGGACCGTTGCCGTACACGGAAGGAAGACCGCCGCGTTCCGAGCCCTGGTCGAAGCCCGCGGCGGGACCGTCGAAGCCGTCGCCGAGGGAGCGTTCAGGGAGTCCGGCACCGACGTGCCCACCGTCATCGTGACCATCCCCGCCACCCGGCCCGCCAACGCCCAGCCGACCATCTGGCCCGCACGGAGGACGCCCGCCGTGCCGGAGCCGGAGTTCCAGCACCCGGCAGAGATCGCCCGCGAGATCGCCGACCACCTGCGGGAAGCCATCCTGATCATGGACGACCTGGCCCGCGAACTGGCACTCCCGATCAGCCGAGCCGAACAGGCCCCCGAAGCGGACGTGGTCGACCTGCCCGCGCCGCGCGAGGAGCAGCTCACCTTCGACCTCGGGGAGGCGTCGTGACCGCCGTCCTGTTCCTCGCCTGCTACGGCCTCACCATCGGTGTCGCCGCCGTCATCTTCGCGCTCGCCACCCGCGGGAGGCGGCCGTGACCCACCACGCCGTCGACACCGTCGAGGCCGCGTTCTGGGCCGCAATGGTCTCCGCCGGTCTCATGGCCGCCTGCGCCGCCTACCTGACCATCACAACCGGCTACTGGGCTGCCGTCGCGTGCCTTCGCGCGGCCCGCACCCTCCGCGCCTACCTCCACTACCGGCACCACACCCGTTGCCGCCGCCAACAGATCGCCCGCGAACGCGCACAGATGACCCGGCTCCGCGACGCCATCGACACCGCGCCCCTCATCCCCACCCAACCCGGCACCGACAACGACCTCCTCAACCAGTGCTGGGACGCCTGGAACACCGACACCCAACCCCGGAAGGAGAACCCGTGACCACCGCCCACCCGCCGTCCCGCAACTGCTACCTCTCCGGCTGCCGGGCGGACGGCTGCCGCACAGCCGCCAGCCGCTACACCAAGCAGCTCCGGGTCGAACACGCCCGCGGCCACTACCGCATGACCCACGCCGGACCCGCCCGCCAACGCATCCAAGACCTCATGACCGCCGGCTGGACCCAACGACAGATCGCCCGAGCCAGCGGCGTCGAAGCCGCCAGCATCCACCAGGTCTACGTCGGCGCCCAGGAAAAGACCGCGAAGTGGCGGGCCGCCGCCATCCTCGCCATCCCCGTCACCACCCCGCCCCCCAACACGCACCGCATCGACGCCACCGGCACCCGCCGCCGACTCCAGGCCCTCCGCGTCCTCGGACACCGGCGCTACGACCTCGCCGCCGCACTCGACATCACCGCCGACCGGATCAAGCACATCACCAACGGCAACACCAAGTACGTCACCCCGGCAGAAGCCGCCGCAATCGCCCGCCTGTACCGCCGCCTGTCCGCCATCCCCGGCCCGAGCCAGCAGACCGCCACCCTCGCCCGCAACAAGGGCTGGCACGGGCCCCTCGCCTGGGACGACATCGACGACCCCAACTGTCAGCCCGAAACCTGCGAACGACGACAGGGCGGACCGGGCCGGCGCGAAGCCGTCGACCCGCTCGAGGTCGCCCGCCTCACCCGTGCAGGCATGACCGCCGCCGAAATCGCCATGCGGCTCGGCTGCCACAAGCGGACCGTCACCCGCGCCCGCGGACGCGTCACCCACCACGCGCTCCAGGAGGCGGCATGACCCGCCAGACCCGCCGCCCGCACGGCAACGCCAAGTACCACCTCGAGAAGTGCCGCTGCCTCGCATGCCGCAAGGCGGTCCGCGACTACGAGAACAACCGGTACCGCGCCATGGCCTACGGGCGCTGGCAGCCGTTTGTCGACGCCGAACCCGTCCGCTCTCACGTGCGCGCGCTCGGCGAGTTCGGCATCGGCTGGATGCGCGTCGCCCGCCTGGCCGGCGTCTCCACCGGTGCCGTGTGCAAGCTCCTGTACGGAGACCGGCGCCGCGACCTGCCACCCACACGGCGAGTCCGGCCCGAAACCGCACGCAAGATCCTCGCCGTCCAGCCCACCCTCGACAACCTCAGCGACCGCACACCGATCGACGGCACCGGAACACGACGCCGACTCCAAGCCCTCGTCGCCGCGGGCTGGACCCAGGCCGAGCTGTCCCGCCGCATGGGCATGAACCGCGCCAACTTCAGCCGGATCTTCGTCGGCAACCTCATCGAGGTTGGGACCGCCAAAGCGGTCAGCGCCCTCTACGACCAGCTCTGGCACGTCGACCCGGTAACGGCCGGCGTCCCCGAGCACCGGGCCGCAGCCGCACGCCTCATCGCCGTCTCCAACCGCTGGGCCCCGGTCGGCGCCTGGGACGACGACCAGATTGACGACCCCGACGCCTGGCCCGACTGGACCGGCTGGTGCGGCACCCCCCGAGGCCGCCGCGCCCACTACCGCACCCGGACCCCCGTCTGCCCGCCCTGCCGCCAAGCCGCAACCCAGCAGACCGCGGCCTGACCCGCACGGCAAAGGCCCCGCCACACGGCGGGGCCCACGGAGGAGAGAGGAGGGGGAGATGTCAGTCGTCGATATCGCGTTCCGCGGCAGCCAGCGCCACATGCAGGGCCTCGCCCTTGAGTCGGGCGTCCGCGGTGTCGCCGGCCTGCCCCTCCTCGGCGCGCCGCTTCAGCAGCTCGATGAGCGCGCGGTCGCGCTTCGCCTGCTCGTAGAAGGGGTGGCTGACGATCACGGCTGCTTCCTTGCCGCGGTTGATGAGGATCGTCGGCTCATTGCCAAAGCGGGCGCGCGAGATGACCTCACCGAGGACGTTACGGGCTTCGGCGATCTTGGCGCGGTGCTCGGTGGGGGTCGCGGTCATGGCAACAGCGTAGCGGATTTGTCACGCCACACACCACAGCGGCTTCGCTGTCTTAGCTATGATGGCTACGAGCGGGGCGGTAGTGACAAGCCGCCTTAGACGCCCTGGTTTCGCGCGCCCAAATACCCCCAACCAGCACTCTTTCCGAAGGACAACGACTCATGGCTCGTGGCCACGGCCGGATCCTCACCAGCATCTGGGAGGACGCCGACTTCATCGCGCTCGAAGAGGAGGAACAGCGCCTCTACCTGTTCCTCATCTCGCAGCCGAATCTCAACCACGCCGGCCTGCTCGACCTCACCCTGCGACGGTGGGCGCGCAAGGCCCGCGGCCTCACGGTCGCCGAGCTCGAGAAGCGCATCGGCCGGCTCGAAGAGACCAGATTCGTCGTCGTCGACGACGACACCGAAGAACTCCTCATCCGCTCTTTCGTCCGCAACGACGGCGTCTGGCGGATGCCGAAGGTCATGGGTGCCATGGTGTCCGGAGCGCTCGAGATCTCCTCTCGCAAGCTCCAGCAGGCCCTGCTGATGGAGATGGACCGCATCCCTCTCGAAGAGCTGAGCGCGGATCCGACCAAGCTCCGCAACGGCACCGAAGGCCCGTCCATTCGGCAGCAGGTGACCGACCACATCAACACCCTCCGCAAGGCGTTCGGGACCCCCAGCCCGGACCCTTCCGCAGGGGGTAACGGAACCCCTTCCAGAACCCCCTCGGCAACCCCCTCCGATACCCCTTCGCAGCCCCCTGCCGAAGGGGGTCCGAAACCCTCTACGCGCGGGCGCGCGCGCACATCACGCGCGCATTCCCCTGCCCCTGCCCCTGCCCCTACCCCTACCCCTGCCCCAAACCCCGCTGTGGTTGAGGGGGGTGGAGACACCTCAGGTAGTAGCGCGCTGAGCGCCACGCCGCCTTACGGCGACGCCCCCATCGATCTCGACGGCGGATTCGCGGTCAGCGACGGCCTGCGCCGGTGGGCCAAGCGCGACGGCTACTCGGACCTCGTCGACATCGACTACGAGACCGCCCAGTTCATCAGCCACTTCCGCGCCAACGGTCAGCACCGCAGCAACTGGAACGACGAGTGGCAGAAGTGGATCCGACGCGCCCACAAGTGGACCGTCGAGCGCCGGCAGCAGCGGCCCCAGCTGCACTCCGTCGGAGGCACCGGCTCCCGAGCCGACACGCACACCGCAGACGACTACACCAACTCATCCGTGGAGGACCTGTTCGCATCATGAGCACCGACCACGACGCCTGGCTGGCCGAAGCCCAAGCCGAAGCCGTCGCCCACCGCCTCCAAGCCTTCCTCGACCGACGGCCAGCCGCCTTCGCCGACCCGGGCGAACTCCGCCACGACATCCGCGCGTGGATGGACAACTACCTCGCCGGCCACCACGGCTCGCTCATCCTCACCGGCGAGATCGGCACCACCAAGACGTGGCACCTGTGGAAGCTCAACGAGACGCTCATCCGCCGTGGATGGCGGGGCCATTTCCGCATCGCCACCACCTACGACGTCAAGCTCGCCACCGACCGGCCGATCGACCACGAGCGGCTCGCCTCCTGGCGCGAGGCGGACCTGTACGCGATCGACGACCTCGGCGCCCGAGCCGTCAACGACTGGACCGCGGACGCCATCAGCGAGCTCATCGACGCCCGCTGGCAGAACCGCCGTCCCACGCTCATCGCCACGAACCTGACGACCCCCGAGATCCGCACCGTCCTCGGAGACCGTGCCGCCTCGCGCATCGGCGACGGCGCCACCGTCGCCCAGTTCACCGGAGCCGACCGCAGGAAGGGCAACACCAAGTGACCCACGACGAGTACGAGCCCGAGCCGCGCCGCGAGGCGCTGCCGCCGCAGGACGTGCCGGCGGAGATGTGCGTCCTCGGAGCGATGCTGCTGTCCCGGGATGCGGTCGCCGACGTCACGGAGATCGTCAAGAAGCCCGCCGACTTCTACCGACCCGCTCACCAGACGATCTTCAGTGCGATCGTGGCGCGCTACCTCGACGGAGCGCCCGTTGACCCGATCGTCCTCGCCGACGACCTGGCCAAGAGCGGAGACATCAGCCGCGTAGGTGGCGCCACCTACCTGCACCACCTCGTCCAGCAGGTGCCCACCGCCGCCAACGGCGCGTTCTACGCCGAGATCGTCCGCGAGAAGGCACTTCTGCGGAACTTGCAGTCGGCCTGCACCCGCACCCTGCACGAGATCGCCAACGGCGCTGGCGAAACCGATGAACTCCTCGACGACCTGCGTGCCGAGGTCGACGGCATCGTCGACGACACCAGCGGCAGCAACGAAGACACCCTCATCGGCGCCGACGGCGAAGACTTCCTCGAGGAACTCGAGAACCTTCAGAAGCACGGTCCGGCCCGCGGTGTGAAGACCGGATTCACCGACTTTGACTCGCTGACCAACGGCCTCCAGCCCGGTCAGCTCATCGTCATCGCGGCTCGCCCCGCCATCGGCAAGTCCACGCTCGGCGTGGACATCGTCCGCCACGCCACGATCGTCGAGGGCCTGCCGGCCGTGTTCTTCAGCTTGGAGATGTCCCGCACCGAACTGAAGATGAAGATCGCCTCAGCGCAGGCGCGGGTCGCCCTGCACCACCTGCAGAGCCAGAACGGCATGACCGACGACGACTGGACGCGCCTTGCCAAGGTGTGGCCGATGATCAACGATGCGCCGCTGGACATCGTCGACGACCCCGGACTGACGCTGACGAAAATCCGCTCCCACTGCCGGCGCATCGCCCGCAAGCGGGAACTGCGCCTCGTCGTCGTCGACTACCTGCAGCTCATGGAAGGCGAACTGTCCGGCCGAAGCGAGAACCGGCAGCAGGAAGTCGCAAAGATCAGCCGCAGCTTGAAGAAGCTCGCTGCCGAGCTCCAGGTACCCGTGATCGCCATGTCGCAGCTGAACCGGGGAGCGGAACAGCGCACCGACAAGAAGCCGCTCCTGTCCGACCTCCGCGAATCCGGGGCCATCGAGCAGGACGCCAACATGGTGATCCTCCTGCACCGTGAAGACGCCTACGACAAGGAATCCCCCCGGGCGGGTGAGGCCGACTTCATCGTCGCCAAGAACCGCGGTGGCCCAACGGCCACGATCACGACGGCCTTCCAGGGGCATTACAGCCGCTTCGTCGACATGGCGCAGACGTGATGGCCATGACCGACTCCTGCCCCAACTGCTGCCGCCGAGGCATATGCCCTGCCGTCGAACGCCGCCGCGGCGACTCGATGGTCCACGGCTACGAGTGCCCCTCCTGTGGCCATCGCTGGGCCACCAGTCGACTGCTGTCCGCCTACTCCGAGATCCACCGCCACAAGGCCCGAACAAGGAGGAGCGCCGCATGACCGCCTTCGGCACCGCCGCTACGGGCCCGACCCCGCCGCCCGGCACCTGCACCTGCGCCCGCTGCGGCAGCAACCCCACCACCCACCGGAAGGACGCCGCCTGATGCTCGTCAACCTTCGTACCCTCGCCGCCGACTCCACCGACGGCTTCGCTGGCGCGGGCGGCTCCTCCACCGGCATCCGCCAGGCCGGAGGCATCGTCCGTACCGCCCTCAACCACTGGCGGCTCGCGGTCGACGTGCACAACGCCAACCACCCCGACACCGACCACGACTGTGCCGACATCTCCCAGGTCGACCCACGCCGCTACCCGACGACGACGTTCGCCTGGTTCTCCCCGTCGTGCACGAACCACTCCATCGCGAAGGGCGCCCGGCGGCACCGTGACGCCACCCCGGACCTGTTCGGCGAGATCCTCCCCGACGAGGCCGCGGAACGCTCGAGGGCCACCATGTGGGACGTCGTGCGGTTCGCCGAGTTCCACCGCTACCGGGCGATCATCGTGGAGAACGTCGTGGACGCCCGCGACTGGATCCTGTGGCCCGCATGGATCTCCGCCATGCACGCCATGAAGTACCGGTCCCGGCTCGTCTGCCTGAACTCGATGCACGCCCAGGCGCTCGGGCCCGGTGCCCCGCAGTCCCGTGACCGCATGTACGTCGTTTTCTGGCTCGAGGGCGAACGCGACCCGGACTTCGACAAGTTCCTCCGCCCGGCCGCCCACTGCGGGCAGTGCGACAAGCCGGTGCGTGCCGTGCAGGCGTGGAAGAACCCGCAGCGCCAGTACGGCAAGTACAAGAGCCAGTACGTGTGGCGGTGCCCCACCGCCCGCTGCCACGCCGAAGTGTTCCCCGAGGTCCGCCCGGCCGCCGACGCGATCGACTGGAAGCTGCCCGCGCAGCGCATCGGGGACCGCACCCGGCCGCTTGCTGAAAAGACCATGAAGCGGGTCCTGGACGGGTTCACGGAGTACGGGGCGCCGATCATCGTTCCGGTGGAGGGCCGCGAGGGGAAGGTGGCGCGTCCGGCGTCGCTTCCGCTGCGGACGTGCACGGCGCGGAACGAGACCGGAGTGGCGGTCCCGCCGTTCATCGCGGAGCTGCGCGGTGGCGGGTCCACTCACCGGCTGGCGTCGGATCCGCTGGCGACGGTGTGCGCGTCGGGGAACCACCACGGTCTGGTGCCTGGCGGCACCGTGGCGGCGGTGGAGGATCTGGGCTTCCGGATGCTGGCGCCGTCCGAGTACGCCGCGGCGATGGAGTTCCCCGAGGAGTACATCTGGCTGGGCAACAAGCGGGAGCGCGTGAGGCTGGCAGGTAACGCCGTCACCCCGCCGGCCGCCCGCGACCTGTTCGCCATGGTGGCCGAGGCCGTCCTCGGCTCTGGCTACCGGGACGACCTGGCGGTGGCGGCGTGACTACGAACTCAACTCACTGCCTTGGTCCGGGCTTGTTCAAGGTATGCAGCAGCAGCCCGGAGCCGCGACGGATCGTCACCGAACATGCCCAGACCAGCGTTGCAGCGGCTGCACAGAATGCCGCGGATCACGCCGGTTGCGTGGCAGTGGTCAACCGTGGGGCGGCGGACGCGCCCGGATCGCGTGACAGTCTCAGTGGCGCCGCATATGGAGCACTCCACGGTCTGACTGAAGCCCAGGGCCTCGCGTCGCGCATCTTCTTGCGCGTCGTGGCGGCGACGCCGGTAGAGCGCATGGCATGCCCGGCAACGCGAGCGGAAGGTAGTGGCGTCGGCGCGGCGGTATGCGTTCGCTGCCGTAAGTGCGATGCCGCACTGGGCACAGTTGGTGCGCGGAGTCCTCATTGCCCGACTCTACCTGCAGAGATGGTGAGTTGGGCAGAAAATGCCGTCACCCCGAACGCTGCCGAGGTGCTGGTGCGCGCGCTGGTGGAGGCGATCACCGGCGAGGAACTGTCCCGGCACGAGGGGACGGCCGGCCTCGAGGTCGCCGCCTGATGTCCCGCTGCCAGGCGTGCGGCCGGCGCCTGTCCCGTCCGTCGCCGTCGGGCTTGGGCCCGGTGTGTGCCCGCCGCTTGTCCGCCCCGCCCCGTCGCCCGCCCGCCATCCGGGCCGCCGAGGCGGCGGTCGAAATCCACCCCGACCAGACCGCCCTCGAACTCCAGCCCATGCAACCCAGCCTCTGGTCCTTGTGACCAGCCGTATCGAACCCAAGGAGAACCCCGTGGCCTACCCGCCCGCCGACGACCGGCTCCGGCACCTGATCGCCCAGGAGGTCAACACCAGCGTCGCGACGTGGAAGCTCGCCTTCTGGATCGCCGGAAACATCATCAGGGACCCCGAGATCCGCGCCGAGCTGCGCCGCATCGAAGCCGCCCACGCGGCAAGCAAGCCGTGCGGCGACCGCCACTGCGACACCTGCTTCAACTCGCAGGTGACGGCTGACCCCGAGACCCCCACCCCGTGAATGCCGCGACCCGGGGCGGCTGCAATCCGCCCCGGGTCTGGCCCGACCCTACCCAACCCGCCACCACCCGGAGGAACCCATGACCGACCCGACTGCCCACGAGCCCGAGCAGTTCTACTTCGACGCCGAGACCGAGCACTGCCCGCACAAGCCGATCCCCGAGCGCCACACCGACGCCTGGGACGAGTGGATGACGCTGGGCCACCAGCCCTACGACGACGGCGTCCTGTGCCTGCCCGCGCCCGCCGGAATCGGCTGCCCGGCCTGCACCGCCGAGCACGGCGACATCGTGCCGTGGTCCCACTGCGAGAACCGCGACCACGCCCGGCCGCTGCCCACGACCACCGGCCCGCAGCACCGCCCCGTGACCGTCGACGTTGCCGGGCTGGAGTGCCTGGAACGCGAGTGCGAGGAGTTCTTCACTGACGACGGCGACGAGATCCCCGGCAAGGAGACCTGCTCGCACTTCCGGCAGATGGAGGTCTGCGAGGCCTGCTCGGAGCCGCCGACGGGAGATGCCGACCCGTTCCCGGCCGTCGTCGCCTGGACTGACTGCCAGCGCAAGCCCGTCGCCGTTCCCACGCCGTGAGCTGCCGTGCCCCGGGGGCGCGGCTATCGCCCCCGGGGGCCGGCCCGGACCGTACCGCCCGGGGGACCGGGCACCAACCCAAACCCGAAAGGACCACCCCGTGACCAGCCCCGCCGACGAACTCCGCACCGCCGCCGCCTGACCACCCGCCCGGCCGCCCCAGCCCGGGGCGGCCCCACCACCCGAGGAGCACCTGATGCGTACCCACACCCGCACGCACGTCTACGTCAGCTTCGCTAACCCGTACCTCGTCTGCGACCTGTGCCGTCAGCCCGTGCCGCGCTGGCACAACAACGACAAGTGCGGCTGCAGCGAGGAGTGCTGGCTCGACCCGTGCAGCCACAACGCCGAGGCGGTCAGCGTCTGCCCGTCCTGGTCCCCGGTCGACGGATGCACCTGCCGCGAGGTGCTCGGCTCCGTCGACCACGGTCCGGCACCCGCCGGGCACCCCGCCGCCTGACCACCACGACCGGCCGCCCCTGTCGTGGGGCGGCCACGAAAGGACCACCATGACCATCCCGACCACCCGGGCCCGCGCTGAGGGCGCCATCGAGGCTCTGCGGGCTGCCGCCGAGGAAGTCCGCATCGGCGTAGCCGTCAGCAACATCCCGGTCGAGGCGCGGCCCGCCGTGACTGCGTGGCTGCGCCGTCAGGCAGAACAGCGGCTCGACCGTGCGCGGAAGGCTGCGGGGGGCGAGCCCGCCGTGTCGTCTGCTGGGCAGGCGCCCGCCCGCGTCCCGCACGGTGAGGGCCCCGAGTACACGCCCTGCGGGTGCGGGCACATCGAGCCCGAGCACGAGCCCGACGCGGGCGAGTGCTACTCCTGCGACTGCCCCGCCTACCGGCCGGCCGCCATGGCCCGGCAGGCGCCCGCGACCGAGACCGCGCCGTCCCACCGCGCCGAACTCCGCGACGAGATCGTGAAAGCCCTCGGCCGGATCAAGACCGTGCCCCCCGTGGCGCACCGTCGGGAGCAGGCTGATCGCGTCCTTGAGGTCCTGTACCGGGAGTGGCCTTGGCTGCGAGCCGAGGCAGAGGACGCCGCGCCCGCCACCGACCAGACCCGCGAGCAGATCGCCGAGGCTGCCCTCGCCGCCGTGGAGGCTGCGTTGAACGACACGTTGCTGCCCGAGGCTCGCGAGGAGGCGCTCGCCGGGATCGCCGCCGCGCTGCCGACCACCGACCAGGCCGCCGGCCTCCGCGAAGCCGACTGGGTCGTCGAGCACTGCCCCGAACATGGGTGCGTCGAGCCCTCGACCGAGGTCTGCCACTGCGAGATCGCCGACCGACTGCGCCGCCGCCCCGCCGCCGTGCTGCCCGAGCCCGCCGACCGGGCCGCCGTCCTCCGCTGGGCCGCCGACCGCATCGACGCCACCCGCGCGGACTTCCCGATCGCCGTGCAGAACGGGATCACCTGGGCCACAGCCGAGATGCGCCGTCACGCCGCCGACGAGCAGCCCGGGGCCCGGCACGTCCACATCACCATCCACCACTCCGACCCCACCACCGCCAACACCGCCGCCCTGTGCATCGCCGACCTCGTCCGCGGCGAGTACAGCGCCAGCCACCGGCTGACCATCACGACCGACGCCCAGGACCCGGGGCCCGCGCCTCGCCGCCCGGCCGACGAGACACCCGACACCACGACCGCCCGCGGCTGCCCGCCCGACTGCTCGTGTCGAGCCGTCTGCATCGGGACGCTGAAGCCCGCCACCGGGGCGCGGCAGGACGGGGCCGCATCGTGACTGCCTACGCCACCGTCACCCAGTACGCCGTGACCCTCCTCCCCGAAACGGACATCAACAGCCCCCTCTACGAGATCACCGTCGACTACCGCGGCCACGGCCAGTGGGCCGTCACCCGCCACCGGCAGTGCATGAACCACGCCGGCGGATGGGACTGGGAGCCCATCCCCTCCGAGCGAGACGACGACTGGCTCACCACCCACCGGTTCGACCTCGACACCGCGCTGCGCCTCGCGAAGGAAGCGGCGCCGCACGTGACCGTGAACGGGATCACCGCCACCGAGGCGCTGGCCCGATCGGCGCGGCGGCAGGACGGGGGCGTCCGGTGATCGCCGACATGGTGTCCGCCGCGCAGCACGTGATCGTCGGCGCGGTCGTCTGGGTGTGCGCCGTGACCGCGGTAGGGGCGCTCGCTGTGGCCGGCGTGGCGTGGCTTGCCCGTGCCGCCGTCCGGAAGGTGGTGGCGGCCGTCGCGGCGTGGCGCGCCCGAGAAGCCGCCTGGACGCCCGCAGGAGCGCCTAACCCCGGCCCCGGCGACTCCAGCACCGCAACAACCCCTCCCCGCCCGCCAGGCGGGCGTACAGCGCCGCCGCTCTGGGCCCGCACCCAACCACTCGACTACAGGGAAGCCGCGTGACCGTCGAACGTCGCACCACCTGGCCCCAAGCCGCCGAACTCCAGCAGGCCGCCGACACCCTCCGAGACGTCGCCCCGGAGATCACTGGCCGCCTCGCAGGCCTCGCCGATCCCGTCGCCGACTGGCTGGAGGCAACGGCCAACGCCCTCGCCTGGCTCGCCCCCTTCCGTGAGCACGAGCCCGGCTACCCCCTCTGGGAGACGGCCACCACCGTCGCCCGCCGGATCAACGGCAGCCACCCCACCCCCTGACCCGTCCTGCCGCCGCCCCAACTCCGGGGCGGCGGCCCACCAGAAGGGACCCACCGATGACTGAACAGTCCTGCCCGTTCTGCGAGATCAACCTCGGCCGCGCGCCCGCCACGTTCGTGCACGAGTGGTCCGACGCTTTCGCGATCGTCCCGCTGAACCCCGTGGTCGACGGGCACACCCTCGTCATCCCGAAGCAGCACGTCCGCGACTTCGCGAGTGACCCGGCAGTCTCCGCAGACGCGATGCGCCGCGCCGCACAACTCATGCAGTGGACCGACCGGCCCATGAACTTGATCACCAGCAAGGGTCGGGAAGCCACGCAGTCCGTGTTCCATCTGCACCTGCACCTCGTCCCTCGCGCCGAGAACGATGACCTCGCCCTGCCCTGGTACAGCGGGCGCGGAAAGCGGGCCCACTGATGAGCGCGGCGAAGCCGGGCGCGAACATCCCGGCCAAGCCATCCACGGCCCGCCGCTACATCAACCCGACCACGGAACGGCTGCTGCGGGATTGCTTCCCCGGCCTCGTCCCCGCCGCCGTCATCGAGGACGCCCTCCGGCAGAAAGCCATCCGCGAAGGACGCCTCGCCACGCCACGCAACCGGGGCGGCAAGCCGTGAAGGGCCTGACCGTGCGGCAGCGGCAGGTGCTGCTCCTCGCCGCCTCCGGCTACACCAGCGAGCAGGCCGGCCGCCGCCTCGGCATCGGCCGCACCACCGTCGACCGGCACCTCGGCGAGGTGTACCGGCTCCTTGATGCCCGCGACCGCACCCACGCCGTCGCCCTCGCGATCTACCACGGCCACATCACGATCGCCGACCTCACCGCCATCGCCACCGCACACACGCGGGAGGAAGCCGCATGACCGACCAGCGATGCGGTGCGCCCCACCACCGCTATCCCGAGACGCTGTGCACCGAGCCCGCCGGGCATTACCGGCCGGAGCGTGACCCGCATGCCGGGCCGCTCATCATCGACGGCCGCGAACGCGGAGGCGCCGCCTGGGACGAACCGAAGGACACCCGCATAGCCGACCGCCCGAATCTCGAAGACCTGGACGCCGTCCCGGAGCCCGCGCGCTGGTGCTGTGCCGGGAACGCGGAGGACTGCCCGCTGTGCGACACCGCCGCCCTGCCGTACCCGTGGATCTGCCCCGGGCATCCGGACACCGCGGAGAACCGGGCACGGGTGCAGGCGACCGGCGCCGTCTGCACAGTGACCGTGACCGTGCACGCCCCCACCCCGGAGAACGCCACCCAGTGGGCGCAGACGATCAGCGACCTCGTGACCGCCGAATACGGGCAGGAAATGCGGCTGAGCATCCACGTCGGTCAGCAGCGGGAGGCGCCGTGACGCCGTTCCGGGTTCTGGTGACCGGCAGTCGGGACTGGCCGACCCCGGGTGTGGTGTGGGCAGCGCTCAGCGACGTCCAGGCCGAACTCCTCCCTGCTGGCCGTCCGCTGGTCGTCGTGCACGGCGCGTGCCCTCGAGGAGCCGACGCGCACGCCGCGCAGTGGGCCGCGGTCGCCGGGCAGTTCACCGCCGCGGTCGTTGAGGAGCAGCGCCCGGCGGACTGGCGGCCCGGCGGCGTCCTCGACCGGGCCGCCGGCTTCCGTCGCAACGCGGCGATGGTCCAGCTCGGCGCGGACCTGTGCCTTGCGTTCATCAAGGACGGCTCCCGCGGCGCCTCCCACACCGCGCGGCTCGCCGAGCAGGCCGGGATCCCCGTCCGGCGGTGGATCGCGTGAGCAGCCGGCCAGAACCGTCCTTCGACGACCTCGCCGACCTGGGTGCCGAACTCCTCACCGACCCCGTAGACCCGGCCTGGCTGGACCTGCGCGGGCAGATCACCGCCGACCAATACCACCGGCTTGAGGACGTACCCGTAACCGCCGACTGGCTGTAGCCCGCACGACGAACGCCCCCGCCGCCTCGTCTGAGGCGGCGGGGGCGTTCGTTGTGTGCCGGGGGCGCTATCAGCGCTTGCCGAGCCAGCGGCGGACGGCCATCCGGTCGACGCCGGCCTGCTGCGCGAACCCGGCCTCTGTGGCGTCTCCGTTGGTGATGCGGGTGACGCCGATCTGTCGGAGGGCGACGAGGGCTTTGCGCTCTGCGGCGCGAGCGGCGGTCCGTGCGGCGGCCAGCTCGGCGATGAGGTCTTCGGGCGCTTCGACCATCAGCCGGTAGGCGGCGGTGAGGGCGGCCTCCCTTTCCTCGCGATCGTCCTCGTCCGGGTACTGCTCCTCGATCTCGTCGGCGGTGCGGAGCAGTTCGTTTACCTGATCGTCAGTGAGGCCGTGGTCGTCTCCGAGCCAGGCTTCGAGTTCATGCTCCCGCATGGGTCAGTCCTCCAGGGTGTCGCAGGCGTGGCAGTCGCAGGGGTAGGTGATGGTGTCGCCGCCGACGGCCTCGGCGAAGGCGTTTCCCTCGGGGGTGCGGTGGGCGGCGGGAGCGTGGAAGACGTCCATCTGGTTGGTCGCGGTCTCGTAGAGGCGGCGGGCGTGGCCTTCGCCGCGGTGGTCTTCGTCGACCCAGATGTTCATGATCTCGTGGCGGTCGGTGGAGACGTAGAGCTCGGCGATGAGAATGCCGTCGGTGTCGTGGGTTTCCCAGATGTAGTTGCTGCTGCCGTCGCCGTAGTAGTCGCCGGCGCGGCTGGTGATCGTCAGCATGGTGGTCCCCTCCGAAGCGCCCTCGCTCCATCTGTAGACCACACTACAACTCATCTGTAGTCCTGTCTACAGGATGGCGCTGATGGCACGACGAAGCCCCCGACCGCAGTGCGGTCGGGGGCTCCACTGCTGTCAGGCGCGCACCACCCGGAGCGGCGCCGGTGCCGGCGGGGCGTCCAGGCCCAGGGCCTCCGCGAGGAGCATCCGCGCCACCGTGTCCCTCTCGAGCACCGGCCGGCCTGCGGGCATCGACAGCACCCGCGACCCGTCCTCGTGCTCGACGAACGCGCCGAAGAAGGACCGGTCGGTGATCGTCGAATCCACGAGCTGCACGTCCAGCTCGGCCAGCAGTCGGGGGAGTGGGGTTTCCAGCATGTCGAGGCGGGGTGCCTGCGCTACGCTCATGACAGACCTTCTCTCTGGCGAGGGATGGGCTACAGATCAGCGAGGTGATGACTCGCTGGTCGAACCGGCCGGGCGGGTGATGACCGCCCGGCCGTTCGCTTGCGTGGGAGATGCTGCCGCACTTTCGTGATCAGAGTGAGGGCCGTCACCCGCACGGGTGACGGCCTACCGCGGCAGTACGTCGTCGAGGTATGCCTGCACGGGCTCGTACAGGCCGTAGGGCACGTACTCCTTGACCTCCGAGTGGGCGACCCAGGCGACCGCGTCCAGCTCGTCCTCGTCCGCCACCCGAGCCTCGCCCTGCAGCGGCTCGCACGCCGTGTACGACATCAGCCGGCCGGTCTTCGGGTGCACGCGCTTCCCGAGCAGCTGCTTGGCGGCGACGACCAGTCCGGTCTCCTCGGCGGTCTCCCGGACCGCGGCCTCCTCCGCCGTCTCCCCGTCCTCGATCTGCCCGCCGGGTAGCGCCCACAGCAGGTCGCCCTCGCGCTCCCGCCTGCGGACCATGAGCAGCTTGCCGTCAGAGACGACGACCGCCATCGACAGGGCGGGCTTGGCTGTGGTGGTGTCGGTCATGCGGTCGCCTCCAAGGCGGTCAGGACGGGCGGGAAGATCTGATCGGACGGGATGAACCGGGTCAGGGACGCTAGCGGCACCCAGGTCACGTCCACGTTCTCGAGCGGGTCGAGGTTGGCGGGTTCGCCGGCCAGGTGGTCGGCGAGGTAGTAGACCGCGATGACGCCGGTGACCGGGTGGACGCGCTCGCCGAGCTGCTCCCGCACCGTGCAGTGGACGCCGGTTTCGCCGTGCGTCTCCTGCACCGCCACCGTCGCCGGATCGCTGCCCGGCTTGACCATCCCGGCGGGGAACTGCCAGCGGATGTCCCCGTCGCCGCGCCTGCACACCAGCAGCACGTCGTCCCCGCGGACCACGATCGCGATCGCCACCCGCAGCGCCTGCGCCTTCACGCGCGGGGCGGGTGGGCGCAGCAGGAGCGCGAACCTGCGTTGCACCGTCTCACCCGCCTGTTCGTATGCCGTGTCGAGGATCTGCTGCACCTCGGTCCGATGGGTCATGTCTGGCTGGGCGTGCCACCGGCTGACAGTGCGGGGTGAGATTCCGAGGCGTTCCGCGAACGCTTCGTTCGTCATCCGCATTGCCTCTTGGAGGAGGCAGGCTGTGCGGCCGGTCCACGTGCCGACGAGGTCCACAATGAGGCTCCGGTGCTCGCTGCGCTCGGGTCTGGCGGGCCGGTGGCGACCTCGTGTCGCCCCGGTGTCTAGGCGTGCTCGCTATGTCGTGGTCGTGTCAGGGTCGTGTCCTTCTTCCGCGCGCGCGGGGGGCGTTGACTCGACGGCATGACCAGTCGTTCCTCGCCCTCTGGCTACTTGTTCCGCGCGGGAGCCGGTGATGCCCAGCATCGATCCGACGGCTGCCCAGGTTCGGCCTTGCTTGAGGGTGTTGGCGACCTCTTGCTGGATGAGCATGAGGTCGCGGTCGCCGTCCTTGTAGAGGGTGCGGGCTTCGCGCGCTGCTTCGTAGCGCTCGACCGGGTCTTCGACGGCCGCTACCTCTTCTGTGGTGGCCGCGATGGCGGCGATGAGCGCTTTGGTCATGGGGTCAGGGTAGGGCTGCGACCAGCCCTCTTCAAGGCTGGCTTGATATGGCTTCCGCGACTCGCTGTGTATGGGTTGACACGGCATCAGTCCGGGCTTCAAGATGGCCTTGAAGAGGTGAGGGGACTCCACCCCCGAGCAGCTTCACTCGCCGACTCCACCGGCAACGCCACCCAAATAGGACGGCCCCAGCTCAGCGACTCCACCGCTGGCCAGGGCCTCACCACCAGGATCTTCTGAAGGGTCCCCTGATGGCTACGAAGCATTCTACGAGCACGCTCCCGCGTGCCGATCACCCGGGCGACACCGCGCCCCTCACGCCGGCCGCCGCGGCTCTGCTGGACGGGCTGCTGGGCCAGTTCCCGCTGGTGCGTGCGGTCGCCCAGTACGAGACGGCTGCCGAGCGTGTCACGCAGCTCGCCCCGCTCGCCGAGTCGGGCCACATGAGCGACCTCGACGCCGACAGCCTGGCTGCGGCCGGGGACATCATGGCCGCCGCCCGCACCGTCCTGGAGGCCGCTGGCCGGCTCGACCTGATCGAGGTCGTCCGGTGAGCGGCGAGCGGGAGCGGCTCCAGCAGCTGCAGGCCACGGCCGCCCGGATCGTGGACGGTCTGCCCTCCTGGGATGGCGAATCGCCGGCGGTGCTGGTGTACGTCGTCGACCCGGTCACCCGGCAGCGGCTCGGGCACTGGCACGTCCCGGCCGCCGATGTCCCCCAGGCGGGGCCGCGCCCGCAGTCCGGTGCCCGTCACCTGCGGCTCGTCGGGGAGGCGTCGTGAGCGAGCACGAGAAGACGAAGGACGAACTCCCTCGCCGGCCCCGCGGCCCGCACCCCTACCTGACCGGGGAGGCGTCGTGACGGACGACGAGCGCAAGAAGCTCTCCGAGAAGGTCCGCGAGGTCAACAAGCGGTCCGAGTCCCGGCCCCGCTAGCCCCGCCCCACCCCATGCCGCCGCGGGTGGCGGACGTTCCCGGCTCCCCTCCGGCCCGCCACCCGCGGCCACCAACCCCCCTCCCACCACATCCCTGAAGGGCACCGTCATGTCTCCGTTCCTGTTCTCCGCCGACTACGCGCACACCGAGCTGGGCCGTCGGGCCCGCGCGGCGACGCTCGTCTCGGACCTGCGCGTCCTGTCGATCTCCGACCTGTTCGCCGACTACGCGTCCGCCATCGCCCGCGGCGACCGGGCGCGTGTCGCGGAGATCCGTCTCGCCGCCGACCTGGACCTCCTCGCCCAGCTCGACGGCTTCGACTACCCCGCTACCGCCTAACCCGCAGCCAGAAGAGAGCGCCGCAATGCGCGAGTCCACGTGGGAAATCCTCAGCTTCATGATCCCCGGCGTCATCGGCTTGGCCATCGTCATGGTCGCGATCTTCGCCCGCTGATCCCCCCGAACCGCCGCCGCCCGGACCGTCTACCCCCCGTCTCCGGGCGGCGGCACCCCAACCCCGGCCACCCCGATCACCCGCCCGGAAGGAGCCCGTCATGGGCCTGTTCAGTCGCCGTCCCGCACCGCAGGGCTACCGGCCCACCGACACCGAAGTGCGGGAGGCTGCCGCCCGACTCAACGCCGGCAGCAGCGACGCCGCCAACGACTTGGCCGCCCACTCCGGCGACTACCGGCAGGAGACCGCGCTGCGAATCCTCAGCCACTGCATCGACGACCCCCAGTAGCTGACCGGCTGTCCGATCCGCCCGACCCCGTGCGGGCGGTGAGGAGAACTGGCGCAGCACCACCACCCCCATCCACCTCCGACCCCGAGAGGTCGTCATGCTCCGCTACATCGCCTGGGCGCTGCTCGCCCTGTACCTGCTGACCGTCGGCCTGTGGCCCGCCGCGCTCGCCCCCGTGACGCTGGCGCTCGCCGGGCTGGCCGCCGTCATCGCCGCCATCCCGCCGTCCGTCCTGCTGCTCGCCGTCGTCGTGTGGCTCAAGCACCGGACCGCCCCCGTGAAGGCGGCGACGGCATGATCAAGCGCTGGCGTAAGGCGCGCGCGGACCGCCGCCGTTGGGCCGCCACCCAGTCCCTTCCCGAGCTGGCCGACCTGATGGCCCTCTGGCTCGAAGGCGAACTGTCGATGTGGCCGGGCTACAGCGACGGCGCAGCCGAGGAGACCACCGCCCTGGTCCCCACCCTCGCGGCGGCGAACCGGGCCGGTTTCCTCACCGATGCCTCGCAGCCCGGCTACGACGGGATCGGTTTCGACGGGTGGCGCTGGCAGCAGCGTGCCGCCGTGACCGGCCTGGTCGCCGACGAGGAGCTCCTCACCCGGATCCGCCGGGCTGGTGAAGCCGCCGGATTGCTGGTGCTGATCTCCCACCCGCGGCTCCTGCCGTGCGGGCGGGGCGTCACCTGCACGGTGCGCGGCGGCCAGCCGTACACGCGGTTCGGTGAGCACCTGCCGGCCCACGTGCTCCTCCACATCTGGGCCGGAGCCAGCCGTCAGGCCCTCGAGCAGGTGATCGACGCCTGGCAGGTGTGCGTCATCGACCCCGACTTCGGCCGCAACGACCGGCTGTGGCCCGCCCTGGGCGACCTGTTCGCCACCCACCCCACCACCGCCTGACACCCGAGAGGACACCGACCCTGATGAGCAGCTGGAGCGAGGAGCGCCGGCGCAACCAGGCCGCCGAGGCCGAGCAGCGCCGCCTGGATCAGGACGCTGCCGTCGACCGCCGTGCCCGCGCCCGCGCAGCCGAGGACGAGCGCCGACGCGCCAACCGGCAGGCCGAGAGGGCAGCGGCCCGCGCCGAGAAGCAGCAGCAGCGCCGCGACAGGCGCGAACGGCGCCGTGAACGCGCCCAGGCGTGGGCGAAGAACACCCGCCCCGGCATCGTCTACCAGCGCGGCACCCTCGCCCTGGTCGCCGCGTCCGTCGCCGCGTCCATGCCCGCGCAGATCATGCATTTCGCAGCCCTGTCGCTTTGGTTGGTCACCCTGCCGTTCGCTCTCGAAGGTGCGGCCTGGGTGATGGCCGCCGGAGTCGCCTACGCCGACGAGAAGAACCTGCCCAACTGGGTGCGGTGGTTGCTGCGCGGACTGTGCCTCACCGCCGCCGGATACGCCGCGCGGATCAACTACGACTACGGGATGGAGACCAGCGCGGCCGTCGGGTATGGGCTCGCTGCGGTGTCGCTCCTCGGCCCGCTGGTCTTCGAGATCCGCCAGTGGGTCATGAACCTCTCGTTCGACGCCGCGGAGAAGAAGAAGCGGCGCGAAGCGAAGGCTCGCGCTCTGCACGACCGTGCCCGGTACCGCCATCACAAGGACGTCGTGAAGCTGGCCCGCCGCCTCGTCTCCGCAGCGCCCTACGGGAGCATGCCGTTCGAGGACGCGTTCACCGCCGCGTGGGAGATCCTTTACGGCACGGCCACGCCCGGTATGACGCCCGCTCTGCACGCGCAGCAGCTCGCCTCGCGGCAGTCGCTGGCCGCCGCGATGGACGAAGCAAACGGGTCCCCGGTAAGCACCCGAGGGCGTCTCCTCCAGATGCTCCACCCGGCCCCCTCAGCGCTCATCTCGCAGCCTGGATCTTCGCAGGTGGCGTCCGATCTACCCCCCGCCTCCGAGCGGCCCCAGAAGGCGGCACGAAAGGGCGGCCGTAAGGCGCCCCCGCCGCACCGTCGCACCAAGGGCGACTCGGTGCCGTTCAGCACCGTCGCCAAGGTCGAGGCCGCCCTCGAACGCGGCGGCAACCCCCGCCGCATCCCCGCCGCCAACGGCCACCACCACTGACCCCCGAAGGAACACGCCCCCGTGAGTATCGAGACGACCCCGTCCAGCGCCCCCGACCCGGAGTGGGAGGAGCTCATCAACAGCTATCACGCCGGTCTGGGCGGGGCGCCCGCTGCGCCCCGCAAGACGACCGTCGACCTGATGGGCGACACCCCCCTCACCCCCGCCTGGGCCAAGACCCGCACCGGCTGGAAGAACCGCACCGCCATCGGACGCCTCAACACCACCCGCGGCTTCCGCAAGTGGCTGCGCCGACAGGCCACCGAGCACGGGCACGCCTCCCAGATCGCCCGCGGTGTGCGCCGCACAGCCCTGTGGGTGCAAGGCACCGAGGGCGCCCAAGTGATCGCCGCCCGCCACGAAGTGCAGCAGGCCCAGCGCGACTACAAGGCCGCCAAGTGGGCCCACGACCGCAGGCTCATGCCCGGCAAGGAGAAGGACAAGCGGCGCCGCGAGATGGAAGCCGCCTTCACCGACTCGGCGTCCGCCATGAGCAAGTACAAGACAGCGCAGAAGGACGCCCGGATGCGGCGGGCCGTGCGCGGCATAGCCGCCCTCGCCCCGGTCGCCGGCGTCGAAGGAGCCGGCCTGCACCTGCTCGGCGCCCCCGGCGGGCTCGCCGCCACCGCCGCGACCCTCGCCACGTTCGCACTGGTCGGCCGCCGAACCACCACAGGAGAGCTGTACACCGACCGCGACGCGAAGATCGGCGACGGCGACCGCATGACCGACGACATGGTCAACCGCGTGTACCGCAGCGCCAAGGTCATCGGCGCGGAGGACGTCGTCAAGCTGCTTTCGCCGTGCACGCTCACCGCGGACGGCTCCGCCTGGGAGGTCCGGCTGGAGCTGCCCGACGGCATCCCCGCCTCGAAAGCCCTCGGCGCGACGGCTCAGCTCGCCAACGGCTTCGGCGTCAGCGTGCAGCAGGTCTCCCAGACCAAGGGAGAGCGGGAGGACTGGCTCACCCTGCGCGTCACCCTCAAGGTGCCCTTCACCGGCAAGCCCCACAAGGGGCCACTGCTCACCGCCGACAAGGTCAGCCTATGGTCACCGGTACCGATGGCAGTGTCCGAGCGCGGCGACACCATGGCGGTGGAGTGGTTCGAGAAGACCGCCCTGTTCGGCGGCGAGCCCGGGGCCGGCAAGTCCGCTGCGGCGAACAACCCGCTGCTGTCGGCGAGCCTGGACGTGACCGCCGACTTCTACCTGGCCGACGGCAAGGGAGGCTTCGACCTGTCTCCGTTCGAACCGATCGCCCAGATGATCGACACCGACGGCGACCCTGAGCGGCTGCTCGCCATCCTGCGGCACGTCTGGGAGGAAGTCCTCCCCGAGCTGAAGCAGGCTGTCAAGGATCACCGGGTCCGCAAGTTCTCCGAGGCGCTGGCCGCGAAGGACAAGCGGGTGCGCTTCACCATCCTCTACATCGACGAGTGGGCGTCCTACATGGCCGCCGCTAGTCAGGAGCAGCAGAAGGAACTGGACCGACTCCTGCGGCTGATCACGCAGCAGGGCCGGGCCTATGCGGTGATCGTCATCTGCGCCACACAGAAGCCCGACTCGAACGCCGTGCCGACCGGCATCCGCGACATCCTGTCCACTCGCTGGGCCGGCCGCTGCATGACCCCGGAGGCGTCCGACACGATCCTCGGCAAGGGGCGGGCGTCTGCCGGCTACAACGCGCAGCGCATCCTCAAGTCCCAGCGGGGCGTGGGCTACCTGCAGACCGGTGAGACGTCGGAGCCCGTGCTCACGCAGTCGTACTTCTACACCGACGAGGAAGTCGAGTTGATTCTTCGGCGGGCCTACGAGCTGCGGAAGGCCGCCGGTGTGCTGCCGGTCGCGGTCGAGCCGGAGGTGACCATCCTCGACCACCTGATCAAGGCGGCGGCTGCGACAGGGCGGGGCAATGTCACTCGCGCTGAGGTCTTCGCCTACCTGGCCACGGTGGACGAGGAGTTCGTTCAGGCCGACGGTGAGAGTGATGCGCGGTATGCGTCCCGGGCGGGCACTGCCCTCAAGGAGCGGCTTGCCGGGCTCGACGTGGAGGTACCGGCGGTGCAGTTCCCGCACGACGGTAAGCGTGTCTGGGGTTGGACTCTGGACGGCCTCACAGCCTCCCGATAGATCCCAGTTTGCCCCTGTGTGTCCGTGCTATTTCGTGCAGGTTTAGCCCTATGCGTCCCCTGTGTGGTCAGGCTCTCGCCCTGTGCGCGCCGCACAGGGCGCCGGCCCCCTGCACACGGGTGCGCACACTCCACGACCTGCAGCTTCACCGCTCCGCACAGTCCCCACACACCCCATTCGACCGGAGACCCGCCATGACCGTCCTGCCTGAGCCGCCCGCCGCCCCTGTGGCCGGGCAGGCTGCCAACCCGCTCACCGACGCCGTCCTCCAGGCTGCCGTGCGCGACGTCATCCAGCAGACCAGCTACCGCGACGACAGCCCGCTCCCCGTGGTTGGCACTGCCCCGCCCGTGCCGCAGCCTGGTCGGCCGCCGATGAGCGCGAAGGCGGTCGACGACAGTGTCCGCATGCTGTCGGCGAGCGTCCTCGTCGCCACTGGCGGGGGAGCGGCCACCGCGGTGCTGTGGGCGTCCGGGTACGCCAACCCGGCCGTCGTCGCCTGCGTGTTCGGCGCCCCGACCGCCCTGGTGCTCGCCCTCGGCCGGCTCGCCCGGAAGGCCCGGCCCGAGCCGGAGGTGCACCAGCACTTCCACGGGCCCGTCACCCAGCAGACCACCCACAGCCGCACCAACGGCGTGTGGGCCAAGAACATCAACCGACAGTGACCTCCCGCGCCCTGGTCTCGAATCGGTGAATCCTGCCCCGACTGGGCGCTTGCAACATCATCCGCCGCTAATGTGCCGATCCATCACATCCCTGGGGGGACCATGACAGATCAGATTCCCGTGCAGCCGGCCAGCCCGCCACCGCCCGTAGACCCGCCCGCCGTCACCGCGTCGAAGCGCACGCTGAGTCCGCTCGCCGCCGGGCTCCTCGGCCTGGCTGTTGGGGCGTCCGGCGTCGGCGGCGCCTGGCTGATCACGGCCAGCAGCGGCAGTGAACCGTCGACGTTCACCCTGGAGGGGACGTTCGCCCTCACCGAAGACGCCCTCGTCGTCGGCGACAAGTGCGTCGGCACCGGCGGCTACGACGACATCATCAACGGGGCCGCCGTCACCGTGTACGGGGCGAAGGGCGACGTCATCGCCACCGGGCAGCTCGGCGACAGCAAGAAGACCGGCGTCGGCGCCTGCGAATTCCAAGTCGCGGTCCCCGACGTGCCCCGCGGGGAGAGGTTCTACAAGGTGGAAGTGTCGCACCGGGGGACGATCCAACTGTCGGCGGAGGAAGCGGAGAACGGCGAACTCGCCGCCAGCCTCGGCTAGCCGGCCGTCACTGGGCCCCGGCCGTTCTCGGTCGGGGCCTTTGTCGTGGGGGCGGGTACGGCGCGGGCCATCCACCGGCCGTCGGTCATGTACCGCGGCATCATGACGGGCTGGAAGCCCGCGTCGACCAGGCGGGCGAGGCCCTCAACGCACTCGTCCTCGCTGTCCGCTTGGATGCTCGCCCGGATCGCCATGGCAGCAGTCTGCCCCGCCCGGAGAACGGGCGGGGCAGGAACGGGGGAAGCGGCTAAGGGAGCGGGGTGATCAGAAACTCCCGCCGACGTTGCTGTATCCGCTCAATCAATTCGGTCTGCGGCGCGGGGAGATCGCGCAGCACTCGCGCCTGGTACTCGCGCGCCTTGGGTTCGAGTTCGTTTCTCCTCGGCCCCCACTTCTTGGTTCCGTCCAGACATGACATGACGGAGTTGCAGGCGTCGCACAGCATGCCTCGGA
This sequence comes from Streptomyces sp. 3-6, assembly GCF_056323165.1. Classification (NCBI taxonomy): domain Bacteria; kingdom Bacillati; phylum Actinomycetota; class Actinomycetes; order Kitasatosporales; family Streptomycetaceae; genus Streptomyces; species Streptomyces sp. 3-6. The sequence continues at coordinate 184,168 of NZ_JBWHZP010000005.1, forward strand.
TGACACGAACGTAGGGGCGCGCCGACTCGAAGTGGTCCACCACAAGTCGACGCCCGCCAGTGGCGTGGGCCGGAGTGCGGCACAGCTCGCACCGTCCTTCAGCGCGAGCGTGCAGTCGGTCGTAGTCGTCGCAGGTGAGCCGGTGGTACGTGAAGTGGTGGCAAACGTTGCCGGACTTCGAGTGCCGGTTCTGTGCCCGCCGGAACGCGGCCTCGACCGCGCGGGCACTCAAGAGGGCTTCACCTTCCCGTCGCGGATGCGGGCGACGTACTCGCGCGTCCATCCCGTTGCCTCGACTACCTCGGTGAGTCGCCCGCGTGGTGTCGGGTCAGGGAAGAGCTGGGGGATCAGGGAGCGGATGCGGTCGCGGTCTTCGTCGTTCTTGCGGTCGCGCTCCCTGATGCGGCGCGCGATGGCACGGACCTCTTCGAGCTGCTGCTGGTAGTCGCTATTCATGACCGCAGTATGCCATCCCTGGTGGCGGATGAGGTGTGCCTACCGTGTTGACATGTGAACGGTGTGTGCCTACAGTGGTCTCACTGAACGTCGCACCAAGGGGGACCGCATGATCCGCACCAACCGCATCCGCCGCCAGGTCATCAAGGCCCGCGCCGCCCAGACCCGCGCCGCCGCCAAGATCCGCCGCCGCGGCGAAGGCTCCCTCCAGACCCACGCGCTCGCCGCCGGCCTCGCCCCCCGCGACGCCCGCAGCATGGTCGGCACCCTCCGCAAGGTCGCCAAGAAGCTCGGCATCACCGGCCGCGAACACCGCGTCCACGCCGGTCGTCGAATGCGCGCCACCCACCGGTACACGCCCGTCGAGGTCGCCGTGATCTGCCTCCAGTACAAGCCCCGCCGACCCGCCTTCAAGCTCGCCGCAGCCAAGCTCGCTCTCGCCGCCTAAGGAGACCCGCCATGCCCCGTTCCGAACACCTCGCCGCCATGTCCACCGAAGGACTCCACGAGCAGCGCGACGCCTGCCTCCTCCTCACCACCGACGACTACGCCGGCACCGACCGCGTCAAGGAGTTCCACGCCGACTACGCCGACCGGCTCAGCGACGAAATCGACCGCCGCACCACCGCCTGACCTCACCTCGCCACCCGGGCCGCCGCCCTCCTGCGCGGCGGCCCCCGATCAAACATCAACGGGGGACCCATCCATGCGCACCTACGCCACCGCCCAACTGATCGGTGACCGCACTCACCAGTGCGACGCGACCGCCGTGTCCACCGCCCCGTCCGGGGCCCGCGCCTACGTCCTGCTGGACGGGATCGGCTCCTCCGACGAGGTCCGCGACTGGACCCGCACCGCCGCCCGCCGTCTGGCCCGCGCGGCGGCCCGTCGCGGTGACGCCGAGGCCGGCCTGCGCGCCGTGTACGACGCCTACGCCGGCGAACTGAATCGGCAGGGCATGTGGGGTGACGGCGCCCAGGCGTGCGCGGTCGTCGCCGTGACCGCACCCGGGAAGCCGCTCACGGTCGCCTGGTGTGGTGATGCCCGCGCCTACGCGATCCGTGGCGGCAGCGTCGACCGGCTCACCAACGACCACAACCTGCGCCGCATCTACCCGCCGCGCCACGGCATGCCGGGCGGGAACCGGAACATCATCACCTCGTGCCTGGGCGCGGCCGAGGGCGACGAGCAGCTGATGAACGAGGTCGGGCACCCGGCCATCGAGACCGCGGTCTGCCACGCCGACTCGTTCCGGCTGCTGCTCGCCTCCGACGGGGCTTACGAGCCGCACGAGGACGCCGGCCACCACCTCGCCGACCAGCTGATCGGCATGCCGGGCGAGGCCGCCCGCCACTTCGTCGACACCGCCGTCGCCACCGCGCGTGCCGTCGCCAACCCGCACGCCGACAACGCGACCGTCCTCGTCGCCGACATCCGGCCCTGACCGTCCTGAAGCTGAAGGAGCCCCGCACATGACCGGCACCCCTCCGGAAGCCCGCCGCCTGCTCGCCCGGTGGAACGCCGCCCGGCACGGCTGGGACCGCTTTCAGACCGGCAGCCGGACGACCGCGCTCCGCATCGCGCTCGCCGACCCCACGACCAACCTTGACACCACCAACACCAGCCGGCCGCACCACCCGGCCCGACCCGTCAGGAGCCCCATGGACGCCCGCGCCCGTATCCATGCCCTGCTGCCCACCGAGGAGATCGAAGCCGAGCTGGACGTCCGGCTCCGCGAGTACCGCAAGGAGATCGTCGAGCACCTGCTGCACGCGGTCGAGTACTCGCTCGGTGACGAGGCGGCCGAGCACCTGAAGATCGGCAACCCGGAGCTGGAGGCGTGGCTGGAAGGCCGCGACGCCGACTGACCCCGCCCCACCAACCGCCCCCGCCGGGCCACCTGCCCGGCCACAACACCCGCTAGGAGCCTGCCGTGACCGATACCCCCACCACTGAGGACCACGAAGCCGTCGAAGGCAGCACCCGCCCGGTCATCGAGCACGCGCTGACCGTCTACTTCGACGGCAACGCCGACCTCGCCCGCACCCTCATCGACCGGCTCATCGCCGAAGGGAGGACCGAGTGATGCCGATCTACCTTCCGGCTCCCGCGCACCGCAACGGCGGCCCCGACGGGAAGGGCTGGAACCGGCTCGCCGTCAACGCGATGGGCGCCCTGATCGACGACCAGTGCGCGCTGCGGCCCCGCGACTACAGCCATCTGCGGGAGTCGCAGGACACCCGCCGTGCCCGCTACGGCGGGTACGGGCCGTGCACCTCGGCTGGGAACTGCATCGAGTGCCCGATCCTTCAGGCCGCGCCGAAGCGCCTGGACTCGCTGGACGACCGCGTCCTCGTCCGTATTCACCCGGTGGACGGTCGTCCGTGCCTGATGAACCGGCCCGAGGACGGCTGGGCTTCACTCGCCCTTCGCTGGACGTGGCAGGACCTTGCCCGACTCGACGGCTGGGAGGTCGGCCGCCGCTACCACGACGAGCACGGTGACGGCTTCTGGCTCGAGCGAGCGGAGGACCCGGCATGACCGCCCGCCGCATGTCGGCCCGTCGCGCCCGCGAGGTCATCGACGCCGCCACGATGGTGAAGGCGCCGGACTGGTCGGAGTCCCGCCGCTGGCATGTCGTGTCCGGCGGTCAGCTGCTGGTGGTGGTCGCCCCGTCCTACGGCGGCACCAGCCGCACGGGCCGGAACGGGTGGCGGTGGTGGCTCGCCGACCTCGGCCCGTCCGGTAGCAGCCGGCGCGAGGACACCATCGAGAAGGCCGCTGCCCGTGGGCTCGCCGACTGGACGCGGTGGGCCACAGGGGGCCGCTCATGACCGCCCCCAATCCGCCCACCACCGCTGAACCCCACCCCGAGCCCGGCTGGTGGGAGGAAACCCCCGCCCAAGCCGCAGCCGCCGACCGACGCTACTGGGACGACTACTACAACCGAGACGAGGAGTAGACGTGACCGCACTCGCCACCGCGCCCGCCCCGCCCCGTACCGGTGGGCCGACCAGCCTCAACCACGTCTTCTGCTGCGACCCTGACCTTGCCCTCTGTGGTGCCGACGTCAGCGACGACGAGATCGTGGACGAAGCCGACTGTGCCGTCTGCCTCGACCTCGAAGGGCAGCCCTGCCCCACCTGCGGGCAGTGATCCACCCCGACCCTGTGGGCTCGTGCCGTCCGGTGCGGGCCCACAAGGTCGGGGTGCGTCGTCGGCGCAGCGGGCATCGCCGGCTGACGAAAGTGATCAAACCCCAGCGAGACGACCCCAAAAATGGGACAATCGAGGGGACAAACAAACACAGACCCCGGCGGGTGCTGGTGACACCCCCGGGGCGCGGCCAACCTGAAAGAGCAGGTCGACGTGACCAAGCGTATGCCCAGAAGCGGCGCCATGTGCACTCAAGAGTGCATCATCTGCGGAACCAGCTTCGACTACCGCCCTAACCGCAGCGACGGACGAGTCCGCGTGTACTGCTCACGCCCCTGCTTCTACGAAGGACTACGTCGGTACAAAGGCGGCAAGGTCGTGGAAGGCGTGCCCCAGCCGCGCCGCTGGACCCGGATGCGGAACTGCGAAAAGTGCGGAACGGTCTGCGAGAACAAGACCTACAACCAGCGCTGGTGCTCAACCTGCGCACCCGACCGCACCGCCCAGTCACGGCTCAGCAACTACAACGTCAGTCAGCCCGAGTGGAACGCCATGGTCGCGAAGCACGATGGCGTCTGCTGGATATGCCGTGAGCGTGAGCCGCAGGTGGTGGATCACAGCCACAAGACGGGCAAGGTGCGCGGCGCCCTCTGTCATCGGTGCAACGTGCAGCTTCACGGGGCAGAGAAGGAGGGATGGCTGGACTCCGCGCTGTCCTATCTGAAGGAGTTCGGCAAAGCCAGCTAAGAGGAGGTGATCTGATGCCGGGACGAAAGCACACCGGCTTCAAGTCCAAGGCCCAGTGGAAGTACTTCTGGGCCAACCCTCGACTCCGGCGCTACGCCCGGCGTAAGGCCCACGCCACGAAGGGTGGGCCTGTCGTCCGTTACCGTCGACTGCCCGCGCGTAAGGGCGCCCGCCGCCGCTAGGCAGCGGCCAGCCCGCGCGAGCCCCCGCCCACCCCAACTCATGCCGCCGCCTCCAACTCCTCGTCGGGCTCCTCGTCCTGCCCCTCGTCCGACCCGGCCTCCGAGCCGTCACTCCCAGCGTCCTCGTCATTCGGCTCCAGACCCCCGCCGCCCGCGTTGAATGGGTCGCCGGCCGGGACGGTGGACTGCTGCTTGTCCTCGCGGATGCGCTGCACTTCCGCCAGCACGTCCGCCTCCTCCAACTCCGGGCTGCGCATCTTCACCTTCATGTACGTCGAGATCGCCCCCGCAGTGTCGAGCAGGGACAGGGTGCGCGCCATGGCTTCCGGGTCCGGCTGCACCGCCTGCGGCCACGACACCGTCAACTCGGCGGCCGGGTCGACGCCCTTCGCCCCGCAGTGCCGGATGTCGACCATCATCATCGTCGTCAGATGATCAACCAGGGCAGGCTTCTGATACAGGATCTTCGTGCCGCGCGTCGACAGAGACTCCTCCTTGCGGGCCGCGACCTCCGTCGCCGTCACCGCCACATTCCCCTCCTCGCCCATCGACTGAGCCGAGTAGCCGGCAGAGGAGAGGATCTGACGGCGCAGCGCCTTCGCCGTCCGCTCATGCTCCTCAACGCGGATCTTGAACTGGATGTCGGTGATCGAGTCCTTGATGCGTTCCTCGCCCAGCAGGTTCATGCCGACGATCAACTCGCGATCCAGGTCGAAGCTGCCACCCGTACCCGGCCCGTCCGTCTCCAGCATCGACTGCGGCACCACCACCCTGGCCTTGCCGAGCCGCAGGTCCCGCATCCACGACGTCCAGGTCTCGTCGAGGGCGTCCATGGCCGGCTCGATGCCCGCATAGTCGGACCGGCCCAGCGGCGCCGTGTGCGGCACCCCGTCCCACGTCCGGTTCGGCAGCAAGTTCGGCACATGCGTGATCAACAGCCGGTCGATGCCCGTCGCCTGACGGCCCAAGTGGTCGGTGCGCGCAGCGAGGTACTCGGTGTCCGGGTGGTCGGCGAGCTCCATCCTCTGCCCGATCGTGCCCACCTCACCCCGGTACACCCCGTACTCGATCATGCCGGGGACGTGGTACTCCAGCAGCCGCCATACGCCCTTCCCGTCGCCCAGAGGGGTCAGCTCCCGCCACACGATCGCCTCCGCGAGCGCACCCCACCGCCACGTCGGCGCCACCGCCTCCGGCTGCAGCACATCTGTCCACGGCCGCGGACGCAGGCTGGTGTCCCACACAGCCCGCAGGTACACGTTCGACAGGCCCGCCGCCATCTCCGCGGCCTCGCGCATCTTGGCGTGCCCGCGGTCGTCCAGGTAGCGGCCGATCTGAGCCTGCGTCGACTTCGCCGTGGCCCGGTCAGTGGAGTCCACGTCGACGGTCACCGTCGGCACGTCCGACCACAGCAGGTTCGCCGACACCTCCGCGATGTCCGACGCGATCGGCACATGCAGTTTCGCCGCCGTCTGCCCCGGGCTGGGGTCCTGGCCCCAGAACATGCGCAGCTCACCCGTAGCCGCCCGCCGCCGGTCCACGCCGAAGAACTCCCGCGCCAACCCGTTGCGGGTGTACGCGGCGACCCCGCCGTACACGGCGGCCAGATGGTTCGGGTCGCCCGAGTACCAGGCCCGCCACATGTCGATGTCCGCGTGCGGGATCTCCAGATGGGGCGGCGGCCAGACAGTGTTCGGAGTGGTCGGCAGCGGCATGACGGATCTCCTTCTCAGGCGGCGATTGTTACTTGGCGCTGCCACAGCGGGCGAGTCGTAAAGACTCCGTAGCGCAAGGCGTCACAGTTGTGGACCAGCACGCCGCCTGCGAAGTATTCCGGGCAGTCAGCGACGGTCAGATTCCATACGGGCACGGCGCCGCTCAATGGCGTCACGCCGAGAACACGACTTCCCGCAAAAGCGGGTCTTGCTGTACTTGTTGACGGTGAACTCAGAGTTGCATCGTTCGCAGTTCCGCTGCTCGTCGTCAACTCCGCTCGCGCGTCGCCAAGCAGCCCGGCAGGCATTACTGCAGAAGCGTTCGAGTCCGTGCTTCGATCGCGTCTCGTAGGTGCTTCCGCATTGCTGACAGGCGAGCGGGTGAGTCTCCCTGCCTTCCCACGTCTTGCGGCCATGCTCGGCATGCCAGGCGCGTCCTTCGTCAGACCGATGCCACGCGGAAGCCAGAGGTCTGATGCGGTCCAGGTTGGTCCGGGCTGCGGGGGTGCAGACTCCGCGCCGGTCGTCGTTGTGGTGCTTGGCGTGCTCCTCCTCGCTGAGGCAGGCCAGATTGCCGGGGTCGTTGTTGAGAGAGTTGCCGTCCCGGTGGTGGATGTGATGGCCGGCAGGTATGTCGCGACCGTTGTGGGCCATCCAGATTTCTTCGTGAAGTCTGCGAACGCCGTTGGCTCGGTCTGTTCCGCCGGGTGTGTAGTAGGCGCGCTCAGCCCAACCCTTGGCGTCTGGGTACCGGCGGAAGGTGATGCCCTGGAAGAGAATGGATTCGACTCGTTTCGGCATGTCAAAATTGTATCCGCATAACGCAGATCATCGAGGCGAATCCATCCCTTACCTGCAACCCAAACGGGATGGTTTCCAGTTCCGGTGATGGAAAGTCCGCCCTCGATGTCGACGCGGAACACCTTCGCGGCAGGTGACGTCATACCAGCAGCTACCACCGGGCGGTAGCCCTGCCGAGTAAGCACCAGGTCTCCAGGCTGTACCGACTCGATGGGCTTGTCTCCGGCGGCTGTCGTTACGGGAGTTCCGGTGATGAGGCATCCGTGGTCGGCGACCTTCAACGGCTGCTCCTCGCCGCGCAGGGCGGCCTTGTCGTCCCAGCTGTAGCCGCCGATCTCCTGGATCAGCGCCTTGCAGGACTCGTGCACGAGGAGCTTGTTCGAGGCGAGCAGGCTGGACACGACGCGGATGCCGTCCATGACGTCGTTCTTCGCCGGCGTCGGCGTGAGTTTGTCCCGCTTCAGCTGGGTGACGAAGCTCGCCGCGCTCGGGTCGACGGTGATGAACTGCGGCCGGATCGGGCCGAGGCTGGGCACGTCGCCCAGCCAGGCGCGCAGGCGTGCCGAGTATTCGGTGTCGGTGAGCTGCTTCTTCGTCTGCCGCGCCTCGTACCGCCACTCGGCTGCGGCGTACAGCCGGCGGTCCCGGCCGAGGCCGAGGAGGACGGCGTGGAACGGGTTCGACGTGCCGTAGTCCACACCCAGGCTGATCCACTTGTGGATGCCCTCGCGCGGCAGTCTGGTGACGATGTGCCGGTCACGGTCCCACGAGTCGTAGATGGCGCCCTCCGCGGCCACCCACTCGCCGAGGATGAACCTGCGGTAGAACAGGCCCTCGTGGCTAGCCTTCATGTCGGCGACGTAGTCGGGGTCGAGGAACGGGTTGTCGTCGATCGTGAAGGAGAACCGGCTGACGGGCTTCTTCCCGGTCTGTGACAGCCAGTCCCGCATGAACCAGTGCGCCGGGTTGTCCGGGTTGGTCGTACACAGGAGCTGCGCGCCGCGCACGGACATGCGCCCGTAGAGCTGCTCGAAGAAGATCTGCGGCACGAGGGTGACCTCGTCGACGTAGGCGCCGCACACCGTCATACCGCGGATCTTCGGCTCCGACTTGGCGTCGTTGGCGCCGATCACGTGCACGACCCGGCCCAGGATGACCGCGGTAGGTGCGCCCGGCGTGTAGTGGATGAGGGAAGCGATCGGCCCGAACAGGGCAGGGTCCTGCATGGGCAGGAACAGGTTGCGGTGGATCGTCTGCGACGTCTTGCCTATCATGACGAGTTCGCCCGTCGTTGGCGCATTCGCAATGAAGATCAACCACTTCAGCAGCGACGCGATCGTCTTGCCAGAGCGGATCGCCCCTTCCCAGCAAGAGATCTTCGTCGTCGACTCGGCGACAGACCGGATCTGCTTCCGGGACAGAGGCAGGGACTCCAGCACGGCTACACCTCGTCGCTCTCGGGCCCGCCCTGCTCATCCTCCGAGCGAGAGAACGCCGCCAGCGCGTCACCCAGCGAACCGAGCATGGACTTGGCCGCGTCCAGGTTGGACGCCTCCGCCGGCGGCACGAGTTTGAGGGTCTTGTCGACGGCGATCGCCGCGGTGGTGACGAGCTTCTGCCGTTCGGCCGGGGGCGCTTCGTCGAAGGTGTGATCGTTGTACTCGTTGTCCTTGCCGCCGAACGCGTAGACGGTGGTGGGCTTGTAGACGCGTTCCAGGCTGTCCTCGGCGATGTCCATGAAGCGTTCGGCGAGGAGGGAGCGGCGTTCCTCGAGGTCTGCTGCGCGTGCTTCGGCTGCTGCCCGGATCTTCGTCCGGTCGAAGGTCAACCCGAGGTGTTCGGCGGTACGGGAGACAACCGAGTTGGTGATGCCCATCTCGCGGGAGATTGCGTTCCTGCCCAAGCCCTCGGCGTGCAGACGCCGGAGCTCGGGCCACAGGTCCTCTCCCATCAGGTGGCGAGTCACGGGGACCTCCAGGTGTGTCGTGCGCGTTGGCGCAGGAGGGTGGGCAGGGGCGTCCCGGCCATCCGCCAGGCGGACGACCACGGGACAAGAACACAGCGGCAATGCGGGTGGCGAGGCGGCCCCGGGATGGCGTCCGGGAAAGCGGCGCGCCGCGGGTCGAGGGTGAGCCCGCCGGGGAACTTCCCGCCGGGCCGGACGTGGTGGCCGGCGTAGGCGCGGCAGGCTGCGCAGGCGTCGGGTTCGGCGACCCACAGCAGGCGAGTGCCGTCTCCGAGAGCGCGGGCGATGAGACGAGGGCCTTGGGCGGCGGCGCTGGTGATGGCGACTGCGGTACCGGCAGCGATGCGGCCGATCGCCCGTCGGGCGCGTTTGAAGACGCTGTTGAGTCCGGCGAGGCCCATGGCGGTGAGTCCGGCGGTGGTGAGCAGGGCGAGCGCGTGGCCCTGCTCCTCGGCGACGGCGACGGGGATGCGGTCGGCGGCCTGCTGGGCTTCGCCGCCGGGCTCGACCTGGACGGGCGGGGTGGGCTGGCCGCGCATGGCGGCGGCGAGGGCTGAGGTGTGGCGGACGCTGAGTTGGGCGGCGTTGAACGCGGCCCGTTGGGCGGCGGCTTGCGCCTGCCTGCCCTTCCCTGCGAATGCTCGCCGGAGCAGGCCGCGGACCCATGCGACGAGTTTGTCGAGCTGGGCGGGGATCTGGCCGCCGGTGGTTTCGCGAACCCACCGGTTGACGGCTGCCTGCTGTGCGTCGGCAATGGCGGTGGCGAGGGGTCGTGTGGCGTCGGCGATGGCGCGCTGCTCGAGGTTGCGGAGCCGGCCGGGTTGCTGCTGCGCCATGTTGGCGATGCGTGCGCTGTCCACCACCCACCCCCTCCCTGCCTGGGAATCTAAGGGAATCTTGCCTTCTTGCCTTTGATTGTGCAGCATTAAGGGTGGTTGAGGGTTAACATCAGGGCCAACGAGTAGCGATCAAGGCATCGCCGCCCGAAACGGCCGCCCAAGGAGGCACCCGGTGACGACCCCCGCCCAGCCCGAGAGCACGCCCGCGGACCCGAGCAGCCAGCCGGCCACCCCGCCCGCGCCCACGGACCCCGCGCCGACTCCGCCAGAGCCGACCGCACCCGCCACGCCCGAACCGACCGAGCCGACCACCAGCGAATCCAAGGCCAAGGCGCCCAAGTTCGAAGGCGACTTCGACCCGGCCAAGTTCGAGAAGCTCGTCGAGAACATCCGCGGCGACGTCGCAGCCGAGAAGGCCAAGCGCGAAGCCGCAGAAAAGAAAGCCAAGGACGACCAGGCCGCCTTCATGAAGAAGGTCGCCACAGCGTTCGGGCTGGAGACCGACGAGCAGAAGCCGCCCACCCTCGAGGAGCTCGCCAAGCAGCTGGAGGAGTCCCGCGGAGAGACCAAGGCGTCCCGCGACGAGACCCGCCAGACCAAGGTCGAGCTCGCCGTCTACAAGTCGGCCGCCAAGCACGGCGCCGACCCCGACGCGCTCCTCGACTCCCGCACCTTCAACCAGGCCGTCGCGAAGCTCGACCCCCACGGGGACGACTTCAACACGCAGGTGCAGAAGGCCATCACGGACGCAGTCGCCGCGAACTCGAAGCTCAAGGCCAAGGCGCCGGAGCCGAAGGAGCCGGCCCCCACCCCTGCGGGTGGCGCGCCGATGGACGGGACCCCGGGCGGAAAGCGGCAGCTCACGAAGGCGGATGTGGACCGGATGACCCCATCACAGATCGCCAAGGCCCTCGCCGAAGGACGGCTCGACAGCTACCTCAGCGGTAAGGCCGGATAGGAAGCCTCCATGTCCGTCGCGCTGTTCAAGCGTGAGATCTGGGCCGCCAACATTCTGGTGGGCCTGGACAACACACTCGTCTACGCCCAGCCTCAGGTCGTCAACCGGGACTACGAGGGCGAGATCACCGCCCAGGGCCAGTCCGTGCGGATCGTCACCGTCGGCGACCCCTCGATCTTCGAGTACAAGTCCGGCGACACGATCAACTACGAGGACATCGACACCGCCGGAACCGACCTGCTCATCGACCAGGGCGACGCGTTCGCGTTCAAGCTCGACGACGTCGACAAGGCCCAGGTCGCCGTCAACCCCATGCTGCGCACCACGCAGCGCGCCGCGCAGAAGCTCGCCGACAAGGCCGACTCCTACGTCGCCAGCCTCTACACCGGGGTCGCACCCTCGAACGTCGTCGGCACCACGGGCGCACCGATCGCTCTCTCGGCCACCCCGACCGACGCCTGGGACAAGGTCCTCATCCCGCTGCGCACCAAGCTGAACCGGGCGAACGTGCCCGCCGCCGGCCGGTACGTCGTCGTCTCGCCGGAGTTCACCGGGGCGCTGCTGCGCGATTCCCGCTTCGACCGGGTCGACGCCTCCGGCTCCTCCGAGGGCCTGCGCAACGGCATCGTCGGACGGGCTGCGGGCTTCGACGTCCTGGAGTCGAACGTCACCCCGAACCCCACCGGGTCGGTGCAGGTCGTCCAGGCCGGCTACCCGGGTGCGATCACCTACGCGGACCAGATCCTCGAGACGGAGGCGCTGCGCCTCGAGTCCACGATCGCGGACGCCGTCCGGGGCCTGCACGTGTACGGCGCGAAGCTGCTGCGCCCCGAGGGCATCGCCGTCGCCTACGTCAACCCGGCCGCCTGATCCCTCTTCGTGATTCTCGTTCGCGCTCTTACAGGAGGAATCGTGGCGCGCACTTCTCTCACTCCGACCAGTCTCGGTGGCAGCGATGTCGCCGACCCGACCGGCACTGCCATCGACTCGACGCTCGTCACGAACGGCGTCGTCATCAACGCCGCCGACCCCAGCCGGACCGTCCTGCGGGTAGCCAACAGCGCTGGGTCGGCGAAGAAGGTGACCATCCGTGCGGGTGACGCCGGAGGGCCGGCCTGGATGCGCACCCAGGGCGACACCGAGGTGTCCGTATCGGCGTCCGGAACGCGCTGGCTGGGCCCGTTCTCCGAGGCCCGCTACTCCCAGTCCGGCGGCAAGCTCCACATCGACTTCGAGACGGGCTTCACCGGCACCGTGACCGCGTTCCAGCTGGGCCGGGGGATCTGACATGGCGGCCCGCGAGTACATCGGCGCCGGGGGCATGCGGCTGCATCTCGACGAGCCCCTGGCGCCGGAGATGGCAGCCCAGGTCGCACGCGGCGAACTGCGGCTCGCCGAGGACGGGGAGCCGCTCCTCGACCCGGACCGCGCCATCGAGCCGCAGGTGATCCAGCACGGCGCGGACGCCCCCGCGGCGACCCGCGTCGGCCGCAACGTGCCCGCCGCTCCGGAGCGCCCCGGCCGGGACGATCACACGGGGGCGTGGGCGACGTATGCGGTCCGTCTCGGTCTGCTCGCCACCAAGGCGGCCACCATGACCCGGACCCAGCTCATCGAGTGGGTGCAGGCCGTGGACGACGCCGGCACCGGCGTCGTCGGTGACGCGGGCGAGGGCGTGCAGGGCCCGGAGCACGCCAGCGTCGACGGCCGCCCCAACGACTCCCAGGGCGAAGAGGCCCCGCTTGAGGTCGCCACGGTGGAGCCCACCGGGACGGCGTCTGACGGCGACCAGGGCGACGCGCCCAACAGCGCCCAGAAGCCGAAGGCCACCGACAAGGTCGCCGACTGGCGCGCCTACGCGGTGTCCCTCGGCATGCCCGAGGACGAAGCCGCCGACGCGACCAAGGCCGACCTTCAGGACTGGGTGCAGGTCCACGAGGACGCGCACGGGTCGGAGGGCTGACCTGTGGCGTATGCGACCGTCCAGGATCTCGAGGCGTGGCTCGCCCCTGAGCCCGCCCCGGACAACGCCGTGCGTCTGCTGGAGTTGGCGTCGGACGCGGTCGACGAGGTGCTGTACGGCATCGCCTACGCCCCGGATGACCCCGAGGTGCTGGCGGTGCTGCGGAAGGCTGTGGTGCGGCAGGCGCACTGGCTGATGGACCGGGATGACGAGTCCGGGGCTCAGGACGATCTGCAGTCCATGTCGACCGGGCAGCGGTCGTTCACGCGGCGGACGGTCGGTCAGGGCGCGGGTGCGGCCCCGACGGTGGGGCCGAAGGTCGTGTCCGTGCTGCGTGCGTCGGGGCTGTTGCAGTTCTATCCGTTGGTGGTGGGCTGATGCCGGGCCACATCGGACGCCAGACCGTCACCCTCCTGGACGCGCCGCTCGTCGAGGGCGCGTACAACAAGCAGGTCCGCGACTGGGAGCACGCCACACCGACCGTGGTGCGGCGGGTGACCGTCGACTACACCAGCAGCTCGGAGACGAAGAACGCGGCCGACCAGACGGTCACCACGGCCCGCCTGTTCATGCCGCCCCGGGCCCCGCGGGTCACGGAGTGGATGCGCGTCAAGTGGCAGGGCCGCGACTGGGAAGTGGACGGCGTCCCGGCAGTGCCGGAACGGGCCGGCCCGCTGTCGGGGCAGATCGTCGACCTCAGGGAGGTGGCGGGCTGATGGCCACCCGGGTGGAGATCGACGTCGAACTGGACGCCGAGGCGATCGAGTTCGAGCTGCCGTTGACCGGTGAGGTGCAGGACGACCTGACTGCCCGCATGAAGCGGGTGGAGTCTGTCGCGATCGCTACGGCTCCGGTCTACACGGGCGAATACCGCGACAAGATCCACATCGTGGATGAGCCCGACGCGGACGGCACACGCCACGTCGACGCGGACGCCGCGCACTCCTACTACGTCGAGCACGGCACGACGCAGCGGGACCGCAACGGCCGCGCGATCCACCGCCCCCACTACACCCTCAGCCACGCACTCGACGCCGCTGGCGGCGATCACTGATGAAGGAGATACCGATGGCCGACGGCGACACCGTGACGATGAAGCTCACGTTCTGGCGGGACGGCAAGAAGCCCGGCGACACCATCCAGGTCCCCGCGGACGAGGTGCACCGCTGGAAGGGCTTCGCCGTCCAGGTCGACGACCCCAAGCCCTCCGGCAAGACCACCACCCCGAGCACGGTCGCCGACGGGAAGCCCGCCGAAACCGCGAAGGTCGACGACTGGCGCGCCTACGCGGTCAAGCGCGGCTACGACGAGTCCAAGGCCAACAAGGCCACCAAGCAGGAGCTCGTCGACTGGGTGACCAAGGTCGACAGTCAGACCGCGGTGGCCTAGATGACGGCGCCGGTTGTCCTCCCCGACGGCAAGCAGGTCGCCATCACCCTGCTCGCCGCCGAGTTGCCGGACGTGCATGTCACCGGGCAGCTCCCCGAAGGCAAGGCCCTCAACGCCGCGCTGCCCGCGGTGCGGGTGCTGCGGATCGGCGGGGTGGCCGACGTGCGCGGCTGGGCCGACCCGGCGACACAGGACAACCCGCGCTTCTCCATCGACTGCTACGCCGCCGACGACGTACAGGCCATGCACCTGGCCCGCCGGGTCTGCGCCGCCTGGGAGATGCTCCCGGGCCGTGCGACAGCCGACGGCATCGTCACCGGCATCAGCCAGGAGACAGGCCCGCAAGACAGGCCCGAAGACCCGAACGCCGACCTGTGGCGCGTCGGCATGACCCTGGGGATGAGCGTCAGCCCACCCCGACCGATCAGCTAGGAGGCCCACCGTGGGCGACGCATCGAACATCATCGTCGGCACAGCCGGCAAGGCCTACCGTGCCGAGGTCGGGGCCACCTTCCCGACGGACCCCGAGGCCCCGTGGGGCGCCGGATGGTCCGACATGGGGTTCATCACCCCGGACGGGCTGGAGGAGGCGCTTGAGGAGGAGCGCACCCAGCTCGACGCGTGGGGTGAGGACGCCCCGGTCGTCGACCTCGCCCGCAAGCGCACGCAGACGTTCAAGCTGGTGTTCCGCGAGACGAACGCCTACAACCTGAGCCTGTACTACCAGGTGCGGCTGGCGTCGATGACGTCCACGCCCGCGGTGACGGAGGGCACTCCGAAGAAGCAGTTCGTCTCCTTCGGCTCCGGGTCGGTCACGGACACGGTGGAGATCGCCCTGGGTCTCGACGTGATCATGTCGGGGAAGCGGCACCGCATCATGATCGCCCGCTGCGGTGTGTCCGACCGCGAAGCCGTCAAGCACAGCAGCGAGGACTCCTCCAACTTCGGCATGACGTTCACCGCGCTCGCCGCCCCGGGCGGCGCCCAGTCGGTGCAGCACATGATCACCGAGGTCACGCTGCCCGCCGTCGAGCCAGAGACCCCGTAACCCCTCGAACTGGTGGCCTGTCGCGCTCAATCCCTGGGCGGGGGCGGCACGACAGGCCACCTGAAAGCCCCCGCCCCGACCCCCGCCCGAGAAGGAACCGATCATGTCCAAGCCCAACCGCAAGGTCGTCCGCCTCCAGCAGATGCGCGCCCAGCGCGCGCAGGCCGCCAAGACCCAGTTCGTCGACATCTACTTCGAGAACGAGCAGGGCGTCGAGGAGGTGTGCACCCTCCCCACCCAGGACGACTGGCCCGTCGAGGTCATCGAGGAGGTCCAGGAGAAGGGCGGCGACGCCAACATCGGCTTGCTGCGCGAACTCGCCCTTCCGCCCGAGTCGTTCGACCGGCTGGTGAAGGTCGGCAAGCTCACCGTCGGCGAACTCAAGGAGATCGTCGAGTCCCTCTCCGACGAGGCGGGGACAACGGAGGGGGAAGGCGATGGCTCCTCGACGTCCTCCGAGAGCACGCCGGGAGCCTCCGCGCCGACCTCCAGCGCTACTACCCCGGCCGTCGCCTAGAAGAGTTCTGGGCCATGTCCTGGGGTGAGGGGTCGATGAACTGGGCCGAACTCCGCGACCTGGTGGACGCCCTGCCCGAGGACTCCGCCACCAAGAGCGCCCTCGCAGGCGACCTGGAAGGACGCCGCTGGACGTCCGGCACGTTCCTCGCCGCCGCCCAGTACAACGCACTCCTCATGCTCATCCGCATCCTGTGGACCGCCCACCTGAAAGGCCGGCCACCGGAGATGGAGCCGATCCAGCCCCCGGCGTTGGAGGCGCACGAGGCAGACGACGACGCCGCGGCGCGGGCGCGGCAGCGGGCAGAGCAGTACCTCGACTCGTTCTCGCCCGGCCGGCGGCAGGACGACCAAGAGGAAGTCGACGAGTGGCGGGCCCGGCTCGCCGAACTGGAAGCACAGCGGTAGGGGAGGGAGGGCGGCATGGCAGAGGCGACCGTCGTCGGACGCACCCGGGTATCACTCATCCCCGACACGTCCAAGTTCGGCGACCTGCTCCGCGTGGAGCTCCCCAAAGCCATCCGCCAGCCCGCCACCGCTGCCGGAGACGAGGCCGGCGACATCATCGCCCGGCAGATCCAGACCCGCTTGGCGCGCCTGAAGCCGACCGTGAAGGTCAGCGTCCAGGTTCAGGCGGCGAACGCGCGCCGCGAACTCGATCAGCTAGCCCGCAACCGCACCGTCAAGGTCACCGCGCAACTCGACGACAAGGCGGCCACCGCAAGCCTGCGTCGCCTCACCCAAGACCGCACGGCGAAGATCACGGCGCAGCTCGACGACAAAGCCGCCACCACGGCAGTCACGCGGCTGACCGCCGACCGCACCCTGAAGGTGTCCGTCGCCCTCGACGAGGCCGGTGCCAGGACCAAGCTGCAGAGCCTGCTGAGCCAGCAGACAGTCGACATCCTCCCCAAGGTGCAGCAGGCCGCCTACAACACGGCGAAGAAGCAACTCGACCGCCTCACAGCGGACCGGGTCGTCAACATCCGTGCGTCCGTCGATACGAGGGTTGCTGCGGCGGAGATCAAGAACCTGATTCAGCGGCGGACCGCCCGCATCGGTGTCGACGTCGACACCCGCGTCGCCGCCAACGACCTCGCCAACCTGACCCGCCGCCGCGAGGTGACGGTCCAGGCCCGCACCGACACCACGGCCGCGAACAGCGCGCTGACGTTCCTCACCCGGGACCGCACCGTCAACGTCCGCGTCCGCTCCACCGGCCTCGCCGCCCTCACCGGAGCCCTCGGCAACCTCGGCGGCGGAGGCGGAGGTGGCGGGCGGGCCTTCTCCTCACTCACCTCCCGCATCCTCGCCATCAGCACAGCCGCCCTGTCCGCGCTGCCCGCCATCGCCTCCCTCGGCTCCGCCATCGCCCAGATGGGGCCCCTCGCCGCCACCGCCGCCCCAGCGCTCGGCCTCCTCATCGGCTCCTTCGCCGCCATCAAGGTCGGCACCAAAGGCGTCGGCGACGCCATCAAAGCCGCCTTCGAACCCACCACCGCCGAAGCGCAAGCCGCCGCCGCCGCGACCCGACAGGTCGAGAACGCGCAGCGGTCCCTCGCCCGCGCCCAACGCTCCCTCCAGGACGCGCGCGTCCAAGCCGCCCAGCGCATCCAGCAGGCCGAACGGCAGGTCTCCAACGCCGAACGCGACCTCACCTCGGCGCAGCGCGACGCCCGCCTAGCACAGCAAGACCTGTCGGCCGCACGCAGGCAGGCAGTGCGCGACCTCGAGGACATGAACGCCCGCCTCAAAGAGGGCCGCCTGTCGGAGGCAGAGGCAACGCTCGCCGTGCTGCAGGCCGAACTCGACCTGCAGAAAACACGCACCGACCCGGCCGCCACGCAGCTACAGGTCCAGCAGGCTGAACTCGCGCGCGAGCGGGCCGTGCAGTCCCTGGAGTCGCAGCGCGTCGCGGTGTCCCGCCTGGAGAAAGACACGGCCGCCGCGAACCGGGCCGGCGTCGAAGGCTCCCAGTCCGTCGTGCAGGCCAAGCGGCAGGTCGCCGACGCGGACCAGCAGGTCGCGGAACGGCAGCGCGCCCTCATCGACGCGCAGCGCGGCGTCACCGAAGCCCAGGTGGAGGGGCAGCGGCAGATCGCCGACGCGCAGCAGGCCGTCGCGGACGCGGCCCGGCAGGTCGCCGAAGCGCAGCAGAGCGCCGCCGCACAAACGTCCAAGCTGGACGAGGCGATGGCCAAGCTGTCGCCGAACGCGCGCGCCTTCGTCGACACCGTGCGCGGCATGGGCCCTGCCTGGCGAGCGATGCGCCTCGACGTCCAGGACAGCCTGTTCGCCGGGCTCGGTACGCGCCTCAGCCAGGTCGGCAAGCAGATCCTGCCCACCGTCCGTACAGGCCTGATGGGCGCCGCCGACCAGCTGAACCTGATGGGCAAGAACGCCCTCGGCGCGGTGTCCAACCTGGAGAAGACCGGGCAGCTGAGGCAGGTCTTCGACGGGCTGCGGCAGAACCTGGGGAACCTCTCCCGGGTGCCGGGCCAGCTCGTCACCGGGTTCGCCGGCCTGTCCATCGCCGCGCAGCCCGCGTTCGACCGCATGACCAGCGGCCTGGCCGACTCCATGGATCGGGCCATGTCCCGGCTCGCTGAAGGCCTCAAGGACGGCAGCCTTGAGGAGGCCATCAGCACGGCCCTGGACGTGGCCGTCCAGTTCGGTGGGGTCCTGGCCGACGTGGGCGGCATCTTCTCCGGTATCTTCAAGGCCGCGGGGGAAGCGGGAGGGGACTTCTTCGGCGTCATCGGCGCCGCCATCAAGGAGATCCGCCGCGTCATCGAACTGCCGGAGATGCAGGCCGCGCTGACGGAAGTGTTCCGGGCGCTCAATGCTGTTGCGGGCCTGCTGGCCGGCGCGCTCGGCGCAGCCTTGCAGGCGGTTCTGCCGCTGCTCGCCGCGATGTCCCCCGTGATCGTGCAGCTCGCCGACCAGCTCGGCCCGGTCCTCGCGGAGATCTTCTCGAAGCTGGCTGATGCTCTGATGCCGGTGGTTGAGGCGCTGATGCCTGTCATCGGCGACGTTATCGGTGTGATCGCCGATGTGGCGGTGCAGCTGCTGCCGCTGCTGGAGCCGATCGGTGTGCTGATCGCGGAGATCGTGAAGGCGCTCGCACCGATGATGAAGACGTTGGGGGACATCCTCACCCCGGTGATCGGCGCCCTCGTCACGGCCCTGGCGCCGATCGTGCAGGCGCTCGTCCCGGCCTTCCAGATGATCGGGCAGCTGATCAGCCTGATCGTGCCCCTGTTCCCGCAACTCCTGGTCAGCCTGCTGCCGCTCCTGCCAGCGTTGACTCAGCTCACCTTGTCGCTGATCACGCTGGCGATGCAGGTGCTGACCCCGCTGATGCCGCTCATCGTGATGCTGGCGGGCCTGTTCACGAAGGTACTCGCGGGCGCGATCAGCTTCCTCGTTCCGATCATGAACAAGGTGATCGGTGGGATCACCAAGTTCGTCGGCATCCTCACCAAGGGCGTGAGGATGGTCTTCGACGGCTTCCACTGGCTGTGGGACAAGCTGCTTGGGCACAGCATCATCCCGGACATCGTCAACGGCACGTTCGGCTGGTTCAAGAAGCTGTGGAACTGGCTGCGGGGCATCGTCCGCACCATCCGCGACGGTGTGATCGGCTTCTTCCGTGGCCTGAAGGACGGCGCGGTCAAGATCTGGGACTCGTTCTGGAACCGGGTCAGGTCCATCGCGTCCGGCGCGTGGGAGAAAGTCAAGGACGGTGTCTCCAAGTTCGGCGACAAGCTCAAGGACATGTTCCGCTCCATCCGGGACGGAGTCGGCAAGGTCTGGGACGGCATCAAGAAGCTCGTCAAGGCCCCCATCAAGTTCTGGATCGACGTCGTCTACAACCGCGGAATCGTCTCCGTATGGAACAAGACCGCCGCGAAGATCCCCGGCGTCCCGGACCTGAAGAAGATGGCCATGCCGAAGGGCTTCGCCCGCGGCGGCATCCTGCCCGGCTGGTCCACGTGGCGGGACGGCGACGACCAGCTCGTGCCGATGCGGCGCGGCGAAGGCGTCTACGTGTCCGAGGTGATGCGCGACCCCTTCGAACGGCAGCGCCTGTACGCCATGAACCAGGCCGCCATGCGCGGCACCCACCCCGCCATCGCCCGGCAGCAGTACGGCTTCGCCGAAGGCGGCATCCTCGGATCCATCTCCGACATCGGCTCCGGCATCGCCTCCAAGGTCGGAGGCGTCCTCAAAAAGGGCTCCGACGCCGTCCGCGGCGGCCTCGCCACCCTCGCCGAGAAGGCGTTCTCCCCAGTCAAGAAGGGCATCACCAAGGCCCTCGGCTCCAACAAGGGCACCTGGAAGGGCGCCATCGCAGCCGCCCCCATCAACCTCATCGACAAAGCCATCGACTACATCCGCGGCAAGGACATCCCCGAGTCGTCCGGCGCCTGGGTCAAGCCCGTCAACGCCCCCTACGGCACCCGGTTCGGTGTCGCCGGCCGCATGTGGTCCTCGGGACGCCACACCGGCCTGGACTTCCCCGCCAAGACCGGCACGAAGATCGTCGCCGTGGACAACGGCACCATCCAGGCGGTCCGGTCGGGCGGCCCCTACGGCAAGCACATCACCATCAACCACGGCGGCGGACTCGCCTCCCTGTACGCCCACATGTCCGCCATGGCAGCCAAGGCAGGGCAGGGCATCAAGCAAGGCCAGCGCATCGGCTCCGTTGGCGCCACCGGCAACACCACCGGCCCCCACCTCCACCTCGAGGCCCGCGTCAACGGGCGGACCGTCGACCCGATGAAGTACCTCACCGGCGGTGGGGATGTCGGCGGGAAGGGCGTCACTCGCTGGACCGGCGTCGTCCGCCAAGCCCTCGGCCAGCTCAACCAGTCGATGAGCCTCGTCAACACCACCCTGCGGCGGATGAACCAGGAGTCCGGCGGTAACCCGCGCGCGGTCAACCGGTCCGACATCAACTGGAAGAACGGCACCCCCTCCGTCGGGCTGATGCAGGTCATCCGCGGCACGTTCCAGGCGTATGCCGGGAAGTACCGCAAGACCGGCCCGTTCATGTACGGCGTCAGCGTCGACCCGATGGCGAACATCTTCGCCTCCATGCGGTACGCGCTCGCCCGCTACGGCTCCCTGCCGAAGGCATACAACCGGCCCGGCGGGTACGCCCGCGGCGGCGTCGTCGGCGTGCGGCGCGGCCTGCCCTCCGGCTACGCCTCCGGCTACGCCTCCGGCGGCATCATCCGTGTCGGCGGCAAGCGCATCAACACCGGCCCGCTCGCCGCCGCCGTCGGCGGCGACTTCCTCAAGAGCCTGGCCGGCACCGCCACCGCCATCAACACCGCCATGACGAAGGTCGCGACGGCGGTGAAGAACGCCTTCAAGGGCGTCAAGACGTCCCTGGACGACAAGCTGCTGAAGCAGATCAGCAACTCGAACAAGCAGCTGCAGGCCCTCGCCAAGCAGCGCGACGGCATCGCCACGAGCATCACCGCGGCGAACGAACTGGCAGGCAGTGCGACCGAGCAGGCGGTCAGCTTCACCAGCATGACCGGCCTGCCCAGCGGCGGGAACGTGTTCGGGGCGGGCGGGATCCTGTCCGGGCTGAACGTCCGCCTCGGCCAGCTGCGCAAGTTCGGCGCCAACCTGCAGATCCTCAACAAGCGGGGCTTGAACAAGGAGCTGCTGCAGCAGATCATCGCGGCGGGCCCGGAGCAGGGCGCCGCCTACGCGCAGGCCCTCGTCGACGCCACCCCCACCGAACTGAAGGCGATCAACGCCGCCCAGGTGAACATCACCCGCGCCTCGAAGGAGTTCGGTAAGGACGCCGCGGACGCCATGTACGACGCGGGCGCCCAGTCCGGCAAGGGCTACCTGACGGGTCTCGCCTCGACGCAGAAGGCGATCGAGGCGCAGATGGCCAAGCTCGCCAAGGCGGTGCAGAAGACCATCCGCGTCGAACTGAAGATCAAGTCCCCGTCGCAGATCCTCCGCGGCCTGGGCCGCAACACCGGGCAGGGCTATGCGCAGGGTGTCGACGACATGGTGCCGCAGGTGGAACGGTCCGCGCTTCGCATGGCGTCCGCTGTGCGCGCCACGGCTGCGGCGACGGCTGCGCGCGTCCAGAACCAGCAGACCATCCGCCAGGGCGGCGACCGGCACCTCCACTACCAGGCGACGACCCGCGAGGTCGCCTCCCGCCAGTCGGTCCTCGACGCGCTCGCCATGGAAGACATGCTCAACCGGACGGTGGTGATCTGACATGCCCATCCTGGTCCCCAGCGTCTACGTGCCGCCTGTGGAGCGGCCTGGGGTCCCGTGGCCCACGCTCATCAACCAGATGCCGCAGGTCGCCTTCACCGACCCCCGCGGCGTCACCACCGTGTTCTCCGACTGGGAGAACGGATGGCTGCTCCAGCCTGGCGCCAAGGGCCTCGACATGCCGCAGTACACGTTCGCCACCGACGAGAGCCCCGGCATCGACGGCTACGAACTACGGGACGTCCGCGCCCAAGGCAAGGAGATCATCCTCCCGATCGCGTTCTGGGCCGAGGACTCCCGCGCCGCGTACAGGGAACGCCGCCGCAAGCTGATCAACAGCCTGAACCCGAAACGCGGCGTCGGCACCCTCACCCTCACCGAACCCGACGGGGCGACCCGCACCATCGGCGCCTACTACACCGGCGGCCTCGAAGGAGACGAATCCCTCGACGCGGCGGGGGAACGCTGGTGCATCAACGCGATCACCTTCGGCGTGCCCTCCCCGTACTGGATCGGCGGCGAGGTCAGTCACTCATGGAAGGCCGGCTCGAGCGCAGAGTTCTTCCCCGTCCTGCCTCTGGTGGTGGGGGACTCGCAGGTGCTCGGTGAGGTCGTCGTCACCAACCCGGGCGACGACGTCGCCTACCCGGTGTGGACGATCAAGGGTCCTGCGACCGCGGTCACCCTCACGAACACCCGCACTGACCCGGCCACGGGCCAGCAGATCATCGACGAACTTGCCGTCAACCGCACCATCAGCGGCACCGACACAATCGTCATCGACACCCGGGAACGCCGCCAGACCGCCCTTCTCAACGGCGTAACGAACCTGTGGCCGGACCTGTCAGACGACTCCGTCATGTGGCCCCTCGAGGAAGGCGACAACCACCTCAACCTCGTCGTCGACGGCTCCACCGGAGCGACGAGCGTGTCCATGACCTATCAGCCCCGCTACCTGGCGTCGTAAGGGGCCGGCCATGGAAACGACAGCCCTGCGCGTGTACGTCCGCGACGCCAACCTGCAGCGGATCGGGCAGGTCGCCGACTTCATTCAGCTCACCGTCGTGCCCCGCCACAACGCGATCGGCACCATGACGATGGACATCTCCGCCGACTCGCCGTCCGCGCCCATGCTGGTCGAGGGCAACGGGCTCATCGTGCAAACCCCGGACGGCCACACCGTCCTGTCGGGGCCGATCCGAACCCCCGACTGGTCCCGCTCCGAGTCGGACTCCGGGGGCGGCAAGCTCACCGTGGGCGCCGTCTCCGACGATGAGATCCTCGCCCGCTACACCTGCTGGCCCGACCCGACCGCGGCGATCGGAGCGCAAACCGCCCCCGTCTACAAGATCGATACGGCGGCGGCTGAGACAGGCATGCGCACCCTCGTCAACCTCAACGCCGGACCCGGCGCGCTCGCCTCCCGCCGCAACCCGCTCCTCACCCTCGCCGCCAACGGCTTCCACGGCGGGCCACTGGTGCGCGAGGTCAACCAGTTCGACAACCTCCTGACCGTCCTCCAGGACATCGCCGCGGCAGCAGGGTTGGGCTTTCGCGTCATCCAGGCCGGTGGTGCGCTGCAGTTCCAGGTGTTCCAGCCCGCCGACCTGTCCGGCACCGCCCGCTTCTCCTTCGGCCTCGGCAACCTCACCGACGCCTCCTACTCGACCGCGCCCCCCACCTGCACCCGGGCTGTGGTCGTCGCCGGCGGCGGCACCAGCCCCCGCGTGTGCAAGGTGTACGACCGCCCCGACCCGCTATGGCCCGGCCTGATCCTCGAACAGTTCGTCGACCAGACCAGCGTCGACACCGCCAGCGTCGACCTCAACGCACAGATGGACCAGGCGGCCGAAGAAGCCCTCGCCAACGGGGCAGGACAGGGCTCCCTGTCGATCTCCCCGATCGACCTGCCGATGCTGCGCTACGGCCGCGACTACAACGTCGGCGACACCGTCTCGGCGCAGCTCCGCGGCGGCGCCTGGTACACGGACGTCGTGCGAGAGGTCACCCTCACGAGTTCCACCAGCGGCTCCTCGGTGAAAGCCACCGTCGGCGGCGACAGCGGCGACGGCACGGTGGCCCGCATCTACCAGTACATCGCCCGCCTGAAAAAGGACATCGGGCGCCTCAAGAGCAGGAAGGCGGCCTAGCAATGGCTGAGTTCTCCGGGCCGTTCGACGGCTCCCCGATCAGCACCCAGCTCCAGTGGTCCCGCATGGCCCGCCGGTGGGGCCTGGACGGCGTCCACGCCGTCGACGCCACCAGCACCGCCCTCAAGGTCACCGGCTCCGGCACCACCACCGTCACCGTCGCCCCCGGCATGGCCTTCGTCGGCGGCTTCTACTACCACAGCGACGCCAACAAGAACCTGAACGTCCCCGTCAACGCGGGCGGCGCCGCCCGCATCGACTACGTGGTCCTGCGCGCCGACCAAGCCGCAAAGACCGTCACCTCCGAGTACAAGACAGGCGGAACCAGCGCGCCCGCCCTCACCCAGGAAGAGGCCGGCGTGTGGGAGATCCCCCTCGCCCAGTGCACCGTGGCGGCAGGGGCGAGCGTCGTCACAGCCGCCAACGTCGTCGACCGCCGATACCTGACCGACCGCGGTGTCTTGCCCTCCATCGCGGGAGCCCGGCCGCCGGCGGTGAAGAACGGCGTGCTGGTCGAGGACGGCAAGCTCTACCTGGGCGACGGGGCCGGATGGCGGTGGATCGCCACCCAGGGCATCGACGACTCCACCTACACGCCCGTGTGGACGGCAGGCACGGCCACCGTCAACTGGGGCTCCGCCAGCCGCAACCTGGGCCGCTACCAGGCTTTCGGTAAGCGCGTCGACGTGACGATCCAGCTGGAGCCGTCCGGCAACCCGCCCGCCTACCCCGACCCCCTCGAGGTGTCCCTGCCTCCCGGCCTGCCCGCAGCGAGCGGGCACCGCTCCCTGTTCACGTGGAACTTCTCCTCCGTGAACGGCGAAGGATCCGCGGTGGGTGTCGGCATGGTCTTCCCGACCGAGTCGCGGGGCCGGATCGCCCGCCTGCGCTACTCGATGACCAACGGCACCACCAGCAGCAGCACCCCGAACAGTTTCTCTGTGTTCACGAACGCGCCGTTCAACATCCGCAACGGCGACATCCTGACCATCGACGGCTCCTACTGGACCGACTGACCGGAAAGAGGACCCCATGCCTCGTAGCCTCTTCGGCGGCAGCCCGGCCGACTACGCCATGGAGCGCGTCGGCAACCAGCTTCTCGTCCGCCCGGCAGCCGTCGGCACGGTCTGGGACTCCCTGACCGGCGGCACCCAGTACACCGACCTCACCGACCTGACCGGCAACCCGATCACGGAGGTGACCGCCGACGCCGACGGCGCCGTCACGTTCATGGGGCCCGACGATGTCACGCACCTGTACGTCGACTTCGGGTACACGCGGCGGTTCGCATTGACCGCAGTCGACCTGGGGGGTGTCCTCTCCGACTTCATCGCCCAGGGCGGCGCGCCCGGGGGGTGGGCGCAGCTCGACGAGACCGGACACATCGACTCCACGCAGATCCCCGCGCAGCTCGACTGGATTGTTGTTCGCACCTACGGTGCGAAGGGCGACGGCACCACCGACGACACGATCGCCATCCAGAATGCGATCAACGCCTGCCCTGTCGGCGGGATCGTCTACTTCCCGCGCGGCGTGTACCGGACAACCGCCACGCTGGACTGGAAGAACGGCGTCACCCTCATGGGCTCCCACGCCAACATGATGGTCGGGCCGGGCATGACGGACGCCGACTACCCCTGCTACATCCAGCCCAGCGCCCCGTTCACCGGCGGCAGCGTCATCCAGATCATCGGCGAGGACGACGGCGAACACCCCGCCATCAGTGGCGAGCAGCGCATGGTGAACCTGATGCTCGACGGCTCCCAGCTCACCGGCAACTCGATCGACGGCCTGTTCGCCAAGGGCAACGTGCAGAACGTCGTCATGGAAAACGTGTGCATCCGGCAGATGCCGAACAACGGCATGGTTACGGGCGACGTCGCAGGGGTCTTCCCCTACTCATGGCGCCTCCGACACGTCATGATCGACAACTGTCACGCCAACGGCATCCTCTTCAACGGCAACACCGACCTCACCCTGGACGACGTCCAGGTCATCGGCTGCTGGGGGCAGGGCATCGTCCTCACCAACTGCAGCAACGGGCAGGTGATCGGCTGCCGCGCCGAATGGAACGGCTCCCACGGCATTCGCATCACCGGCGCGTGGGGCGACTGGCAGGGCTCCGGAGGCATGCTCGTCGGTGACTGCACCACCGACCGCAACGGCCAACACGGCATCCTCATCGACGCGACCGGCAACACCCCGATCAGCATCAGCAACCTCACCACCCGCCGCGACGGCCGCAACGGCGGCACCGGCGGCGGAGGATTCGCCGGACTCGCCGTCGCAGCGGCGACCGTTCCGGTCCTCGTCACCGGCCTGACCTGCTACCCGGGTGTGGACGACGGAGGCGCCAGCACCAGCAGCCCCGACTACGGCATGTCCGTCACCGGCGCGGCCACGCTCGTGCAGGTCGACGACGCCTACCTCCACGCCGCCACACAGGGCCTGCACTCCACCAGCAGCGGCACGCTCCTCGTCGGCGCGAACGTCATCCAGGCCGTCGGCCCGACCAACGCCCCGGTCCGCACGGCACCGGCCGCGACCGCCACCAAGGGCCTGGTCGTCACCGCCCCGGCAGGCGCCGCCTCCTACGTGATCTGGCGGGCGCCGAAGGCCTGCACCGTGACCGCGGTGCGCGGCTATCGGGCCGGCGGCACGGGCGCCACCATCAACGCGACAAAGAACGGAGCGGACCTGCTCGCCGTCGACCTGTCGCTGTCCACCGCGAGCACGTGGATGTCCGGACCCGGTGTGCAGAACGCGGCACTGGCGGCCGGGGACACGCTCGCTGTCGCCGTCCGCTCCGTGACCGGGGCGCCGACCGCGGTGACCATCCAGGTCGACGTGCAGGGGGTGTGACATGGCTGTACTGACGGTCCTCGACGACCGGCTGCCGTATCAGCAGCCGCCCGGTGCGCTCACAACGGCCAGCGTGCCGGGCCCGCCCCAACTGCTGCGCGTCTCCGACAGTGAGGGCGTCCTGGCGACGCTCACCGTCGGCGCGCGCACCGTCGCCCTGCGCGGGCCGACCCGCACATTCACCGAGGACA
Source organism: Streptomyces sp. 3-6 (assembly GCF_056323165.1). Lineage (NCBI taxonomy): Bacteria > Bacillati > Actinomycetota > Actinomycetes > Kitasatosporales > Streptomycetaceae > Streptomyces > Streptomyces sp. 3-6. The sequence goes on from NZ_JBWHZP010000005.1 coordinate 211,368, forward strand.
AGCGGCCGTTCCTCGACGACTTCGACCGGACCACTACGAACGGCTGGGGTAGCTCGGGCGGCGGCGGAAACTGGTCGAACGCCAACGGCACCGACGCCGACTACAGCGTCGCGGGCGGCACCGGCATCATCAACATGACCGCCGCGAACTCCTCCCGACACACCTCGGTGATCGACAACATCACCGACCTGGACGCCCGCCTGTCGTGGTCGCTGGACAAGATGCCCGCCGGAAACGCCAGCAGCCTCGCTCTGAGCTTCGCGTACACGAGCGTCAACAACCAGTACCGGGCGCGCCTGTCCGTGCTCACCTCGGGCACGGTGCAGCTGATCTTGGAGCGGGAGTCGGGCGGCTCCACGACGGCGATCGGCGCACTGACCACCGTCGGCACCGGGTACGTCGTCGGCGACGTGTGGCACATCCGAGTCCAGCGGCAGGGGACGACGCTCCGCTGCCGGGCTTGGAAGGACGGCGCGGCGGAGCCGGGAACGTGGGTGCACGAGGTCGCGGACGCCACTCTTGGCGCCGGCCGGATCGGTGTCCGCGGCCTCGCCTCATCCGGGTCGACGGCGGTGCCGTTCAACTTCCGCGTCCACGACATCGAGCTGATCTCCGGCACCTGGCCCGACCCGCCGACCATCACCCACAACACATGGGTGCGCGTCCTGCCCGAACCGTTCAACGGCACATGGGCGCCGGCGCTGGCCGCACGGATCCGGGCCTGGGCGCTCGACACCAGTCCGGACGTGCTGGCCTACGCGATGATGTACGTGACCGGCGCCCCGGCCGTGACCAGTTCCGCGCTCGGCGGGGCGCAGGTTGCCGGGCAGTCCCGGTACGGGCCGCTCGACGCGGCCGGAGTGCCGATCGAGGGCTCCGACTTCCATGACTACATGGGCCGCGACTGGACGTTCCCGAACGGTGAGACCAGGGCTGCGGGTGCGGGCGAGGTTGGCTGCATGGACTGCTCCGGCTTCGTCCGCATGGTCTACGGCTTCCACATGGGCATCCCGATGGTGCGCACGCTGAACATCGACGGGAACAACCTGCCTCGCATGACGAAGGACATCGGGCCATCAGGTCCGGGCGTGATCGTCGCCCAGGCGGCCGACACCGCACCCCCGCTGACGAACATGCAGGTTGGGGATGTGCCGCACTTCGATGCGGACACGGGCGACCCCGTGGCCGGGCAGCTTGATCACAACGGGATCTACCTCGGTGTCGATTCGCTGGGGCAGCCGAGGTTCGTCAACTCGAGGAAGACTCCGCAGGGGCCGACGTTCGCCGATCTCGGTGGTGCTTCGCGGCTGGACGGCGGCGGCACGTATGCGACCAGCCTGCGCGTCATTCGGAGGTTCTGAGTGCCGATCATGCTGGAGGGGGCGGTGGCGGGAGGGGGCAGCATCGTGGGGGTGCTGCCCGCACAGGACGGGCTGCGGGTGCAGGTGACGGCCCCGGCCGGGACGGACACGTCCGGAGCGCCGGCTGGGGGAGTGGTCGTCGGCTGGGTGCTGGTCACCGACCCGGGCGCGGCGGGTGGTGCCCGGGTGGAGCCGGTGTTCCTCGCGGCGGGCAGGGCGTGGACACCGGACCAATACCGGGCGACCTACGGGCAGCAGCTCGGTGTGCAGGTCGGGCGGGAGCGTTGATCCACACGGCGGGTTGCAGCGTCAGACGCCCGTCAGGCTCCCGGTCCCACCAGTACGCCTTGCCGAACAGGTAGGCGATCCGCAGGCTGTCGCGGCTCACGGGCACTCCTCAAAGCCAGGTGACGGCTGCGGCGTTGATCGCCAGGTGGATCGTGTTGTCAGCGATGATCATCAGCCAGACGGTCATCCACGCGGGCCGGTCCTGGTGGTAGCCAGTACCGGAGCACTCCGACCACGGGTGCCGGTACACCTTCGGGGCGAGGAGGTTCTTCGCCCACACGACGTGCCGGGCAAGCCGGTAGTGGTCGATGACCGCGTGCGTGCCGACGATGACCGCCAGCGCGGCCGGGGACTGGGTGACGAGGAGGAACGGCAGGCCGTAGGTGACAGCGTGCGCGATGGCTGGCCACCAGCGCTTCGTCTTCTCGTTCGCCATCCAGTCCGACTGCAAGACGTAGTCCCCGACGAGGTGGGCGAGGACGATCCAGAGCCCGATCACGAGCTTGCCCTCGGGGCCGGGTCGGTCTCTGGCTGGCCGGACTCGCCCCGATATTTGGCGAGCGCCTCGTGCACGTCATCCTCGCCGTAGTCGCAGGAGTCCCACCACTCGACGGCCTTCCACACGTCGGACAGCCGCTTCATGCGGACCTCCGCGCGCACACTCCACTGATTCAGGAAGACGAGGAGCTCCTCGGTCTCCTTCGCTGCGTCTTCCGCGTAGCCGAGCCCGGCGAGTCGGTCGGCCATCTCGCGGAGATCGCCGCGCTTGCTGATCAGATCGTCCAGGTCGAGCGCGTAGCACAGGTAGTTGTACGAGCCGCCACTCACGGAGCCTTCACCACTTCCACGTCGGTTTCGTCTGCGGGTTCGAGTCCGTAGGCTTCGGCGAGGGCGAGGACCGTGTCGCAGTTCCCGCCGCCGGACACGTAGCCGTCATCGACATGGCAGGTCTCACAGGCGAACGGCGGACCCTTGCGTGATGATCTGGGCGCGTCGATGTACGGGTGCGCGGCGAGGATCTTCCGGTCAGCAGCACACCGGCGCAGCACCGCGTCGGGATCGTTGAGCATGATGTGATCGCCCGTGCCGTCGAGGAAGACCCGAGCGACCGTGCTGCCTGCCTTGGCATCCCGGACCATGCTGAATGCGGGGTCGTACTCCCACAGCGGGGCCTCGCCATGCGACCGTGCCACCTCCTCTCGCCGCCGGATCTCCCCTTCGATCCACTTGTGCAGGCCGGGCGTCGCATCCCACTCCGCCACTGTCACCGGCACCCGCGGGCCGCGCGAGATGTTCGCCAGCCGCATCTTCGGCGCGGGCCGGCTCACGACTTCCCTCGGAAGGTCGTGAGCGGCTGCCCGGCCGCTTCGAGCGGGCAGGGCTGCGGGGGTTCGCCGTATGGGGTGCGGTGGCCTTCGTCGCGAGCCTGCTGGCACAGCTCCAGCGCCTGCCTCCCTGAAGCGAAGGACGGGCCGCGGTGGTCTTCGGTAGCGTCCCGGGCAACGATCCAGTCCGGGCCGACCGCTTCGATACGAACACAGTCGTAGTGGTCGCGGCCGAACGCCCCGTAAGCGTAGCCGTGGATGGCGTCGCCGACCGCGAGCGGGCGGGCAGGCTCAGACATCGGTGGCCCCCCGTCGAGCGCGCCGGGCCTCCCGATCGAGGACGGTGCGGACGGCGTCGGTGAGTGCCGCCGACGCTTCCGGCGCTGACACCTCCAGCACAATGCGCGCCGTGCCCACGGTCGGGGCCTGCGAGCTGTCGTGCCAGTGCCCGCCGTCCGGGGCGACCAGCAGCAGCTGAGTGGTCGAGCCGCACGAGCAACGGGCCGCCGCGCCCACGGAGCATTCGGGGTGCGGGTGGGCTTCCTCGCCCTGCTCCTCGTAGCAGAGCCCGCAGTCGAGGAGGCGGGGTTCGGGGCGCTGGAGCGCTTCCAGGAACTTGCGCGCGGTCTCCCGTTCGGGGCCTGGCTTGCCCGCCATGAACAGGTCGCTGGCGAGGACGGCGACGCGGTGCAGCATCGGGGCGCCTTCGCCGAGCATGTCATCGGCGGCAGAAGGGTCGGGGCAGTCGAGACGGCGGCAGGTGACGTGCCCGCCCTCGCCGAGGAAGAGGCTGCTACCGCCACAGGCAGGGCAGCGGCCCTGAACGTCAGTCATGGGCTTCTCCGGTGCGGGTCGGGTGGCGGGTTCGTCGCCCCATCCGGGTGCGCCGTGCCGTTCGGTGCAGGGCTGGCAGTAGTGCTCGCCGTCGTGGCCGGTCGGGAGGGTGCACCAGCAGTCGCCCCACTTGCCGTCGGTGGGCGGTTCGGAGCCGCAGCAGTCGTCGAAGGGAGCGGGCTTACGGAGCCTGTCTCGGATCTCGTCGATGATCGGAATGAGCTGATCGGCCATGGCCTGCCTGCGTGCGGTGATCTCCTCGCGACGGTCATCCATTGCGACTCCAGTCGGGCAGGGCGCCGATGGTGAAGCAGGCCATGCACGTGAATCCGGCGGGCGGCCGTCCGTGGCACGTCTCGCAGACGGTCTCCGGCTCGCTGAGGAACTGGTAGGGCTGCACTCCGAGTGCATTGGCTAGCGCGAGGAGGTCGTCCACATCGACGCGCCGGGTGCCTGCCTCGATCCGGGCGATCCCTAGCGGGGGGATCGGTGTTCCCAGCTCGCCCACCTTGTCCGATAGGGCTTGCTTAGTGAGGCGTTGGGCCTCTCGGAAGCGGCGCACGTTGCTGGCTACGAGCAGTCCGACAGGGCCGACGATCGGTTCAGGCATCGCACGAGTCCTCACTCGCGGACGACAGCATGAACTGCTGCACCTCGGCAGGCACGTGCCCCAGTACCCAGAAAGTGAGTCGGAAGAAAGCCCCAAGGCTGCGCTCGGGAGCGTAGCCATGCCGAATCCTGCTGATGTGAGCCGGGTTGATCCCTGCCAGGCGACTCACATCGTTCCAGCTGAACTGGTTGGCCGCCCGTTTGGCCTCGCAAGCTGCCATGAGTGCTTCCCAGTTGGGGGCATGCCCGGGGATCGCGTTCGCCAGCATTGCGCGGGAACGCGCTTCTTTCGCCGATTCGCGCGCTCGCACACGCTGTAGCCGACGGTCCGCGCGGCCAGCAAGCCACTTCTCCACGTCGCTGCGCCAGTAATACGAGTAGTGGCCGTGGGCACCCTTCGGGCGTTCGGCTCGCGGCGGCGCGTCGCCTCGGGAGTGCATGACATTGAGGGCTTGATGGCCGACTCCGATGAGTGCCGCCGCCTCAGCTGACGTCAGCAAGCCCTCGGGAAGGTCGAGCGGGTGCGTCCTGCGACCTCGCGAGTGCATACCCGACTCCGCGAGGAAGTTGTAGACCGTGGCCGATGAGCAGGCTATGGCGGCGGCGATTTCTCGAACGGAAGCCCCACCTTCGTAGAGCTTGGCTGCTTCGGCGCGCTTAGCCTCACGCTGCTCCGGGGTGAAACGGACCTGCTTGGGGTTAGTCATCGCGATCTCCTGCGGCAAGGGCGTTGGCAAGGGTGGCGGCGGGCCTGCCCCTTGCCAGAAGAGACCCGCCACCGGAGGCCGGGACCGGTGAAGTCGGCCTCACACCCGCACCATACCCCGATCCCTTCGAATCGTAGGCTTGATGCAGGCATTGGCCTATGATTCGAAGGTGAAGCGGCTGATCCTAAGAGAGTCGCCCACAGACTCGGAGGGCCGATGAAGCTCGTCACCCGCACCCAATGGGGCGCCCGCGCCTACCGCACCCCCAACGGCGCCACCCCCTACGGGCGAGCCCGCCGCGGCGTCAAACTCCACTACCTCGGCACCGCCTACAGCGACCGCCCGCACGACAAGTGCGCGGCCTACATCCGGCAGTTGCAGGCGCAGCACATGGACGGCAACGGCTGGTCCGACATCGGCTACTCCTTCCTCGTGTGCACGCACGGCTACGTGTACGAAGGCCGCGGCCTCCGCCGCCGGAACTCGGCGAACGGCAACACGGCGCTCAACGAGCAGGACTACGCCGTGTGCCTGCTCGTCGGCTCATCCGGCCTGGCCAAGCCCACAGACACCCAACTCGACGGCGCCCGCGACGCCATCGACTACTGCCGCAAGAACGGCCCCGCCGGAACGTGGCTCGGCGGCCACCGCGACGGCTACGCCACCGCCTGCCCCGGCGACGCCATCTACGCATGGGTGAAGAAGGGCGCCCCCCGGTCCGGCGGCGGCACCCCGGAGCCCAAGCCCGCAGCGGGCGGCACCTACACCGTGAAGTCCGGCGACACCCTGTCCCGCATCGGGGACGCGCTGGGCGTGCCCTGGCCCGACATCGCCACGGCCAACCGGATCACGAGCCCGTACCGGATCACCCCCGGCCAGAAGCTCACCATCCCCAAGGCGGCCAGCGCGCCCGCGCCGTCGAAGCCGTCCACCACTCCCACGGAGAGCGACATGAAGCTCAGCGACCAGGTCACCCTCGGCGACTGGGTGAAGAAGCAGTGGCCCGCCGACAAGGGCCTCCAGGACGGAAAGATCGCCGTGAATACGGCCCTCGGCTCTGGCTACGCCCACAGCAGGCGCGCCGCCGAAGCCACCGACGAGATCCTGCGGCAGCTCGAAGCGCTGCGTACCGAGGTAGCGCAGCTCCGCGCGGCCGTCGGGAAGGCGTGACATGACCGCCATCGACTACGACCTCGAATTCCTCGAGGACGGCCGCCACATCGAGCTGATCTCCATCGGCATGGTGTGCGACGACGGCCGCGAGTACTACGCGGTCAACCGGGACATGCCTGTGCGGAAGATCCGCAAGCACAAGTGGCTGATGGAGAACGTAGTCCCGCACCTGCCCAAGGGCCACGGCGACCAGCGAATCACCATGCCCAAGCGGTGGCTGCTCCACTACGGCGACCACCGGGTGAAGCGCCGGGAGCGGATCGCCGACGAGGTCATGGACTTCATCCGCGCCGCCGGACCCGACGTTGAACTGTGGGCCAACTACGGCGCCTACGACCATGTCTGCCTCGCCCAACTCTGGGGCCGCATGATCGACCTCCCCGAAGGCGTCCCCATGTTCACCCATGACATCCAGCAGGAACGATCCCGCCTCGGCCTCGCCTGGGACGACCTCCCCAAGCAGGAGTCCGGAGAGCACAACGCCCTCGCGGACGCCCGCCACAACCAGACCGTCCGGCGCTGGCTCGCCGAACAGGAAGCGAGAACCTCATGAAGATCTTCGGTAGAGAGCCTGCTCTCCTCATCGCGTCGGTGTCCGCCGGCCTGTCGCTACTGGTGACGTTCGGGTTCGGCCTGTCGGCGGAGCAGGCGGGCGCGATCGTCGCCGTCATCTCCGCCGTGTTCGCCGCGGCGACCGCAGCCGTCACCCGCCCCATCGCCCCCAGCGCGTTCACCGGCCTGGTCGCCGCGGTCGCCGCGCTCCTCGCCGCCTACGGCCTGGAGCTGTCGGCGGAGAAGGTGGGCGCGATCAACGCCGTCGTCCTCGCCGGGCTGGCGCTTCTCACCCGCGGCCAGGTGTCCCCGGCGTCGTCCGCGCCGGCCACGGCCGAGCCGCCCCGGGCGGTCTGATGCGGTGCCGTGCGGCCCGGCGGCTGCGTAGCCGCTTGGGCCGCCGCGGCGCCTTCCTCGCGATCCTCGGCGTCGGCAAAACCTGCTGGGGCGTCAGCTTCCTCGTCGACCCGCCCGAAGACCACGGCCTCCAGCTACTCACCCAGTTCTGCGAGCTACGGCACTGGTCATGGCTGTGGATCGTCTGCGGACTCGCCACCCTCGGCTGCGCGTTCGTCCGTATCGGACGCGACTGGGCAGGCTACATCGCCGCCTTCATACCCCCCACCGTGTGGGCCATCGCCTACACACACGCCGTCCTCACCGGCGAATACTCACGCGGCGGATTCGTCGCCATCTGGTACCTCACCTCGCACGTCGGGGTCATCTGGTGGGCGAGCACGGTGCCCGAGCATTCGGTCCCCCCTCCGCCACGCACGCCCCGGAGAGGCAAGGCCGCATGAACGTCGGCGAATGGGCGGGCATCATCACCGCCGCAGGCAGTGTCCTCGGAGGCGGCGGCTGGTTCGTCTCCCGCGCCACCAGGGACGCGGCCCGAGCAACCGCCGCGGCCACCGAAGCCGCCGCCCGAGCCAACGCCGCCCCCGCCCAACAGGCAGCAAACCTGGCCGTCCTTGAGGCGACCGTGCGCCGCGTCGACGAAGAGAACGGGCAACTCCGCGGCAAGATGTCGCGGCTGGAAACCATGCTGCGCGCCTTCGCCTGGACAACGGACCGGTGGGCCCGCCAGATGCACCGGGCCGGCATCGAGCCGGAACCCCCGCACCCCCTGGTGGACGAGTACAACCGAACTGGAGTCTGACGATGCCATTCCCGGAAGGCACCCCCACAAAGCGGGTACACCTCACTGTCGCCAACCCGGCCGGCGGCACACCCGCCACCGGCACCGTCCGCCTCTCCCCCAACGTGCCAGCCATCGTCCTCGACGGGGCCCACGCAACGTGGACCGGCAGCGGCACATACCAGCTCACCGACGGACAGCTCACCGACGGGGACACGCCGGGGGTGGAGCTCCTCGACAACTCCGCCCCCGGCATGACCCCTGCCGGATGGCTATGGCAAGCCATCGTCACAGTCGGCAGACAGGCGCGGGCCTTCTACTTCACGCTCGAAGGCGCACCCGACGAGGTCTACCTCGACCAGCTCCAGCAACTCGACCCCGACGCCCCGGAATACGTGCCCGTACCCGGACCGCCAGGCCCCCCGGGCCCTGCCGGAACAGACGGCCAACCCGGGCCTGCTGGAGCAGACGGCCCCCCAGGGCCGCCAGGAGAGCCCGGCGAGCCGGGTCCCAGTGGGCCACCCGGCAGCGACGGCGCATCGGCCTACGAACTCTGGATCGCCGCTGGCAACGCCGGCAGTCAGGCGGACTTCCTCGCCTCCCTCCAAGGCCCCCAAGGAGACACCGGACCCGCAGGCGCGGACGGCGAGCCGGGACCCCAAGGACCCCCGGGCCCCAAGGGCGACCCGGGGGAACCCGGGACAGCGGGCACGGACGGTGCACCCGGACCGAAGGGAGACCCCGGAGAGCCCGGCCCTCCCGGACAGGACGGCCCCCAGGGAGAACCAGGCCCCAAAGGCGACCAAGGGGAACCCGGCCCCCCAGGACAAGACGGCGCACCCGGAGAGCCAGGCCCGAAAGGCGACCAGGGCGACCCCGGACCGCAGCCGCCACTCGGAGCAGCAGGCGAAGGCCCAGACATCGCGCTCCGCTCCGACGACCCAACGACCATCAACCCCCGCACCCCCACCGCGCACGCCGCCAGCCACGCCACCGCAGGCACCGACCCGATCACCCCCGCAGCGATCGGCGCCTACCCCGCCGTCTCCGGTGCGGCCCTGGAGAGCGGAAAGCTCGACAAGGCGGGCGGCACCCTCACCGGCGGGCTCACAATCAACACCCCGGCCGCCGGCGACGCCCTCCTCGCCCTGCACGCGGGAGCTGAGGTCTTCGACCGGGCACGGGTGCTGACGGACCGGATCGAGTGGGGGCCGGGCACCGGCGCCCGCGACACCAATCTGCGGCGGTCCGCGGCGAACGAGCTCACGACCGACGACGCGCTCGTCGTGTCACTGATGTTCCGCCACCTGGGGACGACGCTCGGCTTCTACGGCGCGACCGCCGTCACCAAACCGGCCGTCACCGGGTCCCGAGGCGGCAACGCGGCCCTCGCCTCCCTACTAGCCGCACTCGCCAACCTCGGACTGATCACCGACAGCACGACAGCCTAGGAGCAGACATGCCGCAGGCCGGACAGCACACCCAACCGCCCGACGAAGCCGAGACCAGACCCCAGGAGTCACCGCAGGCCCCGCGGCCAGCAACCCACCCCTTCCAGGAACCCGTCTATCAGGGCATGCCTCACGGCTGGACGCCAAACGGCACCTGACACGACTGCGTCCCGCCCCTGTTCTGGGGGGCGGGACGCAGTCGTAGTGCCGTCAGCTAGTGATGTCGCCTGTGAACTCCGGGAACTCCAGGTCAAAGTCGTCGCTGCTCCGCTGCACGATGACCACAACCTTCTTGCCGTAGCGGGTCTCGAGGACGTTGTCGTCGTTCTTCGTCACCGTCACACCCGGAGCGAGCCGGCCATCGAGCGGCAGCGACCCACGCTCGAACGAAGTCCCCGCAGCCTCACCGCCGCTCGTCGCACCCTCGACAATCGTCGACAGGCCGCCGAGGTCCACCGGCTCCTTGCCGCCGTTGGTCAGCTTCATTGTCACCCGGAAGTCCGTCTCACCGGGATCCGCCGACTCGTACTCCGGGTCGTAGTCCGTGAACACCTTCGCGCCGACCACGGTGACTGTCAGCCCGTCAGGCCACGTGTACGACTCCCCGAACTTCAGGCCCGTCGCCATGCCCTCGGTCCCGTCTCCGCCAGTGCCGGCCTTGTCGGCGCAGTGCTCCATCCACTCCGCCTGGGCCAGCGACTCATCCAAGCAGTCGACCTTCTTCTTACTGGACGCCGAGTTCGCCGCGGCCGGTGTCGCCGCCCCGTCGTCCCCTCCACCGCACGCGGTCAGTCCGGCCGCCAGCACGGCAGCCACGATCACAGCACGAATCCGCATGAGCCCCCCTCAGGTTGTAGGCGGACCACGGTAGGGCCGTGGCGAGGGAGCGGGCCGGGCTGTCACCGGGTCGTGACACGACAGCGCCCCACCCTCGGAGCGAGGCAGGGAGGGGGGTTGTTTTGCCCTTTCTGTACATCGAACAAACGAATCACTTTCCATAACTCCACTTATGGAAAGTGATTCGGCTAGCCTGAACCGATGACCGGATCCGAACTCGAACCCATCCTCGACGCCGAACTCGTCGACACCGACAACCACCCACCCGCCATCCCTGAGCCCGTCAACATCAACGACACCCTCACACCCGAAGCCGCCGAAGACCTCGCCAACAGCGGACGCGCCAACACCCGCCAGACCTACCAAGACCAGTGGGACGCCTTCGCCCGCTGGTGCGCCGCCAACGGACGCGCCCCCGGCACCCCCACCACGGCCAAGAACCTCACCTCCTACATCTCACACCTGCGCCGCAAGAACGCCCCGCCCGGAACGCTGCGCCTGGCCATCGCCGCCATCCGCCACATGAACGCCCGCGCCGGACACGAGGACACCCCCGACACCGCACCCGCCCTGAAGATCTACGCCGACCACCGCTACACCTGGGCAGCCACCGGCAAGACACAGAAGTCCTCCGCACCCGTCGACCTCGAACGGCTCCGGCAGATGCTCGCCGTCTGCCCACCCGACACCCTCGCCGGGCAACGCAACCGCGTCCTGCTGCTACTCGGCTACTACATCCGCGGCCGAGCCTCCGAGTTGGCTGCCCTGCGCATCAGCGACCTGGAGTTCGTCGCCGCCGAGCTGGTCGTCGTCCGCAAGCGCGTCAGCAAGAACGACAAAGACAGCGAGGGCCGCGAATACGAGGTCGACGACCCGGCATGCCTCGCCGCGCTCCACGCGTGGCTGGACTCCCTTGGCGCCGCGGGGCAGGCCGGCCAACACCTGCCCCTGCTTCGCAACGTCGACATGTGGGGGAACATCGGACCCGTCAACACCCGCGGGCAGGGACTGACCCGGCAGGCCGTCAACAACCTGGTCAAGTCCATCGCCCAGGCCGCCGAAGTCGACGTCGCCGACACCATCACCGCCCACGGCCTCCGCGCCGGAGTCCCCACCGACCTCGGGGCGGCCGGCTACACCGCAGGCGAGATCAAGGAGATCACCGGCGACTGGTCCAGCACGGAGATGGTCGAGAAGTACCGCAAGGTCGGACTGCGACGAGCCGGGAAACGCACCGACGACGGGACCCGCGCTCGAGCACTCAGCATGCTGCGGGTGCAGCCGGTCGAATCTGTCGACACCGCCGACTGACCGTGCGCCGCGTGCCACACTGCTTGGAGCCCCGTCTCGCATCCCCCGTCGAGGCGGGGTTTCTGGCATCCTGGCTGTGGGGCTGTTCGCTGCTCTGGCGCAGCGCCTGGTGGGTGTCCGGTAGGCAGACCATCGCGAGGCGTTGAGACTCCGAACGGCCCCACCTGACGCGCCCCTGTGGGTGCCCAGTGGCGACAGCCTGGCGTGGTCGCCGAACCCCGAGCGCCCGGCCTGATGGTCGGGCGCTCGCGCTGTCAGTGCGCCCACGCGTCCGGCCCGCCACCACGCCACTCGATCAACAGCGACCGCACCACGTCCATCTCGTCGAACTCCTGCAGGCCGGCCTCCTGCATGAACCGGGCGACGTCCTGGACCGAGAAGGCCCGGCCCCGGATCGACCCGTCGATGCGCACGCGCCGGCCGCCGTCCTCGTCGGGCGGGTAGATCACCACGGGCGGTCCAGAGGTCATGCCCCCAGCGTGCACCGTGTTGACGCGGGCCGCGCGCCCGGCTGCTCCGGTCTGCCATCCTGGCGGGGAGCAGAGGAGACGTCATGGCTTACCGCCCGTACCCGAACGCCGCCCGCGCCCGCGCGCAGGTCGGCCGTGCGGCTGGCGGCTTCCCGGTGGGGGAGTACCGCCTGTCGACCCGTGGTGAGCACGCCTTCGAGTATGGCGACGACCATGTCCAGCGCTGCACCCGCTGCCGCCTGCCGCACGCGCAATGGTCTGGCGGACCGTGCCCCGGACAACCTCTCGACTGGAAGCCGGGCAGCTACGTCTGATCCCGGTGTTGTCGGCGGCGGTTCGTAGACTGGTGGCACTATCAGCCCTTGCTGGCGCAGTGCTGAAGCCGCCCCGACTGGTCACGCAGCCGGGGCGGTCTGCTGTCCGGCATCACTTTGCGGCCACCCGCAGAGTGATCAAGGCGCCTGTTCCCCGTGCCGGACGGCCCGCTTGAGCGCCATCTCGACCGTGTGCCGGTCGTGTCCGCCCTCGACCGCGTAGGCGGTGATCCCGGCTTGTACCTGGTCGGCGAGGTCGGGGGTGAGGGTGCCCGCTTGGATGGCGGACCACGCGGCGCGCTCGGCGGCGATCAGTGTGTCGGGGAAGTCGAAGGTGCTCACGCGAGGAGCCTACGCGGCGGGTCCGTCTGTCATGCTGGGCCCATGCGAGTATGGCGCGAGTACTGGCAGCAGTACGGAGTCCGGTACGGCCTCTTCCAGGCGTTCATGGCCCTGCTGTGGGCGGTCAGCGGCATGGGACTGTTCGGCGGTTTGACGTACCTCGCGATGGTCTAAGCCGCGGTGGTCACTTCGGCGCGGACCGCGTCCGCGTACTCCCGCAGCAGCGCCTCATACTCGCCCCGCTCCACATCCGACAGCCGCCGCCGCGTCCGCTCCAACAGCGCGCGAATCTCCGCATTCACCACCGCAGACGGCCGCGACGGGCCCGCACACGGGAAAGAGGGAGACATGCCGACCAGCCTAGTCGCCAGGTCCGACAGGCGGCTACGAGGACGGCGGCTGCGGCAACTCAGTGACGAACGTGCCAACGCCCGGCTGCATCTGTGCCAAGCCGGCCGCCCGTAGCTCCGTCAACACCCGGCGGGCCGTCATCTGCGCCACCCCGAACTCGGCCTGGAGCGCAAGCACACCCGGCAGCTGCGACCCCGGCGGATACGTTCCGTCCGCGATCCGCTCCTCAACCACCGCAAAGATCTGACGCCACCTCGGCACGTCCGGCTCCCACTCCATGATCCTGACGCTAAGCGCGCCTATCCCGCCCAGCGAGGCGAGATAGATTGACTCGCCTAGTGAGCCTAGCTAGCTAGGTCTACCCTGCAATTGCAGGACCCCCGCGACCGCCGTCAACGGTCCGGGGGCATGGCCGACGAAGGAGCCGTCAGCGTGGACGAGCCTACGGACACCCAGCCCACCCCCCAAGTCGCCAGACCATGCCAGTGCGGCAGTCTGGAGCACCCGCCGCTGAAGATCGGGGAGAAGTTGTCGCCCAGCGGAGGCGTCATCGGGCCCGTCTATGTGTGCCCCGCCCAGTCCCCCGCCGGCTTGAGCGGCGCCCTGTGAACGGCAGGACGCGGCGGGCTGACGACGTCTCCGGCGAGTGCTCGTTGGGGGAGTGCGGCTTCTGCCACGGCAACGTTGCGCTCCAGGTGGGGCCGGGGCCGGCGGTGCCGCTGCTGCGCTGCCAGCACTCCTGTCACCGGGGGCAGCCGGTCCGGCTCGCCGCGCACCCCACCTCAGGCCATGACATGCACAACCGGTGATTGGGTGCTGACACCCACTTCACACGGCGATCAACGTGTTGTTGAATCTGCGTCAGCACGGTCAGGAATCGGCCGCGACGGGACTCAGCCGTGCAGGAGGTCGACCACGTGAACACGCAGCGCGTGAGCCACAAGCAGCAGGTGGCTGAGCTTCATCTCCTGCCCCGCCTCCATGCGCTGGATCGTCGACCGGTCGATACCGGCCTCGTGCGCGAGGGACTCCTGGGTGAGGCCCTGGTGCAGGCGTCGGACGCGGATGCGGTCGCCGACTGCACGGCGGGCCGCGGGGACCCACTCGGGCAGATCGGCTGGCACACGGCCAACCGTTTACCGATCATGATCATAAGTCAGCAGCAGATCTGAGGCATTATTCGATCATGGGCCGGTGGCCCTGATCGACCCCCAAGCCCTGCGGACTGGCATATGCCGCAGGGCCACAGGTAATGTCCCCACTCGAACACCAGTTCGCTCTTTCGGGTGAAACCAGGAATTCCTCAGCAGTCGGCCGGTAACCCGAAGAGAGAACACCCAAGACGTGCCGGTGCTCCGACCGGGCGCCCCCCATTGTGGGCACCGGCACTCGCCCGCCCCCGGCCTCACGGCCGGGGGCGGGCACTCTCAATTTTGGGAGACGAATGGGCGATGATCTTCCCCGAGGAAGCCAGAGCAACACCCCAGCAACCCGGAGCAGCAACACCCCGAACCCGCGCAGTGCAGGGCGAACCCGCCTACGCGGCAGGTCACCCACCGGGATGCCGCCATCTACACGATCTTCGAGGGCACGAGCGAGATCCAGCGCCTGGTGATCGCCCGCACCCTGTCGGGCATGCCCATCCGCTGACCCGCGGAAGCCGGACGCACGACGGCCCGGCGGTGCGGGGAGCACCGCCGGGCCGTCGCGTCGGGCCCTGAGGGCCGGTCAGGTCCCGCTGCTGTGCGCGATGCACGCCACGTCGATGCGGTCGGCCAGCTTGGCCAGCTCGATGGTGAGCGCCGCCACGGTGTCCTCGTCCAGGTCCTGCTCACCGCTCTCCACCAGGCGCAGCCACCGCCCGCCCACCGTGCGCAGCAGCTTGCTGACGTCGGAGGCGGCCACCTGCAGGGTCCCGCTGTCGTCGACGATCAGAGGCAGGGTCACTTCGCGGTTCACAGACCGGATCGTAGTCGCGGAAGCGTCACGCACCGTGCCATACCGTGGTGATGTTGCAGAACTCGCGGATTCCGTGCCCGGACAGCTCACGCCCGTAGCCGGAGCGCTTCACCCCGCCGAACGGGAGCGCCGGATGGGACGCCGTCATCCCGTTCACGAACACCCCGCCCGCCTCCAGGTCCCGGACGAACCGGTCCACCTCGTCCTCGTCCCGCGTCCACACGTTCGAACTGAGGCCGAACGGCGAGTCGTTGGCGATCAGCACGGCCTCGTCCAGGTCCGCCGCCCGGTACAGGGTGGCGACCGGGCCGAACGCCTCCTCGCGGTGGATGCGCATCTCCCGGTCGATGTCCGCCAGCACCGTCGGCGGATAGAACCAGCCGGGCCCGTCGGGCCGCTCACCGCCGCACAGGACCGTGGCCCCGGAGCGCACCGCGTCGTCCACCAGTTCCTCCAGGTCCGCCCGCCCCCGCTCACTGGCGAGCGGCCCGACGTCCGTGCCGTCGTCCATCGGATCGCCCACCGTCAACGCCTTCATCCCGGCGGTGAAGCGCTCCGCGAACGCGTCGTAGACGTCCGCGTGCACGATGAACCGCTTGGCGGCGATGCAGGACTGCCCGTTGTTCTGCACCCGCGCGGTCACCGCGACCTCCGCGGCCCGGTCCAGGTCGGCGGACGGCATCACCACGAACGGGTCGCTGCCGCCCAGCTCCAGCACCGTCTTCTTGATCATCTCCCCGGCGGTGGACGCCACCGCCCGGCCGGCCGGCTCGCTGCCGGTGAGGGTGGCCGCCCGCACCCGCTCGTCCCGCAGCACGTCGTCGACCGCGGCCGACCCGATGAGCAGCGTCTGGAAGGTCCCCTCGGTGAAACCGGCCCGGTGGAACAGGTCCTCCAGGTACAGCGCGGTCTGCGGCACGTTCGAAGCGTGCTTGAGCAGGCCCACGTTCCCCGCCATCAGCGCGGGCGCGGCGAACCGGACCACCTGCCACAGCGGGAAGTTCCACGGCATCACCGCCAGCACCGGGCCCAGCGGCCGGTACCGCACCAGCGCCCGGGAGGCCCCGGAGTCCTTCACGTCCGCGGCGCCGGGCTCCTCGTCGGCGAGGAGTTCCGCCGCGTGATCGGCGTACCAGCGCATCGCCTTGGCGCACTTGGCGGCCTCGGCGCGCGCCTGCGCGAGCGGCTTGCCCATCTCGGTGGTCAGCATCCGCGCGACGTCCTCCCGGTCCTCGTCCAGGAGGTCGGCGGCGTGACGCAGCAGGCGGGCCCGCTCGTCGAAGGAGGTCGTCCGGTAGGTGCGGAAGGTGGCCTCCGCGAGTTGCAGGCGCCGCTCGATCTCCTCCTCGCCCATGGCCTGGTACGTCTTGAGCGTCTCGCCGTTCGCCGGATTCACCGTTGCGATGGGCATGGCTGACCTCCCTGGGGACGGGCTTCGCGTATCGACCTTCCCGCGCGCCGGTGGGCCCCGCAACGCGGGAGGGCTCTCAGGGCGAGTGCTCCGCGAGACGGTCGAGAAACGCCGCCTGCGCGGAGACGATCACCGCCCGGGCCCGCTCCAGGGACAGCCACGCCACCCGGTCCAGCTCGGGGAACTCGCGCATCCGCCCCGACTTCGGCGGCCACTCCATGGTGAACGTCCCCGGCACCACCGCCGCCGGGTCCAGGTCGCCCCGGACCGCCCACACGGTGACGGTCTTGCCCCCGGCCTGCCGCACCTCGCCCAGCGGCACCTCCTCCCCGTCCGGCGGCGCCACCCCCAGCTCCTCCTCGAACTCCCGCCGGGCCGCCTCCCGGGCCGGCTCGTCCGGGCCGTACTCGCCCTTGGGCACCGTCCACGCCCCGGCGTCCCGGCGCGCGAAGTAGGGGCCGCCCATGTGCCCGAGCAGCACCTCCAGCTCCGGGCCGGTGCGCCGGAACAGCAGCAGGCCGGCGCTGCGGACACCGCTCACGGCCGCACCCCCGGGTGCGCCGCCAGCAGCGCCTCCACGGTGTCCGCCTCCTCCGGGCGCTTGTCCTCCCGGTAGCGGACCACCCGCGCGAAGCGCAGCGTCACCCCGGCCGGGTAGCGGGTGGAACGCTGCAGGCCGTCGTAGGCGATCTCCACCACCAGTTCGGGCCGGACGGTGACGACGAACCCGCTCTCCTCGACGGCCAGCTCGCGCAGCCGCTCGGTCTGCCACGCCAGCATCGCGTCGGTCATGCCCTTGAACGTCTTGCCGAGCATCGCGAAGCCGCCGTCGGCGGTGCGGGCCCCCAGGTGCAGGTTGGACAGCTTGCCGGTGCGGCGGCCGTGCCCCCACTCGGCGGCGAGCACCACGAGGTCCAGCGTGTGCACCGGCTTCACCTTCAGCCACGACGCGCCCCGCCGCCCCGCGCTGTAGGGCGCGTCGAGCGCCTTGGCGACCACGCCCTCGTGGCCGCGCCCGAGCGTCTCCCCGAGGAACTCCTCGGCCCGCGCCGTGTCCTCGGGGCCCGACACCAGGGTGCGTCGGACCCGCATCGGCTCCGGGACCAGCCGGGCCAGCTCCGCGTGCCGCTCCGTGAACGGCAGGTCGAGCAGGTCGCGCCCGTCCACGGACAGCGCGTCGAAGAAGACGGGGGAGACCGGCACGTCCCGGGCGGCCGCCGTCACGTCGGTCCGGGAGCCGACCCGGCCCGCGGTCTCCTGGAACGAACGCGGGCGGCCGTCCCCGTCGAAGGAGATGACCTCCCCGTCCAGGATGAACCGCTCACCGGGCAGCTCCCGGGCCGCCGCGGTCACCTCGGGCAGCCGGTCGGTGATGTCGTCGAGCGTGCGGGTGTGCACCCGCACGGTGTCGCCGTCGCGGTGCACCTGGACCCGGATGCCGTCCAGCTTCTCCTCCACCGCGCAGGCGCCCAGCTTCCCGACGGCCTCCGCCACCGAGGACGCGCTGTGCGCCAGCATCGGCTGCACCGGACGCCCGACGGTGAGCCGGAACTCCTCCAGCGCCCCCGGGCCGTCCGCCAGCAGGGCCTCCGCGACCGTCTGCAGCGAGCCCGCGAGCATCACCGCGCGCCGCACGTCCGGTGCGGGCGCCCCGGTGGCCCGCGCCAGCCCCTCCACCGCGACGGCGTCCAGCGCGCCCTGGCGGACCTCGCCGGTCAGCAGCCCGGTCAGGAACCGCTGCTCCTCGGCGGTGGCGGCACCCAGCAGCGCGCCGACCAGCCGCGCCCGCTCGGCCTGCGACCCCGGTCCGGAGACCGCGCCGAGCCGGGTGAGCGCCGCGTCCACCTCCCGCACGGTCAGCGTGGGCTCACCGGCCGGGTCGACCGGGGTGCCCAGCACCTTCCAGCCGACGCCGATCCTGCCCTGCGGCAGGCGTCCCGCCAGGTAGGGGATGACGATCGGCACGTCGTCCGGCTCCGCCTCCCGGAACAGCTCGGCGAGCAGGTCGATCTTCCGGGACCGCGCCGAGGTGGCGGCGACCTCCCGGGACACGTGGGCCAGCCGGGTCAGCAGCATGCAGCCATGGTGCTACGCGGGCCCGCGCCGCACACCCGGACCGGGCCGGAACGTGCGGGGGTTCTGCGCACTCCGGCCGCGCGGCGTCGGGTGCGGACGCCGCGTGACGCGTCCTCGGTGGGCGCGCGTCCCCGCGAGGGACCGGCGCCGGGACGGCGGTGGACACGCCCGGCGACCGGTCGCCCTACGGCGTGACCGCCGCGTCCAGGTCCTCCATGAGGAGGTCGCCGACGATCGCCGCCGCCGCGCGGTAGCCGCCGCTCGCCGCGTGGATCACCTGCTCGGAGAAGCCGATCGCGTTGCCCGCCGCCCACACCCCCGGCACCGACGTCAGGCCCGTCGCGTCGACCACCGGGTACGCGCCGAACGGGGTCTCCTCCAGATCGGCCCCCAGCCGCTCCAGCAGTCCCGTCCGCGGCAGCGGGCGCGGGCCGACGAAGAGCACCTCGCGGGCGTGCACGGACCCGTCGGCGAGCCGGACGCCGGTGAGCCGGTCGTCCTCGACCACCAGTGCGGCGACCTCGCCCGGCACCACGTCGACCCCGGCCGCGGCCAGGCGGCGCAGGTCGAGGTCGGACAGGTCCGCCTCCGCGACCGTGTGCGGGAAGAGGGTCACGTCCTTCGACCAGCGCGAGACCAGCAGCGCCTGGTGCACGCTCGCCGCGCTGGACGCCAGCACGCCGAAGGCCCGGTCCCGCACCTCCCAGCCGTGGCAGAAGGGGCAGTGCAGCACGTCCCGTCCGAACCGCTCGGCGACGCCGGGGACCTCGGGCAGCTCGTCCTTCAGTCCCGTCGCGACGACCAGCCGCCGGGCCCGGGCGGTGCCACCGCCGGCCAGGGTGACGGTGAAGCCGTCGTCCCGGGTCACGTCCGTCACCCGGTCCTCGGCCAGTTGGACGCCGTAGCGGGCGATCTCCTCACGGCCGACGGCCAGGAAGTCCGCGGGGGCCATGCCGTCCCGGGAGAGGTACCCCTGCAGGTGGGACGACGGCGCGTTGCGGGGTTCGCCGGCGTCCACCACCAGGGTGCGCAGCCGGGCCCGGCCCAGCACCAGCGCGGCGGACAGGCCGGCCGCGCCGCCCCCGACGACGACCACGTCGTGGCTCGTGTGTGCGTGTGTCTCGGTCATGGTGACCACCTCCACGACCGACCTTCCGCCGATCCTGCGGGATTGACAAACAACTTTGCCGATTCTGCAATGGATTCCATGAGTATGGATTCCACGAATACGGACGACGTTCTCTCGGAAGTGGGTCCCCGGCTGCGGCGGATCAGGAAGGACCGGGAGGTGACGCTGGCCGCGCTGTCGGAGGCGACGGGCATCTCGGTCAGCACCCTCTCCCGCCTGGAGTCGGGCCTGCGCCGGCCCAGTCTGGAACTGCTCCTGCCGATCGCGCAGGCCCATCAGGTGCCGCTGGACGAACTGGTGGGCGCGCCGCCGGTGGGTGACCCGCGGGTGCGGTCCCGGCCGATCGTGTGGGGCGGGCGCACCCACTGGCCCCTCACCCGCCAGCCCGGTGGCCTCCAGGCCTACAAGGTGCTGGAACCGCAGCGGACGCTGGAACCGGAGCCGCGCACCCACGAGGGCTACGAGTGGCTGTACGTGCTGTCCGGCCGGCTGCGGCTGGTGCTCGGCGAGCACGACGTGGTGCTGACGGCGGGGGAGGCGGCCGAGTTCGACACCCGGGTGCCGCACTGGTTCGGCTCGACGGGGGAGGGGCCGGTGGAGTTCCTCAGCCTGTTCGGCCCGCAGGGTGAGCGGATGCACGTCCGGGCCCGCCCGAAGGGCGCGTGACCGGGCGGCGGACACCCGTGAGGGTCTGGTCCGGAGGGCAGGGGACCGGGGCGGACACCGGTGAGGGTCCGTCCGGAGGGCGTGTGACCGGCGGCAACGGTGTCCGGGCGGCACCGGACCGGCACCGGACGGTTCCCACCCGGCAAGCGACCGCTTAGTATGCGGTGGACCCGGTCAGGGGAACACGACGACGCACCCCGTGGAGGCTCCGTATGCAGGCATGGCAGGTACACGAGCTGGGCGAGCCGGGCGAGGTGATGCGCCTGACGGACACGGCGATACCGACGCCCGGGGACGGCCAGGTGCTGCTGAAGGTCCGCGCCGCCAACATCAACTTCCCCGACGCGCTGATGTGCCGGGGCCACTACCAGGTCCGGCCGCCGCTGCCCTTCACCCCCGGCGTGGAGATCTGCGGCGAGACGGAGGACGGCCGTCGCGTGCTCGCCACCCCGGCCCTGCCGCACGGCGGCTTCGCCGAGTACGCCCTCGCGGACACCGCCGCGCTGCTGCCGGCCCCCGACACCCTCGACGACGCCGAGGCCGCCGCCCTGCACATCGGCTACCAGACCGGGTGGTTCGGCCTGCACCGCCGGGCCCGTCTGGAGGCCGGGGAGACCCTGCTGGTGCACGCCGCGGCGGGCGGCGTCGGCAGCGCGGCCGTCCAGCTCGGCAAGGCCGCCGGAGCCACCGTCATCGGCGTGGTCGGCGGCGCGGAGAAGGCCGAGGTCGCGCGCGGGCTCGGCTGCGACGTCGTCGTCGACCGGCGCGAGCAGGACGTCATCGCCGCCGTCAAGGAGGCCACCGACGGCCGCGGCGCCGACGTGATCTACGACCCGGTCGGCGGCCCCGCCTACACCCAGTCCACCAAGGTCGTCGCCTTCGAGGGCCGGATCGTCGTCGTCGGCTTCGCCAGCGGCACGATCCCCAGCCCGGGCCTGAACCACGCCCTGGTGAAGAACTACTCCATCCTCGGACTGCACTGGGGCCTGTACAACACCAGGAACCCCAAGCTGGTCCAGCACTGCCACGAGCAGCTCACCGGCCTGGCCGCCCGGGGCGCGATCAAGCCCCTGGTCAGCGAGCGCGTCCCCCTCACCGGGGCGGCGGCCGCCGTGCAGCGGGTCGCCGACGGCGTCACCACCGGACGGGTCGCCGTGCTGCCCTCGCCCTCGACGGAAGGAGCAGCGGCATGACCCACGCCGCCGAACTGCGCCGCCGCACCCGGGACTTCCTGGCCGCGCACCCCCCCGCCCGCATCCCGGCCGACGGCACCGAGGCGGCCCGCGCCGCCCGCCTCGACTTCCTCCGCGCCCGCTTCGACGCCGGACTCGCCTGGGTGCACTACCCCCAGGGCCTCGGCGGTCTCGGCGCCCCCCGCGCCCTCCAGGCCGTCGTGGACGCCGAACTGGAGGCCGCCGGCGCTCCCGACAACGACCCCCGGCGCATCGGCATCGGCCTCGGCATGGCCGCGCCGACCATCCTCCAGTACGGCACCGACGACCAGAAACGCCGCTTCCTGCGCCCCCTGTGGACCGGCGAGGAGGTGTGGTGCCAGCTGTTCAGCGAGCCGGGCGCCGGCTCCGACCTGGCCGCCCTCGGCACCCGCGCCGTCCGCGACGGCGACACCTGGGTCGTCAACGGGCAGAAGGTGTGGACGTCCAGCGCCCACCTGGCCCGCTGGGCCATCCTCATCGCCCGGACCGACCCGGACGTGCCCAAGCACCGCGGCATCACCTACTTCCTCTGCGACATGACCGACCCCGGCGTCGAGGTCCGCCCGCTGCGCCAGATCACCGGCGAGGCCGAGTTCAACGAGGTCTTCCTGACCGACGTCCGCATCCCCGACGCCCACCGCCTGGGGGAGACCGGGGACGGCTGGCGGGTCGCCCAGACCACGCTGAACAACGAACGCGTCGCCATCGGCGGCATGCGGCTGCCCCGCGAGGGCGGCATGATCGGCCCGGCCGCGCGCACCTGGCGCGAGCGGCCCGACCTGCGCACCCACGACCTGCACCAGCGGCTGCTCACCCTCTGGGTCGACGCCGAGGTCGCCCGGCTCACCGGCGAACGCCTGCGCCAGCAGCTCGCCGCCGGCCAGCCCGGCCCCGAGGGCGCCGGCATGAAGCTCAACTTCGCCCGCCTCAACCAGGAGATCAGCGGCCTGGAAGTGGAACTCCTCGGCGAGGAAGGCCTGTTGTACGACGACTGGACCATGCGCCGCCCCGAGCACGTCGACTTCACCGGACGCGGAGCCGGGTACCGCTATCTGCGGGCCAAGGGCAACAGCATCGAGGGCGGGACCAGCGAGGTCCTGCTGAACATCGTCGCCGAGCGCGTCCTGGGACTGCCGCCCGAGCCGCGCACCGACAAGGACGTCGCCTGGAAGGACCTGGCCCGATGAGCGACCTGCTGTACACGCAGGAGGAGGAGGCGCTGCGCGCCGCCGTCCGCGACCTGCTCACCGACCGCTGCGACCCGGCGGACGTCATCGCCCGCACCGAGTCGGCCACCCCGCACGACCCCGCCCTGTGGAAGGCCCTCGCCCAGGACATCGGCCTGGCCGGCCTGCTGATCCCCGAGGAACTGGACGGTCAGGGCGCCACCCACCGCGAGGCCGCCGTCGTCCTGGAGGAACTGGGACGGGCCGTCGCCCCGGTCCCGTACCTGACCAGCGCCGTCGTCGCCACCGAAGCCCTGCTGGAGTGCGGCGCCGACGACCTGCTGAGGCAGCTGGCGTCCGCCACCGTGACCGCCGCGCTCGCGGTCGCCCTGCACGTCCCGCCCGGCGGCACCCACCGCACCGTGCGCGCCGCGGACGGCCGGCTCACCGGCGAGGTCACCGGGGTCGCCGACGCCTCCGCGGCCGACGTGCTGCTGGTCCCCGCCGACGACGGCGGCCTGTACGCCGTCGAGGCCACCGCCGCGACCGTCACCCCGCAGGTCTCCCTCGACGCGACCCGGCCGGTGGCCACCGTCGTCCTGGACGGTGCGCCGGGCCGCCGCCTCGGCGACGCGGCACCCGCTGTGCGCCGCGCCCTGCGCGCCGGAGCCGGCCTGCTCGCCTCCGAACAGCTCGGCCTCGCCGACGGGGCACTGACCGACACCGTGCGGTACCTCAAGGAACGCACGCAGTTCAACCGCCCGGTCGGCGGGTTCCAGGCGCTCAAGCACCGGCTCGCCCAGCTCTGGCTGGAGGTGGCCGGTCTCCGCGCCGCCGCCCGCAACGCCGCCGACGCCCTGGCCACCGGGGAGGACACCGACGTGGCGGTCGCCGTCGCCCAGGCGTACGCCGCGCCGACGGCCGTGCACGCGGCCGAGGAGGCGCTGCAACTGCACGGGGGCATCGGCATGACCTGGGAGCACCCGGCGCACCTGCGTCTGAAGCGCGCCAAGGCCGACGCGCTCGCCCTCGGCACGGCGGGGGCCCACCGGGAGGCCCTGGCCGGGCTGGTGGACCTGCCGGCCCCCTGACCGACCCCCGGCCGGCCGTTCGCCCCTGTGCCCGGCCGGCCGCCCCGCACACGGACCGGGCCCGCCCCTCGCGGGGGTGGGTCCGGTCCATGTGTCGGAGGCGGGTCCACCTCCGTGGATCCACGGTCCGCGGGGGTCTGCGGGGTCCGCGGGGGTCCGCATGAACCGCGGGGGTCCGCACGGCGCACGGCGCACCGACCGCCGAGCGGCGGCTGGGGCGGGGTGCGTCCGTCGTCCACCCCGCCCTCCTCGCCCGCCCGCTCACCGCGCGGCCCGCACAGGTGAACAGCCCGGGGACGTTCAGCCAACTCCTCGCCCGCACCTGCCTCCTGACGCTCCGTGGGCTCCATACTCGCCGGGTCCGGTACGGAACTCCCCGGGAGGCGGAGCATGCACCTCACCACCCGTCGCAGAGCCCTCACCACCCTCGGCGCGGCCGTCGCCGCCGGCGTCGCCCTGCCCGCCGGCCAGGCGCTGGCCGGCGAACACCGGCACCGTCCACGCCCGTTGTGGCGCGCCCACGCCCACAACGACTACGAGCACCCGCGCCCCCTGTTCGACGCCCTCGACCACCGCTTCGGCAGCGTCGAGGCCGACGTCTTCCTCGTCGACGGCCGGCTCCTCGTCGCCCACGACCCCGAGGACCTCGATCCGTCCCGCACCCTGGAATCCCTCTACCTCGAACCGCTCGCCGCCCGGGTCCGCGCCCAGGGCGGCTCCGTCCACCGCGGGCACCACAGGCCGTTCCAGCTGCTCATCGACCTCAAGACCGAGGGCGCGTCCACCTACCACGCCCTGCACCGCCGACTGCGCCGCCACCGGCACCTGTTCACCACCTTCGCGCACGGCAGGGTCCTGCCCGGCCCGGTCACCGCCGTCGTGTCCGGAGACCGCGGGGCCCGGGAACCCCTGGCGGCACAGCGGGTGCGGCACGCCTTCTACGACGGCCGGCTGAGCGACCTCGACGGTCGTGCCCCCGCCTCCTTCATCCCGCTGATCAGCGACAACTGGAACCTGCACTTCACCTGGCAGGGGACCGGACCCTTCCCGGCGGCCGAGCGGCGCAGGCTGCGCGCGATCGTCCACGCCGCGCACACGCGCGGCCGGCGCGTGCGGTTCTGGGCCACCCCGGACCAGCCCGGCCCCGCCCGCGACGCGCTGTGGCGTGCCCTCGCCGACGCCGGAGTGGACCACCTCAACACCGACGACCTCGCGGGCCTGCGGTCCTTCCTCGACCGCTACCGCCCCCGGTAGACACCACACGTTCGGCGGACACCTCAGCCACCCGGACGAACCCTCCGCTACGCCACACTTGCGGCCGAACGCCACGAAAGCGGACGTGGCGGAGGAGGTTGACGATGGCCGTTTCCATCTCTGTGGTGCTGCTCCTGGCGGTCCTGGCGGTGATCTTCCTGCGCAACGGCGGCCTGAAGGTCTCCCACGCGCTGGTCTGTCTGCTGCTCGGGTTCTACCTGGCCGGCACGAACATCGCCCCGACGATCCACAGCGGGCTGACGGCCACCGCCGACATCGTCGGCAGCCTGCGGCCCTGACGCACGCTCCGCTGCGGGCGGGCCGGTGTCAGCCCGTGGCGAAGACCCCGATCCCGTTGGGCACCGGACGCTCGGCACCCCCGGTGGGACGGTTCAGCACGGAGACGGCGGACGCCCCGGGGGCACGGGCGACCAGCGTCGACGAACCGCCGCCGTCCAGGTTGAAGCCGTCGACGGCTCCCAGGTCCCGCAGCGCGGCGGCGAGTTCCGCGACGGTCAGCCCGGCGCGGTGCTCGGGCGCGCCGTCCAGCGCGAGCAGCAGCAGACGCCGGCCGCCGCCCGCGGTGCCCACCGCCGTGCGCACCGCCGAGGCGGTGTCGTCCAGCCCCGGCAGCGGCAGCCCGCCCGCCAGCACGGGGTAGCCCCCGACGGCCAGGCGGTACGGGACGCGGCTCACCGCCGGAACCAGCCGGTGCCTCACCCGGACCCGGTCACCGACGTTCAGTGCCCGCAGGTGGCGAGCCCCCTCCTCACGCCCCAGCAGCACTGTGGTGCCCGGCGCGACCGGGCCGCTCCCCGGCGTGCCGGAGACGGACACGACCCGTCCGCCGCGCACCGTCACCTCGTGCGTGTCGGTGCTGCACGGGGCGGCCCGGTCGGTGTCCGTGCCGCAGGTGGCGCGCACCCGGGACACGCTGCCCCACGCCTGCGTGAACGCCCCGACGGACCCGACGGGCAGCGCGTACTGGTTGAGCCCGCCGAGCGGCAGCCGGGCCGTCGGGGTGCGGACCGAGCCGTCCAGGGTGAGCCGGTCCCTGCGGGCCCGCCGGTCCACGCCCACCCCGAACACGTCCTCGGCCGTCGTGCCCGGCGGCAGCGCCGGGCCGAACCGCTGCCCGTCCGGGACCGCCGCCTTCATCGCCCGTCCGTCCGCGACCGCCGGCCCCACGCTCGCGCCGGTCGCCGCGACCCCGGGGTGCTGGGTCTCGGTGAGGTTGAAGAAGTCCCCGTTGATCCCGGCGACGGCGCCCCGCAGGTCCGCCATCAGCGACACCCGGGCCCGCGCGGCCACCGCGCCCGGGTGCAGCAGGCCGACCCGCACGCGCGGATCACGCAGGTCGACGGTGAGGAGGTGCGCGTGCGCCGTTCCGTGCGCGGCCGGGAGGTCGAACTCCCGGTACGTGACGCCCGGCGCGACGTCGACCGCCCCCGCCCGCAGGGCCTCGGCGGGCGGCGCCCCGGCCAGACCCGCCCCGGCCAGCAGCCCGAGGGCCGTGAGCACCGTGAGGACCGGCCTGCCCGCCCCGAACCGCCCGCCACGAGGTCTCACCGGCACCCGCCCCCTGATGTCGCGTCAACTGTCCCAGGACAGGGGGCAGTCCACCAGGTCGGGGGAGCCGACGGGGGGCGGGACACGCTCGGCACGGCAACGGCGGGGAAAGGCACTCGGGTGGGGGTGCGAGCGGACGGCCGACGGGACGGTCTGACCGGACACCCGACGGAACGGCAGACCGGAACCGACGGGACGGCCGATCGTTCGCCGCCGACGGCCGGTTCCGCCGGTCGACCGCTGGTCGACTGTCTTTGGCCGAGCCACCGAGCCACCGAGCCACCGAGCCACCGGGCCGCCGAGCGTCCGTCGTTCGCTGCGCGAAGGTTCCGTGAAGGGGCGCGGGCCGTCCGCCGTTTGCCGATGTCAGGTCAGCCCGTCGACCGCCCGTCGACGCCACGTCAGGCCGTCGACGTCGGGTCAGGCCGTGCGGGCGGTCACGCCCGCCGGGTCGTCGAGCACGGACCGCACCACCGAGTGGGCCGCCCCGAGCAGGGGGCCTTCCGGGCCCAGCGGCGAGACGGTGACCGGGCACGCGGGGCCCGCCGTGCGGCCGGCCAGCTCCGCGCGCAGTGACGGGAGCAGCCACGGGGCGAGTCCGGCGAGCGCGCCGCCCAGCACGACCGACTCGGGGTCGAGCAGGTTCACGGCTCCGGTGAGCGCGATGCCGAGCGCCGTGCCCGCGTCGTGCAGTGCCCGCCGGACGGCGGTGTCGCCCCGGTCGGCGCGGCCCGCGAGCAGACCGACCCGGTCCTCGCCCGGCGCCAGACCGGCCGCGCGCAGCACCGCATCCTCGCCCGCGTACTGCTCCAGGCAGCCGCGCCCGCCGCAGGGGCACTCCGGCCCGTCCGGATGGACGGGCACGTGGCCCAGCTCGCCCGCGAAGCCGCGGTTGCCGTGCAACAGGCGGCCGTCCACGACGAGGGCGGCGCCGATGCCGATCTCGGCGGACACGTGGAGGAAGTCGCGTGGGGTGTCCTCACCGAGCCACAGCTCGGCGAGCGCACCGAAGTTCGCCTCGTTGGCCACCGTGAGCGGCAACCGCTCCGGCAGCAGGGCGGCCAGGTCGGTGTCCTGCCAGCCCAGGTTCGGTGCCCGCACGACGGTGCGGGCGTCGCGCGCGACCAGACCCGGCACGGCCACGGCGAGCCCGGCCGGCCACAGGCCCTGGCCCTCGGCCTCGGCGATGACCCGGCCTATCACCCCGGCGAGCTCCCCGAGCACCTCTTCGGGGGAACGGCCCCGGTTCGGCGCCTGCCGCACGGTGCGTGCCCGGACCTCGCCCCGCAGGTCGACCGCGCACACCGCCAGGTGGTCCACACCGACCTCGGCACCGATCCCGGCGGGGCCCCGGCCGCTGACGGCGAGCGCCGACCCGGGACGGCCGACCCGGCCGGGCCGCTCGGGGCCCAGCTCGTCCAGGAGCCCGGAGCGGATCAACTCGTCGACGAGGGTGGACACCGCCGCCCGGGTGAGGCCGATGCGGGAGGCGACGGCGGCCCGGGACAGCGGGCCCTCGGCGCGCACGGTGTGCAGCACGCGGGAGAGGTTGCGGCGGCGCATGCCCTGCTGGGTGTCGGGCAGCGCGGTCCCGGGGCCGCTCGCGCGGGTCCGGTGCGGTGGTGCGGTCATGCGTGAGTCAGTCCTCGGTCGTGGCGCCGTCGCGCGCGGTGACGGGCGGGTGGCGGACGGTTTGCGGGGCGTGGCTCGGGGCTCCGGTGGGTGCCGCCCGCGGATCGTGGGTGCGACGCGCCTGCGGTTCCGCCGCGCGCGGCGCCGGTCCGGCGGGACGGGCATGTGCGGCGGGCGGGCGGCGTGCCACGGGTGACGCGCCCCGCGTGGCGTGCCGTCGGGTGACGGACGCGGCGTGACGTGGTCGCCAGGCCCATACGTCCGTCAGGCCAGCGTGTCCGTCAGCCGGTCCGCTTGCCGTGGTCGGCGTCCAGGAGCGGGGCCGCGTCGGAGAGTACCCCGGAGATCCGGGCCAGGGCCTCCTCGTCCCGTTCCACGGCCTCCAGCACCGGCCCCGCCGTCGTGTTCCAACGGCGGGCGACCGCGGCCGGGTCCTCCCCGGTGAGCAGGCCGGCCGCCTGGGCCGCGGCACCGAGCGCCACCAGTTCCTTGGCCTCCGGCACCTGCACCGGCCGCCCGGACAGCCGCCGTACGGTCTGCTGCCAGGCCCTGCCCCGGGCCCCGCCGCCGATCAGCAGCAGCGGCGCCGACGGGTCCGCGTCCTCCTCCAGCACCAGGTCGAGGGCGCCCAGCAGGGAGTGCACGGCTCCGTCGTAGGCGGCCTGGAGCAGTTGACCGCCGGTGGTGTCGTGCCGCAGGCCGTGCAGGAGCCCCGAGGCGTTCGGGAGGTTGGGGGTCCGCTCACCGTCCAGGAACGGCAGGAACGTCACGCCCCGGCCGGGCTCCACCGCCTCCCGGTCCAAGCCCAGCAGCGCGGCGACCCGGTCCACGGCGAGCGTGCAGTTGAGGGTGCAGGCCAGCGGCAGCCAGTCGCCCCGTGCGTCGGCGAAACCGGCGACCGTGCCGGTCGGGTCCGCCGTCCGCCGCCGCGAGACCGCGTACACGGTGCCCGAGGTGCCCAGACTCATCACCGGCACCCCGGGCCGCACGCCGAGCCCCAGGGCGGCGGCCGCGTTGTCGCCGGTGCCGCAGGCGACCAGGGTGCCCTTGGAGAACGGCAGGCCGTGGCCGTCGCGCACGGTTCCGGCCACCTCGCCGGGCCGCACCACGCGGGGCAGCAGCGCCGGGTCGAGCCCCACGTGGGCGAGGATCTCCTCGTCGTACGCCTCGCTGCCGGAGGACCACCAGCCGGTGCCGGAGGCGTCGCCGCGGTCGGTCGTGCCCTGCCCGGTGAGCCGCTCGGTGAGGTAGTCGTGGGGCAGCCGCACGGCCCTGGTGGCCCGCACCGCGTCGGGCTCGTGCTCGGCGAGCCAGGCCCACTTGGTGACCGTGAAGGACGCGGTGGGCACGCTGCCCGTGCGCTCCGCCCAGTTCTCGGCGCCGCCCATCTCCTCGGTGAGCCGCCGGGCCTGCGGCGCCGACCGCACGTCGTTCCACAGCAGCGCCGGGCGCACCGGCTCCCCGTGGGCGTCGAGGGTCACCAGACCGTGCTGCTGGCCGCCGACGGAGACCGCGGCGGCCTCGTGCGCGGGCTGCCCGCACTGGCTCAGCGCCTCGACCAGGGCGTCCCACCACTGACGCGGGTCGCTCTCCCGGCCGGCCCCCGTGGTCACCGTGTGCGGGGCCTGGCCGCTCGCCACGATCCTGCCGGTGGCCACGTCGACGACCAGCGCCTTGGTGGACTGCGTGGACGTGTCCACGCCGACGACGAGCGGACCCTCGGCTGCTGACATCGGTAACTCCCTCTTCCGCGGCTCGGCGGGTGACTCTTCCCAGGAATGCTCCCGCATACTAATTTGTAAACCGCCATGACGAAATAGTCTCGGCGTTGCCTCAGCGAGCAAGGAGCCGCGGTATGAGCTACCAGCCCACCCCCGAGGACAGGTTCACCTTCGGCCTGTGGACCGTCGGCTGGCAGGGACGGGACCCCTTCGGTGACGCCACCCGGCGTGCCCTCGACCCCGCCGAGTCGGTACGGCGCCTGGCCGAACTGGGTGCCCACGGCGTCACCTTCCACGACGACGACCTGATCCCGTTCGGCGCGAGCGACAGCGAGCGGGAGGGGCACATCAAGCGCTTCCGGCAGGCGCTGGACGCCACCGGCATGAAGGTGCCGATGGCCACCACCAACCTCTTCACCCACCCGGTCTTCAAGGACGGCGCCTTCACCGCCAACGACCGGGACGTACGCCGCTACGCGCTGCGCAAGACCATCCGCAACATCGACCTCGCGGTCGAGCTCGGCGCGCAGGTCTACGTCGCCTGGGGCGGCCGCGAGGGCGCCGAGTCGGGCGCCGCCAAGGACGTGCGGGTCGCCCTGGACCGCATGAAGGAGGCCTTCGACCTGCTCGCCGAGTACGTGACCGAGCAGGGCTACGACCTCCGCTTCGCCCTGGAGCCCAAGCCCAACGAGCCGCGCGGCGACATCCTCCTGCCCACCGTCGGCCACGCCCTGGCGTTCATCGAGAAGCTGGAGCGCCCGGAGCTGTTCGGTGTCAACCCGGAGGTCGGCCACGAGCAGATGGCCGGGCTGAACTTCCCGCACGGCATCGCGCAGGCGCTGTGGGCGGACAAGCTGTTCCACATCGACCTCAACGGCCAGTCCGGCATCAAGTACGACCAGGACCTCCGCTTCGGCGCCGGCGACCTGCGGGCCGCGTTCTGGCTGGTGGACCTGCTGGAGTCGGCCGGCTACAGCGGCCCGCGGCACTTCGACTTCAAGCCGCCGCGCACCGAGGACCTGGACGGCGTGTGGGCGTCCGCGGCCGGCTGCATGCGCAACTACCTGATCCTCAAGGACCGCGCCGCCGCCTTCCGCGCCGACCCGGAGGTCCAGGAGGCGCTGCGCGCGTCCCGCCTGGACCAGCTGGCCGAACCGACCGCCGCCGACGGGCTGCGGGCCCTGCTCGACGACCGGTCCGCCTTCGAGGACTTCGACCCCGAGGCGGCGGGGGCGCGCGGCATGGCGTTCGAGCGTCTGGACCAGCTGGCGATGGACCACCTGCTGGGCGCCCGGGGCTGAGCCCCCGGAGGGCGCCGCGCGGCGGCGGCGCGGCGCCCCGTACACGGTTCACGTGCGGCCACGGCGACGCGTCCGCGGCCACGTGCGGTGGTCCGCTCAGGGCTCCGTCCCGCGCTTGCCCACCGCCCCGTGCGGCTTCTCACTCACGGTCACCCACGGACACGTGCGGTGGGCCGCTCGGCCGGGACGGGCGCGGGGACGGGTGATCGCGGTCGAGGTGCGTCGGGTCCTGCCGGGGGCGGGTGATCCGGTCCGGTCCTGCCGGGAGCGGGTGATCCGGCCCGGTCCGGGCTTGACCGACCGGACAGGATCGGCTTGGTCGGCTCGGGTCGGCCCCGCCCGGTCCCGGGCGGGAACTGGTACCCGGCCCCGCGGTCGTGAATCGGCGCACAGGCAGGAGCGATCATCCCGTCAGGTTCTCCCCGCTCCGGCCCGCTCCCCTCTGCTTCCGGACGGCGGCGCATCAACGCCAGGCAACGGCCGAGCAGTCCGGGACCGACACCCTGTTGTTCTCACGTTGTCCTCGGCGCGGGGTGGCCGTGTCCGCGCCGGGGCAGAGGGCGCGCGCGGCCCTACCGGCGGCGCCCGCGCACGTGGGGTCGGCACGGGCAGGCCGGGCAGCCGGCGCACGCGCCCCGAGTGTCCGTCAACTCCGTCCACGCCGTGCGAAACCCTCGCTCCCGGGCGTCGCGGCGGCGACGATGACAGGTATGGCCATGCCTCCCGTACCGCCCCAGCCGCCCTCCGGCCCGCCGGACGACACGCCCCCGCCGGGCGGTGGCTCCGGGCCACCTTCCCGGGGCGGTCCGCCCTCCTACGGCGGGCCTCCTTCCTACGGCGGGCCTCCCTCCTACGGCGGGCCGCCTTCCGACGGCGGGGCCCCGCCGCCCGGCCCGCCTGGTCCTCCCGGTCCGCCGGAGCAGCCGTACGACGACGGTTCCGGCGGTCCCGGGCGAGGACCCGGCGGAGGGCGCAGACTCGTGCTGATCCTGCTCGCCGTCATGGTGGGCGTCGCCGCCGTGTCGCTGCTGGTGTTCATGGCCACGGACGGCGATGACGGTCCGGAGCGGGAGCCGGGTGAGAGCAGCACGGGCACCCGGGGCTCCCCGGACCCGTCGCTCGGCATCCCGTCCGAGCTGCCGAGCGGCCTGGAGAGCCGGCTGCCGTCCGGGCTGCCCACCGAACTGCCGTCGGAACTGCCCACCGAGCTGCCGTCCGGTTTCCCGACGGAGCTGCCGAGTGGTCTGCCCAGCAACCTCCCGAGCGGCCTGGAGTCACTGCTGCCCGCCCCGGAGTAGCAGCCTGCCCCGGTCACGGCCCCGGACCAGTCTCGGGTCCCGCTTCCGGTCCCGGGTCCCGGGTCCCGGTACGCCCTGCCCCCGGTCCTGGGTCCCGGTACGGCCCAGCCCCGGTCCGGGGTCCCGGTAGCGGCCATGCCTGTTCCCGGTTCCGTATTCCGTAACCCAGCCCCGTCCGTTGATTCCATCGGGACCGGGCCGGGAGGCCCGAGCGTCAGGTCCGGCCCTCCCGGTCGTCGTCGGCCGCCCGCTCGGCGGTGGCCAGGGCCGTCGCCGGATCCCGGTCGGCGTCCCCCGCGGGGATCCAGCGGCCGTCCTGCTCCCTGTACGGCCACCAGCGCCCGGCCCGGTCCAGGCGCAGTTGGAGGGGCGACCCGACGACCGTCCACCGGTTCGCGCGGGCGCGCAGCACGGGCCGTTCGTGCTCCTCCCAGGCCGTGTCGAGGGCCTCCCGCGCGCGGGCGGCCGTCCCGCCCTCGACGGTCCACTCCTCCTCCAGGACGGCCAGGGCCTCCGCCCCGCCCAGCCGCCAGGCCGCCACGGCCGTCGCCAGCCCCGCCCGGTCCCGCCCCGACCCTTCGGCGAGACGGGCCGCCACCGGGGGCGGAGGGTCCCCGGCCGCCAGGCGCACCGCGTCCTGGGCCGCCGTCGGTTCCGCAGGCGCCGGCCGAAGCGCGTGCCCGCCCCGGAGCGCCTCCGCGAGCAGCCGGTGGGCGTGCGCGGCGGTCCGTGCCGCGAGGAACTCCAGGGCCCGTGGATCGACGCCGGCCGCCGGTGCGGTCTCCGTGTCCAGGGACGGCGGTGACCCCGGGGCGTCGGGGAGCGCAGGCGGGTCCGGGAGCGGCGGCAGGATGTGCCCGGTCGCGTACGCGTCGGCCGCGTCCACCCCCTCCGGTGCGCTGTCGGCCCGCGCGGCGGGGGCGGTGTTCTCCGCCCGCAATGCTTCGAGCAGGGTGGGTTCGTCTCGCCCCCGGAGCAGCAACAGCACGAAGGGATCCTCGTCCAGCAGCCGCGCCACCTGATAGCACAGCGCCGCCGTGTGCCCGCAGTGGTCCCACGCCCCGCAGTCGCACGCCGCCTCCAGCTCGCCGAGTCCGGGCAGCAGGTCCACGCCCGCCAGTTCGGCGTCCTCCACCAGATGTGTCGGCACCTCCCGGTCGAGCAGCGCGGCCACGTGCCCGGACCGCGCCGCGGCCATCGACACGAAGCGGTCCCACTGCTCGTCGGACAGCTCCCGTACCAGCACGTCCGCGCGGTGGGCGGTTCCGTCCCGCTCCCGGACCACGGCCGTCAGCCGGCCCGGTCGCACCGACACCGCGCCGACCGCCCCGGACCGTGCGAGCCGGCGCCCCGCCTTCACCTGCCCGGCGTCCAGTGCCGTCGCCTCCAGGGCGGACACCCACGCCCGGCCCCACCACGACCGGGTGAAGGCCCGCCCGTGCGCGGGCGGCAGCGCCGCGAACGTGCGTACCGGTTCGGTGTCCGCACCGTCGTACCGGCTACCGTCGTACCGGCTCATCGCAGCTCCTCCCGCAGTTCCACCAGATCCGTCAGCTCCGCGTCCGTCAGCTCCGTCAGCGCGGCCTCGCCCGAGCCCAGCACGGCGTCGGCCAACTCCTGCTTGCGCCGCAGCAACGCGGCGATCCGGTCCTCGACCGTCCCCTCGGTGACGATCCGGTGCACCTGCACGGGCCGCGTCTGCCCGATGCGGTACGCGCGGTCGGTCGCCTGGGCCTCGACGGCCGGGTTCCACCAGCGGTCGTAGTGCACGACGTGCTCGGCCCGGGTGAGGTTCAGTCCCGTACCCGCGGCCTTCAACGACAGCAGGAACACCGGCACTTCGCCGTCCTGGAAGCGCCGCACCAGCGCGTCGCGCGCGGTGACCGGCGTGCCGCCGTGCAGGAGCAGCGTCGGCACTCCCCGCGCGGCCAGATGCCGCTCCAGGAGCCGGGCCATCCGCACGTACTGGGTGAAGACCAGGACGCCCGCCCCCTCGGCGAGGACGGTGGAGAGGAGTTCGTCGAGCAGGTCCAGCTTCCCGGAGCGGCCCGTGAGCACCGGACGGTCCTCCTTCAGGAACTGCGCGGGGTGGTTGCAGATCTGCTTCAGCCCGGTCAGCAGCTTCACGATCATGCCGCGCCGCTCCATGCCGTCCGCTCCGGAGATCTCCTCCAGGGCCTCGCGCACCACCGCTTCGTACAGGGCCGCCTGCTCCTCGGTGAGCGACACGGCGTGGTCGGTCTCCGTCTTGGGCGGCAGTTCCGGCGCGATGCCCGGGTCCGTCTTGCGGCGGCGCAGCAGGAAGGGCCGCACCAGCCGGGCCAGCCGGTCCGCCGCGGCCGGGTCCTGCCCGCCCTCGACGGCGTCCGCGTACCGCCTGCGGAACGCGGGGAGCGGGCCCAGCAGCCCGGGCGTCGTCCAGTCGAGGACGGCCCACAGCTCGGACAGGTTGTTCTCCACCGGCGTGCCGGTGAGGGCGACCCGGGCCCGTGCCCCGATGGTCCGCAGCCGGCGTGCCGTCGACGCGTGGGGGTTCTTGACGTGCTGGGCCTCGTCGGCCACGACCAGGCCCCAGTCGACGGCGGCCAGCCGTTCCGCGTCCAGGCGCATGGTGCCGTACGTGGTGAGGACGAATTCGTCGTCGGCGAGGTCGTCCAGGGCGCGCCGGGGGCCGTGGAAGCGGCGCACCGGGGTGCCCGGCGCGAACCGCTCGATCTCCCGCTGCCAGTTGCCCGTCAGCGAGGCCGGGCAGACCACGAGAGTGGGGCCCGCGCTCTCGGGATCGGTCTGCCGGTGCAGGTGCAGGGCGATCAGGGTGACCGTCTTGCCCAGCCCCATGTCGTCGGCGAGGCAGCAGCCCAGTCCCAGTGAGGTCGTCCGCGCCAGCCACGTCAGGCCGCGCCGCTGGTAGTCACGCAGGGTGGCGGCGAGCGCGGCCGGCGGCTCCACGGGGTCATGGGCGGCCGGGTCCGCGATCCGGTCCCGGAGTGTCGCGAGCCGGCCGGTGGGACGCACCTCGATCCGCCGGCCGTCCACCTCCATCGATCCGGTGAGGGCCGCGCCGAGCGCGTCGAGGGGAGCGACCTCGCGGTCCCGGCTCGCGCGGGCGCGCCGCACGGAGCGGGGGTCGACCAGGACCCACCGGTCGCGCAGCCGGACGACGGGCCGGCGCGCCTCGGCGAGCCGGTCCAGCTCGTCGCGGGTGAGCCGCCGCTCGTCACCGGGGGCCATCCACCAGTCGAAGGAGAGCAGCATGTCCGCCGACAGGAGCGGCGGCCCCGCACCGGTGCCGGCCGCCGGGGCCCCGGCGGGGGGACCGATCCGCGCCCGCGCGGTCGGACCGCGGGTCACCTCCTTCGGCCAGTGCACCTCGACCCCCGCGCCGGCCAGCGCGCGGGCGCCGTCCCCGAGCAGGTCGGTGACGTCCTCGTCGGCCAGGTCGACCGCGTCCGGTACGGCGGCCGACAGCAGCGGCGACAGCGGTGGCCAGGCCCGGCAGGCGCGGCGCAGGGCGAGCAGCGTGTCGTGCGTGGCCCGGCGGCCGACGGCGGCGCCGGACGACGCCCCGGTCCACACGTCGGCGGCGTCGGCGACGAGCGCCGGGTCGCTCACGCTGTGCACCTGGAGCACGGCCCGGACGGTGACGTCGTCGGGGGCCTCGTCAGGGTCGGCGCCGTGGGTGCCGGCACCTCCGCCGGGGACGTCGCCGGGAGCGCGGGCGGCGGTGTTTACCGCGAGGTCCGGCGACTCCGGTGCCGGGTGGCGGAGCTCGATCCGCAGCGACAGCCGGACGCCCGCGTCGTGCCCCGCGGCGACATCGGCGGCCCAGGCGCGCAGCTCGGGCAGGTGCTGGGGCTCCGGCACGGCGTAGGCGGGACTGCCGGTGACCAGGCGAGCGGCGGGGGAGCGGGGCAGGGAGTCGGCGACCGCGTCGAGGAAGGCGCGCAGCAGGTGCCCGGGCTCGGGCAGGCGGGGAGGAGCGGCGCCGTCCAGCGGCGCGGCGTGCGCCTCGGGCGGCATCGCGGCTGCCAGCCGGCTCAGCGCCTCGAGATCGTCCGCGCCCAGGGGGCCGATCCGCCAGGCATCCTCGTCGTCGGCGGTCAGCCCGGGCAGCAGCAGACCGCGTGCCACCAGGTGCAGGGCGTGCACGGCGGCGGATCCCCAGAACAGCGTGGACCGGGACGGGAGCCGGGCCCCGTCTCCGTCCCGGTAGCCGTTCCCGTCCCCGCCGGTCCGCGCGCGGGTGAGGATCGGCAGCGCCGTGCGGACGGGCACCAGTACGGCAGGAAGACGGACCAGCATGATGCCGGTGTCCCGGGGAACGGCGACCGTGATGTCCTCGACCGTCGCTCCGTACGCCGCCGGTACGCCGTGGGGCCCCTCCGGTCCCTGAGACCCCTCGGGGGCGTCGGAGCAGCTGTGACAGCCCGGGCACCAGAAGGCGAACCGGCCGGTGCGGGCGGGAGTGCCGGGCAGGAACAGGGCGGAATGACAGGCGGGTGCGAAAGGACCGGAGGACGACGGGGAGACCGGTGCGGCGTCTGCGGTGATGGTGAGTCCTCAAGTTTGACTAGTGGGAGCCGGGTCGCCGAGGATACACCGCGCTCCGGGGCGGGGGTGCGGTCCCGGCCGGCGCGGGGTCCGTGATGGTGATGTGGGGCGTTCGGGGTGCGTCGCCCGCAGGGCGCCGGGTCGCCGGGTCGCCGGGACGAGGCGGGGCGGTCTTCGGGTGGCTGGGACGGTACGGGTCGGTCGGTGTGCGGGGCGTCCGGAGGGTAGGGGACGGTACGGGTGTCGCCGGGGCGGTACCGGGTCGCGTTCAACGGGGCGGACCCGACCACTGGCCCGCTGCCCGCTGGGGGAGGACGCTGGGCCTTGGTCGTCACGTTCCCGTCTGCCGTGCGGGGCAGTGCACGCACCGAGGTGCCGACGGCCTGGCCTTCGGGACGCGCACGGCCCGCCCTTCGGGCGGAGACGGGAAGGTGGTGACAGGCCCTAAGGGGCGCACGTCAGGGTCGTTTCAGGGTCGCGGTCAGGAACCGTCGGTGGCGCGGGCCCGTTTTCACGACAGAGAGCGGCAGTGGCCGCGAAGGAGGCGACACTCATGTCGAACAACGCCAAGATTGCCGCGGGGGGTGTGGCAGCCGGGCTCATCCTGCTCATCTGGCTGCCCTGGTGGGCCGCGGTGCTGATCATTCTGGGGGTCCCGGCCGCCGCGTACCTCACCCTGGACCCCGCACAGCGGCGCAGGCTGCGCCGTGTCTCCCGTAAGGAGCTGGGCCGCTGAACCGCTGACACCGCGATCGTCACACCGACCCGAGGGGCGGCGCCGGGCCGGACACTCCCCGCGCCCGACCGAGGGAGGGGCGCCGTCGGGCCGACTCGCCGAGCTGCCCTTGCCGGGCGTGACCGGGCGCATCACCGGGCGGGCAGGGGAGCGCCGCTTCCCTGCCCAGGACCGGATCCCGCCCGTCCAGGCCCAGGACCGGATCCCGCCCGTCCAGGCCCAGGACCGGTTCCCGCCCGTCCAGGCCCATGACCGGGTCCCGCCCGGCTGCCGGCCGCCGCCCGTGAGGCGGAGGAGGGAGCGGCCGGCGGGTCAGAGCGGGCGCACGGCCATCGCGTCGAGGGCCTGGAGGAGGCCGGGGAGTTCCGGACCCCGGCCCACCGGCAGTACCTCGCCGGGTTCGTCGTCCAGCAGGACGAAGGCGATGTCGTCGGTCCGTGCCACCATCGACCAGCCGGGGCCGTCGGCGCGCAGCGTGCGCGCCTCGCCGGAGGCGAACGACGACCGCACGCGGCCGAGCGGCGGCGGCGAGTCGACGTACGCGCGGGCCTCCGCCAGGACGCGGCGGATACCGCTGTGCTTCGGCTGCCCGTCCCCGACGTCCGCAGTGCGCGAGTCGCCCGAAGCGGGTGGACCGCCTGGGGTGCTCAGGTCCCGCGCCTCGCCGGAGCGGCGGGCCGTATCCGTGTCCGTTCCCGAACCCAGGTGCCGCTGCTCCGCCGCGCCCTCAGCACCCGAGCCGCCGGCCGTGCCTCCGCCGGAACCACTCGCGTCAGGCTGACCTGCGGCTGCGGCTGCGACTGCGTCTGCGTCTGGGCCTTGGCCTGTGTCCGTTGGGCCTGGGCCTCTGTCCGTGCCTGGGCTCGCGCCCGCTTCTGTGCTGCTGCCGTCGCCACCGGCGGTGGCTCCGGAGGCCGGGGTGACGAACGCGGCGTCGTCGATCTGGTCCCGCCAGGTCGCCCACTGGAGGGCGATCTCGTCGGCACCCAGGCGACGCTGTGCCGGTCCCCAGACGCTCGTGTCCGGCGGCGTCAACGCCGGCCCGGCGATCTCCGGGTCGGGGTCGTGCGGCGCCGGGACGTTCGGCGCCGCCACGGCGACCGCCAGCGGCCAGCCGGGCAGCGCGGCGACGACCGTGCGCTCGTCCGGCGAGAGATCGTGCTCCATGCCGCAGTCCCAGGAGGCGATCGCCACGGCGACCAGTGACACGTCGTCCACGACGACGGTCCACCGGGCGCCCTCGCCGTCCTGGCCGAGCACCAGCCCGTACCCGTCGGCGACCGGCGCGAGACCGAGCGCCGCGCACGCTTCCGGATAGTCGTCGCCCAGCACGCTCGGGAACTTCGCCGGCGTCAGCAGCACGGCCGTCAGCACATAGAGCGCGTCCTCCGCGGCGGCGACGGCTTCCTCGTCCGTCCCGGCCATCCCAGCCTCCCCGTCGGTTCGTCCTTCGGCGCGCACACTAGACCGACTCCGCGGGCCTTGTCACGACCCGGCAGGAGCCTGCCGAGCTGCAGCTTTCCGGCCGGACGGGGACGAATCGTCCCTCCGGGCAGGCAGGTCGGGCCGCCGGGAGCCTCAGCAGCGCCCGCGCGACGGCCCCCCGGTGACTCGCCGCGTTCCCGGGCCGGCGCCACGACGGCCCGGCCGGCCGGCTCGTTCACCCCGAAGGGCAGCGCCTCGGGCGACACCCAGCCGGGCGCGCCTCCTCGATCCCGTCCCGGTCGTCCTCGACACGGACCGTGACGTAGGCCGAGGCCGCCTCGAAGAGGTTGTGCGGACGTTCCCGCGGTGCCGCCTCGGTCCTCTCCGCGGTGCGTCCGCCAGCGACGAGCCTGCCGAACCCGTCGAACCCGTCCCGGATCCTGTCCCCCATACGGTCCACCGTCCCCCGTACGGTTCCTGCCGCCGACCGTTCGCGTCCTGCCAGCCCCTCGCCCCCTGTCATTCAACGTACGGTCGGACGGACCGGCGGCAGAAGAGGGCCGTACGGCCGGGCGCTCACGCCGTCCGGAAGCCGCCGCCCTCCGGACGGCCGTCAGCGCACACGAGATGCCAGCACCAGGAACCGGGCGTCCTCGTCCGCGTACGAGGTCATCCACCACCCCGAACCGGCCAGCAGAGGGCGGAGGTTGGGTTCGGCGCGCAGATCGTCCGCGGTCAGTCGGCGGCCCTGGCGCGCGGCGAGCGCAGCACGACCGACGGGATGGAAGAGCGCGAGCGTCCCGCCGGGCCGCACCACCCGGGCCAGCTCCCGCAACGCCTGCGCGGGGTGTGGCAGATGGGCGATCAGACCGGCGGCGAACACGGCGTCCAGCACACCCGCGCGCAGCGGAAGCGCCGCCGCGTCGGTGAGCAGCAGCGCCGCGTCCCGGTCACGGCCCGCCCGTGCGGCCTCGTGCAGCATGGCCGGAGTCAGGTCGGCGCCGATCACCGTCCCGGAGGCACCCACGGCCGCGCGGAGCGGCGGCAGGGCACGCCCGGTGCCGCACCCGGCGTCCAGCACCCGGTCTCCCCGGCGCAGCCCGAGCGCGGCGACGGCCGCGGCGTAGGCGGGGCCGTCGTCGGGGAACCGGCGGTCCCAGTCCGCGGCCCGGGCCGCGAAGAACTCCTGCACGTGGCTGTGGTGATCGCTCATGGACGCATGGTCCCGTATCCGCTCCGTCGCACCCGCCGGGCTCAGTCCGCGACACCCTTCTCCGCCACCACCTTGTCGATGACGACCCGGACGAGGAGTTCGCCGGGCACGCCGTTGCGGCGGCCGAACTCCTCGGCACGCTCCTCACCCATGTACCGCGCGCCGATCCGGGCGGCCCAGTGCCGCAGTTCGGCCGGATCCTCCGACAGCCGGGCCCGGCCCTGCAACACGACGTAGTGGAACGGGGGGCGGTCGTCGTCCACACAGAGGGCGACCCGGCCGTCCCGGGCCAGATTGCGCCCCTTGACGGTGCCGCTGCCGGTGTTGAACACCACCTCGTCACCGTCGATCAGGAACCAGACGGGCGCCACATGAGGGCTCCCGTCGGCGCGAACGGTGCACAGCTTGCCGGTGCGGGTCCCGTACGAGACGAATTCCCGCCACTCCTCGTCGGTCATCTTCTGTCCCATGATGCCCATTCTTCTTGCCCGGCGTCCGATCGTGGGGAAGGCTGACCCGGGGGGAAGCCCGCATGGGGGAAGCGGCGGGGAACGTTCCCCGCGAAGTACAGCGACGTACAGCGAAGTACGGCCAGGTGCAGCGGAGTACAGCGAAGTGCAGGGGGAGAGGCACGACATGGCGCAGAACCAGGGTCTCGAGTGGCTGCTGGACGATCTCACCCAGCGCGTCGAGCACATACGGCATGCGCTGGTCCTGTCCAACGACGGCCTGGTGACGGGGACGAGCACCGGGCTGCGCCGGGAGGACGCCGAGTACCTCGCCGCCGTCTCCTCCGGACTGCACAGTCTCGCCAAGGGCTCGGGCCGGCACTTCGGTGCGGGTGAGGTGCGCCAGACGCTCGTCGAGTTCGACGACGCGGTCCTCTTCGTCACCGCCGCCGGTGACGGCAGTTGCCTCTGCGTCCTGAGCGGTGCCGAAGCCGACCTGGGTCGCGTCGGCTACGAGATGACCCTTCTCGTCAGCCGGGTGGGCGAACACCTCGGCGTCGACCCCCGGCGTCCCGGTAA
The DNA here is from genome assembly GCF_056323165.1 of Streptomyces sp. 3-6. Taxonomy (NCBI): domain Bacteria; kingdom Bacillati; phylum Actinomycetota; class Actinomycetes; order Kitasatosporales; family Streptomycetaceae; genus Streptomyces; species Streptomyces sp. 3-6. Next base: position 252,871 of record NZ_JBWHZP010000005.1, read on the forward strand.
CGATCCCGGCACCCAGCTCTGACCTGGGCGTTCCCGTACGGCAGGTGACGACGTGGCAGTTATCCACAAGGTCGCCACGGAGAGTCACCGAGCGGATACCGTCTTCCTGGCGGGCGCACTCGGCGTCCGCCGCACGCCTCACGGGGGAGACGGCCATGACCGCACACACCGCACACACCGCATACGCCGAGCAGGCCGAACACACCGCATACGCCGAGCACACCGCATACGCCGGCCACGCCACGCACCTCGCACACGCCGCCATCACGCGCCCGGGCACGCTCACCGACGCGTCGCCCACGACGGGCTTCGGTGACGGGGGTGCGTGTGCCGGCCCGCCACCCGCGGCGTGCCGGGACACCCAGGGCGGACGCGCCGCACACCACCGGGGCCTCGCCCACGAGGGGACGTCACCCGGAGCAGACCTGCCGACGTGCGGCGACCGCGACCGAGGCCGCGTTCGAGACCGCGACCGAGGCGGAAACCGAGACCGCGACCGAGACGGGGATCGAAACCGCGACCGAGGCGGAGACGCGGACCGCGATCGCATCGGGGACCGGGACCGGGGAGGAGCGCACCGGGCAGGGGAGCGCCGGGCGGAACGGCCGCGTCCCGACCGGTCGGCGCCGCCCCTGCCCCGGTCCTGTCCCGACGGGCCGCCCCTGCCCGGGGCCTGCCCCGACACGCCGCCCCTGCCCCGGTCCCGGGCCGACGGGCCTCGGATCTTGCCGGACGGGACGTCCGTCGTGGACACCGCGGAAGGCGCCGCGCTGATGGGCGTGCCGAAGGAGAGGTTCACCCGGCTCGCCCGGCTCGGGATGCTGGTGCCGGTGGCGTTCCGCCCGACCCGCCACCGCACCGTGGTCTGGTTCTACCCTGCCGACGAGGTGCGGCAGTTCGCCGACGATCCGCGCAACGCCCACCTGCTCACCGGCCGGACCGCCGGAGCACCGCGCGGCCGTCTCGACGCCGGCCTCGACCCGAGGCCCCGCAACTGGCGCCAACGGCATCTGGGCCTCCTGCTCCGCCGGGCGGGCAACGACCCCTGGGTGCGGGCCGGGGCCGTGGCGGCGCTGCTCGCCCCGCTCCACCTCTCCAGGGTCGTCCCGGACCCCCACGAGCGATGGCGGGTGATCCTCTCCCGGCCCGGATCGCCGGTCCACGGCGCCCCCGACTCTCCGTCCGCCGCCCTGGCGCGGGAGGTGGTGACGGCGCAGGACCCGGACGAGATCGCCTGGCTGCGGGCCGAACTGGCCCGGCTGGTGGCCGAGGCTCGCGCCCACCGGCCGGCGCCCCGCCCCGCGCCTCACGCACGGAACCGGCCGCTCGGTGCCGGCGGACCCCGGCCGGCGGGCCGCTGCGCTGCACCGTCCGCCGCGGCACCGGAGGCGTACGCCGGACACCCGACGCCCGGACCGGACGGGACCGGGGACCGTCGCCCCGCGGTCGGCCTACACCGCGCGGAACAGACCCTCCTGCACCACCGAGACCAGCAGTTGTCCCCGCCGGTCGTAGATCCGGCCGCGGGCCAGCCCGCGTCCACCCGTGGCCACCGGTGACTCCTGGTCGTACAGGAACCACTCGTCCGCGCGGAACGGGCGGTGGAACCACATGGCGTGGTCCAGCGACGCCATGTCGAAGCCGCGCGGCCCCCACAGCGGCTCGACCGGGATGCGCACGGCGTCCAGCAGTGTCATGTCGCTGGCGTAGGTCAGGGCGCAGGTGTGCACCAGCGGGTCGTCGCCGAGCGGGCCGACCGCCCGCATCCACACGGCGCTGCGCGGCTCCGCGTCCCTGACCTCGTCCGGGTCCCAGCGCAGCCGGTCCACGTAACGGATGTCGAAGGGCTGACGGCGGGCCATGCGCTCCCACTGCTCCGGCAGTTCGCCCAGGTGCTCGCGCAGCTCGTCCGCCAGCGTGGGCAACGACTCGGGCTCCGGAAGCTCCCGGGCGGGCGGCACCTGATGCTCGAAGGCGGCCGGCTCCGGCCGGTGGAAGGAGGCGGTCAGATTGAAGATCGTGCGGCCCTGCTGCACCGCGGTGACCCGGCGGGTGGTGAACGACCGGCCGTCCCGCACCCGTTCCACCTGGTACACGATCGGCACCCCCGGACGGCCCGGGCGCAGGAAGTACGCGTGCAGCGAGTGCACCGGACGGTCGCCGTCCGTGGTGCGGCCCGCGGCGACCAGCGCCTGGCCCGCCACCTGGCCGCCGAAGACCCGCTGGAGCGACTCCTCGGGACTGCGGCCCCGGAAGATGTCGACCTCGATCCGCTCCAGGTCGAGCAGGGCGACGAGGCTGTCGGCAGGATTCGTCATCGGTGGTGTGCCCCCGCGCTCACAGCTGGCCGACGGCGGTGACCCGCACGACCGCGCGGCCCTCCGCGTCGGAGGCGGACAGGTCGACCTCGGCGCTGATGCCCCAGTCGTGGTCGCCGTTGGGATCGTCGAAGATCTGCCGGACCCGCCACAGCCCGTGCTCCGGCTCCTCCTCGATCAGCAGCAGCTTGGGGCCGCGCGCGTCGGGCCCGGTGCCGAGCTCCTCGTACTCGTCCCAGTAGGCGTCCATGGCCTCGCCCCAGGCGTCGGCGTCCCAGCCGGACTCGGCGTCCAGCTCGCCCAGTTCGTCCACCCGGTCCAGCGCCGCCAGCTCCACCCGGCGGAACATCGCGTTGCGCACCAGCACCCGGAAGGCCCGCGCGTTGGCCGTGACGGGCTTGACCTGGTCGGCCTTCTCCTGCGCCTCCTCGGCGGTCATCGTCTCCGGGTTGGCCAGCTGCTCCCACTCGTCCAGCAGACTGGAGTCCACCTGGCGCACCATCTCGCCCAGCCAGGCGATCAGGTCCTGCAGGTCCTCCGACTTGAGGTCGTCCGGCACGGTGTGGTCCAGCGCCTTGTAGGCACTGGCGAGGTAGCGCAACACGATGCCCTCGGTGCGGGCCAGCTCGTAGTGCGACACCAACTCGGTGAAGGACAGGGCCCGTTCGTACATGTCCCGTACCACGGACTTCGGCGAGAGCGGGTGGTCGCCGACCCAGGGGTGACTCTTGCGGTAGGTGTTGTACGCGTGGAAGAGCAACTCCTCCAGCGGCTTCGGGTACGTGATGTCCTGGAGGCGCTCCATGCGCTCCTCGTACTCGACGCCGTCCGCCTTCATCGCGGCGACGGCCTCACCGCGCGCCTTGTTCTGCTGGGCGGCCAGGATCTGACGCGGGTCGTCCAGCGTGGACTCCACCACCGACACCATGTCCAGGGCGTACGACGGCGACTCCGGGTCCAGCAGTTCGAACGCCGCCAGGGCGAACGTGGACAGCGGCTGGTTCAGCGCGAAGTCCTGCTGCAGGTCCACGGTGAGGCGCACGATCCGGCCCTCGGCGTCCGGCGTGTCCAGCTTCTCGACGATGCCGCCGTCCAGCAGCGAGCGGTAGATGGCGATGGCCCGCCGGATGTGCCGCACCTGCTGCTTGCGCGGCTCGTGGTTGTCCTCCAGCAGCCGGCGCATCGCCTCGAAGGCGTTGCCGGGGCGGGCGATCACCGACAGGAGCATCGTGTGCGTCACGCGGAACCGGGACGTCAGCGGCTCCGGCTCAGAGGCGATCAGCTTCTCGAAGGTCTGCTCCGTCCACCCCACGAAACCCTCGGGCGCTTTCTTGCGCACCACCTTGCGGCGCTTCTTCGGGTCGTCGCCCGCCTTGGCCAGCGCCTTCTCGTTCTCCACGACGTGCTCCGGCGCCTGGGCGACGACGAAACCCTCCGTGTCGAAGCCGGCGCGTCCGGCCCGCCCGGCGATCTGGTGGAACTCCCGGGCCCGCAGGGTGCGCACCCGGCTCCCGTCGTACTTCGTCAGCGCGGTGAACAGCACCGTGCGGATCGGCACGTTGACCCCCACGCCGAGCGTGTCGGTACCGCAGATCACCTTCAGCAGGCCGGCCTGCGCCAGCTTCTCCACCAGCCGCCGGTACTTGGGCAGCATCCCGGCGTGGTGGACGCCGATGCCGTGCCGGACGTACCGCGAGAGGTTGCGGCCGAAGCGGGTGGTGAAACGGAAGTTGCCGATCAGCTCGGCGATCCGGTCCTTCTCCTCCCGGGTGCACATGTTGATGCTCATCAGCGCCTGCGCCCGCTCCACGGCCTGCGCCTGGGTGAAGTGCACGATGTACACCGGTGCCTGCCGGGCCGCCAGCAGGTCGGTGAGCGTCTCGGTGAGGGGTGTGTAGCGGTACTCGTACGACAGCGGGACCGGGCGGGTCGCCGACCTGACCACCGCGGTCGGGCGGCCGGTGCGCCGGGCGAGGTCCTTCTCGAAGAAGGAGACGTCACCGAGCGTCGCCGACATCAGCACGAACTGCGCCTGCGGCAGTTCCAGCAGCGGGATCTGCCAGGCCCAGCCGCGGTCCGGCTCCGCGTAGAAGTGGAACTCGTCCATGACGACCTGGCCCACGTCCGCCTGGCGGCCGTCCCGCAGCGCGATGGACGCCAGCACCTCGGCGGTGCAGCAGATGACCGGGGCGTCCGCGTTCACGGACGCGTCGCCGGTCAGCATGCCCACGTTCTCCGTGCCGAAGATCTTGCACAGTTCGAAGAACTTCTCCGACACCAGCGCTTTGATCGGCGCCGTGTAGAAGGTCACCTCGTCGCGCGCCAGAGCGGCGAAGTGCGCGGCTGCCGCGATCATGCTCTTGCCGGAGCCGGTGGGCGTCGAGACGATCACGTTCGCCCCGGAGACCACCTCGATCAGCGCCTCCTCCTGGTGCGGATAGAGCGTGAGACCGCGCTCGACGGCCCACGACTCGAAGGCTTCGTACAGGGCGTCGGGGTCGGCGGTCGTCGGCAGCTGATCGATGAGGGTCACGCACCCATCTTGCCTGCCCGGTCACCCGATGCGGGAATCGGATGCGGGACCGAAGATCGCGAAGGCTACGCTGTTCCGCCGAGGGGACGTCGACGCACCGGGTCAACGGGGCGGCACAGTACAAGAAATGGGGCGGGCCACGGCGATGATGGGACCAGCACACTCACTGTCGGGCGCCGCTGCCTGGCTCGGTGTCGGCGCGGCCACCGCCGCGGCCGGGAGGCCCATGCCCTGGCCGGTGCTGCTGGCCGGTGCGCTGATCTGCGCGGGAGCCGCACTCGCCCCCGACCTCGACCACAAGGCGGCCACCATCTCGCGGGCGTTCGGACCGCTGTCGCGATGGCTCTGCGAGATCGTCGACAAACTGTCCTTCGCCGTCTACAAAGCGACGAAGAAACAGGGCGACCCCCGCCGTACCGGCGGACACCGGACCCTCACCCACACCTGGCTGTGGGCCGTCCTGATCGGCACCGGCACCTCGGCCCTGGCGATCTACGGCGGCCGCTGGGCGGTGCTGGCGATCCTGTTCGTGCACATGGTGCTGGCCATCGAGGGCCTGCTGTGGCGGGCCACCCGGGGCTCCAGCAGCGACGTCCTGGTGTGGCTGCTGGCCGGGACCAGCGCGTGGATCATCGCGGACATCCTGGACCAGCCGGGCAACGGCGCCGCCTGGCTGTTCACGGCACCCGGCCAGGAGTACCTGTGGCTCGGCCTGCCGATCGTGCTGGGCGCGCTCGTGCACGACATCGGCGACGCGCTCACCGTCTCGGGCTGCCCGATCCTGTGGCCCATACCCGTGGGCCGCAAGCGCTGGTACCCGGTCGGCCCGCCCAAGGCGCTCAGGTTCCGGGCCGGCAGCTGGGTGGAGCTGAAGGTGCTGATGCCCGCGTTCATGCTGCTCGGCGGCGTGGGCGGTGCGGCGGCACTCAACTTCATCTGACCTCCCCGACGTTCCCGACGCCGCCGCCGTCATCCGACGCTCCCCGTCCGCCCGCCCGTCCGTCCGCCCTCCGGGAACCCGCGGGCCCCACGGACTCGTCGTGGGCGGCGGCCCACGACGGACGGCAACCACCCGGGCCGGACCTGCCCCGCGCGGAACGGCGCCCGGCCAGGACCACACGCCCGGCCCGGACCAGACGGGCGGCCCGGACCCACGCGGGACGTAACGCGTGGGGTCCCGCACGGAGGGTGCTGGGCGCGGAGGGGCCCGCAGGAGGCACTGTCCCGGGCGGGGCACCTGGCTGTCCCGGGCGGGGCGGTGTTCCGGGTGGCGAGCCGCCGCTCAGCCGGTGCCTTGGCCGCCGCCGTAGCGGCGTTCGAAGGCGGCGACGCGCCCTTCCGTGTCCACCGTCCTGGCCTTGCCGGTGTAGAAGGGGTGGCTCTCCGAGGAGATCTCCACGTCCACCACCGGATAGGTCTGGCCGTCGTCCCAGTCGATGGTCTGCTCGCTGGTCGCGGTCGACCGGGTCAGGAAGGCGTACCCGGCGGCCCGGTCGCGGAAGACGACGGGGTGGTAGTCGGGGTGCTTGTCCTGCTGCATGGATGCTCCTCGGGCGTCGCGGACAGGCGCTCGGCCGGTCCGGGAGAGAGGTACGGGTACGAAGCGAGCGGTCGACGTGCGGTCGACGTGCGGTGGGCAGTCGGTGACGGCGGAGGGCCGGAACCGGGGACGGATCAGCCGGGCAGGGCGTCCTCGTCCACGACGTGCATGGCGGCCTCCTCGGCGGACGCGGCCCCGCCGTCGATGCCGACGTCCGTGGCGACCAGGGCCTCCTCCTCGTCCTCGTGGGCCCCTTCGTCGGGGGCCACCAGCCGGCCGGAGCGGACCGCGCCGACCTCGTCGTCCAGGAGTTCCCCGTCGCCGTCCTCCCAGTCACCGAGACCGTCGCCGCCGGGCGGGGCCGGTTCCGGCAGCTCCTCGGCGAGCCGTTGGTCGAGGGTCTCGCCCCGGCGGCGTTCCTCCGCCGTCACGCCGTTCTGCTCCACGGCCCAGGGCCGCTCGGGCGGTGACCAGCCACGGTCCAGGGGGTCGTCGACACCGTCGTCCACCAGGGTGTCCTCGGCGTCGAGGAGTCCGGCGTCGTCCTGGATGTCGGACGCGTCCGGCTGGTAGACGTCGTCTCCCCATCCTTCGGCGCTTCTCACGGGTACCTCCAGGGGTGGGGACGGGCCGCCCGCGTTCCCGCCGCGGCCGCACCGGACCGCCCTCGTACGGGACACCGGTGCCACCCTTCCCGGATCCGCCGGGATCCAGGGTGTTCCCCGAGCCGGTGCCCGACTCCTGTCTCCAGCCTTCACCCCGCTCCGGGACCGCGCAACGGCAGCGGCGGCCCTGCCCCGCTCCGGAACCGTGCCGTGTCGGCTGTGGCCTCACCGGTTCGGCACCGCCATCGAGCCCGCCTGCCGCATCGTCATCCGGGACCGCGCGAGGCCCGGCGGCAGCGTCCCCCGGCCCGCGGGGCCGCGCCGCCGCCCCTGACCGCGCGCACAGCGGCACGCGCCGGCGGGCCCCACCGCCCGAGCCGTTCCCGGTCACCGCCCACCTCCGGGCCGGGCCGCCCCCGGACAGCGCCCACACCCGGCCGGGCCGGGTGCTCGGCCCAGGGCCCCTCCCCGTACCGGCCTTCCCGTCCCGGCCCCAGGGGCACTCCGGGACCGCTGCCCCGGAGTGCCCTTGCCCCGGCTCCGGAGCGACCCGGTCCGGAACCTCCCCGTCCCGGATGGCCCCCGCCCCGTAGCCCCCCCCCGTCCCGCATCGCCCCCGCCCCCGGCGGTCACCCGTGCCAGGACCGCCACAGCGCCGCGTAGGCGCCGTCCGCCGCGACCAGCTCGTCATGGCTGCCCAGCTCGCTGATCCGGCCGTCCTCCACCACGGCGATGACGTCCGCGTCGTGGGCGGTGTGCAGGCGGTGCGCGATGGCGATCACCGTCCGGCCGTCCAGGACCCGGGCCAGGGACCGTTCCAGGTGTCGGGCCGCGCGCGGGTCGAGCAGCGACGTCGCCTCGTCCAGCACCAGGGTGTGCGGATCCGCCAGCACCAGCCGCGCCAGCGCGATCTGCTGGGCCTGGGCGGGCGTGAGCGCCGACCCGCCCGAGCCGACCTCGGTGTCCAGGCCGTCGTCCAGCGCACGGGCCCAGCCGTCCGCGTCCACCGCGCCGAGCGCCGCCCACAGCTCCGCGTCCCCGGCACCCGCGCGGGCCAGCCGCAGGTTGTCGCGCAGCGACCCCACGAAGACGTGGTGCTCCTGGTTGACCAGTGCCACGTGCGTCCGGACCCGCTCGGCGGTCATGCCGGCCAGCTCGGCGCTGCCGAGAGTGACCCGACCGTCCCGGGGCGCGTAGACCCCGGCCAGCAGCCGGCCCAGGGTGGACTTGCCGGCGCCCGACGGGCCGACCAGCGCCAGTCTCGTGCCCGGCGGCACCTCCAGGGAGACCTCGCGCAGCACGTCGACGCCTTCCCGGTACCCGAAATGCACCCGGTCCGCGCTGACGTGACGTCCCTCCGGAACGAGCCCGGCGTCGCCGGCGGCGGGCTCGATGTCCCGCACGCCGACCAGCCGGGCCAGCGACACCTGCGCGACCTGCAGCTCGTCGTACCACCGCAGGATCAGCCCGACCGGATCCACCAGCATCTGCGCGATGAGCGCGCCCGTCGTCAGCTGGCCCACACCGATCCAGCCCCACAGGACGAGCACCCCGCCGACCATCAGGACCGAGGCGAGCACGGTCACGTGGGTGAGACTGACCACGGGGAAGAGCACCGACCGCAGCCAGAGGGTGTAGCGCTCCCAGGCGGTCCACTCCCTGACCCGCTGGTCCGACAGCGCGACCCGCCGCTCCCCGAGCCGGTGCGCCTCGACGGTCCGTCCCGCGTCCACCGTCTCGGTGAGCGCCGCGGCCACGGCGGCGTACCCGGCGGCCTCGGACCGGTACGCGGCCGGTGCGCGCCGGAAGTACCAGCGGCAGCCCGCCACCAGCAGCGGCACGGCCAACAGGACGGCCGGCGCGAGTTCGGGCGCCGTGACGACCAGGCCGCCCAGCAGCACCGCCCACACCACGCCGATCGCCAGCTGCGGCACGGCCTCGCGCATGGCGTTGCCGAGCCGGTCGATGTCGGTGGTGATCCGGGACAGCAGGTCGCCGGTGCCGGCCCGTTCGAGCACGCCGGGCGGCAGGCCGACGGACCGCACCAGGAAGTCCTCGCGCAGATCGGCCAGCATCCGTTCGCCGAGCACGGCCCCGCGCAACCGCACCTGCCGGACGAAGAACGCCTGCACCAGCAGCGCCGTCACGAACAGCGCGGCGGTGCGTTCCAGGTGCAGATCGAGGGCCGGGTCCGGGACGCGTTCGACGAGCCGCCCCAGGAGGTAGGGCCCCACCATGGAGGCGAGCACGGCGACGGTGTTCACGGTGATCAGTGCCACGAAGGCCCGCCGGTGCCGGCGCAGCAGCTCGCCCACGTAGGCGCGGACGGTGGCCGGGGCGCCCACCGGCAGGGTGCCCGCCGTGGCGGGGGCCGCCGGGTCGTGGGCGGGGGGTGCGACGCCGATCATGCCGTCTCCTCGATCTCTTCCCGTTCTGCTGGCCCCTCTTCCCGTTCTGCCGGCCCGTGCGGTTCGCGCAGCCGGTCCGGCCGCGGCGGCTCGACGTCGACGTCCCCGCCCCCGCCCCCGCCCCCGCCCCGGGCGGTTTCCGCACGCGCCACCGCGTCCCCGCTCCGGACGGTTTCCGCACGCGCCACCCCGGCCCCGCCGGTCTCCGCACGCGGGCCCACCGGACGGCCGGCCTCCCCGGCGTCGCAGGCCCGGAGGCCGGCCGTGTCCCGGCCCCGCGTCCCGGGCTGCACCCCGGCCCCCGCCTGGTGCTCCGTCTCCCGGGTGACCACGGCCCGGTACCGGGGCTCGGCGCCGAGCAGTTCGCGGTGGCGGCCCGAGGCGATCACGGCCCCCTCGTGCAGGAACACCACCCGGTCCGCCCGGTCCAGCAGCAGCGGGGAGGAGGCGAACACCACCGTGGTGCGCCCGGACCGCAGGCCGCGCACGCCCCGGGCGACCCGGGACTCGGTGTGCGAGTCCACGGCCGACGTCGGCTCGTCCAGCACGAGCACCTCCGGGTCGGCGACCAGGGAGCGGGCCAGCGCGAGCCGCTGCCGCTGGCCGCCCGACAGAGACCGTCCGCGCTCGGTGATCCGCGTCTCCAACGGATCCTCGACGCCGTGCGATCCCTGAGCCAGGGCCGCCAGGACGTCCGCGCACTGCGCCGCGTCCAGGGCCGCCGACGGCGCGACCCGGCCGCCCGCCGGCACGTCGAGGAGGTCCCGCAGGCTCCCCGAGAGGAGCACCGGGTCCTTGTCCTGGACCAGGACGGCGGCCCGCGCCGCGTCCAGCGGCAGGTCGTCGAGAGGGACCTCGCCCAGCAGCACCGAGGCACCGTCCTGAGCGGCGTGGCCGCCCAGCCGTTCGGCCAGCCGTCCCGCGGCGTCCGGGTCCCCGCACACCACGGCCGTCAGCAGGCCCTCGGGCGCGAGCAGCCCGGTCTCCGGGTCGTACAGGTCGCCGGACGGGGACTCGGCCGGCCGTGTCCCCGCGGTGTCGGTGGGCCGCCGGAGGGACAGCACCCGCGCCGCACGGTCGGCCGACGGCCGGGAGAAGGAGTAGGCCATGGCGATCTCCTCGAAGTGGCGCAGCGGGTACGCCAGGAGCATCACGGAGCTGTACACGGTGATCAGTTCGCCGACGGCGAGGCGTCCCTGACGGGCCAGGTGGATGCCGTACAGGACGACGGCGATCAGCAGCAGCCCGGGCAGCAGGACCTGGACCGCGGCGATCAGCGACCACATCCGGGCGCTGCGCACGGCGGCGTGCCGGACCTCCTGGGAGGCGTGGCGGTACCGGTCGAGGAACAGTTCCTCGCCGCCGATCCCGCGCAGCACGCGCAGTCCGGCCACGGTGTCCGAGGCGAGTTCGGTGGCCCGGCCGGACTTCTCCCGCTGGACGTCGGCCCGCCGGGTGGCGTGGGGCAGGAGCGGCAGCACCGCCAGCGCCATGACCGGCAGTCCGACGGCGACGACGACGCCGAGTGCCGGCTGGTGGACGACCAGGCCGACGCAGACGGCCACGATGGTCACGGCCGCCGCGGTGAACCGGGACAGCGCCTCCACGAACCAGCCGATCTTCTCGACGTCGCCCGTGGACACCGCGACCACTTCACCGGCGGCGACCCGCCGGGTCAGAGCGGCGCCGAGGTCCGCGGCCCTGCGGGCCAGCAGCTGCTGGACACGGGCGGCGGCGGTGATCCAGTTGGTGACGGCGGCGCGGTGCAGGAAGGTGTCGCCGACCGCCAGTCCGATCCCGGCCAGCGCCAGCAGGCCGCCCGCTCGTGCGAGCCCGGTGCCCGAGCGGTCGACGGCGGCCTGGACGGCGAGGCCGACACCGAACGGCAGCGAGGCCACGGCGGCGAAGTGCATCAGCCCCCAGGCGAGGGCCTTCACCTGCCCGGCCAGTTGGTTGCGGAAGAGCCACCACAGGAAACGGGGACCCGAGCGTGCGTCGGGCACACCGGGATCGCGATAGGGGAGGTCGTGGATCTGCATGACGTCGTCAGTGGCTCGTCTCGGGGCGGTCGGCGGTCAGCGGTAGGGGGTCGACGGTCGGGAGCCGACGGTCGACGCGGTCGGGTTGTGGCGGTGGGTAGCGGGGAGGCGGTCGGGGTCGGGCCGTGGCGCTGGGGCCTGGCCGAGGCGGCACACGGGTGCCGACCGGCGTGAAGGACCCGTGCGGGTGCGGGTGCGGGTGGACGAAGGGTGCGGGTGAGGCAACCGGACGACGTGCGTCGGTCGTGGTGGACAGGAGCGCCCGCCGTCCGGAAGGGCGGCAGCAAACCGTGACAGGTTGACCCCGCAGCGTGCGGCGGGGCAAGCGGTTTTGCGCGGCACCGTCCGGAACCGGCGGGCCGCGTGCCCGTCTCCCTCGGGGCAGCGAGCGGCGGTCAGCCCGCGGTGTCGTGGCAGGGTGGGGTGACGGCTCCGTCGACCAGGGCGTCGAGCAGGTGGCCGAGGACCGCGCGCTGCCCGTCGTCCAGCGGCGCGAGGATCTCCTCGGCGGCGGCCCGGCGGGCCGCGTGCAGTTCGCGCAGTGCGGCCCGGCCCGCGTCGGTGAGTTCGATGCGGGTCACCCGGCGATTGGCCGGATCGGGTACCCGTCGCGCCTTGCCGGCCGCCTCCAGCCCGTCGACCAGCGTCGTGACCGCGCGGGGCACCACCTCCAGCCGCTCGGCCAGGTCGGCCATCCGGGGCGGAGCGTCGTAGTGGGCGAGCGTCCGCAGCAACCGGGACTGGGCCGGCGTGACGCCGACCTCGCGCCGCTCCAGATGGCGTTTCTGGATGCGGTGGACCCGACGGGTGAGCCGCAGCAACTGCTCGGCCAGTCGGGCGTCGGGGTCGGGGGTGGTCATGCGGGAACATTATCAGGACGTCGTTCATTGTGAATACAGGTAACAATGAACGTGGTAACAATGAACGGGCCCGGTGACGCGGCTGCGGAAGCGCCTCGGGACGGCCACCACCGAGGAGAGAGACGGGGAAAGGAGACCATGTACCCCGACCACCAGCCCGCCTGGACCCCACCCGCCGACGGCGGGCAGCAGCCCCGGCAGGTGCGCCGCATCCTGCGGCTGTTCCGGCCCTACCGCGGCCGTCTCGCCGTCGTCGGCCTGCTGGTCGGGGCGGCGTCGCTGGTCTCGGTCGCCACCCCGTTCCTGCTGAAGGCGATCCTCGACGTGGCCCTCCCGCAGGGCCGCACCGGGCTGCTCAGCCTGCTCGCCCTCGGCATGATCGCCGGCGCCGTCCTCACCAGCGTCTTCGGGGTGCTGCAGACGCTGATCTCCACGACGGTCGGCCAGCGGGTCATGCACGACCTGCGCACGGCTGTCTACGGGCGGCTGCAGCGGATGTCGCTCGCCTTCTTCACCCGCACCCGCACCGGCGAGGTGCAGTCGCGCATCGCCAACGACATCGGCGGCATGCAGGCCACCGTGACGTCCACCGCCACCTCGCTGGTGTCCAACGTGACCAGCGTGGTCGCCACCGTCGTCGCGATGCTCGCCCTCGACTGGCGGCTGACCGTGGTCACCCTGGTGCTGCTGCCGCTGTTCGTGTGGATCAGCCGCCGGGTCGGCGACGAACGCCGGAAGATCACCACGCGGCGCCAGAAGCAGATGGCGGCGATGGCCGCCACGGTCACCGAGTCGCTCTCCGTCAGCGGCATTCTGCTGGGCCGCACCATGGGCCGCTCCGACTCCCTGACCCGGGCCTTCTCGGACGAGTCCGAGCGGCTGGTGGACCTGGAGGTGCGGTCGAACATGGCCGGCCGCTGGCGCATGGCCGTCATCACCATCGTCATGGCCGCCATGCCCGCCGTCATCTACTGGACCGCGGGCATCGCCCTGCAGGCCGGGGGGCCGCAGGTGTCGATCGGCACCATCGTCGCCTTCGTCTCGCTCCAGCAGGGCCTGTTCCGGCCGGCCGTCAGCCTGCTGTCCACCGGCGTGCAGATCCAGACCTCGCTCGCGCTGTTCCAGCGCATCTTCGAGTACCTCGACCTCCCCGTCGACATCACCGAGCGCGAGGACCCGGTCCGCCTCGACCGCGTCAAGGGCGAGGTCCGCTTCGAGAACGTCACCTTCGGCTACGACGGCAAGGGCGGCCCGGTGCTCGACGGCGTCGACATCACCGTCCCCGCGGGCTCCGGCCTCGCGGTCGTCGGCTCCACCGGGGCGGGCAAGTCCACACTCGGCCATCTCGTGCCCCGGCTGTACGACGTGACCGGCGGCCGGGTCACCCTCGACGGCGTCGACGTCCGCGACCTCGACTTCGACACGCTGGCCCGCGCGGTCGGTGTGGTGTCCCAGGAGACGTACCTCTTCCACGCCTCGGTCGCCGACAACCTCCGCTTCGCCAAGCCGGACGCCACCGACGAGGAACTGCGCGCCGCCGCCGAGGCCGCCCAGATCCACGACCACATCGCCGCCCTGCCCGACGGGTACGACACGATCGTCGGGGAACGGGGCCACCGGTTCTCCGGCGGTGAGAAGCAGCGCCTCGCGATCGCGCGCACCATCCTGCGCGATCCGCCCGTGCTGGTCCTCGACGAGGCCACCAGCGCCCTCGACACCCGCACCGAGGCCGCCGTGCAGAAGGCCATCGACGCGCTGTCGGCCAACCGCACCACGCTCACGATCGCCCACCGGCTGTCCACCGTCCGGGGCGCCGACCAGATCGTGGTGCTCGACGCCGGACGCGTCGTCGAACGCGGGACCCACCGCGAACTCCTGGAGCGGGACGGGCGCTACGCCGCCCTGGTACGCCGGGATGCCCAACTGGAGCCGACAAGATGACGATATGCCAGGTTTGCGGAGATTCGCGGGTTACCGTGCCCGCATGCAGACGAACACTCCGCCACGGAGCACGATCCGACTGACGCGCCGGGGCCGTCTCGCCCTCGTCGTGACCGGGGCCGTCGTGGCCGGCACCGCCGTGGCGGTGCCGCTGCTGACCCTGGGCGACGACGGGGAATCCCGGCCCACGACCCTGGTGATCCCGGAGGGCCGGCGCGCGAGCCAGGTGTACGCGGCCGTCGACAAGGCCCTCGCCCTCCCCGCCGGCACGACGCGCAAGGCCCTGCCGAAGGCGAAGCTCAGCCTCCCGGAGGAGGCCGAGGGAAATCCGGAGGGCTACCTCTTCCCGGCCACCTATCCGCTGGGCGAGAAGGCCACCCCGGAGAAGCTGCTGTCCACGATGGTCGACACGGCCAACAAGAAGTTCAACGGCGCCCCCATCGCCGCCGGCGCCCAGCGCAACGCGATGAACGTCTACCAGGCGGTCACCATCGCCAGCATCGTCCAGGCGGAGGCGGCCACCGAGGCGGACATGGGCAAGGTGGCCCGGGTGATCTTCAACCGGCTGGAGCGCGGCATGCCGCTGCAGATGGACTCCACCATCAACTACGCCCTCAACAGGTCCTCACTGCGCACCACGGCGACCGACACCAAGATCGACAGCCCCTACAACTCCTACGAGCGCATGGGGCTGCCGCCCACCCCGATCGACAACCCGGGGGAGGAGGCGGTGCGCGCCGCGATCAATCCCACGCCGGGGGACTGGCTGTACTTCGTCACCGTGCGGCCCGGTGAGACCCGCTTCACCGCCGACTACGCGGAACACCAGCGCAACGTCGCGGAGTTCAACGCCGAGCAGAAGAAGGCGGCCGAGCAGAAGAAGAGCTGAGCAGCGGACCGGCCGCCGGAGCCGCTCGGGCCACGGCCGGCTCCGGCATCGGGCGGTCGTTCGGTGGGTGGTCGGCGGTTGTCCGGCGGTTGTCCGGCGCGTGTCCGGCGGTGCGGTCGTGAGGGCGGGACCGGCTCCTGCTTCCGGCGGTCGTCCGACGGTTGTCCGGCGGGCCTTCAGGCCGTGAACGGCTCCCGCTCCGACGTTCCCCCGACGGGCGTCACGCGGCGGCCCGCTCCCGTTCCAGCAGCCGCCGGATGTCCCGCACGGCCGCGCGCCCGGCCCGGTTGGCGCCCACGGTGCTGGCGGACGGGCCGTAGCCGACCAGGCGGACACGGGGGTCGGCGACCGTCCGGGTCCCCTCGACGCGGATCCCGCCGCCCGGCTCCCGCAGCCGCAAGGGGGTCAGGTGCTCGACCGCGGGACGGAACCCGGTCGCCCACAGGATGACGTCGGCCGCCACCCGCCGCCCGTCCGTCCAGGCCACCCCGTCCGGGGTGATCCGGTCGAACATGGGCTGCCGGTCCAGCACGCCGTCGGCCAGGCCCCGGCGGATCGCGTCGTTCAGGGGGAGCCCCGTCACGGAGACGACGCTGCGCGGCGGCAGGCCCTGCCGCACCCGCTCCTCCACGAGGGCGACGGCGGCACGCCCCGCCTCCTCGTCGAAGGGGCCCTCGACGAAAACCGGCGGCCGCCGCGTCACCCAGGTGGTCTCCGCCGCGAGGGGCGCGATCTCCAGCAGGTGCTGGGTGCCCGAAGCGCCCCCGCCGACGACCACCACCCGCAGCCCTGCGAACGGCTCCGGCCCCGGGTACTGGGCCGTGTGCAACTGGCGGCCCCGGAACGTCTCCTGGCCCGGGTAGCGTGGCCAGAACGGGCGGTCCCAGGTCCCGGTGGCGTTGATCAGCGCCCGGGTCGACCAGGTGCCGTCCGACGTCTCGACCAGCAGCCGTCCGTCCCGCCCCTCCCGCACGGCCCGGACGTCCACCGGGCGCCGCACCCGCAGGCCGAAGGTGTGCTCGTAGCGGTCGAAGTACTCCGTGATGACCTCGGAGGACGGTCGCTCCGGATCGGCGCCCGTGAGCTCCATGCCCGGCAGCGCGTGCATGCCGTGCACCTTGCCGTACGTCAGCGACGGCCACCGGAACTGCCAGGCACCGCCCGGGCCGGGGGAGCGGTCCAGCACCACGAAGTCGCGCTCCGGCTCGAAGCCGGTGCGCCGCAGGTGATACGCGCCGGACAGCCCTGCCTGCCCGGCGCCGATGACGGCGACCTCGACCTCACGCATATCGTTCACATTTCTACTAACGCTGCGCCGCGCGTGGATCTTCCCAGCAGCGACACCCACCGGCCCCCTCCGCCGGCGAGCGCGCCCTCTCCCGTTCGATGGCCCCGCAGCCCCACCCCCACCCCCCTCGCCGCCGCTCCCCGGACCCGACCCGCACCGCGTCACCGTCCCGGTGCCACGCCGCCGTTACCGTGCCGCGCCGCCGTTACCGTGCCGCGATTGCGGAGTACGCAGCCGTCCATGGGTCAGGATGGAGAGCATGTCCGCCACCTTCACCACCCGAGTCCTGACCGTGTCCACCGGCTCCGAGGAGCGGGTCGTCGACCTCACCGGCGACTGCGAGACGTTCCTGCGGGACGCCGCGGCCGGCCGCGACGGGTTGCTCAACGTCTTCGTGCCCCACGCCACCGCCGGCATCGCGGTCATCGAGACCGGAGCCGGCAGTGACGACGACCTCCTCGCCGCCCTGCGCACCCTGCTCCCCGACGACGACCGCTGGCAGCACCGGCACGGCAGCCCCGGCCACGGCCGCGACCACGTCCTGCCCGCCATCGTCCCGCCCCACGCCACGCTCCCGGTGGTCGGCGGACGCCTCGAACTGGGCACCTGGCAATCGGTGTGCCTGGTCGACAC
Organism: Streptomyces sp. 3-6; assembly: GCF_056323165.1. Classification (NCBI taxonomy): domain Bacteria; kingdom Bacillati; phylum Actinomycetota; class Actinomycetes; order Kitasatosporales; family Streptomycetaceae; genus Streptomyces; species Streptomyces sp. 3-6. Next base: position 269,925 of record NZ_JBWHZP010000005.1, read on the forward strand.
CAACAAGGACAACCCCGACCGCAAGGTGCGGCTGAGCTTCCTCGGCTGACGGAGAGCGTCCAGCCGGGGCGTGTGCCGCCGCTTCTCCGTGCCATGCGTGCTTGAACGGGAAGAAGGGCGCGGTACGGACCTTGATGCGGCCGAGCGTCCTTGCGACGGATGCGGCAAGTGCCTGCTCGGAGAGCGGCGGCTGTCGCGCGTGAAGTCGGCGACGTCTTCGCCTGAGCGCCAGCGCGAGAACGTGCTCACTGCCGCCGCATCCGTCGGGGCGCACATCATCGGCTGGGCGGACGACTGGGAGGTCTCCGGCGCCACGGATCCCGTGACCCGCCCCAGCCTGGGCCCGTGGCTCCGTGACGAAAGGGGCCCGTACGACGGCTTGGCCGCGGCAGCGGTGGACCGGCTCGGCCGCAATGTCGTCGACTGCCTGAACACCGGCTGCAAGATGCGGGACGAGAAGAAGATGCTCGTCACGTACGGCCACGACGGGGTCTGGAACCTCGACGACCCCGCCGACGAGAACCGCTTCACCATGGAAGCCTGGGCGCGAAGATGGAACTGCGGGCGATCCAGCGCAGGAACCGTGACGCCACCGTCAAGACCCGTGCCGCCGGCCGTCCGAAGGGCAAGCCGTCGTACGGCTTCCGGTACGTGCGGAAGGTGATGCGAGGAAAAATTGATCAGGTCCAGCTGCACCCGCACGCCTCCGAGGTGTTGCGCGAGGTCGCCCGCCGCATCTTGCGCTTGCCGGAGCAGGACGGCCGGTCTGCGGCAATGCGGTCGATCGGCAGCAGCGTGCCGTCCAGGATCAGGAACACCTTCATCGACGCAGTCCGCACCACGTCGGCCAGGCTGGGGGCGAGGGCGGCCAGGAGTTGGACAGCCTCGGTGACAGAGCGGTAGGCCGTCGTGGTTCCGACGCCGAACCTGGCCGCGAGCTGGGCGTGCGTGTGCCCCACCCGCAGATGGGCGAGTGTCAGTAGGGCCTGGCGGCCGGCACTCAGGCGCCGCCAACGGGAACCGATCGCACGGCGATGCCGCCGCAACCGCTGCGTGAGGAGACGGGGGGCGGAGCTGGACACGTCGACGCCCGACGGGTAGACAAGCACGTGAAGCCTCTGGTGGAGACGGTTCTCTTGGTCGAAAACCCATCTACCAGGGGCTTCACCATGGTGTCAGCCCAACTGCCGCACTTCAGAGATAGGTTGAAAAGCGCTCAGTATCTCTTGCCGGTGTCGGCGGAGGACTGTCGGGTGACGTCACAGGGCTTATCAGCAACGCCGACTCGCTCGACCAGCTCAGGAGTTGGGGTCGGGACAAAGAAGTCTCCGGCCATTACATTTTCGGAGTCGTTGCCGGACATGATTCCGGATTCAATATGAACGGAGCATGGGGGAGGAACAGCAAGGGCGAGCCCGTGTGGGCCACTGAAGTGGGTGACGGAGTCGGCATCGAAGCAGGAGTGGAAACGGGCGTAAAATACACACCTGGGAATGCTCGATGCGGCTCAGATGCAGTAGAGGAAGAACCCTGTGCCGCCGGTCCGGGAAATAGCTTTTCTCGGGCTGGCGGCCTCCGAGCCCGAGCACAGTAAAAGAAATTTTTCGTGTTTGTTGTTCCCCTGCTCCTCGGATTCGCTTGTCTCGCCTTCGGCTTGGCGCTAGCCTCGTGCTTTCACGAGGTGGCCTGTCCAGTGGTTGATCAGAAACGCAGAAAGTGCCTCTGACCAGCAAGAATGAGGATTGTCGAGGTCCTTGTTCCTGCCACCGTCG